>CAWBXZ010000005.1:0-182500 GCA_963792855.1 uncultured beta proteobacterium | reverse complement strand
CGAGTCATAGCCCTGCACCAGCGGGTAGAGGAACTCGTGTATCGCAATCGATTGCCCTGACTTGTAACGCTTCCCGAAATCGTCGCGTTCCAGCATGCGCGCCACCGTATAGGATGCGGCCAGCCGGATCATGTCTGCGGAATTGAATTCGTTCATCCATGTGGAATTGAACGCGATCTCGGTGCGCTCCGGGTCAAGTATCTTGAACACCTGCTCCTTGTATGTCGCCGCATTGCGGACAACATCCTCGCGCGTCAGTGGCGGCCGGGTGGCGTTCTTTCCGGTCGGATCGCCAATCATCCCGGTGAAATCGCCAATCAGAAAAATGACGTGATGCCCCAGTTCCTGAAGCTGTCGAAGCTTGTTGATCAGAACCGTGTGCCCGATGTGCAGGTCCGGAGCCGTCGGATCGAAGCCCGCCTTCACTCTTAACGGCCTGCCTGACTCCAGTTTGTCGACGAGTTCCTGCTCGACGAGCAACTCATCCGCGCCGCGCCTGATAACTTCCAGTTGTTCCTTAATGTGCATCGTTGTCTGCTGTTGGGTTCAGGCGATCGGCCTCGGCCGCGCAAGAACGCGCGTTGGCCCGCCTCTTGCGATACTTGCTTTTAGTTCAATAACGATTCTGCTAAGCTCCGAACAATCTTGACTGAGACTATCGCATGTCTTTGAAGAAAGAAGAAATTCTAGCGCAAAACATCGGGAGACAACGGAAATCCCGAGCGGCGATGTGGTTGGCGCCACTCGCCATGTTGCCGTTGTTTGGCGTAGTCGCTGCCTTTGGCTTCGCCCCCGGCACCCAGCCGGAGCATATCGATATCCGGCACGTGGTGGAGCAGATAACGCTGCCACTGCCTTCGGCGCAGCCTTCCCAGGATACCCAGAACTACTGGCGGGAGGAGCGTATTCGGCGGGGAGACACGGTTGCCGCGATTCTGCTGCGCCTCGGCGTTGATGACCCGGAGGCGATGAATTATCTGCTTCAGGCTCGCAGCGTTCGCTCGCTGTACAGGTTGATCCCGGGTCGTAGCGTCAGGGCAATCACCACGAGTCACGGCCAGCTGGTACAGCTTTCGTACATCAACGGCGATCGCAAGCAGCTTCTGGTCAAGCGCACCGCCGACGGATTTGAAGCGACAGAACAGACTCCGCAGTTCGAGCCTCGCATCATGCAAAGCTCGGGAACGATCAACTATTCCCTGTTCGGCGCGACGGATGCGGCCGGGCTGCACGAGAATGTTGCGATTCAGATTGCCGAAATTTTTTCGAGCGACATCGATTTCAATCGTGACCTTCGGCAGGGAGACGGCTTCACGGTCGTCTATGAAGCAAATTATGCTGAAGGTGAGTTCATCGGGGTTGGCCGCGTGGTCGCCGCCGAATTCACCAACCAGGGCAGATCGTTTCGGGCCGTCTACTTCGAGGATGAAGATGGACGCGGCGGCTACTACGACCCGGATGGCAAGAACGTTCGCAAGGCTTTTCTGCGTTCACCTCTGGCGTTTTCGAGAATTACGTCTCGCTACACGAATGCCCGTTTCCATCCAGTGCTGAAAAAGTGGCGAGCCCATCGCGGTATCGATTACGGCGCCCCAACCGGCACACCGGTGCGCGCCACCGCCAGTGGCAGCGTTCAGTTTGCGGGCAGAAAAGGCGGATACGGCAAACTCGTTACCCTGCGCCATGCAAACGGATACGGAACCCGCTACGCACATCTGTCGCGCTTCGCGCGTGGCGTCCGGGCAGGGTCCCGGGTCGAACAGGGACAGGTCATTGGCTACGTCGGAATGACGGGCCTGGCGAGCGGCCCCCACTTGCACTACGAATTTCTGGTGAACGGCAAGCAACGCAATCCGCTCAAGCTCGCCTTGCCGCCGGGTCCGCCGATCACAGCGGAGCGCCGTGACGATTTCGATGCGACCGCCAAACCCCTGCTCAGCCGGCTTGACCTGCTCAACGATACCAATCTCGCCTCGTTGGACTGACCGCGCCACCGTTAGCAAGCCGCTTCGCACGGCTGCAACACCTTTGCCAGGCAAGCATTGAAAACAAAAAAACGGGAGCCAAAAGGCTCCCGTTTGCAATCATTTCTGCGTTGAGTGCAACCGCGCAGCTTCTCGCTGTACCGCTGCTCAGGTCGTGCCGAATCTTTCCCGGTTCAAGCCGAAAAGGATGAACCGCAGCCGCAAGTGGAACTGGCGTTCGGATTCTTGATCACGAACTGCGCACCCTCGATACCTTCCTGATAATCAATCTCGGCACCGACCAGATACTGATAGCTCATCGCATCAATCAAAAGGGTCACGCCATTTTTTTCCATGGTCGCATCATCCTCATTGATTTCTTCGTCGAACGTGAAGCCATATTGAAATCCCGAGCATCCGCCACCGGTAACGAATACCCTGAGTTTGAGCGCATCGTTGCCTTCTTCCTCGATAAGCTGCCTGACTTTATCGGCAGCGCTATCGCTAAAGACAAGTGGCGTAGGCATTTCTGTTACTGCATTCATATCTCACTCCTGCTGACAGTTCAGCAACCAGGCATTCTGCATTTCAAAACGACCAGTCGGTCGTTACTCTTGTGCCGTTAGCGGCACGACCTTCTTGGCCCCATCCTCATCGCGGTGAACCAGCCGGCCTTGCACAACCGCTCCGAGCTGGATCTCAAGTGTCCGGTAATGCACATCCCCTGTGACATTCGATTTGGGCTGTAGTTCGACATATTCTGCACCGAACACCGGTCCAATCACAGTGCCATTGATGACTGCGTGCGATACACGTATCTCGCCTTCGATCTGAGCCTTCTCGCTCAAAACGAGCGTGCTCGGCTGGTCGTCGGCTGTCAGCACGTTTCCGCGAACGCGACCGTCCACCCTCAGTCCTCCGGAAAACGCAATGTTTCCTTCTATGACGGTGCCCGCTCCGACAAGACTGTCAATTCTGTTCTGCGGTTTGGTGGGTTTGTTTCCGAACATTTTTCCTCCAGATCACGACAGGGTTGCCGCTTGCGTCGACACAGGCGTCGAATCCCCGTCCTGTATGACACGGACTTGCACCTCTCGAACAACCGCTTCGGGTTTGAGCGTAAACGTGCCTTCCACCCGTTGATAGAACTTGAAGCGCAAATTATATGCCTTCTCATCCTCCCCTTCCGCCGGAAAGGTCATTACGGCGGGTTTGCCATTAGCCACGTAGTCGACGATCAACTGCAGCCGCCCCGTGAACTCCCTGACCCGCTTTTTCGACTGCACGATCAACAAATGGTACCGATATTCCCCAGGCAAAGCATCCCGCTCGACCCGAAACCGGTTGACGCTGACGCCACCGGGATCAGCACCCGACGCCATGAGCGTCTGAAAGAAAGCAAGATCTTCCTTCAACAGCGCGTTTTCCTCGGACAGGCCACGTATCTGGCCAGTAAGGTTGCCCTGTGCGGCCAATTCGATCTCCAATTGGCGCTCCATCGCAGCAATGTCATTGCGCAATTGGGCATTCTCCTGCATTAGTTGCTCGTTGATTTCCTGCAGGCGTGACTGGGCCCCCTCGGCCTCGCTTGAATCAAAACCGGCGTAGCGACGGCCTATGTCGTACGCGATCCAGGCGGCGGTGATCGTGACGACAAGAAACACTGTCGAGGTGAGCCACCGCCAGTACCATGGCACGTGAGACTGCACGGCCACGCGCGGGGCCGCGATTCCGAACCTGCGCCGCAATTTCTTGAGCCTGAGCCGCTTCATCGTGCTCAAGGCATCAACGCGACATGATCGAGCCCGGTGGTTTCTTCAAGGCCGAACATCAGGTTCATATTCTGCACCGCCTGTCCGGAGGCACCTTTTACCAGATTGTCGATGACGACAAGCACGACGACAGTATTCCCGTCCCCAGGGCGGTGAACACTGATACGGCAGGTATTGGCGCCCCGCACACTTCGCGTTTCCGGGTGACTGCCAGCGGGCATTACGTCAACGAAGGGTTCGCCGCCAAAACGCGATTCGTATAAAGCCTGGACGTCGATATCACTTTTCAACTGCGCGTAGAGCGTCGCGTGGATGCCGCGAATCGCCGGCGTCAGATGCGGCACGAACACCAGCTCCGACCGGCTCACCGGACGCGTACGTGAGGCCCTGCACCATTTCTGGATGATGCCGATGGCCGGCGACGCCATAAGCACGAAAGTTGTCGGAAGTTTCCGAAAAAATAATTCCGAGATCGGCTTTTCTGCCAGCGCCGCTGACGCCAGACTTCGCGTCTGCCACAAGGCTGGAAGGGTCGACAACCCCTGCCTCGAGCAACGGCAGGAACCCGAGTTGGACAGCCGTGGCGTAACAGCCCGGGTTGCCCACCACGCGTGCGGTCCTGATTGCTTCCCGGTACAACTCCGGCAGGCCATATGCCGCCTCAACGAGGAGATCCGTTGCGACGTGCTCCACCTGGTACCACTTTTTCCACTGCACAAGGTCCTGCAGTCGAAAATCGGCAGCGAGGTCGATCACTTTCACGCCTGCCTTGACCAGACGGGGCGCGTGAGCCATCGCGACACCATGCGGAGTGGCAAAGAAAACGACGTCGCAGGCGTCGAGTTGTGCACTGTCCGGGTCCGAGAAAACCAGATCGACGTGTCCCCGCAAGCTGGGAAACATGGCGGCAACCGGCGTACCGGTATCCTTGCGCGAGGTAATGGCAACCAACTCAACGTGCGGATGAGACGCGAGGATACGGAGCAATTCCACCCCCGTGTACCCAGTGCCACCGACGATCCCGGCTTTTATCATTTGCTGCAAGATGTTACGTGTGAAAAGTTCGATAATACCTTAGCGAATACCGCGCCATGGCGGAAAACTCAGGCACGAAAACAAAAAAGCCGCCCCGCGGGCGGCTTTCATGCGGCTGAAAACGATCAGCGCTTGGAATACTGGGGACGCCGCCGGGCTTTGCGCAGACCGACTTTCTTTCGCTCCACCTCGCGCGCGTCTCGCGTGATCAGGCCAGCCTTCCGCAGGACGGGCTTGAGCGAGGCGTCGTAGTCAACCAGGGCCCTTGCGATGCCGTGACGTACAGCACCCGCCTGGCCGGATTCGCCTCCACCCGTCACATTTACACTGATGTCGAAATTCGACGCCATCTCTGTCAGCTCGAGTGGCTGCCGGACCAGCATGCGACCTGTTTCCCGTGAGAAAAACTCATCGACAGGTTTGTTGTTGACAACGATAGAGCCCTTGCCGGGCTTGATGTAGACGCGAGCCACTGCTGACTTGCGGCGACCGGTTCCGTAGTTTGCTTGCGATGCCATGGCCATGTTGAGCAGTCTCTCAGACGTTCAGTGCCTGCGGCTGCTGTGCCGCATGCGGATGTTGTGAACCCTCGTAAACCTTCAGCTTTTTCAGCATCGCGTATCCGAGCGGGCCTTTGGGCAGCATTCCCTTTACTGCAAGCTCCAGCGGCCGGCCTGGAAACCGGTCCTGCATCTTCTTGAAGTTGGTCTGATACAGACCACCGGGGTAACCGCTGTGGCGGTAATAGATCTTGTCTTGCGCCTTGTTGCCGGTCACGCGGATCTTGTCGGCATTGACAACGACGATATAGTCACCGGTGTCGACGTGCGGCGTGTAAATAGGCTTATGCTTGCCGCGCAGGCGCCTGGCAATTTCAACAGAAAGGCGGCCGAGCACTTTGTCGGTCGCATCGATCAGATACCAGTCACGACGAATTTCAGCCGGTTTGGCAGTGTAGGTTTTCATGGCGACGTTTCCCAGACGGAGTCGTCTAAATGCGAAAGGCGCGAATTCTAATCGCCACAGAGGCGCGTTGTCAAACCAAAAAGGGCATACAAAACCCAGATTTACAAAGCGTTTTCAGGCATGTCACGAATGATACCTGTCCTCGCCAGGCCGGTACTCGTTGAGCCAATCACTTCTAACCGGCATGATTATGCGGAATAATCTGCCTGAGATTGGCTTCAGGCCATATTTTCAAGCCGGGTCAGCATCATATTTCAGCCGTTCCAGTAGGACTCCAGGACGCCATGCGCAAATTTTGGTTGATATTTTCCCAGGCGGTGACAATCTGCCTCGCGGTTTTGTTCGTGATCACGACCTTGCGGCCGGACCTGGCAAAGTGGTCCCGCCCGACCACTGGTGGCGAAGTGATCACTATTCGTGAAGCCGGCGAACGACAACCCGCCGATCTCGCGCTTGGCAGTCTGAAGACCGCGGCAAACAAGGCGATGCCAGCGGTTGTGAACATCTACACGACCAAGGAAACAAAACTCCCGCGCCACCCTTTCATGGACGATCCCTTGTTCCGGCGTTTCTTTGGTGACCAGTTCGACAGCGAAAGCCGCCAGTCTGCCAGTCTGGGCTCCGGCGTCATCGTAGGGCCCGAAGGATACGTACTGACTAATCACCATGTGATCGAGACAGCTGACGAGATTGAAGTCGCGCTCGCCGGGGGCAGGAAGGCCTCGGCAACGATTGTGGGAACGGACCCGGAAACCGATCTCGCCGTGCTGAAAGTGGACCTTGCAAACTTGCCAGCCATCGCCTTTGGCAATCCCCAGAGCTTGAGTATCGGCGATTTCGTGCTTGCTATCGGTAACCCGTTCGGCGTCGGACAGACCGTGACTATGGGCATCGTCAGCGGCAAAAACCGTAGCCGGCTGGGTATCAGCACGTTTGAAAACTTTATCCAGACCGACGCTGCGATCAACCCCGGGAACTCCGGCGGCGCACTGGTCGACGCGGCAGGCAATCTCGTCGGCATCAACAGTGCAATCTACTCCCGTACCGGGGGATCGCTTGGCATCGGCTTCGCCATCCCGTCGGACCTCGCCCGCCAGGTGATGGAACAGATTATTCAGACCGGCTCGGTCACTCGCGGCTGGATCGGCGTTGAGGTGCAAGACATCTCACCCGAACTGGCCGAATCATTCAACTTGCCAACGACCAATGGAACGCTGATCGCCGGCGTACAGCCCGGCGGGCCAGCCGAACGCGCCGGAGTCAGGCGCGGGGATATCCTTATCGGCGTCCAATCACAGACATTCACTGATTCAACCGAGATGCTAAATCTGATTGCCGCGCTAAGACCCGGCGAACGGGCTACCCTTCAGCTGCTGCGCGACCGCGAGGAAATGGCGGTTCAGATTCAGGTGGGCACCAGGCCTCGCCCGATGCATGGCAAAAATTTCGAATAGGCACAGAATAGCGGCCAATCAAGCGGCGCGGAGTGTCATTACGGCCTCAACCGGCAGGAGTGTCCGAACCGGTTTGCTCTGTTTTTTTCTCGACCTTCGCTTGATCCGCCCTGGTGTCGTCGTCATCCGACGCCTTGCCCATCCAGCTCGAGATGATCAGGCCCATTTCGTAGAGCAGCCATAGGGGAAACGCCAGCAACAGCTGGGATACGACGTCAGGCGGCGTAAATATCGCCGCGACCACGAACGCACCCACTACGACGTAAGGGCGCGCTTCCTTCATCTGCGCGATACTGAAAATGCCCATGCGCGTCAGAAGCACCACGGCAATAGGCGTTTCGAACGCCACCCCGAACGCAAGGAACAACGCCAGCACGAAATCGAAGTACTTCTGAATGTCGGTCATCACGGCGACGCCTTCAGGGGCGAACTGCGTGATGAACTTGAAAACCACCGGAAACACGATGAAATAGGCAAACGCCATTCCGACCACGAACAGCAGGGTGCTGGTCGCAATCAGCGGAAGAACGAGCTTTTTCTCGTGCGAATACAATCCGGGCGCGACGAATGCCCAGATCTGGTAGAGGATGTAGGGCAAGGCGATGATCAGCGCCGCGAACATCGTGACCTTGATCGGGACAAAAAACGGTGATGCCACCTCCACCGCAATCATCTGGGTACCCGGCGGCAACTTCGCCAGCATCGGCTCGGCAAGCAGGCTGTAAATGTCCCGGGCCCAGTAAAACAGCGCTCCAAACGCCACCAGCAGTGCGATGATGCTGCGGGTGAGCCGCACCTTCAGCTCGATGAGGTGCGACATGAAGGAATCGGGGTCGCTCATCAATACCTGCTGTGACGGCGGACAAAGGCCGGGAAACCAGTCTTCATGTTTTATGCCCGCTATGCCTTATTGTCGGTCTTGTTGGAAGGAGGCGAGTCTGCGCCGGTTTCTTTCGGCTTCCGTGCTGTTTGAATCTGCTCCGCAGATGGCTGGTCAGTCGAATCCTCAGGATAATCTGGAGGATTGAGCGAGTGCATCAGATTGATTCCCGCGACCGGCTCAACGGCTTCTTCGACGCTCTTTCTGGTCTCTGACTCAGCCTGCTTGACCTCGTCTTCGATAAAGTTGACCTGCTTGGAGACGCTGTCCTGTATTTCCTGCGCAGCTTCTTTCATCGAAGACTGCAATTTGCGCAGTTCGTCCAACTCGACCTCGCGGTTGATGTCGGCCTTGATTTCAGTGACATAGCGCTGCATGCGTCCAAACAGGTGCCCGAGCGTGCGCGCAACCCGCGGCAACCGTTCCGGGCCGATTACGATCAACCCGACAACGGCGATGATCATCAACTCAGAGAGGCCAAAATCGAACACTTGGGGGATCGTCCGCGGGATTGGGCAGGATCAGCTTTTTGACTTTTGCTTGATCTCGCCTTCTATCGTTTCGCCAGTTGCCTCTTCGGACTCCAGTTTCGCGGTTGCCGTGGCATCCTCTTCGGGCTTGACGCCTTCCTTGAAGCCCTTGACGGCTTTTCCGAGATCAGATCCCAGGTTTCCCAGCTTCTTGGTGCCGAACACAAGAACGACGACCACCAAGACAATCAACCAGTGCCAAATACTGAATGTTCCCATTTGCTTCGCCCTCGAAAGTTCAGTTACTTCGACTTCTGGATCATTCCCGGAAGAGGATCCTGTCCGCCGACAACATGCACGTGGAGATGGTAGACATCCTGCCGCCCCACTCTGCCTGTATTGATGATAGTCCGAAATCCGTCCGTGGAACCCTGCTCTCGAGCCAGCCGGCCCGCCAAAAGCATGATTCCGCCGAGGACATTCCGGTCTTCTTCCTGCACATCAGCCAACGAAGCGACATGCTTCTTCGGAATCATCATGAAATGCACCGGAGCTACCGGCCGAATATCATGAAAGGCAAGAATCTCGTCATCTTCATAGATCTTGCGGCTTGGAATCTCGCCGCGAACGATCTTGCAAAAAATACAGTCCTGTTCACTCAAAATCAGCAACCCCGGATAACCCTGGACGACCCGGGAGCAGACAGACACAAACCAGTCTGGTCCGGCCGCTACCGGTTACGCTTTTCCTCGATGCCTGACTGGCCTTCGCGACGCCCCAGTTCGTCCAGCACATCGTCCGGGCCAACGCCGTGATACGAAAGCATCACCAGGCAATGAAACCACAAGTCCGCTGTTTCGCGGACGATATGCAGTTTATCACCGTCTTTCGCCGCCAGAAGGACCTCAGCCGACTCTTCGGCAACCTTCTTGAGGATGGCATCGTGCCCTTTGCCGAACAGGCTTGCAACATAGGAACTACCCGGGTCGGCACTCTTTCGCTCATCGATCACGGCGGCAAGCCGCTCGAGAATACTGGCGTCAGTCATGGCTTTCCGTATATCTGATCAGGGTCACGCAGGACGGGTTGCGTAACAACCCACTTGCCGGTGTCAAGCTTCCTGAAAAAGCAGCTCGCCCGGCCAGTATGGCATGCAATACCGCCCGTCTGGTCTATCTTGAGTAGCACGACATCTCCGTCGCAATCAAGAAAGATTTCCTTTACCAGCTGCACATGCCCGGATTCCTCGCCTTTTCGCCAAAGCCGCGATCTCGAACGCGACCAGTAGACCGCGCGCCCGGTTTGCACCGTCTCCAGCAAGGCTTCGCGATCCATCCACGCCACCATCAGCACCTGTCCGCTGACCGCATCCTGGGCGATGGCGGGCACCAGCCCATCGCCGTTCCAGTCAACTTCATCGGTCCACTCCGTGCCCATCATCGCACCTCGATACCGCGATCGGCGAGGGATTTCTTGACCTGCGCAACCGTGAGTTCCCCATAGTGGAAAACGCTGGCAGCGAGAAGCGCATCCGCCCCGCCTTCGATCACGCCTGCGACGAAGTGTTCGCAATCGCCAACACCACCGCTGGCGATGATCGGCACATCCAGCGCGTCCGAAAAAGCGCGCGTCAGCTGCAGATCAAATCCCGACTTGGTACCGTCCCGATCCATACTCGTCAGCAGAATTTCACCGGCTCCGGCATCTTGCATGCGCTTGCCCCATTCGACGGCATCGATGCCCGTAGCCTTGCGACCGCCATGGGTAAACACCTCCCATCGCAAAGGCGTTGAGTCCGGAACCCGCCGCGCATCCACCGCAATCACGATGCATTGGGAACCAAAACGCGCCGCAGCCTGTTCGACGAGTTTCGGATTAAGCACCGCCGCCGTATTGATGCTGACCTTGTCGGCTCCCGCATTAAGCAGGCTGCGCACGTCCTCAATTGACCGGACTCCACCCCCGACCGTAAGCGGGATGAAAACCTCGGCGGCGACTTCTTCGATAACGTGGACGATGAGCCCGCGTTCGTCGCTACTCGCCGTGATGTCAAGGAAACATAATTCGTCAGCACCTTGCTGGTCGTAGCGCCTGGCGATCTCGACCGGATCTCCCGCATCACGCAGTCCGACGAAGTTCACTCCCTTGACGACGCGGCCACCGGTGACGTCCAGACACGGAATAATGCGTTTCGAAAGACCCATGCGATCTGCGCCTGATTCGACGATCAGGATGGCGCTTGCGCGGCGCCGCCAGTCTCCTCGCCGCCACCCTGCGCCAGCTTTGCCGCTACGGAGAAATCGATCGTGCCCTCGTAGATTGCGCGGCCGGTAATAGCACCCATAATGCCCTCGTCTTCGACTCCACACAGCTTCTCGATATCCTTGAGCGAGTTGATGCCCCCGCTGGCGATAACCGGCACCGTGAGCGCACGCGCAAGCTCTACCGTTGCATCGATGTTCACACCCGTCATCATCCCGTCGCGGCCAATATCCGTATAAATTACCGCCTCGATGCCGTAGTCCTGAAACTTCTGGGCGAGATCGATGACGTCGTGCCCGGTCATCTTGGACCAACCTTCGACAGCAACTTTTCCGTCCCGCGCGTCAAGCGCCACAATCACATGGCCCGGAAATGCAACGCATGCATCGTGGAGAAATCCGGGCGTCTTTACCGCGGCCGTGCCGATAACCACATAGGTCACGCCATCATCCAGATAACGCTCGATGGTGTCCAGATCACGAATGCCGCCACCCAGTTGAACCGGAATATCATCGCCAACCTCGGCGACGATCATCTTGATCGCATCCTCGTTCACCGGTTTGCCGGCAAATGCGCCGTTCAGGTCGACCAGGTGTAAACGCTTCGCGCCCTGGTCGATCCAGTGACGGGCCATTGCGCCAGGGTCCTCGGAGAATACCGTTGCATCCGTCATGTCGCCCTGTTTCAAGCGAACGCAATGTCCGTCCTTAAGATCGATAGCGGGAATAAGTAACATGGTCCGAAGTCTGTCCAGGTAGTCTGAATGTAAAGGTCGGGGTGCTTGATAATCGTGTCAGCAACAAAGAAAGTTCTACGGCAAAAGTCGAAATTCAGGCGTCCAGTGCACCGAGCGCCTTGTCCTGGCGAACGGTTGCAGATCCGTCCCAACTCACAAAATTCGACAATAGCCTGAGTCCCTCAGACTGACTCTTTTCCGGGTGAAACTGCACGGCAAAAATATTTTTTCGCGCCACCACACTCGCAAAAGCGAATGGGTACCAAGTTTCGCCCGCCACAATACCGGGATCGGAAACGTCCACAAAATAGCTGTGCACGAAATAAAAACGGCTTCCGTCCTCTATCCCTTCCCACATGGGATGCTGGCGCTTTTGGAACACCTGGTTCCACCCCATATGCGGCACTTTGAGTTTGTTGCCGGAGTCGTCGCGCATGCGCTCTGGTGGAAAACGCAATACACGCCCGGGGAGAAGGCCCAGCCCCGCAACATCACCTTCTTCGCTGTGTTCGAACAACATCTGCAGGCCAATGCACAGCCCGAGAAATGGCTTGTTTCTCGCGGCATCGAGCAACGGTTCGCGCAGCCCGCGCGCTTCGAGTTCGCGAATGCAGTCAGGCATCGCGCCCTGGCCCGGAAAAACGATACGGTCGGCATCGTGAATGTCGCGCGCATCACTGGTCACGAGGACAATGCTCTCGGGGGCGACATGCTCGAGCGCCTTCGCTACCGAGCGAAGATTGCCCATGCCATAGTCGACTACTGCGATCTTGGCCATATTGAAGGAAACGAGTCGGAAGGCCTTTAGAGACTTCCCTTGGTCGAAGGCAGGCTCTGGCCGGCACGCGGGTCCAGTTCAGCCGCCATACGCAGCGCCCGGCCGAACGCCTTGAAAATTGTTTCGGCCTGATGATGCGCATTGCCACCACTGAGATTGTCAATATGCAAGGTAACCTGCGCGTGATTGACGAACCCCTGAAAAAACTCGTGTATCAGATCGACGTCGAACTCGCCGATCATTCCCCGGACGTATTCAACGCGGTACTCGAGACCCGGCCGGCCGGAAAGATCCACCACGACCCGTGACAACGCCTCGTCGAGCGGCACAAAGGCATGCCCGTAACGCCGCACGCCCTTCTTGTCGCCAATGGCCTTGGAAAAAGCCTGCCCGACAGTGATACCGACATCCTCCACCGTGTGATGGGCATCGATGTGCAAATCGCCCTCGGCTTCGACATCCAGGTCGATCAAACCGTGCCGGGCCACCTGATCGAGCATGTGATCAAAGAATCCGATACCTGTCGACAATCGGGACTGCCCGCCGCCATCCAGATCGAGTTCGACCCTGATTTTCGTCTCCAGGGTGTTGCGGGTAACTTGTGCCTTGCGCATTGCCAGCGATTCTTTAAACGGATTGCAATCCTAACCCAAATTCGCCGCGAGCGGCGCCCCCGACACCGGCGCTGCGCCTAGCCGAGCGTTTGGCGCAACGCAGCGAGCAACGACGCACACTGTGCGTCCGTTCCGACGCTGATGCGCAGATACGGCGCAACGCGCTGCGGATTACGAAAATGCCGGACGATAACGCCACCGTCGCGCAACTTCGCAGACAACGTTTCCGCGTCGCGCGACGGGTGGCGGGCCAAAAGGAAGTTTGCTTTCGACGGCAGCACCTCGAACCCGAGAGCGCGCAGGTCAACAGCCATCTGCTCCCGGCTCTGAATGATCTTCCGGCAACTCTCTGCAAGATACTCGACATCCTCGATTGCGGCGATCGCCGCGGCCTGGGCCAGACGGTCGACCGGGTAGGAGTTGAAACTGTCCTTGACTCGCTCGAGCCCGCCGATCAGGTCCGGATGGCCGATCGCAAATCCAACGCGCAATCCGGCCAGAGCGTACGATTTCGACAAAGTGTGTGTGACCAACAGGTGAGGATAGCGGTGCACCAGCGGCACGACCGACTCACAGCCGAAGTCAACGTAAGCTTCGTCGACCACGACAGCCGAATCCGCGTTGGCTTCAAGCAGGCGCTCGATTTGCGAAACGCCAAGGGCAAGCCCGGTCGGCGCATTCGGGTTGGGGAAGACGATACCTCCGTTTTCCTGCATATAGTCGCCGACATCGATTTCGAATCGCGCATTGAGGGGGATTTGCCTGTAACTCGCTCCGAACAACCGGCAGTACACCGGATAAAAACTGTAAGTGACGTCCGGAAACAGAACCGGCGAAGAATGCGTAAGCAAGGCCCGGAATGTATGCGCAAGAACTTCGTCCGACCCATTGCCGACGAAAACATGTGCCGGCGTCACCCCGAAGCGCCGCGCAATCACCTCGCGCAATCTTGCGCTCACCGGATCAGGATACAAACGCAGCACATCGCCGATGTTCTCGCGCAGCGCTTCG
The DNA here is from genome assembly GCA_963792855.1 of uncultured beta proteobacterium. Taxonomy (GTDB): domain Bacteria; phylum Pseudomonadota; class Gammaproteobacteria; order Burkholderiales; family Eutrophovitaceae; genus SG8-40. Next base: position 168,558 of record CAWBXZ010000005.1, on the reverse strand, counting down.
AGCACTCGCGGACTGGGGCCATAGGGGTTTTCGTTGGTGTTCAGCTTGACAACGCCTGGCTGCTCAGTCTGCTCGCCCGGAACGTAGGGAGTCAGCTGGCTTACGACATCGCTCCAGAAACGGCTCATGGTTCACAACGCAGGCGCGCCGCCTTGGCATGCGCGGCAAGCCCTTCTCCGTCGGCAAGCTCGGCGGCAATAGCCCCCAGGGTCGAGGCCCCTTCCCGGGACACGGAAATGATGCTGGTACGCTTCTGGAAGTCGTAGACACCCAGCGGCGACGAAAAGCGCGCCGTGCGCGCGGTCGGCAATACGTGGTTAGGACCCGCACAATAGTCGCCAAGCGACTCGGACGTGTATCGTCCAAGAAAGACCGCGCCCGCGTGACGGATTCGATCGAGCAGCGACTCCGGATCTTCCACCGATAGCTCCAGATGTTCCGGTGCAATGCGGTTTGCGATCTCACACGCCTGTTCCAGATCGGTGACCTGTATCAATGCACCGCGATCGGCAAGAGAAACTTCGATGACATTGCGGCGCGGCATGCCGGCGAGCTGACGGTCGATGCTGCTCGCAACCCGATCCAGAAATGCAGCGTCCGGGCTGAGCAGGATAGCCTGAGCCATCTCGTCGTGTTCAGCCTGCGAAAACAGGTCCATCGCAATCCAGTCGGGGTCGGTTGCGCCGTCACAAATCACCAGAATTTCCGACGGCCCTGCCACCATGTCGATCCCGACCACGCCAAAAACCTTGCGTTTGGCGGCCGCGACATAAGCATTACCGGGACCGACGATCTTGTCGACCTGAGGAACGCTTTGTGTTCCAAAGGCAAGCGCTGCGACTGCCTGCGCTCCACCGACGGTGAATACACGATTAACCCCGGCGATATGTGCCGCCGCCAGCACCAGATCATTGCGCCGGCCTCCCGGCGTCGGCACAACCATTATCACTTCACCAACACCGGCCACTTTCGCCGGGATCGTGTTCATCAACACGGTAGATGGATAAGCTGCCTTGCCGCCCGGCACGTAAACGCCAACCCGGTCGAGCGGCGTGACTTTTTGCCCGAGAGTGGTGCCATCCTCCTCCGTGAAGCGCCAGGAGGAGACAGACTGCTTCTCGTGGTAGGCGCGTATGCGCGTCGCCGCCGCTTCGAGCGCGCTGCGCCTTGCCTTTGGCAGATTGTCGAACGCCTCGCGCAACGCATCCGGCCCGACTGCCAGTTCATCAACGCTGCTCGCCACAAGTTGATCGAAGCGGCCGGTATATTCGAGCAGCGCGGCGTCGCCTCGCGACTGGACCGCCAAAAGGATCTCCGAGACGGCCGATTCGATACCTGCGTCCTGCGTGACCTCGAACGCCAGCAAGGACTCAAGCCGCTCCGCAAAGTCGGAGTCGCGCGTCGAGAACCGGCTGATCGCTGTCATTTCACAGCCTTGTCCACCGCGGCCGAAAACGCATCGACCAGGGGCTGAATCTGATGCCGTTTCAGCTTCAGGGCTGCCTGATTCAGGATCAAGCGCGAACTGATCGGCATAATTTCCTCGACCGGCCGCAGTTGGTTCGCCTTCAGCGTATTCCCGCTCGAGACCAGATCTACTATTGCCTCGGCAAGCCCCGCCAGCGGCGCAAGTTCCATAGAGCCGTATAACTTGATCAGATCAACGTGCACACCTTTCGCACCGAAGTGTTCGCGCGCCGTCCTGACGTACTTCGTAGCAACGCGCAGGCGCGCACCCTGGCGTACCGCTGACTCGTAATCGAAGTCGTCGGCGACCGCCACCATCATTCGACACTGCGCGATGCGCAGATCCAGAGGCTGATACAAGCCGTCGCCGCCATGTTCGAGCAGCACATCCTTGCCCGCAATACCCAGGTCGGCAGCACCGTACTGAACGTAAGTCGGCACATCCGAGGCACGCACGATGATGATCTTGACATCGGCGCGGTTGGTGGAAATTACCAACTTTCGCGACTTCTCCGGGTCATCCAGCGGCTCGATACCTGCGGCTTTCAGCAGCGGCAGCGTCTCATCGAATATCCGGCCTTTTGACAGCGCCAATGTAATAATGCTCGCGTCACCTACCACAGACATCTTCCTGATTTTCAAAACGAAAAGTCATATTTCCCACTCAGAACCCTGGCCGCTCAGTTGGCGCGCCTGATGCGCGCGCCCAACCAGATACGCTTTTGGCTCCGGCCGCGGGTCTGTCGACCCGCTTGACCTGCTGCGCACGTCAGCCTCCACCGAAAGCCCGGTCAGTTGGCGCGCCTGATGCGCGCGCCCAACCAGATACGCTTTTGGCTCCGGCCGCGGGTCTGTCGACCCGCTTGACCTGCTGCGCACGTCAGCCTCCACCGAAAGCCCGGTCAGTTGGCGCGCCTGATGCGCGCGCCCAACTGCCCGAGCTTTTCCTCAATACATTCGTAGCCGCGGTCTAGATGATAGATACGGTCGACCAGTGTTTCTCCCTCCGCGACCAGTCCGGCAATAACGAGACTGGCTGATGCGCGCAAATCGGTCGCCATGACACGCGCGCCCTGCAATCGATCGACACCCTGGACGACTGCGCGATTGCCTTCCACGTCTATATTGGCCCCCAGGCGTTTCAATTCCTGCACGTGCATGAAGCGGTTCTCGAAAATCGTTTCCGTTATCACCGCAGTTCCGTTGGCAACAGCGTCCAATGCCATGAACTGTGCCTGCATATCGGTCGGGAAAGCCGGATATGGGGCAGTGCGCGCACTGACGGCAACCGGCTTTCCCTGACTATGCAGCGATATCCAGTTCTCCCCATGCTCTACCGTCGCGCCCGTTTCCCGTAATTTCGCGATGACCGAGCCGAGCAGATCGGCGCGCGCATCCTGCAGCTTGATGTCACCACCAGTTGCCGCTGCCGCGACGAGAAAGGTCCCCGTTTCAATGCGGTCGGGCATCACCCGGTAATCCGCACCGTGCAACTCGTCGACGCCCTCGATAGTAATGACATTGGTACCTGCACCACTGACGCACGCACCCATTGCATTGAGGCACTCGGCGAGATCGACCACCTCCGGCTCCAGTGCCGCGTTCTCGATGACGGTGGTGCCCTCAGCCAGCGTCGCCGCCATCATCAGGTTCTCGGTTCCGGTGACCGTAATGAGGTCCATTTCGATGCGCGCCCCTTTCAGACGGGACGCCCGCGCGTGGATATAGCCGCGTTCGATGCGAATTTCGCCACCCAACGCCTGCAGCCCCTTGATGTGCTGATCTACCGGGCGCTGGCCAATGGCACATCCACCGGGCAATGAGACTTGCGCCTCGCCGAAACGCGCCAGCAGCGGCCCAAGCACCAGGATGGATGCCCGCATCGTCTTGACCAGTTCATACGGTGCCAACCGCTGCTCGATATGGCCGGAGGTCAGGCTGACGCCGAGTTTCTCGTCCAGTGAGATCTCGACCCCCATTTGGCCCAACAACGTGAGCATGGTGGTGACGTCACGCAGGTGCGGGAGGTTCTGGACGCGCAAAGTCCCGGGCGTCAGGATGCCGGCGCAAAGTATCGGCAATGCCGCATTCTTGGCGCCCGAAACTTTCACCTCTCCGGAAAGACGAACCCCACCCTTAATGACCAGCTTGTCCACAGCCGTCCAGGGCTAACGATCGGCCCACTGCTCTGGCGTGAGTGTTTGCATCGACAGGGCGTGTATTTCCTCCCGCATGCGGTCTCCCAGGGCACGATAGACGATCTGGTGCTGCTGAACACGATTTTTGTCGCGAAACTCGGGACTGACGATGACAGCCTCGAAATGCTGGCCGTCACCAATGACTTCGACGTGTTCACACGCAAGGCTTTCCTGAATGTACGATTTGACGGTTTCGGGGGTAAGCATGGTTTTGATAACTAATTGGGCGCTAGGCTCGCAGCTTGTAGCCGCGAGCAATCATCAGCAGGGTCGCGAATGATAAAGCCAAAAGGGCGCAGCCCACAATCACGGCGCTGGAATAGGGCGACACGTCGGATACGCCGAAAAACCCGTAGCGAAAGCCGTCGATGAGGTAGAAGAACGGATTGAGTTTGGACACTTGCTGCCAGACATCCGGCAGGGAGTGGATCGAATAGAACACTCCGGACAGGAAAGTAAGCGGAATGATGATGAAGTTCTGGAACGCGGCAATCTGATCGAACTTCTCTGCCCATATTCCGGCAATCATTCCAAGAGTGCCAAGCAAAGCCGCCCCGAGCACCCCGAAAACGAGCGCCCACAGCGGTTGCTCCAGGGGCAGGGACACAAACAGCGCAGTCGCGCCGAGCACGCCGAGACCGACCAACAATCCGCGCACGCAGGAAGCCAGCACGTAGGCGGTGAAAAACTCGATATGGGATAACGGCGTGAGCAGTACAAATACGATATTGCCGGTGATCTTCGATTGGGCAATGCTTGACGAGGTATTGGCAAAGGCGTTTTGTAACAGCGACATCATTGCCAGCCCCGGTACCAGAAAACTGCTGTATCCGACACCCGGGTAGACCTGTACGCGCCCTTCCAGCACGTGCGAGAAAATGAGTAGATAAAGCAAAGCGGTCAGAATGGGCGCTGCCACGGTCTGGAATCCGACCTTCCAGAAGCGAAGATTCTCCTTGTAAAACAGCGTGAGAAACCCTTGCACGCTAGTCTCCCCGCATGATGTCCACAAAAACCTCCTCGAGGTCCGGCTGGGTCAGTTCCATACTGACAATGTCGCGCCCGCAGTGGCGCAACTGCGCCAGCACGTCCTCAACCTGGGCATGATCGCGCAACGACAGTACCCATTCCCCATCCGCTGGTGGTGCCGCCAGCATCGAATGCAAGGCATCCGGAAGAGGGTCACCCGCCAGCCGCAAACGCAGATTGATGCCGGAAAACCGCTTGAGCAGATTCTCTGTGGAATCGAGCACCACCATACGCCCCTGCTTGAGCATGCCGATTCGGCTGCACAGCGATTCGGCTTCTTCCAGATAGTGCGTGGTCAGGACAATGGTATGACCGTCGTCGTTGAGCTTGCGTATGAAGTGCCAGAGCCCCTTCCGAAGGTCGACATCGACGCCGGCAGTGGGCTCATCCAGAATCATTACCGGCGGCTTGTGCACCAGAGCCTGTGCCACCAGGACACGCCGTTTCATGCCGCCCGACAGCGCGCGCATGTTGGCATCGGCCTTGGACGACAAGTCGAGGTGATGAAGAATCTCGTCAATCCAGTCGTCGTTGCGGCGCAGCCCGTAGTAGCCCGATTGGAGCCGAAGGGTCTCGCGCACCGAAAAGAAAGGATCGAATACCAGCTCCTGCGGTACGACACCGAGGCTACGGCGGGCGCGGCGATAATCGGTAGCAACGTCATGCCCCATGACGCGAACCGTACCCGCGTCCGCTCTTGCCAGTCCGGCAACAAGGCTGATCAGGGTGGTCTTTCCCGCTCCATTGGGGCCGAGAAGTGCGAAAAATTCCCCTTGACTGATTTCCAGATCGATAGACGACAGTGCCTGTAACGAGCCATAGGCCTTGCTCACCCCCCGAACTTCAATGGCTGGCAACACGGAACCACTCTTCTTTCAATCGATTGTTATGCGACCGATGCGACAGAAAACAGGGGAAACAACGCCGTTTTCTCCACCCGGGGCCTATTTCACGCCAACCCTATTTCACATCGATCGCGATCAGGTCCTCAACCCCGTACAGATCCGTCAGACTGGTAATTGCATCGCCAAGGTTGGCAAAGCGCACCTCGCCCCCTGCCGCACGCGCTTTGCGAGACCACTCGAGCATCAGGCTCACTGCAGACGAATCTATTTCTTCGGCTTCGGAGAAATCGATGATTGTACGGGAGCCGCCAATGCGATCGGCAGTGGCCTCGAGCAGTTGCTTCGCGGTGCGCAGGGTAACAGCCCCGCTGATATACAAGCGGTCCCCTTCCTCTCGAATCATTCCCGGGCTTTCGCCGCAGACGCTACAGCGGCGTTCTTCTCTTTCAGGCTGTTCAGCAGCCCATCGATCCCGTTGCGCTGAATTTCCTGTGAAAAGATATTCCTGTAGTTGATAATCAGGCTGGCGCCGTCGATTCGAACGTCGAATACTTTCCATCCGTCGCCTGACAACTGCATATCGTAATCAACGGTTATGGGTTGTGCCCCGCCGGGCAGCCGGATCAGGGTATTCACCGTAGCATCGGTTGCTTCCGGGCCAGCGCGCAACGGGCGGTATTCGACAAAAATCGCCTTGAACATGGTAAACGCCGAAGCGTACGATCGGATCAGCAGCGTCCGGAACTCCTTGATCAGAGCATCGCGCTGTTGCGGAGTCGCCTGCCGCCAGGGCCGTCCGACCGCCAGCCTCGTCATCCTCGGGAAATCGAAATGCGGCGCAATCTTCTGCTCCATCACTTCAGTTATCCGGTCCAAATCGCCAGACTGGATTTTCTCGTCGCTGCGAATGATCGACAGAACATCCTCTATCGTCTGCCTGACCAGCTCGTCCGGCGGAACCGATGCTGCCAGCGCCGGCGACATCCCCAGGGTCAAGGCTACAAGCGCGAACGCAAAACGTTGTCTCATGTACATCCTCATGTTCGATTCTCCCAATGAAGCGAGTTCGGTGCTGAACCGCGATCAGTCACCCGACCCGCCTTCCGCGGCCTTGCCATACAGAAACTGCCCGATCACTTTTTCCAGCACGATCGCCGACTGCGTCAACCTCACCCGATCGCCGTCCTCGAGCAATTCGATATCGCCGCCCCCGTCAATCCCGATAAACTGGTCGCCCAGCAGTCCGGAAGTGAGGATTGACACCGAACTGTCTTTCGGAAACTCGTAGCGCTTGTCGATGCGCATGATCACCCTGGCACGTAGCACTGCATTGTCAAACGCAATTTGCTCAACACGGCCAACCACCACTCCGGCGCTCTTGACCGGCGCTCGCACCTTGAGACCGCCGATATTGTCAAAGTCCGCCGAAATGGTATAGCCATCTGACACGCTCACCGAACTCGCGTTCCCCACCTTGAGAGCGAGCACGAGCAATCCGATCAGTCCAGCCGCCACAAATATTCCTACCCACAAATCAACCGTCGTGCGCTGCATGGTTTAGACCCCAGTAAACATGAAAGCGGTGAGAATAAAGTCGAGTGCCAGAACTGCCAGCGCCGACGTCACGACCGTGCGCGTTACGGCATGGGAAACCCCCTCTGCGGTCGGCGGCGCATCGTATCCTTCGAACACGGCTATCGCGGTCACCGCGCCACCAAACACCACGCTCTTGATCACGCCGTTCAGAATGTCATCCCGCAAATCGACATTTGACTGCATTTGCGACCAGAACGCACCAGAATCGACCCCGATGACAACCACCGTAATGAGATAGCCCCCAAACACGCCCATTGCGCTGAAAATCGCCGCCAGCAGCGGCATCGAGATAAATCCACCCCAGAACATCGGCGCCATTACACGAGCGTAAGGGTCAACGGCCATCATCTCCATCGCCGACAGTTGCTCCGTCGACTTCATGATGCCGATCTCCGCGGTGATCGCGGAACCCGCCCGGCTCGCAAACAGCAAGGCGGACACAACCGGGCCCAGTTCGCGGACCAGGGATAGCGCGACCAATGTGCCCACGGCCTCGGCCGAACCGTATCGTTTCAATGTTTCGTATCCCTGCAGCCCCAGAACCAGGCCAACGAACAAACCGGAAACGATAATAATGATGAGCGACAGCGTTCCCGCGAAATAGATTTCGTCAATCAGCAAACGAAAGCGGCGAAATGTCGTGGCCGAACGCAACAGAACGATGGCCATGAAGCGGCTGGCTGCACCGAGGCGCCACACACCGTCTACGGTGAGACGTCCGATCAGACGTAATCCTCGCACCAGCGCCGAGTTCATTCAGCCTCCCAAACCAAGGTCAGCGTCATAGTTGCCGGCCGGGTAATGGAAACGCACGGGACCATCAGCGTGCCCGTCGACGAACTGCCGGACGTAAGGCTCGTTCGACGCCCGCATTTCATCGGGAGTGCCCTGGGCAACAATCTCCCCGTGTGACAGAAAACAAACGTAATCGACAATCTTGAATGACTCCTGAACATCATGCGTGACAACGATCGAGGTCGCCCCCAGCGCCGAGTTGAGGCGGCGGATGAGGTTGGCAATCACTGCCATCGAAATCGGGTCAAGACCGGCGAACGGCTCGTCATACATGATGAGGTTCGGGTCCAGCGCGGTGGCGCGCGCCAGGGCAACGCGCCGCGCCATACCTCCGGACAACTCAGCGGGTTTGAGTGCATGCGCACCTCGTAAACCGACCGCGTGCAACTTCATCAGCGCCAAATCCCGGATCATCGGTTCGGGCAGCTGCAGGTGCTCGCGCATCGGGAAGGCGACGTTCTCAAATACCGACAAATCGGTGAAAAGCGCGCCGAACTGAAACAACATCCCCATACGCCTTCGGGCAGCGTAAAGTTTCGCGTGAGACATCTTTTCGACCGGTTCGCCGTCAAACCGGACGCTGCCTTTCTGCGCCTTGATCTGCCCGCCGATGAGTCGCAGTAACGTCGTTTTTCCCGAACCGCTGCCACCCATGATGGCAACCACCTTGCCCCTCGGGAATGCGATGTTGAGATTCCGCAGTATCGGAGTCGTGTTATATGAGAAATCGACGTGGTCGAATTCAACCAGCTGTTCAGGCGGCACTTTGTCTTTGAGTTTGGCGACTAGCGCTGGCATTCTAACGGACATGAACGCATTGCGCAGTGGGATCGCGCTGCGCACCTGGTCCGCCTTGCTTTTTTGGCGTCTTTCCCTGATTGAGAACGATTGCACCAACCTGACACCCGGCAATATGAATAGCGCCCTCCCGGCTTTACAGTTCGAGGATCTGACCAAACGTTACGGAAAGACCGAAGCCGTTTCGTCGCTGTCGTTGACAGTCGATACGGGTACGACGTTCGGACTCGTGGGCGCTAACGGCGCCGGCAAGACGACCTTGATCAAGTGTTTGCTGGACTTCTGTGACGTCGATAGTGGGCGCATCGCCGTCTTTGGCGTACCCGCCACCAAAACCGAGGCGCGTGAACGACTGGCGTTCCTTCCCGAGCGGTTCACACCGCCCCATTACCTCACTGGACAGGATTTCCTGCGATACATGGCCCGGATGTATTGTCATGGGTTTAATCTCGAAGAATGTGCGGCCACGCTTGCCGACCTCGACCTTGACAGCGACGTGCTCACCAAACCCGTCCGGACACTATCGAAGGGCATGACGCAGAAACTGGGGCTCGCCGGCTGCCTGCTCAGCGCCCGCGACCTGCTGGTCCTGGATGAGCCTGGCAGCGGGTTGGACCCGAAAGCCCGCGCGCTGTTCAAGGCCGCACTCAAACGCGCGCAGTCAGCCGGACGCACCATCTTCCTGACTTCGCATACACTGGCCGACGTTGATGAGATCTGCGACCGAATCGCGGTACTGCATCAAGGCGGCCTGCGTTTCAGCGGCAGCCCGAGCGAACTCAAGCATCGACACGGAGCAAGCACTCTGGAGCAGGCTTTTCTAATGTCCATTGGAGAAACCTGACGCAAGCCTATGAACCACAAGGTTTTTGTGGCATGATTATTGCCTTCCCGCAAGACAAACACTGATCTGACAAGACAAACGTGAACACTCACACCGCAGACGACAAACCGGATCTCCTCATCGTCGATGACGACCCGCTGATTACCGATACGCTCGACTTTGTGCTGGGCAAGGACTACAACGTGCGCGTCGCCGAGTCGCGCGCACAAGTAAAAAGCCTGCTGCGCCAGATGGATAACCCGCCACAGCTTGCCTTGATCGACCTTGGCCTGCCGCCGGCACCGCATCGCCCGGATGAAGGCTTTCACCTGATCAGCGAGCTGCTGGCAGTGTCGCCGTCGATGAAGATCATCGTTCTTTCAGGACAGACTGACGAGTCGAACGCACGTTACGCCCGCACGCTAGGCGCAATGGAGTTCGTCGCCAAACCGGCTGAACCCGACGTTCTCAAATCGCTCCTGGCAAGTGCTCTCGAAGTTACGGTTGTAGAACAGCACGCCGGCACTTCCAAAACCGGACTGATTGGCAACGGACCGGCAATCGCGAAACTGCACCAGCAGATCGAGCAGTACGCCGGCTCGATGTTCCCGGTGCTGATCGAGGGCGCTTCGGGTAGCGGAAAGGAACTCGTCGCCAACTCGCTTCATGGCCAGAGCCCCCGTAACGACAAACCGTTTTTCGCACTTAACTGCGCCGCGATTTCACCGACGCTGGTCGAACCGACTTTGTTCGGGTACAGCAAGGGAGCATTCACCGGTGCAACCACGGCACGCTCCGGGTATTTTGAAGATGCCCGCGACGGTACGCTTTTTCTCGACGAAATCGGCGAGCTGCCTCTCGAACTCCAGGCCAAGCTGCTGCGCGTATTGGAGAATGGCGAATTCCAGCGGGTAGGAGAAACCCAGAGTCGAAAGAGTAATGCACGAGTCATTGCGGCCACGAACCGCGACCTTCGAAACGAGGTCAGGGAAGGACGCTTCCGCGCGGACCTTTACCACCGTTTGTCGGTGTTCACCGTGCAGGTCCCGCCGCTGCGCGAAATGGGTGACGACAAACTGCTGCTGCTTGAGCACTTTGGCCGATTCTATGCGCAGGAAAGCAAGTCGGAGCCATTCGCTCTCGATAGTGACGCCACGAGACTGTGGCTCGATTACAGTTTCCCGGGGAACGTACGGGAGCTGCGCAACATCGTGATTCGCCTGTGCACCAAGTACCCGGGCAAGAAGGTCACGCCGGACCAGCTAATCAACGAACTCGATTGGGAGGATACCGATGCTGACGTGCCGTCTTCAGCGCACGCTGTGACGGAGTCCACCGATGCGGCTCGGCAGCGACTGCAGAGCGACCATAACTTCCAGCTCGATCAGATGCTGAAGAATCTCGAGCGCAGCTACGTCGAAGCGGCGCTCGATATTACACACGGGAATCTGAGCAAGGCCGCCAGAATGCTGGGTATCCATCGCACAACCCTGTACAGCCGCATGCAAAGTTACGAACAGGTGTCCCGGGAAGACAAATAGCATGTACTACGGCTTCTTCGGACTGTCGCAGCCGCCGTTCAAGATTACGCCGGATACCGATATGTTTTTCGACGGCGGGAATCGCGGCGCGATCCTCGAAGCGCTGATCTACGCAATCTCGCAAGGTGAAGGCATCATCAAGGTCACTGGTGAAGTCGGCAGCGGCAAGACCATGCTGTGCCGAATGCTGCAAACGCGGTTGCCGCAAAACGTCGAAACCGTGTACCTCGCCAATCCGAGTGTTTCGCGTGACGAGATCTTGCACGCCATCGCATTCGAACTGCAGCTGGCGGTGCCGAAAGATGCCAGCCGCATCGAAGTAATGCACCAGATCAATGATTATCTCCTCGAGCGCCACGCCGAACGCAAACAGGTCGTTCTGTTTGTCGAGGAATCGCAGAGCATGCCGCTATCCACGCTCGAAGAAGTGCGTTTGTTGTCGAATCTCGAAACGAATCACCACAAGTTGCTGCAAATCGTACTGTTCGGACAGCCCGAACTCGACGAGAACCTGAAGCTCCCTGAGATCCGTCAGCTACGCGAGAGAATCACGCACAGCTTTACCTTGCCGCCCTTCACGGCAACCGATGTCGGCCCTTACCTGACCTTTCGCTTGCGTGCCGCCGGCTACCGGGGACCGGATCTGTTCAATGGCCGTGTCGTCGACTACATCAGCCGCATCAGCGAAGGCCTGACAAGGCGGGTCAATATCATTGCCGACAAGGCCCTGCTGGCAGCATTCGCGGACGGCACGCATAACGTCAGCCTCAGGCATGTCAAAGCCGCGGTGCGCGACACCGAGTTCGCCAGCGCCTCCCCGGCCGCCAAGGGCCTGCCCTGGGGTTACATCATTCCCGGAGTGCTGATCGGTGGTGCCATCGGCGTAGTGGCCCTGATCGCCTATCAGCAGTTCAATCAGTATCGGTCAGACAGCCGGAACCTTGCCGCCAGCAGTTTCAGTAACTCGCGTCCCGATGCGCCGACTGCGGGTGAAACGGTGATGATCAGTCAGCAAAACGACAAATCCCCGCCACAACAACAATCCGAACCGCAATCGCCAGCTGCCACTGCCGCCAACCCATCGGCGGAATCGGAGCCCGCCGTCACGGCTCTGCCGGTATCGGATGATTTGCCAGCCCCGGAGTCTGGCGACCTGTTGGAACAGAGATTGCGTAGAACCGGGCTGTGGCTTGCTGAAACCGATGACCGCCGTATCACCATCCAGCTCCTCGGCACTTTCGATGCCGATCTCTTGCGGAGTGACTTAAGGAGGCTAGGCGATCTAATTGATCTGGATAGGGTTTTTGTGTACCGTACTGTCGCTGGCTCACGGCCATCGTTCACCGTTCTGTTCGGGACCTACGTGACGCGCTCGGACGCGCTGCGGGCGATCGAGACGTTGCCCGCCGAGTTGAAAGCAAATGGGCCCTATTACCGGACAATAAGTGGCATAAAAGCCGAAATAGCGCGCAACAACGGCTAAGATTGGTTTGTTTCGCCCAATGGCGAGTATCAGGTATTTGGTCCGAACACAGTTAAGGTGGCTAGCAGTGATCAGTGGCGGAGATAACACACGGATGGCAGTGAACCCGAATCCGGGGGCATTGAATGCTGCCCCGCGGCATGGCTTGCCGCGCCGTCCGGTCCCGATTCGCTTCGGCATGCTGCTCGCGCTCGCCTTGCTGGGCTCATGCGCAACATACAAGCCCACGGTACCACCATCCGAAGGACACCTGAGCCGCGATACCGTACCGGTCACACCCGCCAATGAAGAGATTCTGCCGCCGGTAACGGTGAGCGATTTTGTTCCTCCGCCCAAGCCGCAGGCCAAGCTGCCTACCTATAGCGTGGTCGTGACCCAGGTACCGATACAGGAGCTTCTGTTTGCGCTGGCGCGTGATACGCGCCAGAACATCGACGTGCACCCTGACGTACAGGGCGTGATCAGCATCAATGCCATTGACGAAACCTTCCCGGCAATACTGGAGCGCATCGCGGGCCAGGCAAATATCCGTTACCGGACTCAGGGGAAGACGATTGTCGTCGTCCCGGACATGCCATATTTCAAGACCTACCGGGTTGACTACGTCAACGTCAACCGGAACTCGAAGGCCACGGTCGGCGTCAGTGGCGATGTCGCCTCGTCCTCCGTGGGCGAGTCGTCCGGCACATCGAACTCCGGTTCGTCGGAGACGACCATCGGTTCCAACTCCGAGGTCGACTTCTGGGGTCTGTTGCGCACCAACCTCAAGAGCATACTCGCCGCCACCAACGCGTTAAGCGAAACCCAGGACCAAAAAGCCGTGCGCGCCGAGGCCAGACAACGAGCACGCCAGGAGCGTATCGCGCAGGCCGAAGCGGTGGCGAACGCTGGCGGCAACGCCGCCGGCCTGTTCAACACGGCGTTTGGCGAAGAACTCAGAGCCGATATACAAAGCGAGGATGAAATTATCATCAACGCCGTCGCCGGAACCGTCACCGTAATGGGATCGGAAAAACAGCACCAACTGGTGCAGGCGTATCTCGACGGGATCACGTCTTCCACCCAGCGACAGGTGCTGATCGAGGCCACGATTGCCGAAGTGCGGCTTTCGAATTCCTATCAGGCCGGCATCGACTGGAGCAGCATCAGCATTGGCAGTGGCTGGTCGTTCCAGCAGAATTTGTTGGCTGGCGCTCTGGGCGCACCACCGAATATGGTTGTCGGCTACGCCAATCCGTCATCCAATGGTTCAGATATTTCTGCATCACTGAAAATGCTCGAGCAATTCGGCAACACACGGGTGCTGTCGAGCCCCAAGATCATGGCGTTGAACAACCAGCCGGCGCTGCTGAAGGTTGTCGACAACGTCGTCTACTTCGAAATCGAGGTGGATACCCAGACATCAACGGGCAACAACGTTCCGATACTCACCACGTTCGATACCACGGCACGGACCGTCCCGGTCGGCCTGGTCATGTCCGTGCTGCCGCAAGTGTCCGAGACCGGCATGGTCAGCCTCACGGTGCGGCCCACCATCTCGCGAGTGATCCGGTTCGTACCCGATCCCAACCCGGCGCTGGCAACCGCGGGAGTGGAGAACCTCGTGCCCGAAATACAGGTACGCGAAATGGAGTCGATGCTGCAGGTTGGCAGCGGCCAGACCATCGTACTTGGCGGATTGATGCAGGACGACGTGCGACGCGACCGAGACCAGGTGCCATTTGTCGGATCAGTGCCTGCCGTCGGTGACGTGTTCGCCTACCGTGACGAGGAGGTCACCAAATCCGAACTCATCATCTTCCTCAAACCCACGGTGGTCGCCAATCCAAGCCTCGACAGCGACGAACTGAGATTTCTCCAGCGCTTTTTGCCCACCATTGATCCAACCGGCAAGAATCCATGAGTCTGCTGCTCCAGGCTCTGCAGAAAGCGGCCAAAAATCGCGGCGACAATCCGGATAACCCTTCGCCGGAAGCGGATTCTGACGCCAGCCTGTCGCTGGAGCCGCTGGCCGAACCTAAACTGGGCGACGAACACCAGACGCACATGGACGATGGGGCTGGTCCCGTGAGCGAGCGACCGGCGCTGACCTTGTCTTCACCGGCGGACGCGGCGGACGTCATGCGCGCCAACGAGGCCCCCAGCTATTCGGCGCTGGATTGGGCGCGTGATCATTACATGATCACCTTTCTCGTATCCGCTGCGCTGGTTGCGATCTTTTACGGCCTTTACGTCTACATTCAGATCTCGAGTCCGGGACTGTTTCGCTCCCCGCCGCCACCAGTTCCTGCTCCCATGCAAACGGCGGCAGCACCCGCCTCGGTGGCCGCAAGTGAGCCGCCACGGGTATCCGGCATGCCCGACGCCGTCTCGCCCGCCGCAGAACAAGGGCAGGACGCAACATCGGGCCTGGTGCCCTCAGCGAACGGTGTTGCATCTGCGCCCCCGCAGCAGGCGAGCGCCGATTCCACCAGGCAAGCGAACTCTCTGAGTGAAATCAAGGCGGCTGCGGCCGCAGAACCGCAATCATCCGTCAAGGTGCGTCCGTCGGCGCCCGCGCGTCAACCCGGTGCTCAGCGCGTTGCACCAACGGCACGCGCAGAGAGCAGAACTTACAGTGACGGTATTGAAGTCGTCGAGATTCCCGCGTCGCCGAGTATCGCGGTAATGCCCCAACCAGAAAAGCAGGCCGCTCGGCGCGACATCGAAGTGGAAAGCCAGAGCACCGGCCTGTCGCCAATCGATCCGCAGCTGATCGAGGCATACGAAGCGCTGCAACTGGGCAATTACGAAAAGGCGGCCACATTGTATGGCAAGGTTCTGGTTCGCGCGCCCGAAAACACCGATGCAATGCTCGGCCTGGCGGCGATCTCCTGGAAGCAGGGCCGCCCGAATGCGGCGAGCGGCTACTATGGCCGCGTACTCGAACGCGACCCGCGCAACGCGCATGCCCAGGCCGGACTCATCGCGATTCTCGGTAGCGCCGACCCTGTTGCAGCAGAAACCAGGCTGAAGGGGCTGATCAGCCGCGAGCCATCGGGATTTCTGTACTTCACCCTGGGGAATCTGTACGCCGACAAGAGGCTCTGGTCGCAGGCACAGCATGCGTACTTCCAGGCGGTTCAACTCGACCCCGACAACCCGGATTACGCGTTTAACCTCGCGGTCGGGCTCGAGCATCTCGGACAATCGCGCCCGGCGCTTGACTACTACCGCAGGGCACTCGACCTTTCGTTCAGGAAAGGACGGGCGAACTTCGACCAGGAGCGGGCGATCGAGCGTGTCGGCCAACTCTCCGCGCGGGTGAAATAGATTTTAAGCACACAACATGGCTGAGCAACGCAAGAAGCTCCGCCTGGGTGAGCTACTAGTCCAGCAGGGACTGATAACCCAGGACCAACTGCGGATCGCGCTCACCGAGCAAAGCGTCCAGAAAATCCCCATCGGCCGCTTGCTGGTGCGGCTTGGTTTCGTTACCGAGGCAGTGATTCGCGACATCATGGCGCGAACCATCGGCCAGGAAAGCATCGATCTGAACCAGGTGCTGGTCGATGCCGAAGCGCTCAGCCTCGTCCCACAGGAGTTCGCGCGGCGGCACCGTTTGTTGCCGATCGCATTCGATGCGGATCAGAGCCAGCTGATGGTCGCGATCACCGAGGTGTTCAATCTGGCGGCGCTGGATCAATTGCGCGCCATGGTCGGCGCCCGGGTGCAAATCAAGACCGTGCTTGCCGGCCAGGGGCAGCTCGACGAGTTCATCGACCAGTTCTACGGATTCGAGCTCTCTGTTGACGGCATTCTGCGCGAAATCGAGACGGGCGAAGTCGACTACCAGAGTCTGCAGCAGGAAGGTGGCGACGAGTACACACAACCGATCGTGCGCCTGGTTGGCGCATTGCTGGTCGATGCGGTCAAACGCGGCGCATCCGACCTTCACTTCGAGCCCGAATACGCTTTTTTGCGGGTGCGTTACCGTATCGACGGGGTACTCGAGCAGATTCGCAGTCTGCACAAAAATTACTGGGCCGGCATTGCCGTTCGCCTGAAAGTCATCAGCGGCATGAACATCGCTGAAACGCGCGCGCCCCAAGATGGGCGGATCTCGCTCAACCTCAACGGCCGGCCGGTGGACTTCCGGGTATCGACCCAACCAACCGTCTGGGGAGAGAATATCGTATTGCGCGTGCTCGACCGGGAAAAGTCGATCATATCTCTTGAGCACATGCGCCTGACGAAGAACGTCATGGCAAAGCTGAACCTCATGCTTGCCAGACCGGAAGGCATCCTCATCATTACCGGGCCCACCGGGAGCGGCAAAACCACCACTCTGTATTCGATGCTCTCCAAACTGAACGTAGAGTCGGTCAACATCATGACGCTGGAAGACCCGGTGGAATATCCGGTGGCGCTGATGCGCCAGACTTCAGTGAATGAGTCTGCACGCGTTGATTTCGCCAGCGGCATTCGATCGATCATGCGCCAGGACCCGGACATTATTCTGGTGGGCGAGGTTCGCGACCATGAGACGGCGGAAATGGCGTTCCGCGCGGCAATGACCGGGCACCAGGTGTTTACCACCCTGCACACCAACTCGGCGCTGGGAACATTTCCGCGCCTGCTCGATATCGGCATCGCGCCGGACATCATGGCCGGCAACATCATTGGCATCATGGCGCAACGGTTGGTGCGCACGCTCTGCAACCATTGCAAGGAAGCCTACGAACCCAATGCGGAAGAGCGCTTGCTGCTCGGCACCGATCCCGACGCGGAGCTGAAGCTTTATCGCCCGGTCGGCTGCGTACAGTGCAACAACCGTGGCTACAAAGGCCGCACTGCAGTCATGGAAATCCTGCACATGGACGCCGATATGGATGAGCTGGTGGCGCGCCGCGCCTCCCCCCGGGAGCTGCGTGAAGCGGCCGTTTCCAAAGGCTTCCGCTCCCTTGCCGACGAAGGCCTGCAACGCGTGATCGAGGGCGTTACCAGCCTGTCGGAAGTCGCTCGGGCCATTGACCTGACCTCGCGGGCGCACTGACCCGCGCCAGCATCAACCACATGCCATCTTTCCAGTACAAGGCGGTTGACAGGGAAGGGCACAAAGCCCGGGGCCGGCTTGACGCCTTTAATGAGGTCGACCTCGAGCTGCGCTTGCGCAAAATGGGGCTCGACCTGATTACCTCACGAGCGTTGGCACACAACGCACCCGCCATCGGCAGCAGCAGCATCACGCGCCAGGACCTGATTACCTTCTGCTTCGACCTCGAACAGATTTCACGCGCCGGCATCCCGCTGGTCGACGGGCTGCGCGATCTGCGCGACGGACTCGAAAACCCGCGGTTTCGCGAAGTGCTGACATCGGCACTGGAGGACATCGAAGGCGGCAAGACGTTGTCCCAGGCCCTGGCCGCGTTTCCGCAAGTCTTCAACAAGGTCTTCATCAGCCTGATCCGGGCCGGTGAACTGTCTGGCCAGTTGACCGAAGTATTCGAGAATCTCGGCACCACGCTGCGCTGGCAGGATGAATTGATCGCGCAAACACGCAAGCTGCTCATCTATCCCGCCATGGTGTTCTTCGTCGTTGGCGCCGTGGTCATATTTCTGCTCTTGTATCTGGTTCCGCAAATCGTCGGGCTGCTCAAGACAATGGGACTGGAATTGCCGCTGCAGACACGGATTCTGATCGCGTTGTCCGAATTTACCGCCAGCTACTGGTATCTGTTACTGATCATTCCGGTCGTTTTAGTGAGTGGCGTCGGCGTCGCCTTGCGTTCCAGCCCGCGTGTCAAGTACGCATTTGATTATCTGCTGCTACGGACGCCCGTCATCGGACAGATTCTGCAAAAGATCCTCCTGGCACGGTTTGCAAACTTTTTCGCGCTGATGTACCGCTCCGGCATCACGGTGCTCGAAGCCATGCGTACCAGTGAGGACATCGTTGCCAACGATTACGTGGCAGACGGCCTGCGCCGGGCCGGCCAGCAGATCAATGCCGGGGAAAACCTGTCGGAGGCATTCCAGAATCTCGGCATGTTCCCGCCTCTCGTCGTACGCATGCTGCGTGTCGGCGAAACCACCGGAGCGCTGGACACCGCACTGATGAATATCACCTATTTTTATAATCGCGACGTCAAGGAATCGGTCGACAAGGCGCTCAAACTGCTGGAGCCCACATTGACGCTGTTTCTGGGCATCATCCTTGCGTTGATCCTTTTTTCGGTGCTCACACCCGTGTACGACATACTCGGACAACTGGATATCTAACACCGACATGGCGGCCAAAATCCTCGCTTGCATATCAGGGAAAGGCGCTACTGTTGCCCGATGGCAGCGTGGCGCGCTGGCGAGCCTGCGCCGTTTCCCCGACAGCGAGAAAGGCTGGACCGAGTTCGAGGAGTATCTGAGCCGCACACGCAGGTCGACTATCAGCATCATGGTCGACTCCATCGACGAGGACTACCGTACCGAAACGCTGCCGCACGCCTCAGGCAGCGATCGCGCGCAACTGATCGCACGCAAACTGCGCCAACTCTACCGGTCGACACCTTTTACTGCAGCGAGCTTGCAGGACCGATCGAAGGGCAAGCGGCGCGAAGACCAGTATCTGTTTGCCGCCATCACCCGGCCCGATTTGCTCGCCCCGTGGCTTCGGGCGGTCAATGCGCAGCGCATCCCGATTTCGGGAATCTATCTCCTCCCGGTCGTCACGCTCGAAGTTTCGGAACGGCTGAAAATCAAGCGCCCCAACCTTCTGATCGTCAGCAAAAACGAATCGGGCCTGCGGCAGACGTTCTGCAAACACGACAAGATGCGCGTCAGTCGACTGACGCCCTCGCAGGAAGACAGTTCGGAAAGCACGGGTTTTTACGCGGAAGAAATCAACAGTACGCGGATGTATCTGGACGCCCTCACGGTCACGCACGTCGATGACATCGTTACCGTGCTGGTGCTCGATCACGACGACTCGCTCGCGGGGTTAGCGGCAGCGATTACGCAGGATCGTACCAACATCGAGTGCGTCAGGATGGGGCCCGTCGAACTGGAGAGCGGCCTTGGCGTGAAATCGGCCGACATGGCCCAGTTCGCCGACGCATTGCAGTTGCATCTGCTGGCCACGGCGCGCCCCGACGCTGAATCTGGTGCCGCCGACCCTGAAAAAGAGGCTGCAGATTCATGTCCTCAGGACGATCGTTTATGCCGCCTCCGCGGCTGTCCTCGCTTTCGGAGTGCTATGGTCTTTGGCCAACACCCTGCTCATGGTCCAGAGCGATCGCGAAATCACCCGTTTGGA
The DNA here is from genome assembly GCA_963792855.1 of uncultured beta proteobacterium. Classification (GTDB taxonomy): domain Bacteria; phylum Pseudomonadota; class Gammaproteobacteria; order Burkholderiales; family Eutrophovitaceae; genus SG8-40. The sequence continues at coordinate 148,695 of CAWBXZ010000005.1, read as the reverse complement.
ACAGCAAACCCGGAGCTATCAGACACAGTATCAGGCCGTCACCGAACAATTTCCGGAAGCACCCGCCAGCTCCGAGGTACTGCGCAACAGTGTCGAGGCAGCCAAACGAATCAATCAGTTGCGTCAAACCCCGCGCTCACTGATGTTCGTGCTTGGAAAAGCCTTGAACGAGTCGCCGAACATCGGCCTGGAGCGCATCGAGTGGATTCACGGTGATCCCGATACGGTGAAAGCGGGTCCCCAACCGGTAGACGTTTCCGAGCATCTGGTGAACGGTATTGGACAGTTCGGCATCATCGGTGCCGAGGTTCTGTCATACGCAGGCGATCATCAGGCTGCCTTGCGCGATATCCGCCTGTTCACCCGCCAGCTTGCCGCTGATCCGCGCGTGGCTCAGGTCGAAGTCATCCGTTTGCCGCTCGACCTGGATCCGAACGCTGGTCTCAACGGCAGCACCGCCAGTCAGCAGACCTCACAATCGGCGCCATTCGAGATCGCGCTGGTGCTGCATCAGAGCGGGGAAGCACGATGAAAATCGAACGCGCAGACCTCGCACCGCTGCGCTCGCCCATCGCTGCGCTAATTGTCTCAATGGTGCTGAGCGTGATGTTGATCAACTACTCCGGCGAAAAGCGATCGACCAACACGCAGCGCATGCTTGCTGTCAGCACCCAGGCAGACGCCGCAAGAAAGCGTTACCAGGACTCGGACCTGGAAAAAGAAATCATTACACAGTATCTGCCGCAGTACAGGGAACTGGAACAACGCGGCTTCATTGGCTCGGAAAACCGGATTAACTGGATCGACGCGCTGCGCATCGCTGATCAGCAGGTGGGAAACTTCGGCGTGCAATACCAACTGAGCGCACAGGGCCCTTACAAAGGCATGCTGTCAGACGACCCGATCGCGCCCCGCCTGCGGCGCTCGACGATGGATATTCGTTTCAGCGTGGTGCATGAGGGGCAATTCCTGGCTTTCCTTGAAGCATTGGAACGGCAAGGCGCCGGGATGTACGCACTGCGATCCTGCTCTCTACAACCCGTTCACCGCGAGCCACCCCAGCCGCGCACGCGCAATCTGAGTGCGCGATGCGAAATCGACTGGCTCACGCTGGTGCCACCGGGGGCTGACGAAACATGAGAATCACTTCACCGTTGTTGCTGGCTGCCTGCCTTTCGCTTTCTGCCAGCAGCTTGTCCATGGCGCAAGACGAACCCCTCGGCAGGCTGTTTTACACCGACCGGGAGCGAGCGGCACTGGATGCCAACATCGCCCGCGTCACCAAAAAACCCGTCAAGCCCGTCCCCATTCCACCTTCAGTCACGCTGAACGGCATCGTTACGCGAAGCGACGGTGAAAGAACCGTCTGGATCGACGGCCGGGCTTACTATCAGGGAAACCCGGACAACGTTCGCGTCATAACACGTTCGGACGAGCCAGGCGTCGCGGAACTCAAGCTCCCGGGTGTGTCGCAGCGGCGTCCGGTACGTGTTGGGCAACAGCTCGATCCGGCATCCGGCGAAACCTTCGAATCGTTTGAAGCACGTCCTTCCCCATCATCACAACAAGGCACTGCCCGCCACGGCTGAAACCCGGCGCAGAATCTGCTTCACCCAAACCCGCGAAGTAGCCACAGTTGGACGCAAGACGGCAAGCAGCATTGAAACGTCGCACCTGGCCGGGGCGTCCGCAGGGAGGACATGATGGCCATCAGAAAGCGCCTGGTTCGATGAGTGAACACGTTGGGCGGACTGCTGCGCGACCCGCTGAGTGGTCAGCATTGCGCACGCTTGCCACAGGCACGATCCGGGTGTATCCGGCTGGATTGAGGTAATTCTGCCGGTCAACGATGCCGAAACCGATGTTTTTCCTATACAGACGCTGGCACAAGAGCCATTCAGCACGGCCGCAACGCGGTGCGGCCGCGTTGGCGTTGATGCTGCTACTCGGGGTGTCGATTGGACTGCTTGTCATCGAATACGCTCGCGGCATTCGCGGCAACGACGTGGTCGATCCACGCACCATTCAGGCGATGTCGAAAGCACGCGAAGCATTGCTCGGGTACGCGACAACCTACCGCGACACACACCCTGGCGAGGTGTTCGGTTATTTCCCCTGTCCGGACATGGGAACAGGTTTCGAAGGGCATGCAGCGCCCGGCTGCGGCGGGCAAGACGTCACCGTCATCGGCCGGCTGCCCTGGAGAACGCTGGACCTGCCGCCGTTGCGCGACGCCAACGGGGAGTGCCTGTGGTATGCGGTGTCGGGCAACTTCAAGAACAACCCGAAAACAAAGGACCTGCTCAACCGCGACACTAACGGCCTGATCGAAGTCGTGGCGGCTGACGGCACATCCTTTCGTCGCCGGCAGCACACCCGGGCAGCGGGCTGTGGCCGTCATTTTCTCCGCCGGCCCGATCCTGCCCGGACAGGACCGCAGCCTGGCCGCGACCAACCCGCCCGTCATCTGCCGCGGCAATTACTTGCCGACCAACTATCTCGACACCGACGTCGCAAGCGGCATCAACAACGGGCTTCCGTCGTTCTACGGCAAACGGACTCACGCGCTTCATCGCTGCCGAGCACTCGGATCTGACGCCAGCGGCCAATGACGCATTCAACGACCAACTGACAACGATCCAGCCACGCGAGATTTTCGAGCGCCAACTCGAGCGGCGCAATGATTTCGAAGCGTCTCTGACCGACCCGTTGATCGGCCTGCTTCGCCGCAGCGCCGACTGCCTGCTGGCCTATGGCCGCAGTAACGATTCGGGCCTGGATCGAAAATACCTGCCATGGGCTGCACCACTGGCTCTGGCCGCTTTCGGCATCCAGGCAAACTACGTGGATACACAGAACACCTTGTCGGGCCGTTTGCCATATACCGCTTTCAACACGGCCGGCTCCAGCTATACGACTCACAACAATTCCAATTACCAGGCCAGCCCCATTGCTGAGCCCGAGCTTATGCCCGGGATGGGACCAGACCGATGAATTCTGGAAGCAGTGGAAAGACCACCTGTTCTATGCGGTCGGGCGCGCGCACGAAGTGCCGCACCACGACGGCCACAATAACGATCCTTGCAGCGTCAACGAATGCATCGACGTCGAGAACCCGGCTCCGGACGGCATTGCAACGGATTTCGCGGCGGTCGTCATTTTCGCTGGTGCCAAGACTGGCCGGGCAGAACCGCAACAACAATACGAATCCGGACTACGGCAGCAACGAAAAGAATGATCCGGCCAATTATCTGGAAGGCGTCAATGTCACTTCGATCCAGACCAACCCGGCCAGCGACACCGATCCGAATCGCCTGTTCTCGAAAATCGCTGGTAATGACAGTATGATGTGTTTGCGTACGCTTCCCGTCGGAAGCGGGAGTGAGTTGTTCGTCGATCCGACCTGCGGTGCCTCGGCGCGCTGCGTTTCAGACGGCGATCTGCTCGCCGCCTACCGAGCCGGGACGGTTAACAATTGCAGGATTGGCACCAGCGGAATCGATACCGACCTGTCAGGCCCTGGTCAGATCGCATCAATATCAATAATTGTCCGGGCGACCAACTGCCGCCCTGGCTACCCCTATTCGTGCAAGCGCGCCGCAAATGATTTTCTCAGCCCCGAATGTCTGTCTGGAATCACAACAACCAAATGCACGAACGCGCACTCGGCCCTGACCACATGCCAGTAGAACGAGCAGCCGAGACCAGCTGCATGTCTCACGGCGTCATGCGATCCACGTGATCGCCCCGACCGCCAGTACAGCGGCGGCTTCTCGCTGATCGAGATGGCGGTCGCTCTGTTCGTCATCGTCTTGCTGCTCGGCAGCCTGCTGGTTCCATTGACGACGCAAGTCGACAAGCGCCGCTACGCCGAAACCGAAAAGCAGATCGAACACATCCGTGAAGCGCTGATCGGCTTCGCGCTTGTCAATCGCCATCTACCCTGTCCGGCAATCTCCGCCACCAACGGACGCGAAGACCGCACGCGGAACCAGGCCTGCACACTGGTTGGCGGCAACCCCAAACGAGACGGATTCATTCCCTGGGTCACCCTGGGTGTCAGCACCCGTTCGATGCCTGGGACAACCTGATTCGTTACAGCGTCGACCCGGATTTCGCCAAGTCGGACCCGGATTTCTATTTCAACCTGAGCGATGTCGGGACATCCGGCATTCATACCCGGGATGAAGCGGGCGACGAAATCGATCTTACCAACGTGGAGATTCCTGCAGTCATCATCTCGCACGGCAAGAACGGGTTCGGCGCCACCTCTTCGACTGGCGTCGCGCGACCGGTTCCGGGAGGCTGGGCAACGGAGACGAAGAAGATCAACGCAGCCAACGCGACGGACTTTCTATTTCCGCAATCATTCGGAGGTCACGAGCGACCGGCGGCGAATTGACGATGTGGTCGCCTGGGTCTCGCTGAACCAGCTATTCGCCCGCATGGTCAGCGCCGGTCGGCTGCCCTGAGAACGCGCTTCAGTTCGTCTGATCCTATTGCAGTAGGTAAGCGCTCGCCCTCCTTCGAGACAGTTTGACCGTGTCGTCGGACAGACTCAAATGAGCGCTTGCCCAATGACGAAAGCGCGGCTGGCGAAGACTCAGCAGTGTTTTGCGATTCCATTCCGGTCGCGCAGGCGCCAGTTCGAAACAGACCCGCCCCGGTTCGTTCGATGCCAGTCGCAGCGCATAGCGCCGTTCCCTGGCAAAGCGAAACGCCTGGTACAACCCGACACCCAGCCCCGTTTTCGACGAAGACACCGGCGCATCAAACAACCGCTTTGCCACCGAGTCAGGCATCGGGTCGCCATCGTCGCAGACGGTCAGAACAAAGCCGCCTTCCACTGCCTTCAACGTCGCCGTGATTGACAACCCGGTCGCCAGGCGCCCCTTGTGCAACGCATTCTGCAACAGGTTATCGCTGACACTGTCGAACAGTTCGGCAGGCAACGTCGCATTACTGCCCGGCGACAGGCCCGATTGCGAGAATGTCACCGGCTCGAAAGCGAATCGTTGCTTCAGTGCTTCCCACCATTGGAAAGCCACCGTCGTTTGCTCTGCCGCATTGCCGACATCGCTGGCGAGCTTGTCCAGGGTGATCTGCAACCGCTGGGCGACCTGGGGCAACTGGCGCCGCATCAACAACCTGACTGCCTCGGCATCGGCTTCCCCGCTTGTCTCGGCGGCGCTGCACAATGAGCGCAGCGACTGCAACAGATTCTTCACGTCGTGGGTCAAACGCGCACCCGTCTCGTAGATTGCCTGCATGTACGCGCTGCGCCGCTGTTGTGCGGCGCGCACCTTGCTCTCGTAATAATCGCCGAGTAGCCGTGCCAGCAGGCGGATATGCAACACCAACGCCGGACTTGGGGGAAAACGCGTATGCAATGTGAGGACGAGCCCGCCGAAGGAAAACTCCGTGCCGTGCTTCGTCTGCTCACCGATTTCGCCGCTGGTACCGGCTGCCCGCCAGCGCACGCCCGAAACCCACGGCAAAGCGGCCAGTTCCTGCGCCGCGAGCGCCACGAATTTCTCAGGGTCGGAAACACGCTCGGCGATGCCCGCGAGGCTATGCATCCACAGTTCGAAAGGGATGCCAACGCTGAGAAAGTAGCGGGTAACAACCTGACCGATCCCGGCAAAACCGGCTCTCGGGTCCCACAGCAAAGACAACACGATGAGGAACACGGCAATTCCAATCAGCGTTTGCGCCAGCGCAATGACGTAATCGCCGTGGCTGATCTGCCGGATTACGAACGACCCGAGTACGAGCACGAGAACCAGCAGGAACAACATGACGCTGTAGAACAGATCGAGCGCATGGGCTGTCTGCCGCTCGCTTTTTTCGAAGCGGATGAAAAAAATGATGACCGCTGGTATCAACAGGCCGTAACCGGCCAACACCTGGAAGATGTCCGGAAAGGTCTGCTCCTCGAACAGGTGCGGCACGACCCATGTCAACAGGATCGACAACAGATAAAGCGCCGCGAGCAAGGAAGCCACCCTCTGTGCAACGCTCCGGATACCGCGTATGTTGCCGCCTATGAGTGAAAACAGTACCGAAATCCACAACGCCATCAGCCACCAGTTGCCGGCCACCACCAGGATGCTGCCTGCAACCAGTATCAGCACGACCTGCCGTCCATGCAGTTGCTGTTCTCCGCGCCATAGAGGCTGCCACAGAAGAAACAAGCCGAAGTGCGACGTCAGCAATGCGCGAGCGAGCGGATCGATCAACTCGAGCATCAGGCCACCATGCAGTGCCAGCAGCATCAGCGACAGCCACTGCTCTTCACGCAAGGACTGGATCAAGCGCGCAATACCCTTTTGCGGCGCCGTACCCGATGCCGGGTTGATCTCAACGGACATTTCGTGACACCCTCATGTGTGTGTTACAACTCCCCTGCTCGCCATCCCTTGCTCGCCCTTGCCGGAAAATGCCGGCGAGGCATTTCGACAAACTGTTGTCGGCAGGCACGCATTCCCGGCGGCCGGTGCATATTGACACGCGTGACGGCATGCGTGGCGCCAGACGCCGCGAAAGTTTGCGGCCAACTTGACACGCGCTTTCTCCCCGCATGATTTATGCCGAAGTCTAGTGCAATTCATGTTCTGACGCCGGTTTCGGCACGGACTCTGGCGATCGCGCGCTACACCTTGCTCGAAGCATGGCGTAACCGCTTCGGCCTGCTTTTGGCCGGGATGGTCATCGCCGCAGTGCTCGCAAGCATGTTCGTGCGTCAGCAAACCATCACCGAAACGACCCGTTCCCAGATTGCTTTCCTTGCAGCCGCTCTTCGCGCCGGCTCGGTATTCATTGTCGTGATCACGGTGCTCCAGGGATCGGTGCGCGAGTTCAATGACAAGGTGCTCGAACTGGTGCTCTCGCTCGACCTGCCTCGTTCGAGCTATCTCGCTGGCAAGTTTCTCGGCTACGCATGCCTTGGCGTGATTTGCACCGTCGTCGTTTCGCTGCCGCTGGTACTGCTGTCCGATTCGCAAACTGTACTGCCGTGGGCTTACACTCATCTACTCGAGCTGTGGATAGTGACCGCCTTCGCCGTGTTCTGCATTACGACCTTTACCCAGCTCGCTTCCGCCGCCACCCTCGTGTTGGGGTTCTATTTCCTGGCGCGTTCCATCACGGCAATACAGTTGATGAGCCAATCGACCATTGTCGACACCGGGCCGACGGCCGACTACGCCGCATTGCTCGCTGACGCAATCGCAATGGCCCTGCCACGGCTGGATGCCTTTGCACAAACAGCCTGGCTGATCGGCGCCCCGGCCAGTCCGCTGACGATGTCCGGCGCGAGCGTGCAAACCGCAATCTACGTTGCGCTACTGCTGGCCGCGGCAATGTTCGACTTGCACCGGCGGAATCTCTGACTGCGCCGGGCCTGCAATCCGATGGCAAAACAACGTGCCGTTCGAAATCTCCCGACCTGGTTACGCTGGCTGTTGCCCGCAGTCCTGATCGCTCAGTTGGCTTTTCGCGCCACCGAGCCGGTACCCGCGGCAATCGCTGCGCAACTCGGGCCACCTCCGTCAGTTAAATCGCTGCGCCTTGCTGCCCTCGGAGAGCCTGCGAGTCTCGCCCTGCTGTTGACGCTCTACCTCCAGGCTTTTGACACGCAACCGGGCATCAGTGTCCCGTTCGACCGACTCGACTATCGAAATCTCGTCAATTGGCTCGACGCAGTCTTGGCGTTGGACCCTGCAAGCAACTACCCGTTGCTGCTGGCATCGCAGGTCTATTCGCAGGTGCCGGACAAGGCGAAACAACGCCAGATGCTCGACTTCGTATACCGGAAATTCCAGCAAGAACCGGTGCAACGCTGGCGCTGGCTGGCTCACGCCTCGATCGTTGCCAAACACAGGCTCGACGATTCCCGGCTTGCCCTCACCTATGCAAATGCCATTGCCACCGAAGCGAACGACCCCGCGGTGCCGTCGTGGGCAAGGCAAATGCGTATCTTTCTTCTCGAGGACCTCGGCGAACGCGAAGCGGCAAAGATCTTGCTGGGTGGCCTATTGAGTAGCGGGACGATCACCGACGAACACGAAGCGCGCTTTCTGATGGAGCGTCTCGAGGCAATCGAGTCTGCCGAAATTTCGTCATCGACGTCGAAACCATGACACCGCGTGTATCGAACCAGGGTTTTCATCAAATGGCGGCCACACCTAGGTGTCATCATCCGGCCCGTTCGGCATACGGTCTTTTTTTGAGTAACCTGTTGTAATTAAATATATTTAACCTGCTTCTGACAACAAGTCACCACCACCACAACGAAACCACTGCAGCAACCCGCGATCGCCCGGCACGCTGTCGACAGCATGCCGCTGGTGGCATGGAACTGGCACGGGTATTCGGCACAACACGCCAGGAGACAACAATGCGGCAACAACAGAGCGGATTTACATTGATCGAAATCGCCATCGTGCTGGTCATCATTGGCCTGCTGCTCGGTGGCGTGCTCAAGGGGCAGGAATTGATTACCAGCGCGCGGGTGCGCAATCTCATTTCGCAGCAGGACGGGGTCAAGGCCGCCTTCTTCGGCTTCCAGGACCGGTTCCGCGCGTTCCCGGGTGATTACACCGGCGCCGTGGGAAACATCGCCAACATCTCGACGGCTGCGTGTAATGCTGGCATCGGAAACGGCAACGGTCGCATCGAGACCGGCGACGAAGCCAGACTGGCCTGGGAACACCTGTCCAAGGCCGGTTTCATTACCGGCACCTATACCTGTGCCGCGGCCGACAGCCCGACCACCACGCCGGTTAATCCATACGGCATCTATCTGGAAGTCGTGTATGACGGCATCTATGGCGCCGGCACGGCCGCTGCACCAGCAGCCCCGCGACACAACGTCAAGACCGGCGCGCAGGTTCCGGTAGAGTTGATTTCCGAGATGGACCGCAAGATCGACGACGGCACGCCGAACACCGGCGGCTTCCAGTTCTCGCGCTATCAGGGCAACGCGGCAGCGGCTCCGACCGACGGCGCAGCCGCCGCTCCGGCATGCACCAGCGCCACTACGGCGGCAGGCGTATGGAATACCATCAACGGCAGTACCAACTGCGGTGGCGCAAGCCTGCTCTGACTGACGCTGACAGAAAATGGCGACGGCCATATATGCCGCCGTCGCCTCGCGGGGCACCGCGATCCCGCCAACCGCTGTACCGGAGCCCGCCTTGGCGGGCTCTGTTGTTCTAGCCTTTCAACAAGTACATCTCGGCCAGTTCCATCGATTCGCGCACGCCGCGCAGCACAATCACGTCGCCTTCCTGCAAGCGCGTTTCGGGGTCAGGTGACTGGTTGCGTATGTTGCGCTGGCGTATTGCAGTCACCTCGACGTCGAAGCGGCCCAGATCGAGTTCACGCAGTGTTTTTCCTATTGCAGCCGCGCCGTTGACAATCAGCACGGAATGCAGTCTGACCTGCATATGGTCAGTCGCACCTTCTTCCTCGTCCGTGACGCCATGATAGAAACCCCGAAACAAGCCGTATCGCTGTTCCCGCGTCTCGCGAATACGCTGTAACACCCGGTTGAACGGCACCCCCAGCAACATCAGTGCGTGCATGGCAACCATCAGGCTGCCCTCCAGTATTTCGGCGACGACCTCGGCGGCGCCCGCCTGTTTGAGCCGGTCGATATCACTATCGTCCAGGGTGCGTACGATCACCGGCAACCCCGGCCGCAGTTCCTGCACCAGGCTGAGAATGCGTAATGCCGATGCCGTATCGGCATAGGACACGACCAGCGCATTTGCCCGCAGCAGTCCCGCCGCTATCAGAACCTCTCGCCTGGCAGCATCGCCAAAGACCACGCTCTCCCCCGCAGCGGCCGCCTCGCGCACGCGCTGCGGATCGAAATCCAGTGCGATGAACCCAACGCCTTCGCGCTCGAAAAACCACGCCAGATTCTGTCCGCTTCGCCCGTATCCGCAGACAATTACGTGCTGCTCGGCGCCCATGCTCTGCACCGCGATGTTGTGCAAGGTCATCGCCCGATTCATCCATTCGGCGGCACTCAAACGGCGCACCATGCGCTCGCTGTACTCGATAATGAACGGCGAGATCAGCATGGACAAGATCAGCGTCGCCAGAGCGATCTGCATGCGCACATCGTCGATCACACTGAGGTTTGCCGCCTGGGCAAGCAACACCAGGCCAAATTCGCCCGCGCCCGCCAGGGCCAGGGCGGAGCGCAGCGAAACGGATGGTTCCGTACCGAACAAACGGCCGAGACCAACGATGATTACGGTCTTTCCGACCAGGACCAGCGGCAGCAGAATGGCGATCCAGTACCAGTAGTCGAACACCACGAGTGGATCGAGGAGCATGCCTACCGTGACGAAAAACAGCCCCAGCAACACGTCGCGGAACGGCTTGATGTCCTGCTCGACCTGGTAGCGGTATTCCGTCTCCGAAATCAGCATGCCTGCAAGGAACGCCCCCAGCGCCAATGACAGCCCCGCCAGTTCCGTCACCCAGGCCAGCCCGAGCGTTATCAGCAGCACGTTCAGCGCAAACAACTCGGACGATTTCTGTCGTGCCACCAAAGTAAACCAAGGCCGCATCAGGCGCTGGCCAAAATAGAGCAGCACCACCAGTACCAGCGCCGCCTTGGCGAGGGCCAGACCGAACGCAAGCAGGACCGTTTCCGCGCCCTTCGCAAGCGCCGGAATGACGATAAGCAGCGGCACCACTGCCAGATCCTGGAACAGCAGGATGCCGACGATCTGCCGCCCATGGGGCGAGTTCAGTTCCCGGCGTTCGGTGAGCATTTTCGCCAGAATGGCCGTCGACGACATTGCGAAGACACCACCCAGGACCAGTCCGGTGCGCCAATCGGCACCGGTTGCCATGCCCGCGAACGTAATCAGGGCGAGCGTCACGCCGACTTGCGCCGCGCCCAACCCGAACACCAGTCGGCGCATCGTCATCAATTTCGGCAAACTGAACTCGAGCCCGATACTGAACATCAGGAAGACGACTCCGAATTCGGCGAGGTAGCGGGTTTCCGCACTATCGCTGACCAGCCCAAGCGCATTCGGTCCGATCAGGATGCCGACCAGCAGGTAACCCAGCAGCGCCGGCAACGCGAGCAAACGAAACACGGCAACGACGGCAACCGCCGCAAGCAACAGAATGAGGACCAGTTCAAGCGTACCGTGCATGAGATACAGACCGATTAACACCCAATGGCATGTCAGGTGCTCAAGTGTATCGGCACAGCCGATATCCGTACATCGAACCTTGCCACCGTGGCCGGAAAAGGGAAGCTTGAACGGGTGCCGCTGCGTTATACTTCGCGCCGATGAGCCGTATAGGAAAATTGTCACCCGACGAGGCGATCAGCCTTGCGAAACGAGTCCTCGACATCGAGGCGCGTGCCGTTCAGCAATTGGCCCACCGGCTGGACAAATCGTTCACCGAAGCACTGCGAATCATCCTGGAATGCCGCGGGCGCATTGTCGTTAGCGGCATTGGCAAGTCAGGGCATGTCGCCCGCAAACTCGCCTCTACAATGGCAAGCACCGGCACGCCGGCTTTTTTCGTTCATCCGGCCGAAGCGAGCCACGGCGACCTGGGAATGATTACGCGCGAAGATGTTCTCATTGCGTTGTCGAACTCGGGGGAAAGTGGCGAACTGCTTGTCATAGTCCCGATCATCAAGCGGGAGGGAGCGAAACTGATCGGAATTACCGGCAACCCACAATCTTCACTGGCAATGGATTCCGACGTGCATCTGGACGCAAGCGTATCCGAGGAGGCCTGCCCGCTAGGACTCGCGCCGACGGCGAGCACCACCGCGGCGCTGGCCCTGGGAGATGCGCTTGCGGTCGCGCTGCTCGCGGCGCGCGGTTTCAGTGAGAAGGATTTTGCGCGGTCCCACCCGGGCGGGCGGCTGGGGCGCCAGCTCCTCACGCATGTCAGCGACGTCATGCGAAGCGGTGACGCCGTACCGAAAGTGCCCGTCACAGCCATGTTGAACGAAGCCGTTCTGGAGATATCCCGCAAGGGCATGGGCATGACGGCCATCGTGCGCGATGATGTGGTTGTGGGCATATTCACCGACGGCGATCTGCGCCGGCTAATCGAGAGCGGCGCTGATCTGCGTTCGATCAACGTATCGGATGCGATGACAAAGTCACCCCGGACTATCGAATCGACGAAACTCGCGGTCGAAGCGGTAAAGATCATGGAAGATCGAAAGATCAACCAGATTCTGGTCGTGGATGACCATGACAAACTCGTCGGCGCCCTCAACACGCATGACTTGATGCAGGCCAAAGTCATATGACACCCGAGGTAACGCGGCGTGCTCAGCGGGTCCGGCTGGCGCTCTTTGACGTCGACGGCGTGATGACCGATGGCACGCTCTTCATCGGTGCAAGCGGAGAGTCGTTCAAGGCTTTCAATATTCTCGATGGCCTTGGCCTGAAGCTGCTGCGCGACAGCGGCGTTGCGACCGGTATCATTACCGGCCGCGCGTCCGCGGCTGTCGAGGCAAGGGTTGCCGAGCTCGCTATTGATCATTGCATCACCGGCGCCGATGACAAACTTCGGGCTTATACGGGCCTGCGCGAAGCGCTCGGTCTGGACGACACCGAGGTCTTTTACATGGGTGATGATCTACCGGATCTACCGGTGCTGCGACGATGCGGTCTGGCGTTTTGCCCACCCGAAGCCGTTGCACAAATCCGTGAACAGGCTCATTTCATCACGCATGCCGGAGGCGGCAAGGGGGCGGTACGCGAAGCATGCGAACTGCTCATGCAGGCACAGGGAAACTGGGACACACGCATGCAGGGCTATCTTTGATGCTCAAGGATCGGCTCATTGCCTGGTCTCCGGCCATTCTTCTTCTGTTGCTCGTTATCCTTACCTGGTGGCTTGATGCGCGAGTGCGCGCACCGATCACGCAGTTTGGCGGAGCCAGCCAGAATGACCCGGAGTTCTATATCGAGGGCTTCATGGCGGTCCGCATGAATCCCGATGGCTCGCGGCGTTACGAACTCAGCGGAGCAAGGCTTACCCACTACCCGGACGAGCGCGGATCCAAACTCGATTCACCGCGTTTGCTCTATCACGATTACGAACGGGCTCCGCTCACCGTCAGTGCCGATACTGCAGAGGTAGAGGGCGGCGGCGAGAACGTCTATTTCCACGGCAACGTCACCGTTGCGCGCCCGGCTTTCGCATCCAACCCGGCGCTGGGACTGGCCACGAATTACCTGCATGTGATTCCCGAAAAGGAAATTGCGAAGACAGACCAACCCGTAACGATGACGGAAGGAAATTCCACAGCACGCTCGGTCGGCTTGGAATTTGACAACATGGCTGGCAAACTGCGGCTGTTATCAACGGTTCAGGCGCACTATGAAACCCCGAGATCCAGAGCGGCTAAATAAGAGAGTGGGACGCATTAATCGTCAACCGCCGTTGCGGTTGGCGATTGTCGCAATCACGCTGGGCGCGGCGTCCATGGTCGCGCACGCGGAACTGGCCGATCGCGATCAACCTGTCAATATAGAAGCGGACCGGGTGGAGATTGATGACAAGAAGAAGGAAGCGGTTTTCGAAGGCAACGTCGTACTGACCCAGGGCACGCTGATGCTCAAGGCCGATCGCATCATCGTCGATCAGGATGAAACCGGCTTTCAATCCGGCATTGCGTTTGGCAGTCCGGCCTACTTCAGGCAAAAGCGCGAAGGCTTCGAGGACTTCATCGAAGGCGAAGCCGAGCGGCTTGAATACAAGGGCAAGGAAGAAAAAGTGGAACTATTCGTCAATGCAAAGCTGAAACGCGGCGGAGACGAAGTGCGGGGCAATTACATTTCCTACAGCGCCCTGACCGAATTTTTCGAAGTCATGGGCAAGGAACCCGGCTCCGCCGCGGACGGGAGTTCGGGCGGGCGCGTGCGCGCGATCATTCAGCCGCGAAACAGCAATGCCGGGGATCCTCAAACACCCGATGGCAACAACAAAGGCTCCGATCGTTGACGCCACACCGCCCTTCTTCGCATCGCTCGTCGTAGATGCCGATGAGCAAACTGCGCGCAGACCGCCTGAAAAAACGTTACAAAGCACGCACCGTGGTCAAGGATGTGTCGCTGGACGTGGAAAGTGGTGAAGTTGTCGGGCTGCTCGGCCCCAATGGCGCGGGCAAGACCACCTGTTTTTACATGATGGTCGGGCTGGTCGCAGTGGACGGCGGCGAGCTCTATCTTGACGAGCGCAGTTTGACGCACATGCCGATTCACCGGCGAGCCCGCCTCGGGCTGAGCTATCTGCCGCAAGAAGCATCGATCTTTCGCAAGCTGACCGTCGCCGAAAATATCCAGGCCGTTCTTGAGTTGCGAGGACTCGACAAGAACAAGGAAGGCAAGACTCGGCTCAACGAACTGCTGCAAGAGTTGCATATCGCCCACCTCAAGAACAGTCCCGCGATCAGCTTGTCCGGCGGCGAGCGCCGGCGGGTCGAAATCGCCCGCGCGCTGGCGACCGATCCGCAGTTCATACTGCTCGACGAACCATTTGCCGGCGTGGACCCGATTGCCGTGCTCGACATCCAGAAAATCATCCGTTTCCTCAAGGAACGCGGCATCGGCGTGTTGATCACCGACCACAATGTTCGCGAAACACTGGGCATCTGCGACCGCGCTTACATTATCAACGACGGCTCCGTTCTGGCCTGCGGAAAACCGGAAGAAATCGTTTATAATGAAAGTGTAAGAAAAGTTTATCTGGGCGAGCATTTCCGCCTGTAATGCGTAACTCGCTCCCAACCGATCACAGCCCGGTGTCGGCCACAACATGAAACACTCATTACAACTCAAGCTGTCTCAGCATCTCACGCTGACGCCCCAGCTGCAGCAGTCGATCCGGCTCTTGCAGCTCTCGACGCTTGAGTTAAATCAGGAAATCGAACGCTTCCTGCAGGAAAATCCACTGCTCGAACGCGAAGAAGACGAGGAGTCCCCGGCACCGCCGGCTGCTCCTGGACAGGAAGCAGCCATAACGACCACCGCGACCAGTTCCACCGAAACAAGCACCCAGGAGAGTCCGTCGCAGTCGGACTGGAGCGGTGAAGAGGGATACACCTCCTACGGCAATCCGGAGTCAGACGACGACGATTCGGAACCGCCGCTGGCGGCAGGCAGCGCCACGCTGCGCGAGCACTTGCTGGGGCAACTGTCGTTGATGCCGCTTTCCAGACGCGACACCCAGCTTGTCGCCTACCTGGTCGACAATCTCAACGACGACGGCTTCATACAGGACGACCTGGGCGAACTCGCCGAGTTGTTACCCGAAGAGCTGGAAATTGACAGCGAAGATCTGGGCATCGCGTTGAAATACCTGCAGAGCCTGGAACCAGCGGGGGTTGGCGCGCGCAACATCGGCGAATGCCTTGCCTTGCAGATTGAAGCTTTGCCAGAAGACACGCCGTACCGGGCGCAAGCTCTGCAAGTGGTGCGCGAGAACCTCGACACACTGGCGCTGCGGGACTACACGAAGCTCAAAAAGATCTTGCGCTGCGACGACGACACGCTGCGAAGTATCCAGAGCCTGATCACACACCTTAATCCGCGGCCCGCGGCCAATTACACGGGCAGCGAAGCCAGATACGTCGTGGCCGACGTAATCGTCAAGAAAGTAAAGGGGATGTGGGTCGCGTCGCTCAACCCCGACGCGATGCCAAAGCTGCGAGTCAATCGCATGTACGCCGATATCCTTCATCGCAACCGCGACGCCAGCCTCCAGCAGCTCTCGGGACAGTTGCAGGAAGCCAAATGGCTGATCAAGAACGTGCAGCAGCGTTTCGATACGATTCTGCGGGTTTCGCAGGCGATTATCGACCGCCAACGGCACTTTTTCGAGCACGGCGAAGTGGCTATGCGGCCCCTCGTTCTGCGGGAGATCGCCGAAACGCTGACCTTGCATGAATCGACCGTCTCCAGGGTCACGACGCAGAAATTCATGTTCACCCCGCGCGGCATTTTCGAACTCAAGTACTTCTTTGGCAGCCACGTCACGACGGAGACGGGCGGCGCCTGTTCGGCCACCGCCATCCGCGCGCTGATCAAGCAACTGGTGGCAGAGGAAGACCCGCGCAGCCCGCTGTCGGACAGCCAGATTTCCGAGATCCTGGGCAAACAGGGAATCGTGGTCGCACGCCGCACCATCGCAAAGTACCGCGAGTCGCTGCAGATACTGCCGGTCAACTTGCGCAAAGCCATCTAGTTCAAAATCCCCGCAGGAGAGTCGTTAATGAACTTGAAAGTGTCAGGGCACCATCTCGACATCACGCCCGCGATCAATGCTTATATCGAGGAAAAGCTGGCACGGATCTCGCGCCACTTCGACCAGGTTATGGACGTTGACGTCATTCTTTCTGTCAACAAACTCGAACAGAAAGCCGAGGCAAAGGTGCACCTTAGCGGCAAGGACCTCTTTTGCGAATCAATCGATTCCGACATGTACGCAGCCATCGACAGTCTGGCGGACAAACTCGATCGCGTGGTACTCAAGCATAAGGAAAGACTGGTCGATCACCATCAACAGGAGTCTATCCGGCGCGTCGAAGGCTAGGCATCGGATCGCACATCATGGGACAACTTGAGCGGCTGCTGCCAGCGGGCAATGTCATTCTCGACCTGGAAGTCACCAGCAAGAAACGCGTATTCGAACACGCCGGCTTGCTATTCGAGAACACTCTGGGCATCAGCAGAAGCACGATATTCGACGCCCTGCTCGCGCGCGAGCGGCTCGGCTCCACCGGCCTCGGGCACGGCGTGGCAATTCCTCACGGTCGCATCGCCGGCCTGAAGGAAGCCGCAGGCGCATTTATACGTACCCGGACGCCCATTCCCTTCGAAGCACCGGACGGAAACCCGGTGAATCTGATTTTCGTGCTGCTGGTCCCCGAGAAAGCAACCGATCAGCATCTGCAGATTCTCTCCGAGTTGGCCCAGATGTTCAGCGACAGAAGCATTCGTGCGGCCTTGAACGATGCCACCGGTGTTGACAACGCGCAGCGCACAATTACTGAATGGGAACCCAATGCCCCGGATCGGCGTCGCGCAGCTGTTTGATGGTAACGTCGACGCGCTTGAACTGAGCTGGGTTTCAGGGCCGCGCGAGTCGGCCCCGGTTCTGGACAGCGCAGAGGTCAACCAGTCTTCGCAAGGATTGATCGGCCACCTCAATCTGGTTCATCCGAACTGGATACAGATATTCAGCCGCACCGAAGCGGCTTATTTTTCCGGTCTCGACGACCAGGCCCAGCGCGAGGCACTCGATCGGATTTCAGGAAGCGGCATTGTCTGCATCATCCTCACCGATGGCGAGAAAGCGCCGCAATCATTGGCCGATTTTGGAGAAGCCAGACAGATACCGGTGTTGTCTTCGCCGATGGCGAGCTTGCAGGTCATCTGGGTGCTGCGCACTTATCTGGGTCGCGCCCTGGCGGAGTTTGTCACCCGCCATGGCGTGCTACTCGACGTCCTCGGAGTCGGCGTTCTCATTACCGGAGAAAGTGGCGTCGGCAAGAGCGAACTTGCTCTGGAACTGATCTCCCGCGGCTCGGGGCTGGTCGCCGATGACGTTGTCGAGCTGTACCACATCGCCCCCCGGACGCTGGAGGGCCGCAGCCCGCAGTTGCTAAAGGATTTTCTCGAAGTTCGCGGGTTGGGCATGCTCAATATCCGCACCATTTTTGGCGAGACCGCTGTGCGCCGGCGCAAGAATCTGAAACTGATCGTGCAGCTTGAAAAACCCGTCGGCGGGAACCTTCCAGGCGTCGAGCGGCTGCCTCTGAACGCCAGTGTCGAGCGCATTCTGGACGTCGATATCCGGACTGTGCAGTTGCCGGTCGCGGCCGGCCGGAATCTGGCGGTGCTGGTCGAGGCGGCGGTACGCAATTACGTCCTGCAACTGCGCGGCATCGACAGCACCCAGGAGTTCATCCAGCGGCAGGAACGTTATCTGGGTTCACAGGACTGACTGTACGGAGACTTCAATGAAGTGTCTTGACCGTCAAACAGACCTTTCCACCTCCCCGCACGGTTGAATTTCCATGCAACTTGTCATCATTACCGGATTGTCGGGGTCGGGCAAAAGCATCGCGCTGAAGGTGCTTGAGGACAGCGGCTACTATTGTGTGGATAACTTGCCCGCACCGCTGCTGCGTGAAACGGTGGATTTCCTGCGTAATGCAGGCTCGGAACGCGTTGCAATCAGCATCGATGTGCGCAGCGGTTCGAGCCTTTTGCATTTGCCGGACCTGCTCGAGCAAATGAAGTCCAGCGACCTGGAGACACACATTGTGTTTCTCGACGCAAAGGCCGAGACACTGGTCAAGCGGTTTTCCGAGACACGAAGACGCCACCCGCTGGCCGAACACGACCGCACTCTGGTCGAATCCATCGAACTCGAACGCGAATTGCTCGAAGAGGTGGGCACACTGGGCCACCGTATCGACACCAGCGATCTCAACCCCAATGCGCTCAGAAACTGGGTGCGCGACCTGCTGACGCTGCGTGATACCGGGCTCGTGCTGTTGTTTCAGTCATTCGGGTTCAAGCACGGTATTCCGCTGGACGCTGACTTTGTTTTTGACGTGCGCTGCCTGCCAAATCCCCACTACGATCCGAAGCTGCGTGACTTTACCGGGCGTGACCCGAACGTCGTGGAATTCCTCGCCGCCAATAACGACGTGCGCGACATGATTCTTCACGTGCGTGACTATGTCGAGCGCTGGCTTCCCTGTTTCGTGCGCGACAATCGCAGCTATCTGACCGTAGCAATCGGCTGCACCGGCGGCCGGCACCGATCGGTTTACTTTGCCGAGCAACTCTCCGCGTATTTCGGGAAAAGCCGGCAAGTCCTGGTCCGGCACCGGGAACTCGCGACATAAGCGCGCCAATTGTCCGGCCGAACCGAATGAAATTCCGATTGTCCGGGAATCAATGACCGAGACCCGCACCGTTACGTTGGCGCTGACCGGTGCATCAGGCATGCCCTACGGTATCCGGCTGCTGGAATGCCTGCTGCAGGCCCGCAAACGTGTGTACCTGCTCTATTCACAAGCCGCGCAGATTGTCGCTCGTCAGGAGATGTCGATTCCACTGCCGGCACGGGCAAAGGACGCCGAGGCTTACTTCATCGAGCGATTCTCTCCGGAGCCGGGCCAGCTCCGGGTGTTCGGCCGGGAAGAATGGTTCGCACCGGTCGCTTCGGGTTCGAATCCCGCCGACGCGATGGTGGTTTGCCCTTGCACCATGGGTACTCTGGCCTCGATCGCGGCAGGGCTCTCGAAAAACCTGATCGAACGCGCCGCTGACGTCATGCTCAAGGAACGCCGCCCCCTGGTGTTGGTGGCACGAGAAACCCCGCTGTCTTCGATTCACTTGCAGAACATGCTGCGCCTGAGCGACGCAGGTGCAACCATCTTGCCCGCGAACCCGGGGTTTTATCATCATCCCGAAAGTATCGATGCACTGGTCGATTTCGTTGTGGCGAGAATTCTCGATCAATTGCGCATCGAGCATACGCTGATGCCGCGTTGGGGTAACGAGCGCGGGGCCGATGCCTGATCCTTCAAACCCGAACCCTGTCGACATCGCCATTTTCCCGTTGAATCTCGTGCTGTTTCCGGGCGCGGTGCTGCCGCTGAAGATTTTCGAACAGCGCTATATCGAGATGACCAAGGCCTGCCTGCGCGACGATGTCCCGTTCGGAGTCTGTCTGATACGCAGCGGTCATGAAGTCGGCTCGCCTGCCGAACACGAGCACATCGGCTGCAGCGCCCGAATCAGGCAATGGGACATGCCCCACACCGGGATATTTCATCTCACATGCCTCGGTGAGAGCGCATTCCGCCTGGTCGGGTCGCAAACCGGGAACAATGGCCTGATACACGGCCGCGTCGAATGGCTGAGCGGCCACAGCGGCGACATTGACCCTGAGCACTTCGATACCTGCCGGCGCATGCTCGAATCGCTCGTGAAGCGCGCAGGCGAGGACATTCTTGCCGGACAAGCCGCGTTCGACGATCCAGACTGGGTCAGTTATCGCCTAGCGGAGCTGCTTCCAATCGACAGTCGCAGCAAACAGGCCCTGCTCGAACAGCGCAACACCGGACGACGCCTGGCAGCCATCAGTCAGGCACTTCAACCGGACTGAACTTTACTGTCCCCTGGCGTCAATGAGGCCTGCAAGCGCGCGATGAGTTTTCGCACCGGTGCGGGTATTGCGTAGTGCTCCGCTTCCTGAGGTGTCACCCAGACACGTCCCGGCTGCTCGGCCGCCGGGTCCGGCTGACTCACCCGGCAAACCAGTGGCGAGATGGTCAGAGAGAAGTGGGTGAAACCATGCTCGATCGGAACCAAGGCATCGACCGCCTCGGCCTCGAAACCAAACCTGGCGACGCAGGTCCGCAAAACATCCCCCACGTCTTCGGTTTCGGGAAAGCTCCACATACCGCCCCAGATACCCGGAGAGGGACGCTTTTCCATCATGATCTGCCCATCACATTGCATGATCAGCATGACGGTCGAGCGGCGAGGGCGTGGCTTCCTGCGACGAGGTGCCGGAAAGTCATCTATCCGGTCAAGCGATCTCGCGACACACCGCACTGCAAGCGGACAGTTTGTGCAGATCGGATGTGAGCGCGTACAAACCTGCGCGCCCAGATCCATCATCCCCTGTGTATACGCCTTGATATCCGTGTCGGGCAGCAGCCGCCCGGCCAGTTCCCAAAGACGTCCGGCGACATTCGCCGCACCGGGATAGCCCTCAATCCCGAAACAGCGGGCCAGCACCCGTTTGACGTTGCCGTCCAGAATCGGGAAGCGCTGCCCGAACGCAAAAACAGCGATGGCCCCGGCGGTCGAACGCCCCACACCGGGAAGCGCGAGAATGTCTTCGAAACGGTCAGGAAACTGCCCGCCATGTGTCTGCTCTATACGCTGGGCGGCACGATGCAGGTTGCGGGCACGCGCGTAATAACCAAGCCCGCTCCACATCGCCAGTACTTCATCCTCTGCTGCGCGCGCCAGATCCCGGACGGTTGGAAAGCGCGCTGTAAAGCGTTCGAAATACGGCACGACCGCACTGACCTGGGTCTGCTGCAACATGATCTCCGACAGCCAGATGCGGTAAGGATCATCCACATTTTGCCAGGGAAGATGATGCCGGCCGTCGCGGAGCTGCCACGCAATGACACTGCGACCGAAGTCTGCCGCCTCGGCCGTCGAACCTGATGCCATCACTGGTTTGCATCCGACGGGTTTACGCGTCGCAGGTTTACGCACCACAGGTTTATACGCCAGGACTATCGAAACAGGCTCTTGAGGCGTTTTTTCAGCTCGTCTTCCGGATTGGCAGTGGGGTCAGCCGGGGCCGTCTGCTCCCCACCGGGATCAGAGTCGCCGCCATCAGCGCCGCCGAGCAGCTTCTCGCCCAGTTCCGATTCCAACTTCTTCTTCAGCCGGGTCTCTTCCGCCTTGAGGCGCTGCTTCGCCTGTTGTTGAATTGCGTCGGAAAACTGCAACTCGTACTTGAGCGCGGTCAGCGGGCCCGACACACGCACCGGGACTGTGATACCGGCCACATCGTCGAGCGCCTTGCCTTCTTGCCCGGTCGATGTCGCCACTAGTGAGGTCTTTGCAACATAGTCGACACTGCCCTCGACCAGATTCAGATTGCCGGCGCCATTGAGCCGAATGAACGGAGAACTCAACGACAAGTCCTCGTTGCGAGCCTGGCCATTGTCAATTCTGAAGCTCGCTTTCAGTTCCGAAAAATCTGTTTTCTCCGTCGGTGATGCTGCGGCTTGCTGGTCGCGCTTGAGCGAAAGCATGTCGCCCGCACTGCGCAGCGACTGCGCCAGGTTGATCCCCTTGATCGCACCGTCTTTCAGGAGCAGGCCGGCGTCGCCGGTCAGTGTCTTCACCAACGCACCGAATGTATCGCCCTGCGCGGTCAGATCGAGATCGACGCTACCGCGCCCGTCAAGAAGGTCTTGATCGAGCGCATCCTGCAGCAGCGGCCCGATTGTCACGCCGGACAGACTCTGCTTGACCGCGAACGCATTGGTGTTGGCATCGGCTGTCACCACACTTCGCACCGAACCACCATACAACTTGGCGAGCAACGGATTGATCTCCACTATGCCGTCTTTCGCCTTGACCGTGATCCGCACATCCGAGAGCTTCACGTTCGACGCGACCAACGAGCCGATGCGCAGCTTGCCATCGAGATTGAGGGCTTTGAGCGCTGACAGATCAATGCGTGACTCACCCTTTTCGCCACCCTTTTCAGCCGGCTTCTCTTTCTCTTTTTTCGTTTCCTCCGCCGGCCGGTAACGATCGAGGTCGAGTTTGTCGATCGCCGCATCGAACTGGATAAATGGCTCGGCAAACCGTTGCATGCTGAACTTGCCATCGATATTCGACTCGTCAAAGCGCGTTTTCAGATCGATCTCGACCGTCTCCCGCTTGACATCCGCGTCGACATTGCCCGTTAGCGGGATCGTCGTCGATTTCATCGGCAACGCTGGCGATCGCACATCGTACTGACCGGCGATCCCGGTCAGGCGATACCGCTGTTTTTCCAGATCAGCGGAAACCGGCGTGCTGACTCGCCCTTTAACGGCATTCTCGCCTTGTTCGACGTCCAGATCGATCACCAGCTCGCCAATGCTCAACGCACTCGCCGAGCCCTTGACCGCGGACAGCCGCACATTCGCATCGGCTCGCACTTGCGGCCCGCGCGCCTGCACGACCGCCACGATCGCCTCACCGCTGGCCTGCTTCGGCGTCACCGCCAGTCGCGGTGCATCGAGTTTCGCTGTAAACGCGTTCTCCGCCTGCGAGCCTGCCACGCCCACCGTCAAACCCTGTAAATCGATCTGCTGGCTTTGCAGATCCATCGCCAGCTTCGGCAGCTGAATCCTGCCTTGCGTTAACTCGATCCCGGCGAATACTCCGGTGAGGTCCGCGACCAGTTGTTCGACCGTTACCGCGGTCTTGTCGAGCAGCAGTTTCGGCACCGACGCGGTGACAGTGAAACGGTCCTTGTCCATTACGCCCGACACATCGAGAGCCAGCGCGTTGACCGCCGCTCTCTGTATCGCTGGCTGCGATTCGACATCGGCTGCCTTGACCGTCAGCTTGAGATCGCTGACCGTTGCCGCCAGACCTTCGGCACCCGCCTCCAGATCAGTGACCTTGAAAATCTGCGCAGCGGTGTCCGCTTCCAGTGTGCCCGACGCATGTGTTCGCAAATCGATCTGCGGTTTGTCCGTTCGCACCAGAGCGCTGTACTTGAATGGCGTCGGCACGCTTTCGGCCACCCGTCCGGTCTGCAGAGATAGCTCCGCGATTTCGTAGGTCGCGCCGGCCTGTTCGTCGCGATAGGTAAAGGTTCCGTTATTGATTCGCACGCCCTGCACGTCCAGCTCCATTGCCGGGCGTCCGGCTTCATCTGCCCCGGGTTCTTCCTCATCCGTGGAGGCTTCCCTGCTCTCTTCAGCCTTTTGGGTCAGGTCGTCGATATTGCTGGTGCCGTCGGCATGCTTGACGATGCGCGCCCGCAAACCGTCGACGACAACCTCATCTACGACGATCTGCTTCGACAGCAATGGCAGCAACGCCAGCGCCACACGCAAATCGTCCACCCCGGCAAACTCCGTTCCGGGAGTCGCGCTCTGACAGCTGCGTTGGCCCAAGTCCGACGCCGATCTTCGGGAAGAACGTGAGCCGAATGTCCCCTTCGATGTTGAGCGTGCGGCCCGTTTTCTCTTTCACCAGCTCGACGATGTCGCCCTTGTATTCATTGGGGTCGAATGTGGCCGCAACGTACGCGAACACGGCACCGATCACGATGATTATGGCAGCCAAGGCAATCAGGCCGTACTTGAGATACTTCACCGGCGAACTCCTCCTGACACTGGACGGGCCCCTGTTGGGAACACGGCATCGCAATTGGGCACATTTCCGGGGCCACATCAGGCCCCAGCATTCGAACCGTAATTATCGCCGCAGTTCGCTTGCGACGGAATGTCCGTCCGGCACGCCCACCGGACCGCTGGTCGTCGTGCCGGCATAACGCGCGACGGCGCATTAGCCTCCACTGAAACTCGCAAGCGCGTTTTCGAACCGGCTGGCTCCTCACTCATCGTCCAACCCAACAAAAAAGGACCCTGCGGGGTCCTCCTTTTTTGGAGCGGGTGATGGGAATCGAACCCACGTTCTTAGCTTGGGAAGCTAATGTTCTACCATTGAACTACACCCGCGAATCGATAACCGTGCGGCATCAAGTCTACAGTCGAGCGGCGCGACGGGCCAGCCCGGAAACTTCCAAAACGGCAACATGTTGGCAACGCAGGGGCAAATCCCCTTTTGGACTGTTCCACATCCGGCTGCGAATTCTAGCCTTTCAGGTACAGATCGTCGTCGAAACTCGCAATCCACGACGGCTTGAAAACAACCAGGCCGGTCACGATCAGGCCATTGATGAACGCCTCCGGAAACATCATCAGCGGCAGAATCGCGAGGTAACCCTCCCGGAGCTGGCTGAACGATACCTGCTCGGAGCCGAGCAGCAGCACGCTGTTGGCCGCCACCGCCACGAGCATGCCCGCCGCCGCGCCGAAAAATGCGCAAACGAAGATATAGACGAACGGGTTGGGCGGGAGATAGCGCCGGCTTGCGTTCAGCGCCAGCCACGTAACCAGGATGGGCATGACGCCGAGCGCAAGAAAGTTGCCGGGCAACGCACTCCATGCCTCGAGCCCGAGAACACCCATGGCGGCTGTCAGGATCGCTGCCGCGACAATCGCCAGCGGCACACCGAACATCAAGGTCAGGGTCGTCAGGCACAGGAAGTGGACCGGCACCACCGGCACGATGCCGGTACGCATCCGCCACAGAAACAACCCGGCAACGCAAGCGCCCAGGAAGATGTGCTGAAAACCGGCGTCGCGAAACCGGTACCAGGGAGTTCTCGTCAATGCAGCGACAAGAACTGCGGCGGCCAGGACCGTCAGGTAGGTGGCGGGATTCATGAACAGGGTGAATTTCGGTGGCAAATCGTGTTTGCGCTGCGCACTTCGAATTGTGCCGAAGGAGAGAGCCCTGCCGCAAGACTTCGGCGTACTGTGAGAGAAACACAGGCGCCTGTTCCTTCATGGCCGGAGACCGCCTCGCTTCCAGCGGCAAATCTGAGTGGCAGACCGGCCTCGGATTTTCTTGCGGCATCCCTCCGGTGGTAAACTCGAACTCTGAAATTTCCTGGCAACGTTGCACCTGATTCTGGCGTGATTCAACTCACAGTTAACGGCGAGTCGCGGCAATTCGATCGCGAATTGACGGTTTCACAGTTGCTCGAAACCATGGCGCTTGCTGACAAGCGCGTGGCTCTGGAGCGCAATGGTGAAATCGTGCCGCGTAGCCACTATGCCGAGCAGCGCCTGGCTCACGGTGACCAGTTGGAAATTGTCGTTGCTGTGGGCGGCGGTTAGCCGCTCTTGAAAGTCGTCAACGGCCGCGCCTGTTTCCCAATGCAACTGCCACGGACTCCAAAACCGTCTTGAGCGATATGAACATGGACAAACTCACCATCGGCCAGCGTGAATTCGGATCGCGCCTGATCGTCGGCACCGGCAAATACCGCGATTTTGAGCAGACTCGCGAAGCGATCGACGCCAGTGGGGCTGAAATCGTCACGGTTGCCATCCGCCGCACCAATATCGGCCAAAGCGCCGGGGAACCGAGCTTGCTGGATTACGTGCCGCCGTCGGAATTTACCCTGCTTCCCAATACTGCCGGCTGTTACACCGCTCGTGACGCGGTACGCACGTTGCGCCTGGCGCGTGAACTGCTCGATGGCCATGACCTCGTGAAGCTGGAAGTATTGGGCGACCCGGAGACCTTGTACCCGAACGTCGTCGAAACCCTTGCCGCAGCAGAAACGCTGGTCAAGGAAGGTTTCAAGGTGATGGTGTACACCTCGGACGACCCCATCGTGGCAAAACAACTGGAGGAAACCGGTTGCGTGGCGATCATGCCACTGGCTTCGCTGATCGGCTCGGGCATGGGCATTCTCAATCCGTGGAGCCTGGAAATCATCATCGACAACGCCAACGTACCCATTATTGTCGACGCCGGTGTCGGCACGGCCTCGGACGCCGCCATCGCGATGGAACTGGGTTGCGACGGCATTCTGATGAACACCGCGATTGCCGCGGCGAACAATCCTGTCCTGATGGCCTCGGCCATGCGCAAGGCGGTTGAGGCAGGACGCGAGGCTTGCCTTGCCGGACGCATGCCGAAGAAGAGCTATCGCGCCTCGCCCAGCTCGCCGACGACGGGCATCATCACGCCGTCCGAAGCGAATAACAAAGCAGCCTGAGCGCGCCGGTCCGGCGCCCCGGCATTCGCGCCGATGACCGACACCCATCGACCCATCCGCAGCTTCGTCCTTCGCCAGGGACGCATGTCGCGCGCCCAGCGACTTGCCTGCGATCAACTGCTCCCCGTCTATGGGATTCCCTATGACCGGGGTTTGCTCGATTTCGAGCAAGTGTTCGAACGCCGCGCACCGACGATACTCGAGATCGGTTTCGGCATGGGGGAAACCACGGCGCGTATCGCGGCTCAACACCCGGAAAACAACTTTATCGGCATCGAGGTGCACTCGCCCGGCGTGGGTAGCCTGCTCAATCAGCTCGCCGAACAGGAACTGACCAATGTGCGCGTCATTCAACACGACGCCGTCGAGGTGGTACGAGACATGATTGCGCCGGAGAGCTTGCGCGGCATCCATGTATTCTTCCCCGATCCGTGGCCAAAGAAGCGCCATCACAAGCGCCGTCTGCTGCAGCCGGATTTCGTCAGCGTGCTTTCACAACGCCTCGAGCATGGGGGATACCTGCACGTCGCAACAGACTGGCAGGAGTATGCCGAGCACATTCTGGAGGTGCTGACAGCCGAACCGGCGCTCGAAAACAGTGCGCCGCGCTACGCCCCGCGCCCCGCACACCGGCCGCAAACCAAATTCGAAACGCGCGGTTTGAGGCTGGGTCATGGCGTGTGGGACGTTATTTTCCGCCGCCGCTGACGGGATCCCTTGGATCACCGTTCCGCGCGCCGCCGCTACCAACCGGGCCGCTTCACGCCTCGTCATCGAGAAACAGTGCCAGTAAATCGTTGAGAAAGCGTTGCCCTTTCGAACTCGGCATCAATCGCTCGACGCCGCGCTCCAGCAAACCGGTTTCTTCAGCCTTTTTCAGGCGAGCCGCAATGACCGAAATCGGCAAACCCGTTCTTTCCTGGAACATGCGCTTTTCCACGCCTGCGGTGAGCCGCATCGCGTTCATCATGAATTCGAACGGCAACTCACGCGCTGGAACCGCACTCGAGGTCTGGACAGGATCACCGTCCGCGGCTCGCTCAAGATATTCGCGCGGTTGCTTGTAACGCATCGCGCGAACGA
Organism: uncultured beta proteobacterium; assembly: GCA_963792855.1. GTDB lineage: Bacteria > Pseudomonadota > Gammaproteobacteria > Burkholderiales > Eutrophovitaceae > SG8-40. The sequence goes on along the minus strand of CAWBXZ010000005.1, from coordinate 121,182 downwards.
CGCGATCCGGAAAGGATATTTTTGAATGCGCCCCGGCACCAATGCCGAGATAGTCTCCAAAACGCCAGTAGTTAAGGTTGTGACGACATTCGAAACCAGATTTGGCAAAGGCCGATGTTTCATAGTGGGCATAACCGTGCGCCGCCAGTGCTGCCTCGATTGCTTCCTGCATTGCGGCCGCCGCATCATCATCCGGCACTTGCGGCGGATAGCGGTGAAACCAGGTATTCGGCTCGATCGTCAGGTGATAGGCAGAAATGTGTTGTGGCGAATAATCGAGTACCGTTTCCAGGTCACTCAGCGCGTTATCCAGTGTCTGTTCCGGCAGGGCATACATCAAATCGACATTGATGTTGTCGAAACACGCCTGCGCGGTCTCGATGGCATCGCGCGCCTGCTGCGCATCATGGATTCGGCCCAGCGCCCGCAGATGCCGGGGGTTCAGGCTTTGTACGCCGACCGAGAGACGGTTGACCCCGGCGGCGCGAAATCCGGCGAATCGCGCCGCTTCGACCGTGCCCGGATTGGCCTCCAGCGTAATCTCGGCGTCCGGGAGCAACATGACACGGGCCCGCACGGCCGCAAGGAATCGGTCGATCGATGTCGCCGAGAACAGCGATGGCGTGCCGCCACCGAAGAAGATACTGTGGACCGGGCGCCCCCAGATGGACGGCAACGCCATTTCGAGGTCATTGACGAGGGCATCGACGTAGGCGTGCTCGGGAAAGTCGCCGCGCACCGCGTGCGAATTGAAATCGCAATACGGGCACTTGCGCACGCACCAGGGAATATGGACGTAGAGGGACAGTGGCGGCAACGCGTCGAGTTGTACGACACCCGGCAACCGAATCCTTGCCGGTGAGAGGGGTTCGCTGGTAGACAAAGGCACTAATCGGGCGCTACGAGCATGCCATTCTAGCCCGTCCGCCCACGCACACGTGATCTGTTAATCTCACCGGTAACCCGTTGCGAATCTGAAGGAAAACCAATGAGCAATCCAGGCCAGCAAAATGCAGGAATCAGTGTCGATGAGCAGGTTGCCAAAGTTTTTGCCTGGCGGCGCGGGTTCAACGCGGTATTCCTGATTGATATCGGTGTCGATCTGGGATTGTTCAAGACGCTTGCCGAAAAGCCCGGGCAAACGGCGCCACAGATCGCGGCAAGCCTCAAGTTGCATCCGCCTTATGTCGAGACGTGGTGCATGACCGCCGTGGGGCTCGGGCTGCTGGATGCCGACGAGCAACGCCACTTCAGGCTCGCGCCACATATGGACAAGATACTCGCCTCCCCCGGGCACCCGCGCGACCTGACCGGCTACATACGGCTGGGAACGGCCTTCCTGACCGAAGACTTCGAACATTGCCGGAAGGCATTCCGCACCGGCGACACAGTCCCTTTCCAGGGCCGCAGCCACGCCTTCGCGGACACCATTGGCGATGCCATCGGCGGATTGCACGCAGCCACCGCCCGCAAGATACTGCCCGATCTGGCGGGCATGAACGAGCGCCTCGAAAACGGTGCACGCGTGCTCGAGATCGGCTGCGGCACCGGCCGCTTTCTGATGCAACTGGCCAAAGCCTGGCCCGAGGCGCATTGCACCGGCGCGGACATCGACCCAACCGGAATCGAGATCGCGAGAAACAAGATTGGACTGGCAGGGCTGGAGTCGCGGATCGAGGTTATCGAAAGCGACGTCGCCGACCTGCCGGCAGCCAGCTTTGATGCCGTGGTCATGATCGAAGTCTTGCATGAGATCGCCCCACAGATCAGACAGCACGTCATCGACGGCTGCGCCCACGTACTCAAACCCGGCGGCTGGCTGTTGATCGTCGATGAAACCTATCCGTCCAGCATCGAGCAGGCACGCCGTCCGGAGTTCCAGTTTCCGCTGCAGACCGGTTTCGAAGAGATGACCTGGGGCAATGTCATCCCGACACGGGAAGAACAGGAACAACTGCTGGCCAACGCCGGCTTCAAGGGCGCGCCCAACCGGTCACTGATTGGTGAAGGTTTTACGATTCTGAGCATCAAGCGCTGACGGTTCCGGTTGGCGAAGGCGGCGATTGGCTTGACGGCAGGCAGGAAGCGTGTGCCTGGCGCAGAACCGTCCCGCCGTATTCAGACCCGATTTACCCTTGAGGCCGCACCAGAACGCGCATGAACTTTCGCATCGCCTTGCCGCGATGACTGACCCGGTTCTTTCGGGACGGTGTCAGTTCAGCGCCGGTAAGACCAGAGTGGCGATCGAGAAACAGCGGATCGTATCCAAAGCCGCCCGTGCCGCGCGGTGAACGCAGAATCTCACCGTGCCACTCGCCTTCCGCAATGATCGGCTGCGGATCCTCGGGATGACGCACCAGCACAATCACGCAGTAGTAATGCGCACGCCGATCCGCCAATGCCGACATCTGTTGTACAAGGCGGGCGTTGTTATCCTCGTCGGACGCCGCGGGGCCAGCGTAGCGCGCCGAGCGAACGCCCGGGGCACCACCCAGCGCCGCCACACAGATGCCTGAATCGTCAGCGAGCGCCGGCAGTCCGGTGGCAGAAGCCGCATGGCGGGCCTTCGCAAGAGCGTTTTCGACAAACGTTGGATGCGGCTCCTCGGCAGGCGCTACGCCAAGCGTGTCCTGGGGGACGATTTCGAGGCCCAGCGGGGTCAGCAGGCGGGCAATTTCACGTATCTTGCCCGGATTGCCGGAGGCAAGGACGATCTTGTCTGCCGCGTTCAGGCTGTTCACGATTGCAACGCCGACTTCTGGATCTGTACCAGGCGCTCGATGCCCTCGGCGGCAAGGCCGATCATCGCATCCAGTTCAGCGCGGTTGAACACATCGCCTTCAGCGGTACCCTGTACTTCCACGAATCCACCCGCGCCCGTCATCACCACGTTCATGTCGGTGTCGCAGCCGGAGTCCTCCTTATAATCGAGATCGAGCACGGCTTCGCCCTGATAAATGCCGACGGACACGGCCGCCACCTGGTCACGGATCGGCCACTGCTTGATGACTTCGTTGCGCATGAGAAAACTTGCCGCGTCGTGCAGAGCAACGTAGGCGCCGGTAATGCTCGCCGTGCGGGTGCCCCCGTCCGCCTGAATCACGTCGCAATCGATGTGGACGGTGCGCTCACCCAGCAGCGGCAGCGCCGTCACCGCTCGCAGACTGCGGCCAATGAGACGCTGTATTTCCTGAGTACGCCCTGACTGCTTGCCACGCGCCGCCTCTCGATCCATGCGGCTGCCGGTCGAGCGCGGCAGCATCCCGTACTCGGCTGTCAGCCAGCCCTGCCCTTTGCCCTTGAGGAACGCGGGCACGCGCTCCTCCACGCTCGCAGTACAGATTACCCGGGTATCGCCGCATTCAATCAATACCGAACCTTCCGCGTGACGCGTGTAACCGCGATGAATCCGAATCTCGCGCAATTCGCGCGCACCACGCCCGCTCTGGCGCATTTACCCTCCTTTGTCGGGGCAATCGCCCCCGTTATGCCGCTCAAATATCCCCGTCTGGCGTTCAAGCCGGATATACGGCCCGCCAGGGAAACTGTGTTATCGTTTTTCACCGCCCGATTGTGGTGGGATATCTCCCGCCTTGTAAAGCTTGACCGCAATGATCTTCAGTATGACGGGTTACGCCGCTGTCACTGACGAGTCCCCTCTGGGCGGACTCAGTCTTGACCTGCGGTCGGTAAACCATCGTTATCTCGACATTCAGTTCCGCATGCCGGAAGAGCTGCGCGTACTGGAAGCGGTGTTGCGCGAACGTATTGCGGCGCGGGTGTCTCGCGGCAAGGTCGAGTGCCGGATAAGTTTCAACGCGCCAACCACTTCCGGCGCGATGCAGCTTGACGAAGCTTTGCTTGCACAGCTGATGCAGCTCGATGAAAAGGTGCGGGCCGCCCTGCCCGGTGCCGAATCGCTGCGAGTCAACGACGTATTGCGCTGGCCAGGCATGCTGGGCAACGACAGCCTGCCGGTCGAACAACTCAGGGAGAAATGCCTGAAACTGGTCGACCAGGCCTGTACCGACCTCAGTGCCGCACGTGCGCGCGAGGGCGAAAGCCTGAAGGCTATCCTGCTGGAGCGCGCCGCCAGTATCGACACGATCGTCCGCGATGTTGCCCCGCGGATCCCACAGCTCGTTGCGGCCTATCAGGAAAAACTCACAGCCCGGTTGCGCGACGCCATGCTCGAGCCCGAAAACGACCGCCTGAAGCAGGAAGTCGTCATGTTCGCGTCGAAAGTTGATGTCGACGAGGAGTTGCAGCGACTGACAACACACGTCTCGGAAATTCGCCGCATACTGGAGCGGGGCGGAACAGTTGGCAAACGCCTGGATTTCCTGATGCAGGAACTGAACCGGGAGGCCAATACGCTGGGCTCGAAGTCGGCGGACGTCGCAGTTACCCAGGGTGCCATGAACCTGAAAGTGCTGATTGAACAGATGCGCGAACAGATCCAGAACATCGAATGAAAGGCAATGTCATCATCGTCTCGGCTCCGTCCGGCGCCGGCAAGACCTCATTGGTCAGGGAACTGGTCGAACGTGACCCGGCGACCAGAAAATCGATCTCGTACACGACGCGTCCGCGTCGGCCGGGAGAGCAGGACGGCATCGATTACCATTTTGTCAGCGGGGAGACCTTCCAGGCCATGCTGGAGGCTGGCGAGTTTCTCGAGAGCGCCGAGGTACACGGCAATATGTACGGCACAGGGCAAAAATGGCTCGAAGAGCAACGTCGCAAGGGTAGCGACATCGTTCTGGAGATCGACTGGCAGGGCGCCAAGCAGGTGCGCGGCCTGATGCCCGACGCAATCGGTGTTTTCGTGCTGCCGCCGTCGGTGGATACATTGCGCGGCAGACTGACAAAACGCGCCCAGGATAGCAATGAGGTCATCGCCCGCCGCCTGGCTGCTGCGCGCAATGAGGTATCCCATGTGCACGAGTTTGACTATGTTATTATCAACGACGTTTTCGACAAAGCGGTGCAAGACCTGATCTGTATTGTGCGTAGCACCCGACTGCGCCTGTCGGCACAGCTCGATCGAAACCAAGCTCTTATCAACAGCATAAAGTGATCGGCGAATGGCACGAATCACAGTCGATGATTGTCTGGGCAGTATCTCAAACCGCTTCGAGCTGACGCTCGCCGCGACCTATCGGGCTCGGCAAATTGCGATGGGAGCGTCACCGCAGGTCGAAGGAAACAAGGATAAACCGACGGTAATCGCCCTGCGGGAGATCGCGGCCGGCAAAGTCGGGCTAGAGGTTCTTAACCCCAAGGCGTAGACTCGTAGCAGATGCCTGTTCCCGCATGGAGGAGCCGGCAATTACGCCATTGGACACCATGACCCCGCCGCAAACAGGACAGCACGCAGCCCTACCGGAAACCAAGCCGGCGGCTGACGTATTGTTCGGGGATGCTGCCGACTATCTCAGGCCGGAAGAAGTATCGCAGCTCCGCAGCGCCTACCAGTTCAGTGATAGCGCGCACCAAGGTCAGTTTCGCATGACCGGTGACCCGTATATCTCTCATCCTGTTGCGGTATCGCAGATTCTTTTGGAGTGGCGGCTCGACAGCCAGGCGTTGACGGCTGCCCTGCTGCACGACGTGATGGAAGACACTTCCGTCACCAAAGAGGACATCGAGAAACGATTTGGCAAGGTTGTCGCCGAACTCGTCGATGGCGTGTCCAAGCTCGACAAGTTCCAGTTTGAATCTCAGGAACACGAGCAGGCCGAAAATTTCCGCAAGATGCTTCTGGCGATGGCGCGCGACGTGCGCGTCATTCTCATCAAGCTGGCCGACCGGCTGCACAACATGCGCACCTTGACCGTGATGCAGCCCCACAAGAGGGCTCGCATCGCGCGCGAAACGCTGGAAATCTACGCGCCGATTGCCAACCGACTCGGGCTGAACAGCCTCTATCAGGAGTTGCAGGAACTGTCGCTCCAGCACTTGTACCCGAACCGCTACCAGGTGCTGATGAAGGCGCTCACGCGCGCGCGCGGCAATCGACGCGAAGTAGTGGGCAAGATCCTGGATACGATCCGTAATGCGCTAAGCGAGCACGGAATTGATGCGGTGGTGACCGGGCGCGAAAAAACGCTGTACAGCATCTACAAGAAGATGACGGAGAAGACCCTGTCATTTGCCGAGGTCTACGACATCTACGGTTTCCGTGTCATCGTCAACGACATGTCGGCGTGCTATCTGGCGTTGGGCGCGTTGCATCAGCTCTATAAGCCCATCCCGGGAAAGTTCAAGGACTACATCGCGATTCCGAAAGACAACGGCTATCAGTCCTTGCATACCACCTTGTTCGGCCCGTTCAGCACGCCGATTGAAGTGCAGATCCGTACCGAAGAAATGCACAAGATTGCCGAAGCAGGGGTTGCATCGCACTGGCTCTACAAGGAGAGCGGGACGTCGCTGTCTGACCTGCAGACCAAGACGCATCAGTGGATGCAAAGCCTGCTCGAGATGCATTCGGAATCGGGCAATGCGGCGGAATTTCTGGAACACCTCAAAGTCGACCTGTTTCCGGACGAAGTCTATGTGTTCACGCCAAAGGGCAAAATCATGTCGATGCCGCATGGTGCGACGTGCGTCGATTTTGCCTACGCCGTTCACACGGATATCGGCAATCACTGTGTCGCTGCGAAGGTCAACCACGAACTGGTGCCCTTGCGCACCGAGTTGACCAGCGGTGATCGTGTCGAAATCATCACTGCCGCGCACGCAAAACCCAATCCCGCCTGGCTTAATTTTGTTGTTACCAGCAAGGCGCGCTCGCGCATCCGCCATTTGATGAAGACGATGCAATATGAAGAGTCGTCGAAACTGGGCGAACGGCTGCTCGCGCAGGCTCTGGTCGCACTCAAGTCGGCGCCGGACAGCATCACTGATGAGCAATGGGCGCAATTACTCAAGAATACCGGCACCAGGTCGCGCGACGAAATCCTTGCCGATCTGGGACTCGGAAAACAGCTTGCAGTGGTAGTCGCGCGTCAATTGCTCTCGATAGGCGAACACGACGGCGCCACCCGGCAACCCGGCAGTCTGGTTATCCACGGCTCGGAGGGAATGGCGCTGCAGTTCGCCAAGTGCTGCCATCCCATCCCCGGAGATCCGATCATCGGCTACCTGCGCAAGGGCCAGGGGCTCGTCATTCACACGCACGACTGCCCGGTGGCGCGCCGTTCGCGCGCCGACACGGACAAGTGGATGGACGTGGAATGGGCGCCGGACTCCAAGAAGCTGTTCACGGTCAGTCTGCGCGTGCTGGCCTCGGAAGGGCGTGGTGTACTGGCAAAGATCGCCGCTGAAATCGCAAAGACTGAGTCAAACATAGAGAGTGTCAGTCTCGAACCAAGCGACTCGTCAGCTTATGCCGAAATCAATTTCACGGTCCTGGTCGCCAATCGCCTTCACCTCGCCAGGGTCATGCGTGGACTACGCAGCGTTCCGGAAGTCGTTCGCGTCACCCGGTTGAAATCCTGACCGCCCAGCGGCGCCCGCACTGTTTTTGACCTGAATCAAGCTGCTCGTCCCGGAGCTTCTATAATGGCTAAATACCAAATTTTCAGGCATCGAACATGAAGCGCATTGTCCTGTGTATCGCGCTAATGGCGCTTGGTTTGAACGCCTTTGCCGCCGATGACGATTTCCCGCTCGAATACGAGCGGCAGGAATCGCTGGAAATTCCGGGGCTAACGGCCGGTTGCCACGTCTGCGAATGGCGCCCCAAACTCAACCAGAAACCCGCTCCCGAACAGTGCGGTGTTGATGCGGCTGGCGAGCCGCTGCTCGGTCTGTTCGAGTGCGGCTATTCCGAAGATTGCGAGCGGGTTTGTAACTTCCTCGGCTGTGGTGAGGGCTGATCACGCCCCGCGCTTTTCAAATCCGGGCGGACGGGCGAAGCGCGAAACTGCCGAATTGAACGCCGCTTTCCGGTTTCCATGCCGGTTCCCCGCACGCGACCCGCGTCACCGTCTCCGCGCGACGACGTAATCCCCGGCCTTCGCGCCCCGGCAAGCCGCGCGAATATACCTAACCCGCTGAAAAAACGACGATTCAAGACGATGGCACGGCGGTTGCGATAGTGTGCCCGAGCGCCACTGTGTGCAGAGTGTGATGCGCGCGACAACACGCTGGAGAAATGACAATGATTGATCCGATTACGAGTTTGCAACAAAGGCCACTGCGCACATTAAGCAGTATCGTTCAGGAATCACTCCAAACCCTTTTTCAAGGCCTTCTGCTCTGCATGCTGTTACTGGGCATCGGCGGCACGATCTTCAAGGCGATCGGTACCGGTGGCTGGCTGCCAGGGCTAATGCAAGCCGCCTGGGAAAGTGGGCCCGCACACCTGGTGTTGGCCACCTCCGCACTGTTTGTCGGCGGGATGTGGCTCAAGCGCTTCCTTTATCGCCGGCCGAACATCAATACCCGCAGCGGCGATGCGCTGGTATTCGGCTGCTTCGCCCTGGGTGTTTTCTTCGCCCTGCGGCTCGCAGTCACCGGAAGCCTGTAGGCAGCCGGCCGGCTCCCGGAAGCGGATGTCGCCGATTAACGACACCCATATTTCTAAGTAAATCCGAAGCTTGCACTCAAAACCGGATTACGCGTCTCCTGCAAGCGACGCGGTACGCCCCGCCCGGTTAGGAACAGACAATTTGGCCTCCTCCCACCCCGCGCCAGCAACTGGCGCCTGAAAAGAAAGGCCGCGAATTCGCGGCCTTTCTTTCTTTTTCCCGGAATTTCAGTCAAGCGGTCCGTCAGGGGCGCTTCATCTCGCAAGTCGTAGGCAACTCGGTATCAGCAGCCTCAACCCGGAAATCGGTTTTCGGTCCCATGCCGGTACGCTCGACGTCGTACTTCACACCCTGCTCGCCCATTTTCTTCAGCGTCGACACGTACAGGGGTTGCATCAGTTGATGGTTATCCTCGCGCACCCAGACTTCCCCTGTAATGCCTTGGTAGCGTGCGCCTTCCATCGTGCGCGCAATGGCCAGCGGGTCGGTGGAGCCGGTCTTGTCAATAGCCTGGACCAGCAGTTCCATGGCGTGCTGCAGCGTCAGGAAGAAGAAATCGTCGTTTGCATCCGGGAATCGAGCCCGATAGCGCTCGACCAGTGCGTCCGACGCCTCACCCCCGGCATTGACATGCCACATCGTGACCTGCTTGACGTGATCAATACCCGCGTCACCGATGGCCGCAGGGCCGCCCACAATGCCGGCATAGTAGCTGTAGTAATCGACCTGCAGACCGGCATCGCGCCCGGCACGAACCAGCAATGCCAGGTCGGCCCCCCAGTTGCCGGTAATGACCGAGTCGGCACCGGAAGCCTTGATCTTCGAAATGTACGGAGCGAAATCCTTGATCTTGCCAAGGGGATGCAAATCATCACCAACGATCTCGATATCAGGGCGCTTGGCAGCGAGCATGTTGCGCGCTGCCTTGGCGACGGCATGGCCAAACGCATAGTCCTGATTGATCAGGTACACCTTCTTGATGGAGGGCTCCGTAACCATCATGTTTGTTAACGCCTGCATCTTCATGTCCGCATCGGCATCAAAGCGGAAATGCCAGAAGTTGCAGCGTTCGTTCGTCAACGCCGGATCGACTGCAGCGTAGTTAAGGTAGATCATTGCAGAATCCGGGTTGCGTTCGTTGTGCTTGGCTACTGCATCGGTCAGCGCTCCGGCGACGGCAGAGGAATTGCCCTGGAACATGAACTTTACGTTCTGGTCGACCAGTTGCCGGAACGCGATCAACGACTCCTGCGGGTTGGCCTTGCCATCAAGTGCCACGATCTCGAACTTCGTCCCGTCGAGCGCTCCACCACGCTCGTTAATGCCTTCGACAACCAATTGCAGTTCGCGCAGGCCGTGCTGACCGACGTTGGCAAACGGACCGGACAGCGGATCGATATAGCCGATCTTGATGGTTTCCTCTGATTTCTGACAGCCGAACACGGAAACCAGCATCGTGCCCGCCGCCAAAATACCCAGAATCCTTCTCAACTTCATTATCTCCTCCTGTTGCAACGCAGCTTGCCGACGTCAGACGTCGCATGCGAGTTTGGAATGTCCGGCCGCGCCGGCTGTTTTCCCGCATGGTACAGGACGCCGCCCGCAGTCAGCGGTCAATTTCAACTAACGACGGCGGCGCACCGGGTTCGACAATTCGCCCAACCCTTCAATGCGGCACTGGGCAAGGTCGCCGTCTTCGATGACCACAGCCCCGGGCGTTCCCGTGCTGATGATGTCGCCCGGGTAAAGCGTCGCCACGCGCGAATGAAACGCGACAAGGTAAAAGGGCGGAAACGCCATGTTCGACACCACGTTTTCGCGGTGCAGGGCGTTGTTCTTCCAGGTACCCACTTTTACCTTGAGAATGTCGGCAACTTCATCGGTCGTAACAAGCTCCGGGCCGAAAGAGAAGAATGTGTCGAAATTTTTCGACCGCGTGAGAAAGCGCGGGTTTTTTTGCAGAATATCTTCCGCCGTCATGTCGATGATCAAGCAGTAACCGGCAATGTGTGACTCGGCCTCCTGTTCTGTAATGCAGCGGCAGGTCTTGCCGATCACGACGCCAATCTCGGCTTCCGCCGTTACACGGTCCGACTCGGGCGGCAGCTCGATGATGTCGCCGGGTCCGATGATGGTGTTGTCGCACTTCATGAACGAAGCCGGCTCGGTCGGATACGGCGCATCCAGATCGGCGGCGTGGTCGCGATAGTTCAGCCCGATGCCAAGAATTTTCCGCGGGTGGCGGTAAAGCGGCCCGAACCGCACGCTGGCGGGATCGAGTTTCACCGGCGTCGCTACGGCATCGTCGACGATGCGCGGCGACAGCCCCTGCCTGATCATGCCGTGAAGGTCCGTGGCCCAGGCCTTGCCGAGGTAAGCATTGATCGCCTCGACCGGCACAATGCCTTCGGCCGTGACCACCGCCGCCTGTTCACCATGTTCGCTTACGATAGTACAAAGACGCATATCCTGATCCTCCCGCGCTTTCCGTCAGCTTTGCGACACAGATGGGTTGAACAAAAAAGAAGGGGCCAGCAACACGCTGACCCCTTCCCACTACTGGTAGGCGGTCGGAGGCTCGAACTCCGGACCAACGGATTAAAAGTCCGCTGCTCTACCAACTGAGCTAACCGCCCGAAAAAAGACGCGCATTTTAGCGTTTTGCCCCTTGGACGGTCAACCAAGGTCCTGGCCGGGCGGATACAAACAGTCTGGCTCGCCATTCCGGCATTGCGCTGCGTCGCCTCGCACACATGGCGTCACGGGACGCCGTTCAGACGTAAGCCGTGGTATCGGCAATACCGGCATCGGCGAAACCCTGACGCCGAATGCGACAGGAATCGCAACGACCGCAGGCCAGACCGGTCGGCGTGGGCTGGTAGCAGGAAACCGTCTGCGAAAAGTCGACGCCAGCTTCGGTGCCGCGTCGAATGATTTCGGCCTTGCTCAGATGTAAGCAATGGTGCGTGAATCCGCAACCGCGCGCCTTCAACGGCGGCCTTGGTCGCGAGATTCGCCATCGCTTCGTAGGCTTGCAGGTACTCCGGCCGGCAATCCGGGTATCCTGAATAATCCACTGCATTGGCGCCGATGAAAATATCCCGACTGCCGGTCACTTCGGCCCACGCAAGCGCAAGCGACAACATGATCGTATTGCGCGCCGGCACGTAAGTCGAAGGGATTCCGGTGGACGCCGTGGTGGGAACCGCCATCGAGGCATCGGTAAGCGCGGACCCGCCGAAGACGGTGAGATCGAGTTTCACAACCTTGTGCTCGCGGGCACCAAGCCTCTCGACGATTCGTGCTGCTGACTGCAGTTCAACCCGGTGCCGTTGCCCATAGTCAACCGACAACGCGTAGCAGTCGAATCCGCCTTTGCGCGCCAGCGCCAGCGTCGTCGCCGAGTCCAGCCCCCCGGATACCAGTACCACCGCCGTTCTCATCCTGCCATCCGCACGGCACGGTCCGGTCAAAACGCCGAAATGCATCAACACCATCCTCGACGACAGCCCGGAACTCCCACAACGTGCGCCGTCATCCAGCGAAGTGATGACCAGTGCAGCCGTCACGTCATCCCGTCACGGCAAACGCTTGATACGTTCACCCGCATTCGCGGCTGCCCGCGACCCGGGATAGGTCGCAATGAGTCTCTCCCAGGTCTGACGCGCACCTTCGATATCTCCCAGGCCAACGAGCGCACTGCCCATATTGAGCATCGCGTCGGCCGTCTTGGGACTGTTCGGATAGGTCGAAATCAATTTCTTCTGGGCGTCAACCGCGGAGCGATAAGCCCGCAACTGATAATACGAATCACCGGTCCAGTACTGTGCGTTGACTGCGAAGGGGTGCCCGGGGTACTGCTCGACGATGCCCTGGAATGACTGTATCGCATCCTGGTATTCGCCATCCCGGTATTTCTGCATGGCGACTTCATAGGCACGCCTCACAACTTCATCGGCATCAGCGCTACCGCCTGCTGCCGGACCCGGGCTGGCTGATGCGTTTGACGCAGCAGGCCCGGCGTCAATGGCGCCGCCTTGTTCCAGTTTCTCGATGCGCCCGCGCAAGTCCGCTAAAGCACTTGCCCCCTTTTGCGATTCCGTCGCCATGTCAGCAGTGGATTGCTCGATGCGCCGTAGCCGCGTATCGAGATCGAGGTACATATCCTTCTGGCGCTTCTCGGCATTGAGCACGCTGTTGTTGAGTTCCTCGACTTTGCCGCGCAATTTGTTCAGCTCCACATTCAGACTGTCGAGCTGGTTCATCAACTGGACCATTGCCCGGGCGTCGCCACGCGATGCCGCCTGCGACGAGTCGGCCTGGGCCAGCAAGACCGGCGCGCCAGTCATGACGGATGCGTCGGGGCGCGCGGAAAGCGCGGCCGGCGAGTCGGCCCATGCCGCTTGCATTGCAGCCAGCATGACGCCGGGAAGCAGCAACACCAGCCGTCCGTGCCGCGTCCGGCGCACTGACGGACACACGGAATCAAGGAAGTTCATGACACCCATACGCTGATAAACCTCGTGCGCGACAGTGCAACGGCTCGCTGCCTGCCATCCCTGAATTCGTCACAGGCGAACAGGGCCGGCTATTGAGACATATTCGGATAAACGATGTCGCTGCGACGATTTTGCGACCAACTCGCCTCGTCCTGTCCAAATGCGACCGGCCGCTCGGCACCGAAGCTCACGGTTTCGATCTGCTTCGCATCGACGCCAAGCAGCGTCATCGCCCGTTTGACACTATCGGCACGACGTTGCCCGAGCGCGAGGTTGTATTCGCGACTCCCCCGATCATCACAATTGCCTTCGACCCTGATCTTGATGTCCGGATGCGCGAGAAGAAAGTTTGCGTGTGCTTCGATGACCGGCACAAATTCTTCCCTGATGTCGTAGCGATCGAAATCGTAATAGACGCTGCGCTTGGCGAGCAGGCTGCCTGGTTCGTTCAGCTGCACCGAGGGGTCGTCGGAAGCATCGCCGGTTCCGAAATTATTGTCTGACAACGGGCGAATGACGGGTGCGTCAGCCGATGTTGCGCCACCCGCGCCCTGATCGGCAAGTTCCTGGCGCCGCTGCTGCTCCTCCAGCTGGCGCTTGAGCTCTTCCTGCTCTCGCTGAATTTGCGCCTGCTTTTCTGCCTCGGCACGCTCCAGTTCCGCGTCACGCTGGGTCTCTTCAAACAGATCGCGCTGCTCGACTTCGGCAACCTGTTGCCCCCGACTTGCACAACCCGCGACCAAGACAGCGATACTGAAGGCAATGATTACCTTGTTCATTACTGCGACTCCTTTTGGCGATTATTCAATAGCGGTCCCCAAGCAGGCTCACGAATGTCTCCTGCCTGCGCAGTGATTCGTTGCTTCACCCGACCGTCGCTGGAGACGGCGGCTAATATACCACGCCCTTTAATTTCAGAGGCATAGAGGATCATCTTACCGTTCGGCGCGAAGGTTGGCGACTGATCCAGCCGCCCTGATGTCAGGATCTGCAACTGGCGCGTAGCGAGGTCCTGCACAGCCACGTTGAAGCGGCCCTGATTGCGGTGAATGAATACAAATGACTTGCCATCCGGGCTATGCCGCGGGGTGACGTTATAACTGCCTTCGAAAGTCATGCGCCTCGGTTCACCGCTGCCATCCACCCGCATCCGGTAAATCTGCGGACTGCCGGCGCGGTCCGACGTGAACAGCAGGTGCTGACCGTCGGGCGAAAAGTTCGGCTCGGTATCAATCGACTGACTATAGGTCAGCCGCTTCGTCCCGGTTCCATCGGCGTTGATGAGATACAGCTGGGACAATCCGTCCTTGGTCAGGGTCACCGCCAATCGCTTGCCATCAGGGGACCAGGCGGGCGCCGAATTCGAGCCTTCGAAAGCTGCCAGCAGCTTGCGCGTGCCATCGAATACATTCAGCACGTAGATAATTGCCTTGCGTTTCTCGAAAGAAACATAAGCAACACGCGAGCCCTCCGGAGACCATTGCGGCGAGATAATCGGCTCATCATAACGGTGCACAACCTGCGGGTTGTAGCCGTCGGCATCCGCAATCTGCAACTCGAAGGTCTCGCCCCGCTTGACGACGTAGCTGATCTTCGTCGAGAACACACCGACGTCGCCGGTCAGTTTCTCGTAGATCAGATCGGCAATCTTGTGCGCTGTCGCCCGCAACTGGGAAACGTCGACAAGAAAGGAGAAACCCAGAACCTGCGACTGGGTGGCAATATCCAGCATACGAAAGCGCACCTCTATCCGTCCGCCGGCGCCCTCTCTCAGATCGCCAATCACCAGATTTTGCGCGCGTTCGTTACGCCAATACGCATAGTCGACGTCCTTGATTTCGGTCGGGAACGGACGCCTGCTACCGACAGCACCCATTTGGAACAGCCCGCTGCGCCTCAGATCTGCCGAGACGATTTCGCTGATCCGTTGCTCGTAGCGCTGCTCGTCCTTGAGCGGCAGCACCGTAATCGGAATCTGGCTGGCGCCACCGCCGATAACGTCGATGGTGAGCTGGGCATGGCCCGGAAGAGAGCCAAGCAGCAGAAAAAATCCCGCTATTACCGTTGTTACCGTGGTCAGACTTCGCATCGCATTTACTCTCTGGGTCGGAAAGACAAATTGAATTTTCTGAAGTACCGCTGGAACAGCTTCGGATCATCCGGTACCGGAAGCGGCTGAGCCGCATCGATCGCTCTTGCCACTGCAGTATCGTACGCCGGCACTCCGCTGGACTTTTTCAGGGTTGCCTGGAGAACATCTCCTCCCGGCAACAATATCACTTCGTAAACCGCCTCGGGGTTTCCGGGAATATCCGGCGGGATCACCACACGCTGACGTACCTTGGCGCTAATGCGCGCCTTGAAATCGTCAACCAGGGACTGCTCTGCCGCGCGGGCCGCTGCTGCAGCCCTTTCCTTTTCAACCCTTTCCTTTTCGGCGCGTTCGCGCCTGAGCTGCTCCTGGCGCGCCGCTTCACGCTGTTGCGCCAGTTCCTCTTCCCGTTTGCGCCTCTCGGCCGCTTCGCGTTCCAGCCGCAGCCGCTCCTGCTCCGCAAGCCTCTGCTCTTCTTCGAGCCGCAGCTGCTCCTGGCGCTGCGCCTCTTCGATGCGCTTGCGTTCTTCTTCCGCCAGCTTTCTTCGCTCTTCTTCCTGTTTTTTCTTCTTCTCTTCTTCCTCTTTCTTTCGCTGTTCCTCTTCCAGCCGGCGCCGCTCTTCCTCTTCTTTCTTCCTTCGTTCCTCTTCCAGCCGCTTCTTTTCTTCCTCTGCCCGTTTTAGCTCCGCCTGCCGTTTGAGCTCGGCCTCCCGCTGCTTTCGCTCCTTCTCCCGTAGCTCGATCTCCGCCTGACTCGGCTTCGGCGGCTCTGCCGCCGGTGGCGTCGGTGCGGGCTTGGGCTCCGGCCTGGGTGGCTCGACCGCCGCCTGCGTTGGTACCGGTTTCGGCTCAGGCAACGTCTGCTTCGGCACTTCGGGAACCGGCTCCGGCTTGGGCTCCGGTTTCGGCTCCGGCTTGGGTTCTGGCTTGGGCTCCGGTTTCGGTTCCGGCTCGGGCTTGACCTCGGGGGTCGGCGGCGTTGCCTCCCAGTACTCAACGATTACCGGGTCGACCTGTACCTTCTGCCAACTGATTCCAAAGAAAAGCAGTCCGAAAAAAAGGACGTGGATAAAGACCGCCAACAGAACCGAAGCGGTTCTCCCTGGCTCAGGAACCGTGTGCATCAGCCTTTCGGAACCGCCATCAAGCCGACCCGCTGCACCTGGAGCTTTTGCAACAGGTCCATCACTTCCATTACCTTCTCGTACCGGACGGCTTTGTCGGCCGAAATCACGACCGGCTGTTCCGGGTTCTTCTCCTGCTTGGTCTGGATGACTTCCACGAGTTCCTGCGATGAAACGGCGCGTGACGCAGACGAGGTCTGCCGGTCAACGTAAGACAGATTGCCGTTCGCGCGTATCGTGACTTCCAGCGGCTGCGTCGGCGGCCGGGAGGACTCACCGATCGTAGGCAATTCGACGACGCCCGGATTGAGCAACGGTGCCGTGACCATGAAAATCACCAAAAGTACCAGCATGACGTCAATGTACGGCACGACATTGATCTGGTTCATAAGCCGGCGCTGGCGTCGCACCGTCATTTCAGTCGCCCCCTTTGGCAGCGCCTGGCGTCTGCGGCGTGGACGGGAAATTCACCTGACGCTGGAGAATGTTCGAAAACTCCTCCATAAAGCTGTCGTAACGCGTCGAAAGCCTCTCGATGTGACGGACGTAGTGGTTGAAGGCGACAACGGCAGGAATGGCCGCAAACAGGCCCATCGCCGTTGCAACCAGTGCTTCGGCGATGCCCGGCGCGACGTGTGCCAGGGTGGCCTGCCCGACATTAGCCAGTCCGCGAAACGCATTCATGATGCCCCAAACCGTTCCGAACAAACCGATATACGGACTGACTGAACCAACAGTTGCCAGATAGGACAGATGCGCTTCCAGATAATCAAGCTCGCGCTGAAATGTTGCCCGCATCGCCCGCCGCGTGCCATCCATGAGCACCGGCAGGTTGATACCGGTCTGCTTGCGCAGTTTTACGAATTCGCGAAACCCCGATTCGAAGATACGTTCGAGACTGCCGGCTTCGTTCCGGCTCGATACCGTTGCCTGATACAGGGTGGCCAGGTCCGCCCCGCTCCAGAAGCTGCGCTCGAATTCGTCAGCACGACGCAAAGCGTCCCGCACCACGAACATCTTGCGGAAAATAAACCACCAGGACACCAGAGACATGCCCAGAAGCAATGCCATGACCAGTTGAACAAGCACACTGGCGTTGGTGACCAAAGACAGTAGTGACAGATCGTCGCTGACGCTCATTGCTTTGCATTCCTCTTGTTTGTTGACGTGCCCGTGGCGCCTGAAAAGGCCGCGCCGATTTCTTCGGGCAAAGGCTGCGGACGAAACTCTCCGGTCGAGACGCACGCCAGATTGACGTTTGCGCGCACCAGGGATTCCTTCTTGATACTGACCTCCTGCGCCAGCGTCACCTGCGCACGCCCCATCCGGGACACTTCGACACTGACGTCGATGAGATCGTCGAGCCTCGCCGGGCGCATGTACTTCACTTCGAGGCTTCGGACGATAAACATGACACCGAATCGGTGTATTAGTTGCGGTTGTTCAAATCCGAGATGGCGTAGCCATTCGGTTCGCGCGCGTTCGAAAAAATTCAGGTAAGCGCCGTGGTATACAACTTCGCCGGCATCGGTATCCTGAAAATACACGCGGATAGCTGTCGAGAACGCGATCTCAGCTCTCCCGCCACAACTCACCGCTACCGCCGGTGGTCGGCGTAGCCAGGCCAAAATGACGATAGGTGACCGGCGTGGCAATGCGGCCACGCGGCGTACGCTGCAGATAACCCTGCTGTATCAAATAGGGTTCGAGCACGTCTTCTATCGTGTCGCGCGCTTCACCGACCGCTGCGGCAAGATTATCCAGTCCGACCGGACCACCGTTGAACTTTTCCATGATCGCGAGCAGCAGCTTGCGATCCATGACATCCAGGCCGAGCGTGTCGACCTCGAGCATGGCAAGCGCAGCGTCCGCGGTTTCCCGATCCACGAAGCCGCCGGCCTTGACTTCGGCAAAATCGCGCACCCGGCGCAACAGTCGGTTGGCCACACGGGGTGTACCGCGCGAGCGTGAGGCGATCTCGATCGCTCCCTCGTCATCGATCTCGACTTCGAGCAACCCGGCGGATCGCTTCACGATCTTTTGCAGATCCTGATCGTTGTAGAACTCCAGGCGGGACACAATTCCGAACCGATCACGTAACGGATTGGTCAACATGCCCGCGCGGGTGGTCGCGCCGACCAGGGTAAACGCCGGCAGGTCGAGCTTGACCGATCGCGCCGCAGGTCCCTCCCCGATGACGATGTCGATCTGGTAGTCCTCGAGCGCCGGATAGAGTATTTCCTCCACGATGGGCGAAAGACGATGGATTTCGTCGATAAACAGAACGTCGTTCGGCTCGAGATTGGTCAGCAGCGCCGCAAGATCACCCGGCCGCTCAAGTACCGGCCCCGACGTTTGCCGGACGTTAACACCCATCTCCCGCCCGATGATGTGGGCCAGGGTGGTCTTGCCAAGTCCGGGCGGCCCAAACAAGAGAACGTGGTCTAACGCCTCACCACGGCGGCGCGCCGCTTCGATAAAAATGGCGAGTTGGGACCGGATCTGTTCCTGGCCTACGTAGTCTTCGAGGTGCCGGGGGCGCAGCGCTCTTTCGATCACCTCTTCCTGGGAAGAAAGTGGTGCCGGTGCAATCAATCGATCAGTTTCGATCATCCTCGCAGTTCAAGGATCGCGATGCAGCACACTGCTTCAGACCGGTTCACGCTTGAACCCTTCCAGAAAAGGCTGTTCACTACCCCCAAGCTGCACGAGCGCCGCCGGCCTCTGCCCGGCAACTTGCCCGATGCGCCGGTTGACGATGCCTGTCAGGTTGAGAATAACCGTCGTGAAGTACTTCTTGCCCAGCGGCGACAACGCGAATGCCTGTGCGTCGGCATTGGCACCACCATCGATAGAGAATCGCATGCGTTCGTCCTCGTCATTCCACAGATTTTGCATCGTGGCCCGTTCTTGCTCGATTCCCGGCAGAGTCTCGAACTTGCCGGAGAAGCTCAAGGTCATCATCACATGCGTTGATATTGTGTGGTCAATGATCTGCAACTGCTTTGCACCCGCGCCGGTCTTGAAATGCGCGATCAGCGCTTCAATTTCTTCCTTGCTGAAAGTGTTGGCGTACAGGTCAACCCATTGCGGTTGCAGCCACTCGAGGTTGGAAAACTCAACATCGACGTTCTGCATCATGCGTTCGAGCAGCGACTCCTCAGCTTGCCGCCACCACGGACTGGCTTCGTTCCAGCCGTCCCCGAGGTTTTCATCACGGCCGCGGCGCGCCAGGTAGGAACGTATCGAAACGAGCGATTCCTGTTTGAGATAGTAATTCCCGATTGCCACTGACGTTGCCAGATCGTGCAGTGCGATCAAGTCCCGGGCCCCGTTCGCCTTGGCATCATCAGCCGAGGCCGGCAGGCAAACCATTGCTGCAACGAACGCAACAAACACAGACAGAGAAACCACCCGCATACTTACTATCGTCCCTTCGCTCAGGCGCACCTGACAAGTATTGACCGGCGAGCGCCGCGACCGATGCGCCGGGCGCACGTCAGATTACCGTGCGCAAATTATATCCCACGCGATTGATGCTGGAACACGAATCCGCCCGGCTCGTTGTCGCCATGCAGCGACACGGTGTTACTGAAGAATCCGGAAACGATTATCGACAATCACCACAAGGGCAACCGATGCTGCTCGACAACGCATGGTGAGCACACCCCGGCCAGGACTCCTGGCACAGCGATCAGGATGATTTCGACAACAGCTTTAGCGCCTGGCGGATCGACTCGGAAACGGATAGCTCAGGCGCGACTTTGGACAATGCCGCGCCGGCCTCTTTCTCGCTGTATCCGAGCGCCAGAAGGGCGCGCAGTGCGTCATTGCGAACGCTGGGCGCACTGCCCTGCCCGGGATCGCCAATCGCGCCTGACAGCCGGTCTTTTAGCTCCAGCATCAGGCGCTCCGCCGTTTTCTTGCCGATTCCCGGTATCCGGATCAGCCGCCCGGTGTCTTGCGCAGCGACGGCATGCTGCAGTTCCTGCGCCGACAAACCCGAGAGGATGGCCAGTGCAGTACGCGCGCCGACCCCGTTGACACGCAGCAGCTGGCGAAACAACTGTCGCTCCTGGTCGGTTGCAAAACCGTACAGCAGGTGAGCATCCTCACGCACCAGCAGATGGGTAAACAATGTAATCGTCGCACCAGTCGCCGGCAGCTGATACAACGTGCTCATCGGCACGTCGAGTTCGTACGCCACACCCTGCACTTCGAGCGCGACCATGGGGGGATGCTTTTCCAGCAGCACTCCGGTCAACCGCCCAATCAAACCAGCCTCCCCTTGCGCATTCGATATCCGGCGGTTGCCAAAGCGCCGAGCCCCAGGCCACCGTGTGCGTGACAGATGGCACATGCCAGTGCGTCCGCGGCGTCGGCACCTGGCGCAGCGGGCAACGACAGAAGCCGGCGCACCATTTCCTGAACCTGCTCCTTTTTCGCGTGACCGTTGCCCACTACCGCTTGCTTGATCTGCAAGGCGGTGTACTCGGCTACCGGCAGGTGCTTGCCAACCGCGGCACAGATTGCCGCACCCCGGGCCTGCCCAAGCAGCAATGTTGATTGCGGATTGACATTGACAAACACTTTTTCGATGGCTACCTGATCTGGTTGGCCCTGCTCCATCACCTCGGCGAGCCCCTCGAGTATGGACTTGATGCGTTCAGGCAGCTGTGCGTCAGGGGTGCGGATGCGCCCACTGGTGACATAAGAAATTTTCTGTCCGTTTTTCTCAACCAGCCCGAACCCGGTAACGCGCAAACCCGGGTCAATACCGAGAATTCGCATACCGCTACCGGTACGCGCCTTCGTCACTCTTGCCGGCCGAGGCAAAGACGCCTCTAGTCGGTATCGAGCACCGCCGTTGTGTAAACCTCCTGAACGTCATCGAGCGCCTCCAGCGCATCGAGCAATTTCTGCATGCGCCCGGCATCTTCGCCTTCGAGCACATTCTCGGTCGTGGGTTTGTAGGTGACCTCGGCATACTCCGCCTTGAGTCCGGCCCTTTCAAGCGCTTCCTTCACGCTGGCAAAACTGCCCGGATCCGTGATGACTTCGACCGAATCGTCATCGTTGCTGACGATGTCTTCAGCACCAGCTTCGAGCGCCGCTTCCATCACCACCTCTTCGTCGATTCCCGGCGAAAATACCAGCTGGCCGCAATGCCGGAACAGAAATGCCACCGATCCGTCCGTACCCAGGTTACCGCCGTGTTTGGAAAAGACATGCCGCACGTCGGCGACGGTCCGGGTACGGTTGTCCGTCATGCAGTCCACCATGACCGCCGCCCCGCCGATGCCGTAGCCTTCATAACGGATTTCCTCGTAGCTCACATCCTCGAGTTCTCCCGCACCTTTCTTGATGGCACGCTCGATCGTGTCCTTGGGCATATTGCTGTCGAGCGCCTTGTCTACGGCAAGACGCAACCGCGGATTCGAGCCAGTGTCAGGTCCGCCCAGGCGCGAAGCGACGGTGATTTCCTTTATCAACCGCGTGAATATTTTCCCGCGCTTCGCATCGGCCGCAGCCTTGCGATGCTTGATGTTCGCCCATTTGCTATGGCCCGCCATATCGCTATCCGAAAATTATCCACGGTGTTAAGTCGTCCGGGTGTTGACTCTTCAGGCGACCGACGAACCGCTCAATCGAGTCACGCACCAGGCACGCCGCTTTTCTCAAACGCCTGCCGCCTGGACTGTTGCCAAAGCGCGTACAAAATACAGGCGGCGAAGTCTAGCATAGCGTCCACCCCGCACCTTGTCGCAACAGCCTCCGGAGACGATCCATGCCGAGCCTGATCGTACCTGGGTCCGGCCAGCAGGGATGGCGGGAACTGCGGCTAGACATTGAAGCGAAAGTGCACCACATCGCCATCATGAACGACGTATTCCTTGCCTTCGAGGCGCATCTTTCCCGCTTCTTTGGCTGCACCCTCGCCCCCCAGGGAAACGTAGTCATCATAGCCAATGACTTCGGCGCGTATGAATCCTTTTTCAAAATCGGTGTGTATAACCCCGGCCGCCCGCGGCGCGGTGTCTCCCTTTCGAATGGTCCACGCCCGCACCTCTTTTTCGCCGGCGGTGAAATAGGTCTGCAACCCCAGCAGATCATAGGCCGCCCGTATCAGGCGATCCAGTCCAGGCTCCTCCAGTCCCATGTCTGCAAGGAACAACTTCTTGTCCTCGTCACTCATGTCGAAAATCTGCGCTTCTAGCGCTGCGCAAATCGCCACCACCGGGGCGCCTTCGGCAGCACCCAGCCTGGTCACCGTATCCAGCAGGGGATTATCGGTAAAGCCATTCTCGCTGACATTTGCGACGTACATGGTCGGCTTCATCGTCAACAGAAACAACGGCCGGACGAGTTCGAGTTCTTCTCTGGCGAGGTCGACGGTACGGGCAGGCCGGCCTTCATTCAGGGCCGCCTCGACTTTCTGCAACACGGCCACCAGACGTTGCGCCTGCTTGTCGCCGCCGGCTCGCGCCTGCTTGACGTAGCGCACGAGTTGTTTCTCAACCGTCGCCAGATCGGCCAGCGCAAGTTCCGTATTGATCACCTCGATATCCGAAACGGGGTCGACCTTACCGCTGACATGCACCACATTGTCATCGGAAAAACATCGAACAACGTGCGCGATAGCATCGGTCTCCCGAATGTTGGCGAGAAACTGGTTGCCGAGACCTTCGCCCTTCGAGGCCCCTGCGACGAGGCCCGCAATATCGACAAACTCGACGATTGCAGGAATCGTTTTCTGCGGTTTCACCAACTCTGTCAGCGCTGACAGGCGCGGGTCCGGCACCTCAACGATGCCGACGTTCGGTTCAATCGTGCAAAACGGGTAGTTCTCGGCAGCGATTGCGGCCTTGGTCAGTGCGTTAAACAGGGTCGATTTGCCAACATTGGGCAAGCCTACAATTCCACATTTCATGTCGTGCCATTTCCAAAGGGTGTGAAACGCCAGCCGCCCGGCCAGTTCGTCCAGGGGCGCGTTAGCCGCGCGTGTGCAATTTGAGCATCGCGGCGTCGTAATCCTCAGCCATGAGCTGAGGCCAAATGGCGAGGCTGCGTTCCAAAGACTGCGTGATCAGCCCGGCTTCTTCCTTGCGTGGCGGTGACAACACGTAGTTGGACACCTGCGCGCGCTCAGCAGGTCGGCCAATACCGATACGCAAGCGCCAGAAATCTTTTCCCATGTGGGCTGCAATATCGCGCAAGCCGTTGTGACCGGCAACACCACCGCCCTTCTTCAATTTGACGATACCCGGCGCCAGATCGAGCTCGTCATGGACAACCAGCATGTCTGAAACCGCCAGTTTGTAAAAATCGCACAACGCCCTGACAGCACGCCCGCTTTCGTTCATGAAGGTCATTGGCTTGAGCAGCCAGCAATCGTCATCCGCCTGCCTGAATCTGCCAAGGTCGCCATGAAATCGGGATTCGGCCGACAGACTGACGCCCAGCTCGTCAGCGATCGAGTCGATCCACCAGAAGCCGGCGTTATGCCGCGTCGCCTCGTACTGGGGCCCGGGGTTACCGAGACCGACCACAAGTCTCATGCATTTGCACCATCACACGCCAACGCAAATGCAACGGCCGGCACTGAATGCCGGCCGTTGCATCCCGAAACATGCCCGGCTGCTACTTCTCTTCCTCGGCTGCGGGCTCCGCCGGTGCCGCCGCCTCGGCGCCTCCGGCCGCTTCGCCCTCGACTGCCCCTGCGGGCCCTTCCTCGGCAGCCGCAACCCTTGGCACCTGCACGGAAACAACTACCGAGTCGTCGCCGCGAGTCAGTTGTACCGACTCAACGCCTTCAGGCAGTTTGACCTCCGACAAATGGATCGAATCGCCCAACTCCATTGCCGCCAGATCGACTTCGACATACTCGGGCAGATTGGCCGGCAGGCAACTCACCTCGACTTCGGTCATCACGTGGTTGACGACACCGCCACCGAGCTTGACGCCGGGTCCAACCTCCTCGTTCACGAAGTGCAGCGGCACGCGCATATGAATCTTTTGCTTGGCGTCGACGCGCTGGAAATCGATGTGCAACACTTCCTGTTTCCACGGATGCATTTGCACGTCACGCAGTAACACGTTCTGCTTCTTGCCATCGACATTCATCGCCAGGATCGAGGCGTGGAAGGCCTCTTGACGCAATTGCAGCATGATCGCCTTGTGATCGAGCTCGATCACCTGAGCCTGTTCGTTGGCGCCGTAAACGATCGCCGGTACCTTGCCAGTTCTGCGCAGGCGGCGGCTCGCACCCGTACCTTGCACAGATCTGGCCATTGCATTCACTTCAATGGTTGCCATCTTCTTCTCCAGTCAACTCGAAACCAGCCGCGACCAGCCGCTTCCGATCTCCAAAAAAGGCGCTTTAACCGCGCCACCCGTTTTCATAAATCCTGACTGCCAGCGGTTCGCCGCAGGCAATGTGCATACTCAATCCATGAACAGCGAAGACACGGAGTCTTCGTTGCTGATTCGCCGCATCGTCTCGGCCAGCAACTCTGCTATCGACAACTGCCGGATGCGCGGGCAGTTGCTCGCCTGTTCGTTCAGCGGAATAGTGTTGGTGACTACCACTTCATCCAGTGATGAATTCTCAATTCGCTCGATCGCCTTGCCGGACAGCACTGGATGGGTACAGTACGCAAGGACTTTCTCGGCCCCGGCTTTCTTCAGGGCGTTGGCCGCCTCGCAAAGGGTATTTGCGGTATCGACCATATCGTCCATGATGATACAGGTCCGGCCCTCAACCTCCCCGATGATGTTCATTACCGTTGCGACATTTGGCCGCGGCCGGCGCTTGTCGATAATCGCCAGGTCGGACTCCAGTCGTTTCGCCAACGCTCTTGCGCGCACGACGCCGCCAACGTCGGGAGAGACAACGACGAGATCACGGTAGTCACGCTTCCAGATATCGCCCAGAAGGATCGGCGCCGAGTAGACGTTATCGACGGGTATATCGAAAAACCCCTGTATCTGATCGGAGTGCAGGTCCATCGTCAGCAGCCGATCAACACCGGCCGCTTGCAGCATGTTGGCGACGATCTTGGCGCTGATGGCCACCCGGGCAGACCGAGGACGGCGATCCTGTCGGGCATAACCAAAATACGGAATGGCCGCCGTAATCCGTCCCGCCGAAGAACGCTTGAGCGCATCGACCATCAACAGCACTTCCATCAGATTGTCGTTGGTTGGCGTGCAGGTCGATTGCAGAACGAATGTGTCCTGGCCTCGCACGTTCTCGAGCAACTCGACCATCACTTCACCATCACTGAAACGGCTCACAGTGGCACGGCCAAGCGGAATATTGAGGTGCTTGGCAACGTCGGCCGCAAGGGCCGGATTCGCGTTACCGGTAAACACCATCAAACTGTCATAGGCCATTGCGACACTCTCTTACCGCGTTTTGTACCGTTTGAAAACACAACACGCCGCACCAGCGGCGTGTTGTTATCGACTCGACACTTGTGTGGGGAAAGCATTCCCCTTTACATGTCCTGCCCTGAATTGTCTGGCTGGGGAGGAAGGATTCGAACCCTCGCATGGCGGAATCAAAATCCGCTGCCTTAACCAACTTGGCTACTCCCCAAAAAACAAGCTGTGCACTTTAACCGGAGGCGGCAAGCAAAGGATGCCGATCCAGACCACGCGCTACAAAACCTTTCATATCCGCCGGTAGCTGACTGAGGGCAGCCCGGGCCGGCGTCTCGCTATCGAAAGCCACGAACACACTGGCTCCCGAACCACTCATCGCCGCCTTGCCGAATTGTTCGAGCCATCGCAGGCAACGCGCGATTTCGGGATACCGTTTGCACGCTACCGGCGCCAGGTCGTTATGGCCCTCGGCAATCGAAAAGGCCGCTATTTTGATGGCTTTGGAATTGCGTGTCAATTCGGGTGCAGCGAAGATTTCTGCTGTGGAAACCGCGACTTGGGGCACAACGACAAGGTACCAGGCAGGATCGACATGGATCGTCTGCAGCCGCTCGCCAATTCCCTCGGCAAACGCGGTACGGCCAAATACGAAAACCGGCACATCAGCCCCCAGCTCCAGCGCCAGCGCTTGGAGTCGTATGGGCGGGATTCCCAGGGACCACAAACGGTTAAGCGCCATCAGCGTGGTCGCAGCATCCGAACTGCCGCCTCCCAGCCCGCCACCGACTGGCAGTCGCTTGATCAAGTCGATGTCAGCACCCAGCCGCGAGCCGCTCACTGAGCGCAGCAGATGGGCCGCGCGCAACGTCAGATCCTGATCGTCCGCGATACCGCTAATCCGCTCCGTCCGCCGGATCTCTCCGTCATGGCGCATGCGAAAACCAACGTCATCCCCATAATCGAGAAACCGGAATACCGTCTGCAGCAGGTGGTATCCGTCGGCGCGCCGGCCGGTGACATGAAGAAACAGATTCAGCTTGGCTGGCGCAGGAAAGTACTCAAAACCGGCCTTCATGGTGTCAGCAAAGTCAGATCCCAGCGGTCGATCACGAGGCGCACGCGCAAATCAGCGAAATGCAGCAGCAGCGACCGTGGCAAAGTGCCATTATCCTCGTAGCCGGCAAAATCGACTTGCCAGTCACCTTGCACCAGTCGTGTGATGCGCTTCTGCTCGTCGCGCTCGATTTCCGTAACCGGCACCGCCGGATTGACGCGACCGAGCACCCAGTGCTGCAATCCGGGCAGCGGCAAATCCCAGCCGAGGATCTCGCGGGTCAGCTGCTGTACATTTTCAGATCGAAACGTTTCCTTCCTGGCGGTCACCAGTGTCGCCGAGTCAGCGTTGGCAGTCAGGGTGGCGATCGTCGATCCGATTGGCGAATACAGCCAGATCGCATCGGAGCCGGAATCGTGCAGCCAGCGCATTCGCGCGGAGTGACCGCGCCCATCCAGCTTCACTGCGACACGCCCACTCAGTTCGAACTGCTCTCCCGATATTGCACTCGGCGGCACAACCGGTGGCTTTGATGCACATGCGGTAAGCAGCGCAACGGTTACAGCCGCAAGGCAGGCGCGAAAACGCAGCACTGCGTCAGCGGTCGAGAAACTTGCGCATGACCCGCTGCAGCGTCTCGTTGTCCGGGTGCTGCTTCGCCGATTCATCCCAGATTTGCCTTGCCTCGTCTTCTACTCCGCTGACCCACAACACTTCCCCAAGATGCGCGGCGATCTCCGGATCGGCCTGCATTTCATAGGCACGACGCAAGAATTGCATGCTTTCGTCAACATTTCCCAGGCGGTACTCGACCCAGCCCATGCTGTCGAGGATAAATGGATCATCCGGCGCCAGGGCGAGCGCTCTGGCAATGTAATCCCTTGCTTCGTCGAACCGTTCGGTACGATCCGCCAGCGTGTATCCGAGGGCATTGTATGCCTGCGCGCTGTCGGGCTCGAGGGCTATCAACTTGAGAAGCTGCTCCTCCGTGATATCCAGCCGGTCTATCTTTTCCGCCGCCAGGGCTACGTCGTAGAGCAGCGCGCGATTATCGGGCCGCGAGACCAACGCCTCCTGAAGTACGGCATAGGATTGCCCGTACTCGCGCATCTCTCTCAACATGTGCGCCTCCGCCTGTATCAGCTGCACACGCTGACCGTCTTCGGCAACTTCAAGAGAGTGCAGATAAAGCCTTGCGTCCTCGACCCCGTCATTTCGGGCCAGCAGCAGCGCATAGCGGGACTGCGCAGCCACAAACTGGTCGCCGGCTTGCACTGAACGATACCAGCGCGCTGCCTCGTCGGCCTTGTCAAGTTTTTCGTTAACCTGCCCCAGTTGGAAATAGATGGCATCCGGGTCACCGTAGCCAAGCGCCAGAGCGCTCCTGAACTGCTCGTCAGCAGCCGGTGCGTCGCCGATTTGCGCGGATAGCAGGCCCAGCGTAAAAGCCAGGTTCGCATTGTCGGGGTTGGCTTTGAGAAGCATCTGGAACTGGCTCTTGGCTTCGCCATAGCGTCGCTCCGATACCAGGGCGCGCGCGTAATTGAGCCGGACTTCCATCGCGTCCGGATACGATTGCAGGAACACCCGCATGAACGCCAGCGTCTCGTTGCGATCCTGGTCGCCCAGCAGATGCGCCTTCAACAGCGCGCCTTGCTGCCAATCCGGGCGCAGCTCCAAAGCCCGGTCAACCGATTGCAACGCCTGCTCGCGCTGCCCGCTTCCAAAAGCAGCTTGCGCACGCGCATATTGCGCTTCGGGCAAACTGACATAGGGTTCCGTCAAATCGCGTATCAGCTTGTTTACGGCGCGCTTGTCGGGGTGGGCCGAGCAAAGCTGGTACAACTGCATCAGGCTTGGCTCGGGACCCTCCGGCGAGGTCGCCAGCACCTCGCTGATCAAAGGCCGCGCAGACTCCAGATCGCCGGACTGTATGAGCAAATCGGCAAGCGTGCGTTGCGCCGCCATTGAATCAGGAGCCGTTTCGTACCAGAGCCTGGCGCTTTGCAACGCGAGATCGGCACGCTTCGCATAAAGGGCGATTTCGGTTGCTCGCCGGGCCACCCTGGCGTCCCGGGACAGGCGCGCAAGGTCCGCATAGGCCTCACTGGCGAGCGCCACATCACCGCGCTGACCGGCAATCTCAGCCAACAGAAACTTGTAGAGGAACTCGGCATCAAGGCCGCTGTCCGCGATTACGGGTGACTTGCCCAGAACCCGGCGTACGCGCTGATCCAGACTTTCAGCTTCGTCATTCTGCGCCACCATCGTCGTGCCCGCGACCCCTTGCGGATGCATCGTTGTCTGTGCGCAGGCGCCATTCAAGGCCGCGAAAAAAGAAACGAGAAGTAACACCGAATAACGCATGAGCTTTTGACCAGAGTGACTCGTGATATCGAAGATTAAGCAGGATTCGCGCAATGGCAATTACCCGCCATACGCCGGAAGTTCTTCAATCGTGAGTCGAGTTTAGGTATATTTGGCAGCCATCACAAGATACCCCATGGTTTCCGAACCGGTGTCTGGCGCCGGAAAGCATGTAATTCAGGACTGACACCCGGAACGGGCCTTCGTTCAGACAGCAGATCCGTTTTTCCTAAGGAATCGAGACAAGCATGAGCAATACAGCGGGCCAAGAAGTCACTCTGGCCGCCAAAGGATTGTCGCGCCGCTACGGCAACAATCTGGCAGTCGATGACATATCGCTGGACCTTAAGCGTGGTGAAATTGTCGGTTTGCTGGGCCCAAATGGTGCCGGCAAGACGACCACCATGAAGATGATTACCGGCAATCTGGCACCAAGCGAGGGGTCGGTCAGCATCTGCGGCGTGGATTTGATCGAGAAACCGACTGCGGCAAAAGCCAGAATCGGCTATTTGCCTGAAGTTCCACCGCTATACAAGGATTTGCGCGTCGACGAATACCTGCGCCTGGCGGGACGATTGCACAAGATTGCAAAGCCGGGACTCGAACGCGCAGTCGACCGGGCGAAACTTCGGAGCGGGTTGTCGGACATGGGCCGCAGACTGATTGGCTCACTGTCCAAGGGCTACCAGCAACGCGTGGGAATTGCCCAGGCGATCATCCATGATCCTGACGTCATCATCCTCGATGAACCCACAGTCGGCCTTGACCCGAACCAGATCCGTGAAATTCGCGCGCTGATCCGCGAGCTTGGCAACGAGCATAGCGTCATTCTGTCGACGCATATCCTTCCCGAGGTGGAGGCGATTTGTGACCGCGTTCAGATCATGCACCGCGGACGAGTGGTATTCGCCGATGCCATATCGGGGCTGCGCCAGTTCCGCGGCGGCCACTCGCTGCAAGTGTCTTTACGCCGGCCGCCGACGCAAGCAGACCTTTCAGCGGCGGTCGCCCCGGCGCGCGCGGAGAAGGTGAGCGACGGCGTATATCGCGTAATTTCGCAATCCGGACAGGATCCGACTGATCAGCTGGTGCGCACGAGCGTGGAACGGGATTGGGGGCTTTACCAGCTGTCCCCGGCGCAGGCCAGTGTCGAGGAAGTATTCGTACAACTCACTCGCCAGGACAACGCCGAACCCGCCGCGGCACAATCAACCGCGAACGCCGGCCCGGATACGGAGGCAACCAAATGATTTTTACGATAGCCGGCAAGGAATTGCGCTCGATGTTCACGTCACCGCTGGCATGGGTCATTCTGGCATTCCTGCAGTTTGTTCTCGCGCTGATCTTTCTTAAACAGATTGACGGCTTTTTGATGGTCCAGGCGCAACTTGCGCGCACGCCCAACGCTCCAGGGTTGACAGAGATTGCCATCGTTCCGATGTTCGGGGTCGCCTCGATGGTGTTGCTGATGTCGGTGCCGCTGCTGACCATGAGACTGATATCCGAGGAACGCCGCAACCAGACGATGGCGCTGCTGATGTCGGCGCCCGTGTCAATGACCCAGATCGTGCTCGGCAAGTACCTTGCAATGGTGGTTTTCCTGCTGCTGATAAACCTGCTGATTTCCCTGATGGCGCTGTCGGTGCTTGCCGGAGGCGCCATCGACACAGGGCTGCTCGCTGCGAACTTGGTCGGGCTTTTTCTGCTCGGTTGCAGCTTTGCGGCGATCGGGTTGTTCATTTCCTGCCTGACCACGCATCCGGTGGTCGCGGCAATGCTTTCACTCGCAGTATTTCTGGGGTTGTGGATCATCAATATCGCGGCGACCGATCCGGAGAGCTGGCTCCATCTGCTGTCCTTGCTGAAACATTTCGAGGGATTCATGAACGGCTCGGTCGCGGTTACCGACCTGATTTACTTCGGACTGCTGAGCGTGACATTCATCATCCTTTCCATTCGCCGCCTTGATTCCGATCGATTACACGCATGAAGATGAACACCCGACTCCGCTTGCAAGCTCTCGCCCAGAACAGCCTGTTCCTGGTGCTGCTGATTGCCCTGGTTGCTTCAATTGCATATCTGACAAGGGACATCGATACGATCTGGGACCTTACGCAAAGCAAACGCAACACGCTGTCTGATGCTTCCATCAACGTACTTGCGCAGATTTCCGGCCCGATCGACATAAAAGCATTCGCCACCGCAGACGCTGAAGGCGATTTGCGCCGGCCAATCCAGGATTTTATCCGGCCGTATCAGCGCGCCAAGGAAGACATTTCCCTCACTTTCATCGACCCGCGCGAAGATCCTGTTGCCGCGAATAATGCCGGCGTGCGCGTCAACGGCGAGCTGGTGATAGAACTCAACGGCCGCACTGACAATCTCAGGACGTTGAACGAGCAGGAACTGATGAACCTGCTATTGCGCCTGATGCGCTCGTCCGAGCGACTGGTGAGTACTCTTGATGGACACGGTGAAGGCAAACTGGACGGCAGCGCCAATTTCGACCTTGGTGATTTCGGCACACAGCTTGTATCCAAGGGATTTCGCACGGTAACCGTAAATTTCGCCGTCGCGCAGGACGTGCCCCACAACACATCCGTTCTGGTCATCGCCGGTCCGCGCGTTGACCTGCTCCCCGGCGAAGTCAACCGGATCAACAGATATCTGGAGAACGGTGGCAACCTGCTGTGGCTGGTCGACTATGACTCGCTACGCGGCATGGATGCCGTTGCCGAATTCCTTGGCCTCGATCTCATCGACGGCGTTGTAATTGATCCGTCTGCGGCCATGCAGAGGCTTCCCGGGTCGTTCGCGCTGGCATCTGCCTACGCCGAGCATCCGGTTATGGATCCCTTGGAGAGCAACACGGTGTTTCCCTACACCCGGCGCATTTCGGCTCATGAGGGATCGGCGTTTCACTTCACGCCACTGGTCGAAACGACCGACGGCGCCTGGCTGGAAACGAGCGGGCTGCGCAACGCGCGCTTTGACGCCGACAGCGACGTTCGTGGGCCGATCACTGTCGCGGCCGCGCTCGAGCGCGATGTCGGCAACAAGAAACAGCGTATCGTTGTGATTGGCACAGCAAAAGGTTTTTCCAATCAGTATGTTGGTTTGCTGGGGAATATGGACTTTGGCATCAGCACCATGAACTGGCTGGCCGGGGACGACTCGCTGATCTCCATAGAGCCCAAGACACGCGTCGACATGTCGCTCGAGTGGTCGCGGCCGATGATGGCGTTAATCGGCTTCGGCTTCCTGGTCTTTCTGCCGCTCGGATTTCTGATCAGCGGTGGCGTTATCTGGTGGAAACGGCGCCGATCGTGAAATCACGCCTGATACTCAATCTGGTCCTGCTCCTGGCGCTGGTCGCGATCGGGCTGTACGCTTACCTTCGTCCTGCGAAGGACGTGGTGGAACAGGGTATCCGCGTGTCGCAACTCAAGCGCGACGACGTCAACCGGATACGCCTGCAGCGCGACGCCGGGCTGGACCTCCAGCTAGAGAAGCGT
This sequence comes from uncultured beta proteobacterium, assembly GCA_963792855.1. Classification (GTDB taxonomy): domain Bacteria; phylum Pseudomonadota; class Gammaproteobacteria; order Burkholderiales; family Eutrophovitaceae; genus SG8-40. Next base: position 88,604 of record CAWBXZ010000005.1, on the reverse strand, counting down.
CATGGGTCGTGGTACATCATGCAACCCTATCAGACACACGCCGAACCCCTGCAGATCGACCGCCTGTTGGACCTCACCATGGCGACCGCATCGGGCGAGTTTCCCGGGCAGAACCTGTCGCGCTACGGGCTTGACCCGGCATCGGTAACAGTAACGCTGAACGATCAGTCGTTTGCGTTCGGCAATATCAACGAAATTACCAATGAGCAATACCTGGCGAGCGAGGGGCGTGTTTACCTGGTGCGCACCTATCATGGCTACAGCCTTCCGACAAACATGTCCGAACTGATCGGTCGCAAACTGCTTGCCGATCACGAGAAGCCGGTGGCATACGACTTCGGAAAGTGGCAAGCCGTCCAGAGCGACAAGGGTGCGTGGTCAATCCAGGGCAGCGCACCAGCCGGCCATGACGTTGCGCCAACTCCGGACGAGCTCAATGTGTGGGTCGCCGAATGGCAACTTGCCTCGGCACTATCCGTGGCCCCCAATGAGGCCGAGCCGCATGGCGAACGCATCGACATCCGGTTCAGCAATGGGGAAAGCGCGACATTCCAGGTGCTCGCCCGAGAACCGGAAGTCGTTCTGGTACGCATGCCCGGAAACATGCGCTATCAACTCGGCGCAGATGCCGGCGCCCGGCTGCTCGATCCGTATCGCGTCGCGCAACAATAGCGCACGCCACAGTGCCCGAATTACCTGAGGTCGAAACAACACGCCGTGGGCTGGCGCCGCACATGGATGGCCAGCGCATCGACAAGGTGGTGGTGCGTGACCGGCGCTTGCGATGGCCGGTGACGAAGACTCTCGAAAGACAAGCCAGTGGCTCGTTGATCCGGCGCGTCGACCGGCGCGGCAAGTACCTGCTCATCGATTGCGACACAGGCTGGCTGATCGTGCATCTTGGCATGTCCGGGCGGCTTCGCGTCATACCGAAGGCAACGCCGCCATCAAAGCACGATCACTTTGACATCGTCCTGTCTTCCGGCATGCTGGTTCGTTTTACCGATCCGCGCCGATTCGGTGCGCTGCTGTGGACGACGCAACATCCGTCGATGCATCCATTGATGCGCCACCTCGCCCCGGAACCCCTCGAAGCGGCGTTCGACGCCGGCTGGCTGCACAAACGAATCCACGGGCGCAGCATGTCAATCAAGCTGGCGTTGATGAATAACGAAATCGTCACCGGCGTTGGAAACATTTACGCGAACGAAGCATTGTTTCGGGCGCGAATCAATCCGCGCACGAAAGCCGGGCGCCTGAGCATGCAACGATGCGCAAGGCTGGTAGCCGCAATCAAGGACACCTTGCTGTGCGCGATCGAAGCCGGGGGCAGCAGTCTGCGCGACTTCTTCGGCACCGATGGCCAGCCAGGATACTTTCAGCAACAGTACATGGTGTACGCCAGGCAGGGAGAACCCTGCAGGATCTGCGGGACACCGGTTCGCAGCATTCGGCTGGGCCAACGTTCAACGTTTTACTGCACCCGTTGCCAGCGCTGAACGGGACGACCCAGCCCGTGCAAGGCATCACGCGGCCCGCGACGGGACCACGAATCGAATAGCCGCCGCGGACGACTAGTTCGCGGACTCGACCTGCTTGGCGGCCATCAGCGTCTCGTACTTTGCCAGCAACTGTTCTTTCGTCTCGGTGCGCTGCGGATCGAGAGGAATGCAGTCAACCGGGCACACTTCCTGGCATTGCGGCTGGTCGAAATGCCCAACGCATTCGGTGCACTTGTCCGGGTCGATCTCGTAGATTTCCTCGCCTTGATAAATTGCCTCGTTAGGACACTCCGGCTCGCAAACATCGCAGTTGATGCACTCGTCGGTAATCATCAAAGCCATAAACCCGCCCCCCTCAACGCGCCAGACGCTTGTTGATGTGAACAAGCACCGCGGGGTTTACGAAAGGCGCGACATCGCCGCCGAGCATTGCTATTTCGCGAACCATGGTCGCCGAAATGAACATGTACTGCTCGGCCGGTGTGAGGAAAATCGTCTCCACGTCCGGATAAAGATTGCGGTTCATCCCTGCCATCTGAAATTCGTATTCGAAATCGGACACCGCACGCAAACCACGCAGGATCACTTTGGCCTGCCGCCGTCTGATGAAGTCCATCAGCAGCCCGGAAAAACCTTCCACACTGACGTTGTCATAATCGGCAAGCACCTCTTTCGCAATTGCGACCCGCTGCTCGAGCGAGAACAGGGGCTGCTTGGCCCGGCTGTCGGCGACGGCGACAATGACTTCCTCGAACAGGCTCGCGGCGCGCCGCACAAGATCTTCATGCCCGCGGGTAAACGGGTCAAACGTGCCTGGGTAAACGGTTCTGTTGAATCTGGTCGCCATGTCGGGAATCCCGGTCTGCCGGTGAGTTATGCTGCCTGGCACATCCTAATTGTCACCGGATTCTAACAGGAGATAATTGACTCGCCCGGCACGCGACTGGTGTCGGATTTGATACTCAGGGGGTATCTCCGGCACCCTGGCGGCCTCCAGATAAACAAACGCTCGGCTCGCAAGATGCGCCCGGAGTTTCGCCAGCAGCTCCGGCAGCACCGCCGACTGATAGGGCGGATCAAGAAAAACCACGTCAAAAGCACGCCGATCCCCGGCCAGGAACCCGAAAGCATCTGCATGGCGCAGCTCAACGTTCGTGGCACGCAGTTTCCTGGCGTTCGCCACCAAAGCCGCATGCGCGGCGCGATCGCGCTCTACCAGGACAACGTTCCGGGCAGCGCGCGATGCCGCCTCAAATCCCAGCGCACCGCTGCCGGCAAAGAGGTCGAGGCAGGTCTTGTCTTCGAGCGACTGGCCCAACCAGTTGAACAGCGTCTCACGGACCCGATCGGGCGTTGGCCGCAGATCCACGGCAGACGGGAATTGCAGCTGGTGGCGGCGCCACTGACCGGCAATGATTCTGACCTGATTGCGCTTGCCCACGTCACGGCCTGGCCGTCGGACCAACAACCACTGTTACTGTTCGATTCGGTGCAAGCCGCCGGCGCAGCGCATCCTTCACCTGCTCCATCGTGACTTTTTCGATCTCTTCCGGGAATCGATCAATGTAATCGAGCGGCAGACGGTAAAACCCGATCATTGCAAGATAGTTGGCCAATTCCGCGTTGCTGTCGATATTGAGAGCGAATCCGCCAATCACATATTGTTTCGCCGCATGCAATTGCGCTTCTGTGGGTCCCTCGGCGACCAGTTTCTCCAGCGTGGCAAGCGCCACGTCGAGCGCTTCCCACGCCTGATCCTTGCGGGTCTGCAACGAAATCACAAAGGGCCCGCGCTGTTGGTAAGGAGAAAAATAGCTGTAAACACTGTACGTGAGGCCGCGGTCCTCGCGCAGTTCCTGATTCAGCATTGACGTCATGCCGCCTCCGCCCAGAATCTGGGCGGCTAACCACAGCGAGAAGTAATCAGGGTCGCCGCGGCGCACCCCTGGCATACCGAGACGAATGTGCGCCTGACTGGCGGCGTGCGGAATGATGATCTCGGTGCTCTTTGCCGGTTCCGGGACCTCCGGCAGCGACGGCAGCGCTTGTCCGGAACGCGGCAAGTCATCCGTCAAACGAAGGGCGATGCGTTGTGCTTCTTCTCTGGATACGTCCCCGACGACCACCACAACCGCCTCGTCCGATACGAAGAAGCGCTGATGGAATGCGACCAGATCTTCTCGCGTGAGCGCGGCAATGGTTTCCGGCTCCCCGGAGGCTGCGGAGCCGTACGGATGGTCGCCGTAGAGTTGGTGCTGGAATGCCTGGTCGACAATGACATTGGGACGCGTCTTGCTCTCTTCAATAAAGGCGATAGTGCGCGCTTTGTCGCGCTCCAGCACCGCCTGCGGAAAACTGGGCGATACGACAATGTCGCGCAGCACGTCGAGAGCCATATTCCGGGTGTCGGCGTCCGAAAGGGTGCGCAAAGAAAATCCACTGCGATCAAGGTCGAACGTGCTGGACAGGAGCGCGCCAATTCCGGCAAGCTGCTCCGAAATCTGGTTTTCGTCCAGTGAGCGGGTGCCTTTTTTCATCATTGCCAGTGTCATGCTTGCCAGGCCGCTCTTGCCGGGTTGGTCCCGGCCCGACCCCGCAGGAAACTCGATCGACACGTCAACGATCGGCAGCACACGTGTCTCGAGAAACAACACCCGCGCCCCGCTTTCCGTTTTCCAGCTTTCGATTTCGAGCGCTGCCCAGGTTGGACGCGACATTACAAACAGCACACCGACGACGACCCAGGCCAGCCATACACTGCCAACAACCCTGCAGCGCCGGCCCGCATCGACTTCAGATAACCGCGCTGCAAATCTCATTGCCGTATTCATTCGACTTCCATCCCATTCGAACGACCACCGATGTCCCCTTTGGCCACGTCCTCGGGCTCGAGTACCGCAACCGTGAGTTTGTCGTCGATCAGGTATTTTCTGGCAACTTCCTGGACTTGCTCGGCAGTTACCTGGCGCAAGCGTTCGGTAATGGTCGTGGCGGCATCGTGGGGCAGGCCCAGCGAACGCATTCTGCCGATGCGGGCCGCCTGTCCATAAACGGAATCCTCGCTGTAGACCTGGGACGCAACCACCTGCGACTTGACCCGGCGCAATTCATCGTCGCTCACGCCCTCCGAAATCAGCCGTGCAAGCTGGTCTCGCCACGCCCGCTCAACGTCTTCCACGGTCTTTCCCTGTACGGGAGTGAAGCTTACGTAAAAAGCGCCCGGGCCGCGCCTCAGACCGTCGTAATCCGAACTCACCGAGTTGGCGACACGTGCGTTGCGTACCAGTTCGCGCTCGAGCCGGGCGGCCGAGTATCCGTCAAGCACGCCGGCAAGAATCGACAGCGCGTACGGCTCCCAGTCACCTTCCACATCTGCCAGCCGGGGGGCGTGGTAGGCCATCGTCATCGCCGGCAATCGCGCCGGAGCCTTTACGACGATGCGACGAATCCCGGTTTGCTCGGGTTCGGAACGCGGCTTGCGCACCGGCAACGGCCGCGCTGCGATGGTCCCGAAGTATTTCTCCGCAAGCGAAAAAACCGCCTCTGGTTCGACATCGCCGGCAACGACCAGAATGGCGTTATTGGGCGCGTACCAGTTCTCATACCAGGTGCGCGCGTCGCTCAACTGCATGCTTTCGAGATCGCTCATCCAGCCAACCACGGGCTGCCGGTATGGATGCGCCACGTACATTGCCGCGTTCAAGCGCTCAAAAACCAAGGCGTGCGGATTGTCGTCGACACGTTGACGGCGCTCTTCCATTACGACGCGCAACTCCTTGCTGAACTCCTGTTCGTCGAGATTAAGATTGACCATTCGATCCGCTTCGAGGCGCAACGCCAACTCCAGGTTGGACTTGTGAAGTTCCTGGAAGTAGCCGGTGTAATCGGACGCCGTGAACGCGTTGGAGCGTCCGCCAACTTGCGCGATCATTTGAGCAAACTCTCCCGGAGCGGTTGTCCGCGTGCCTTGAAACATCATGTGCTCAAGCACGTGCGCGACCCCCGTCGTGCCGCTGGTTTCGTCTACGCCGCCGGCGCGATACCAGACCATCGATACTGCCACTGGCGCCCGGTTATCGACCTTGACGTAGACTTCCAGGCCATTTTCCAGCGTTCTGCTATGGACTTTCAGATCTTCTGCCGCATGCGCCATCGTCGCCCAGGAGTGCAGCGCAAGTGTCAGCACGCAGCAGGCCAACCAACCGCCAGGGCGGCGATGATGCCGGACTTCCCGGTGATCGCGACAGACCTCGCCAACCCTTCCCGGCGCAGCGCGCAGCAAACGTAAACGGCTCAAACAGAATAGAATCATAAGTTGGAAAAAATGGAATAACGAACGTAGCCACCATCGGACTTGGTGCCGCAAAATCGGCATCACATCTGTCCACCAGATTAATGTGACACACAAACAGTATGTTTAGTTTCCTGAGAACTAACAAGGTGCCGGAGGCAGACCCACCGGTTGAGAACGATACCGCAGTTACCCGCCCATCGCTCGCCGGTCGCCTCAAACAAAGCCTGAGTGCAACACGCGACCGTCTGGGAAAACAGTTGACGGTGCTGCTTGCCCCGGGCCGGGCTATTGATGAAGCGCTATTCGAGGAACTCGAAACAGTATTGTTGACTTGTGATGTCGGAGTCGATGCCACGCAGCATCTGGTCGATGCTACCCGACAGCGCGTAAAGCGTGCTCGAATCAGCGAAGCCAGCGGGGTTCGGGACGCGCTCAGAGCCGAATTACTCGAACTGCTCTCTCCGCTGGAAGCACCCTTGCAAATCGACACCGCGAAACCATTTGTTATCTTGCTCGCCGGCGTCAACGGCGCCGGCAAGACCACGTCGATCGGCAAGCTGACCAAGCAGCTGGTCGATGCAGGGCTTTCGGTGGTTTTGGCTGCGGGCGACACTTTTCGCGCTGCTGCCGAGAAGCAACTCAGGATCTGGGGCGAGCGCAACGAAGTGACCGTGATTGCGCAGGAAGGCGGCGATGCCGCCGCAGTCATCTTTGACGCGATCCAGTCGGCGAAATCGAAAAACGCGGACGTCGTATTGGCGGATACTGCGGGCCGGCTCCCGACACAACTGCATCTGATGGAAGAGCTGAAAAAGGTAAAGCGAGTCATTGCCAAAGCGATGCCCGATGCGCCTCATGAAGTCCTGCTTGTTCTCGACGCCAACACTGGACAAAACGCCGTCACGCAGGTCAAGGCGTTCGACCAGGCACTTGGCGTCACGGGCTTGATTTTGACCAAGCTCGACGGTACCGCCAAAGGCGGCGCCATCGCAGGTATCGCTCGCTATCGGTCCATTCCTGTGCGCTTTGTCGGAACCGGCGAGGGAATCGACGACCTAAGACCATTTGACGCCGCTGCGTTCGTCGATGCACTGTTCGGGTAGGTACAGACAGCGGCAGGCCGCCGCGGCTGTTTTCTGCATTGAACCACCCTGTGAACTCTCTATATGATCACGGTCAGCCACGTCTCGAAACGGTATACGGGCGGATACGAAGCGCTCAGAAACGTTTCTGCGCATGTCGATCCGGGCGAGATGGTGTTTGTCACCGGTCATTCAGGCGCCGGCAAGAGCACGCTTCTCAAACTGATCGGGGGTATCGAACGCCCAACTAGCGGCAGCGTGGTCATCAACGGCAAGAACATCACCACGATGGGCGGATCTTCGCTGCCATTTCTACGCCGGAATTTCGGTTTTATTTTTCAGGACCACAAGCTGCTTTTCGATCGCAGCGTATACGACAACGCGGCATTGCCCCTGGTGATTTCCGGTTTCCCGAGGCGGGAAATTGCCCGGCGCGTGCGCGCCGCGCTCGACAAGGTAGGCCTGCTGGATCGCGAAAAAGCACGGCCGGTTACCTTGTCCGGCGGGGAACAACAACGTCTTTGCATTGCACGCGCAATCGTCAATCGGCCGGCGATTCTGCTCGCCGATGAACCAACCGGCAACCTGGATGAGGCGTACGGCAAGGAAATTATTGCCATGTTCAAGGCATTCAACCAGGTTGGTGTCACTGTGGTGATTGCCACACACGATCTTGATCTGATTAAGGGCCTGGGTGCCCGGACCATACGTCTCGATCACGGAGGGCTGGCACAGTGAGCTGGCTGTTTGCCCACCTCGACGCTTTTCGCGACAGCGCGCGCCGGTTGCTGGAACAACCCTTCGCGACCTTGCTCAATGTCGCGGTGTTCGGGATCGCCCTGGCGCTTCCCAGCGGCTTCTACGTGGGTCTGGACAATGTGGCGCGATTTTCCCGCCAACTCACCAGCGAACCGCAGCTAAGCCTGTTTCTGTCCGTACGGGCCAGCCGCAGCGACGCGAGCGCAATAGAAGAGCGGCTTCGCCGGCATTCTTCTGTCGGACAATTCCGCTTCGTCGACCGGGATACGGCGCTTGAGGAACTCACACGCGCCTCGGGGATGTCAGACGTTTTGTCCGAGCTCGATGAGAATCCGTTGCCACACGCATTCATCGTTGCCGGGAAAACAGCCGACCCGGATCTGCTTGAAGCCTTGCGCAACGAGGCGCTGACTTGGCCGGAAGTGGAGCATGTACAACTCGACTCCGCATGGGCCCGCAAACTCGATGCGGCACTACGAATCGGGCAGTTGTTGGTCACCTTGCTGGGAGTGCTGCTGTCGATTGCACTCGTTGCCGTCACGTTTAATACGATCCGGCTACAAATTCTTACAAGACGCGACGAAATCGAGGTTTCGAAACTGATCGGTGCGACCAACCTTTTCATCCGAAGGCCGTTTCTCTACCTCGGGGGACTACAGGGATTGCTCGGCGGCGGGGCGGCGTGGTTGATCGTGACCTTCGCCATACGCATGCTCAATCATGAACTGGCAGCGTTTGGCGACCTGTTCGGCCTGAGTCCGCGCCTCGGCATGATGTCGCTGCAGCAAACAGGCGTGCTTCTGGCTTTGGCCGGGATGCTCGGGTGGCTCGGAGCATGGATGTCAGTAAGTCGTCACTTATGGCATATGAACCCGAGATAAAGGACTTTCCAGTTTCAAGGGAACTCTGAGCGACACTTGGCACTCTTATAAGCAGAGTGCTAAAATTGCCCCGTGAAGGAGGTTTTGAACATGTCGCATGCGCTAACTACATTGGCTTTGCCATCGGTTGCCAGTCTCGATAACTATATTCAGGCCGTTAACCGGATTCCGCTCTTGTCACAGGCGGAGGAACAAGCCTACGCGACCCGCTTTCAGCAAGATCAGGATCTGGACGCCGCCCGCGCACTGGTCCTGTCGCATTTGCGGCTGGTGGTAGCCATCGCTCGCGGGTACCGGGGTTATGGCCTGCCTTACTCGGATCTGATCCAGGAAGGCAACATTGGATTGATGAAAGCGGTGAAGCGTTTCGACCCTGCGAGGGGTGTACGTTTGGTGTCGTTCGCCGTCCACTGGATTCGCGCCGAGATACATGAATTCGTGTTGCGTAACTGGCGCATTGTCAAAGTCGCAACGACAAAAGCGCAGCGCAAGCTATTCTTCAACCTGCGCAGCATGAAATCAGGTTTTGGCGCGCTTGGTAGCGATGAGGCCGCCGCCATTGCCAAGGACCTCAACGTGCGTCCTGAAGACGTCATTGAAATGGAAACCCGGATGGGGGGGCACGATATCGCACTCGATCCGTCGGTTGAGGATGACGAAGACAGCTTTGCGCCGGTTTCGTACTTGACGGACACGGACGACGATCCGGGCCGCATCCTGGAACATGAGGAAGGCGTGCGCAACAGATCGGAAGGTCTGGCTCAGGCACTATCCACGCTGGACGCTCGCAGCCGCCGCATCATTGAGGCACGCTGGTTACGCGAGGACAACCAGGCCACATTGCATCAGTTGGCCGACGAGTTCGGCATTTCCGCGGAGCGGGTACGGCAGGTCGAAGCCCAGGCGATGAAAAAAATGCGATTGCTGATGGCGCCGGATAATGCCTGAACTCTTCAATAACGCCATCTGAACAAATAGAAAACCCGCCTGACGGCGGGTTTCTTTTTTTCTCCGGAAGTACTTATCCGGCGTTGAGCAGACGCTTGATATCGCTGGCTAATGACTCGGTTTCCTGTCCGTACCTGGCGTACAGACGCAGCCTGCCCTCCGAGTCAAAAATGTAGGTTCCTGCGGAGTGATCGACCGAGTAGTTGCCCGGGCGTGAACCCTCCACTTTCTTGTAAATGATCCGGAATTCCCCGGCTACATCTGCGATCTGCTCCGGCGTGCCGGTCAGTCCGAGGAAAGCCGGATTGAACGCAGTGACATACGAGCGGAGCACTTCGGGCGTATCCCGCTCCGGGTCAACGGTGACGAACAATACCTGCACACGCTCGGCCGAGTCACCAAGCTGGCCGAAGACGGCGTTGAATTCCGCCAGCGCCGTCGGGCATACGTCCGGGCAGTGTGTAAATCCGAAAAACAAAACAACGACCTTGCCGCGAAAATCGTCCAGTTGACGGCGTTTGCCTTGATGATCGACCAGATCAAATCGCTTGCCGAAATCGGCTCCCGTGATATCGGTCGAGTTGAACGCCGCGGAACTGCCGCCCTCACCACACGCCGCAAGCCAGAGCGAAAGCGCTAGCAGCGTCAGCCCTCGCCGCAGTAACGTCAAGGTCGGCCTGAACATGCCTGGAGCCTCTTGAAAACGGCTACAACAAGTTCCTGCCACCACCATCCCCACATTGCGTGGCATGAGACAGCTTGGCCAGGCATGATGACCGCAGAACGCATCAGGCGCTGCTCACCGGAAGATAATGGTCCAGCAGCAAAATCGCGAACAATAGTGACAGATAGATGATCGAGTAGCGGAAAGTGCGCTGTGCAAGCGCGTCGCTGTAGGAGAACCAGATTCGAAATGCGTAATAGAGAAATACTCCGCCGAGGATAATTGCGCCCACCGCGTACAACCATCCACTCATGCGAACAGCAAACGGCAGCAGTGAAACCGCAAACAGAATGATGGTGTAGAGCAGCACATGAAGCCGCGTGAACTTGTCGCCGTGGGTAACTGGTAGCATCGGCACGTCCGCTTTCGCGTATTCATGCTTGCGATACAGCGCCAATGCCCAGAAATGCGGTGGCGTCCAGGCAAATATGATCAGGAATAACAGCCATGCCTCGTGCGAAACGTCACCCGTTACTGCGGCCCAGCCCAGCACTGGTGGCATGGCGCCCGAGGCCCCGCCTATTACGATGTTCTGGGGCGTAAGCGGCTTGAGAACGACGGTATAGATGATGGCGTAGCCAACAAAGGTGGCGAGTGTCAACCACATGGTCAGTGGATTCACCAGCATATAAAGCATCGTCAGTCCGCCCCCCCCGACCAGGCACGAAAAAATCAGGGTCTCGGGCGTAGAAACGGTGCCCAAGGGCAATGGGCGGGCCCGCGTGCGAGCCATGAGGGCATCAATTTTCTGCTCCACCAGACAGTTGATCGCGGCGGCAGCACCGGCAACCAGCCAGATTCCTATCGACCCGAACAACAGGATTTGCAGAGGTACAGGCCCATCGGTCGCAAGCAACATACCGATGACCGCCGTGAACACAATCAGTGCGACAACGCGCGGTTTGGTTAGCTGCAGGTACTGCTCGAGACGAGAAGCCAATTGCGATGGATATGTGGATACCGACATTTATCCGGCCGTTTCCTGACGGAGCGCAAAGTTTAGCACCACGACCATCATCAGTAATAGCGCCGCCCCGGCGTTATGGGCGACGGCCAGAGTAAGCGGTAACATCGCAAGCACATTCGATATGCCAAGACCAATCTGTAACACCAAAGCGCCACCCACCGCCCACGCATAGCGGCGAAGGCCTGTCATGGCGGCGGCCGCATAGACCATTATCCCGAGATAGACTGCCAGCACGAGGGCGCCGACCCGATGCGTCCAATGAATCGCGTTAAGCGCCGCGTTCGACAGTGGCTCGCCCAGCGCCGTCATCCCCAGTTCACGCCGCAACTGGAACCCGTGGTTGAAATCCATTTCAGGCAACCATCTGCCATGGCAAGTCGGAAAATCAATGCAAGCGAGTGCAGCGTAGTTCGTGCTGACCCAACCTCCCAGCGCGATTTGCCCGACGACGAGCAACATGGCCAATACCGCCCAGGGCCTCAGCATACGGGCTTCGGCCGGACGGCGCGCACCCGGGAGCCGTAGCTGTCGCGCGCTCAACCACGTGAGCATCCCGAGGATGAGCATCCCACCAAGCAGATGCAGGGTAACGATGGCCGGCTTGAGAAGCAGGGTAACGGTCCACTTTCCAAACAAGCCCTGCATCAAGACAAATGCGAGCAACAAAAGTGGCAGGCCAATCGCTCGCTCAGGGTCGGGTTTGGATTGCCTGCGACTAAGAAACGCCTGCACCACGATCGCGACAATCATCGCGCCGACCAGAGAAGCGAGGTACCGGTGCAGCATTTCGTTCCACGCTTTCGTGGCGGACACAGGACCCGTGGGCGAAAGTCGCTGCGCGTCATGAATTTCTGCTTCGGCGTGGAAAGGCGACAACTTGCCATAACACCCTGGCCAGTCGGGGCAACCAAGCCCGGCATCGGTCAGACGAACATAAGCACCAAGGGCCACCAGCACAAATGTCAGTAACGTTGTCGCATAGACCAGTTTCCTGAAATTGACTGTGCGGATACAAACGAAGAGCACGGCAGCGAGAGTGCCGCCCCAGATCAAAGCATGCACCGTCTGCAACGAGAACTGCCAAATTGGATCGGTCATCGGCGCACCTCTTCAGCGCTCGATCTGACGCCAGCCGCTCGACACACGCAACAGTTTCGCGATGTCCTTCTTCATCCGACTCGGATCGACATCGGGAGGGTAACGCATCATCAGATTGCCAAGCGGATCGATGAGGAAAATATAGTCGGTGCGCTTGCCGTCAGCAGGAAACGGATCCAACCCATCCGCGTTCGCAAGCGCGATCGTATGGGTGCCTTCGTACTCTGCAAGCGTCTCGACCGAAGGCCGCTGTCCGTCACGAACCAGCCACACGCGTTCGATTCGGTCGGCGTCCTTTCCCTGAGTTAGCCGGATCTGGCGCATCAGATACAGCTTGTTCGCGCAATAATCGTCGCACGCGCCATCGTCAATCGAAAGAAATACCCAACGGCCGTTCAGCTCAGCGAAATCGAATTTTTCGCCCTCCGTCCGGGCGAATGCAAGACCAGCAAGCGGCACAGGATCAAGCAGTTCGCCGTGATTAACAAAGCGTGTCGGCGTCCAAAGATAATACAACGCTGTCGACGCAATGATCGGCAACACGCACACGGCAAGAATCAGCCACAGCGTGAGGTTACTTTTCGTTGTCTGGTTTTTTCCGCAAGAATCCATAATAGATATAAAAGAAGATGATCAACGCGGCGAACAACAGCCACTGCACGGCATAAGACTGATGGGTCTGAATTCCAAAACCGGGTTCCGTACGTTTGCGGTCAAGTCCGTCTCCTTGTTCCGACTCTTCATTCACGACAAAATCGAGCGTCTCCAGTTGTTGCCGCTCACGGTAGCGCGAGATATTCAAATTCTGCCAGACGCGTCCTTCGACGGTTTCGTCAGATAATTCGAGCGCGCCCGGGCCCGGAACGATTGCAGTGCCAACGATCGTAACCTCGCCCGACGGCACGTTGATCAGCGGCAAATCTGATCGCTCGCGGCCACGCACCACCCAACCCCGATTGATCAGAAGGTGCCGACTGCTGCCCGAAATTTGCAGCGGAACAACGATCTCGTAACCGGCCGCCCCGGCGCGTAGCCTGTTGTCGAGAAAAATCGCCTTCTCAGCGACATACCTTCCGCTTACCCGGACTTTCCTGAAGGAAATGGCATCTAGCGGTGGAACCCCCGCATGCAGATCGTACGGCGGCATTGCTTGTCGCTCCAGGTATTGCTGGCGTAATGCGGCTTTTTCTCTGGCGCGGCCAAATTGCCAATATGAGGCTGAGAGCGTCAGCATCAGGCCCAGTAAGGCAGCGCAGGTCGTCACCCAACCCGGGTAACGCATATCGCGCCTCATGCTCGCCAAAGCCGCAATCGCACGCTCCAACACTGGTAGACCAACCAGCTATCCACTAAACTTGGCGTCAGGCACGCACTTATGAAAATTATCATCGTCCTGTTTCTGCTGGTCATTGTCGGCAGCCTCGCTTCCGCGCTGTTATACCTCGTGCGTGACAAGGGAGACTCTGACCGCACCGTGAAAGCGCTGACTGTGCGCATCGGCCTTTCCGTGACGCTGTTCATTCTGCTCATGCTTGGCTACTACTTCGGCCTGATCCCTCAGCAAGGCATATAAAAAAAGTCGCCGCGCGGCTTGTCAGCCGGCGGCGGCCATAATCTCCGCAGAAGCGGGCTATTCTTCGTCTGTTTGACTCAATGCTTGTCGATAAGCCTATGCCCTAGAGCCAGTAGACAAAGACGAACAGTCCAAGCCAGACAACGTCAACGAAGTGCCAATACCAGGCGACCCCTTCAAACCCGAAATGCTGTTCGGGCTTGAAGTGTCCTTTCAGGCACCTTAACCAGATTACGATCAACATGATCGTTCCGACCGTAACGTGGAAGCCATGGAAACCGGTCAACATATAGAACGTTGCGCCGTAGGCACCGCTCGAGAGCGTCAGATTCAGGTCCTGATAGGCGTGTCCATACTCATAAGCCTGCACGCTAAGGAAGGTCAGACCCAGCGCGATGGTCAGGAACATGAACCAGTTAAGCGTGGTGCGCTTGTTCTCTTTCAGGGCCCAGTGTGCAATGGTGATGGTTACGCCCGAGGTGAGCAGGATCGCAGTGTTAATCGCAGGCAAGCCCCACGCGCCCATCGGCGTGAACTGCTCGGAAATAGCCGGACCGGACGCCGGCCATTCGGCGGCAAATCCTGGCCATAACAACGCTGCGGTATCTGCGTCCGCCAACCATGGCACCGACAAAACGCGCATATAGAACAGAGCGCCGAAGAATGCGGCGAAGAACATCACTTCCGAGAAGATGAACCAGCTCATCGCCCAACGGAAGGACACGTCGACCTGCTTGTTGTACTTGCCGCTTTCGCTCTCGCCGATGACAGTGCCGAACCAGCCGACCATCATGTAAATCAGTACCAGGATGCCGACCAGCAAGGTGATGGTTCCACCGCCAGCCCCGTTCATCATGAGCACTCCGCCAAACGCCATCAGAAATAACGCAATCGAACCGAAAATCGGCCAGTGCGATGGAGATGGCAGATAGTAACCGCCCGGTTGCGAGGTCATAGACTTACTCCTCTGTAAAGTCTCGTTGGTTTATTTTGATGTTATTCACGTAGCGATATTGCGCACCAGCGTGACGATCACTGCTACAAAAACAGCCGCGCAAATCAAACCCGCGGCAATAACCTGCCAGGGGCGGAGCGTTGCCAGGTCATTATGCAGCGCTTTGCCTCTGCCAATTCCGGTAAACGCCGAGATCACCGCTCGAAACGCGCGCAGCGTTCCGGCGCTCTCCTGGCTCTTGTCCCCGGCCGTCATCCCTTGCCCCCTGCCGAGCGCATGGCCGTCTTGGGTTCCTGGGTCCCGCCCACTTCAAACATGGTGTAAGACAAGGTTACCGTGTGCACGTCCTGCGGGATCGTAGGCTCGACAACCAGAACAACAGGCAATTCCCGGGTCTCTCCCGCCCGAATCTCCTGTTGGGTAAAACAGAAACATTCGAGTTTCTTGACATGAAGACCGGCACGTTGCGGCCCAAAACTCGGAATCGCCTGGGCTTGAACGGAAACATCCGTCGTGTTTTTCAAATCAAAGACTACATGCACCAGCTCCCCGGGGTGAACCTTGCGTTTGCGCTCCCGCGGGGTGAGTTCCCAGGCAATATCGCCGCGCGCATTGGCATCGAACTCCAAAACAATCGTTCGCGACTTGTCGACCTGGGTGTTGACTACGGTATCCGGCTTCACCACCTGGTTGATGCCGGTCACCTCACAAATCTTTTCGTAGAGAGGGACCAATGCGTAACCAAAACCGAACATCAGCAACGCAACCACGGCAAGCTTGCGAAGCGTTTCACGATTGCGTCTTAGAACTGATTGCCTCATTGGTACAGCAGCCGCCTTAGCAGGAACCCGAAAAAGAACGCGGCCGCGACCGTCGCGAGTACGATTCCGGTTTTCACGTTCCGCTTTTCTTTCTGTTCAGTTTGTGAATTGGTCATCGGCTATGCACCGGGGGAGCCATGGCGGACCGGTTTTCTGATGGCCGCCGCTACCCCCGGGATATTTCGCCTTCTCACTTCACCGTCGGTGGCGTCTCGAAACTGTGGTATGGAGCCGGTGTCGGCAGATGCGTCCACTCCAGCGTATCGGCTCCGTCCCAGGGCTTCTGCGGCGCTTTCTCGCCGCTACGGATCGCCTTCAACAGAATGTACAGGAACAGCAGCTGCGACAATCCAAAGCCGAATGCCCCAATGGATGAAATCATGTTGAAGTCGGCGAACTGCAATGAGTAGTCCGGAATCCGGCGCGGCATACCCGCCAACCCGAGGAAGTGCTGAACGAAGAATGTCAGGTTGAAGAAGATGATTGACAACCAGAAGTGCCACTTGCCGAGTGTCTCGTCGTACATCTTGCCGATCCACTTCGGCAGCCAGTAATAGACTCCGGCGAACGCCGAGAACAAGGCGCCGGCCACCATCACGTAATGAAAATGTGCAACCACGTAATAGGTATCGTGGAGCTGCACGTCAACCGGCGTCAATGCAAGCACCAGGCCGGTGAACCCGCCAAGCGTGAACAGGAACAGGAAACCGATGGCGAACAGCATTGGCGTCTCGAAGGTCATCGAGCCCTTCCACATCGTGGCAACCCAGTTGAACACCTTCACCCCGGTGGGCACCGCGATCAGCATGGTGGCAAACATATAGTAGAGCTGTGCCTCCACGGGCATCCCCACCGTGTACATGTGGTGGGCCCAGACCAGGAAGGAAAGAATGGCAATCGATGCCGTGGCATAGACCATTGATGCATAGCCGAACAAGGGCTTGCGTGAGAATGCCGGGATCACCTGCGAAATGACGCCAAAGGCCGGGATCGCGATGATGTATACCTCCGGGTGTCCGAAGAACCAGAAGATGTGCTGGAACAGTACCGGATCACCGCCACCAGCAGCGTTAAAGAAATGCGTTCCGAAATGCCGATCGGTAAGTGTCATCGTCACCGCACCAGCAAGAACCGGCATGGCGGCAATTAACAGATAGGCGGTAATCAGCCAGGTCCACACGAACAACGGCATCTTCATCATCGTCATGCCTGGCGCCCGCATGTTCAGAATGGTCGTGACGATGTTGATCGAACCCATGATGGAGGACATCCCGAGAATGTGAACGGCGAAGATCACCAGATCCATCCCCATGCCCTGCTGCACGGTGAGCGGCGCGTACATCGTCCAGCCAACTCCTGCACTACCGCCGGGAACAAACATTGAAAGCACCAGCAACGTACCAGCGGGGGGCAACAACCAGAAACTCCAGTTATTCATGCGCGGAAACGCCATGTCCGGAGCGCCGATCATCATCGGAATCTGCCAGTTCGCGAACCCGACAAAAGCCGGCATGATCGCGCCAAAGACCATGATCAGCCCGTGCAATGTTGTCATCTGGTTGAAGAACTCGGGCTCGACAACCTGCAAACCGGGCTGGAAAAGCTCGGTGCGAATAATCAGAGCCATGACTCCGCCAACCATGAACATCGCAAAGCTGAACCACAAGTACATTGTGCCGATGTCCTTGTGGTTGGTCGTTGTCACCCAGCGCATGAGCCCACTCGGGTGATCATGACTGTGGTCGTGTTCGTGTACCGCTTCCATTTGCCTCTCCTTCCGAACCTCTAAATGTCTTTTATGTCCGAGACTGGTTACTTGCGCGCTGCGGCGACTTCACCGGGCTGCAACGAATCACCCACAGAATTTCCCAGCGAATTTCGCTCGTAGGTAATGACCGCGGCAATATCCATATCGCTGAGCTGAGAGCCGAAGGCGGCCATCATCGGATTCTTCTTGCTGCCATTCAGAACGATATCGAGATGGTTGGCGATGGGCCCGGTCGAGATCTTCCCGCCGGTCAGCGCCGGAAAACTTGGCGGCATGCCACTGCCGTTCGGCTGATGACAGGCCACGCAGTGTGTCTTGTAAACGGCCTCGCCAGCCGAGGTCAGTTCCGCCACCGAGTATGTTTTCGCCGGATCGTAAGCCGCTGCGCCAGCTGCCGATTTTTGTTCGGCCACCCAAATCCTGTAGTCGTCTTCACTGACAACATTGACAACGATCGGCATGAAGCCGTGTTCCTTGCCACACAGTTCCGCG
This sequence comes from uncultured beta proteobacterium, assembly GCA_963792855.1. Taxonomy (GTDB): domain Bacteria; phylum Pseudomonadota; class Gammaproteobacteria; order Burkholderiales; family Eutrophovitaceae; genus SG8-40. The sequence continues at coordinate 70,740 of CAWBXZ010000005.1, read as the reverse complement.
CACTGGCCGCGGAACGTGCCGGTCTCTTCGGCCTGGAACCAGGTATCGCGAATGAATCCGGGGATGGCATCCTGCTTGACCGCAAGCTCCGGAACATACCAGGCGTGCAAGACGTCGTTAGCGGTTGTCAGAATGCGTACTTTCTTGCCAACCGGCACTACCAGGGGATTGTCGACCTCGAGCAGATAATGCTCGCCTTTCTCGGCATCACCCTGTATCTGATCACGCGGCGTCGACAGGGAACTGTAGAACTTGACGTCATCGTCAAGGTATTCGTAACCCCATTTCCACTGATAGCCGGTGACTTTGATGGTCATGTCCGGCGCTGATGTATCCCGCATTTCCAGCAATGCCTTGGTGGCTGGCCAGGCCAGTCCGATAAGGATGAAAACGGGAATCACCGTCCAGACAATCTCCACCGTGGTGTTTTCGTGGAAGTGTGCGGCCTGGTGACCAGCCGACTTGCGATGCTTGAATATCGCATAGAACATGAATCCGAACACGCCGACGAAGATGATGGTAATGATGATCATTACCAGCGTGTGCAGATCGTAGACGGCATTGCCAAGAGCGGTGTTTGCCGGCTTGAGATTCAGTTGATATTCCGCCGAGGCCAGGCCAGGCATCAGCATAGCTGCCGCCAGCAAGAAAAGACGCGAAAAGGCTTTCAACCCCATACTCCCCCCGAAAGTGCTTTTAATGTCGTTATTAATCAAACCAACGCGGTTAGTTTCGCGCGCAGCCTTTTGGCCACGGACAGTTTTGCCTCGTCGGAAAGCAGTCTACCAAATTCGATTTCCCGCCCATGCGCCCGCAGGAAAACCCGCCTCTTGCCACCCGCCAGGTCTTCAACCACCACCTGGGCCCAGTAACGGCTCATCGGAACTCTTTCCCGCTCGCCGCCGTTTCTCGTTTCCACGATCACGTTGTCGCCCTCGATCGTAATCAACTCGTAGTCCTCATCATGGCGCCGTAGCCAACGATAGGCGACGAACAGGGCCAGACATTCCAGGCCGGCGAATGGTGCAACCGGCCAGGCGCCGACCAACGCAAACGCCGCGGCTATTGCCAGCGTAAACACCCCGAGCGAACCGAAAACGAGCAGCCGGACATGCGGCGAACTCGAATTGTAGCGACGGGACACAATTCCAAACTGGATCTTTTCTCCCGACTCGAGCGGCGGCATGTTCAAGCTATCCATGATTGATCCGGCGGCGAGGAAATGTACCATAGCGAACTGAAACGAGGCAAGGAAACAGCAACAAAATCAGCAGGAAGGAGCCCGTATCCGGAGCCAACTCCTAAACGGGAATCACTCTCGGAAAGGAATCGCGTCAGCCTGCCGGCAAGCTTCCCGTGGTCGCCTTGGCACGTGCAATACCGGCGTCCTTGTCTAACTTGCGGTCGGCCGGATGTCTATCACGGTCCTGCCCTTGGGCGAGAACCTTGGTTCGGGCTTCCAGGCATGCCCGTAGATCACTTCAAAAGTCGCCGGTAGCCGTCCGTCCCGCCCCCGGAACTGCTCGTATCGCGAGACGGTGCGCAGGAAATGCGAACGGGCGCGCAAGCCCTGCGATTCTTCCGCCGCAAACGGAGTTGATCCGTGCGCCCTGAGGTCGCGCAACAGCGCAGCCAGGTCGTCATAGGTTAGTGTGACCTGCTCCATGTCCATGACAGGATCGGCATAACCGCAACGCACCAGCATGTCACCGATATCATGCATATCGACGTGCGGGTTGACACGGAATCCGTCATCGGCCGTCGCGAGTCTGAGCTCGCGCAGCGTATCCGGGCCAAACACGGAAAACATCAACAACCCGCCCGGGCGCAACACCCGGCTTGCTTCGGCCAGCGCCACCGGGAGATCTTCGGCCCAGTGCAATGCCAGGTTGGACCAAACCAGATCAAACGCGGCCGTCGCCAGCGGTAACATCTGAAAATCGGCACATACTGCATAGCGCGCATTGCGCCGGCCAATTCGCAACCAGTTCGACCAGCGCCGTGTCGTGCGCTGGGCCAGCATCCTCTCGGAAGCGTCGAGCTCGACGATCGCTGCGCCGGCGAATCTTTGCTGCAACCATGACGCTGCGCCGCCTGTGCCGCAGCCCGCGTCCAGTATCCGTCGTACCGGCAGTTGCACGAGTGACAAGCGCTCTGCCATTCGCCTTGCGATTTCTCGCGGAAAAGCCGCAACGGTGTCGTAGTTCGTGGCAGCACGATCGAACGAGCGACGCAGTTTCGGCCGCACCACGGGTTACTTCGCTGATGCCGCAGTCAGTTGACGCAGCAATCGCCGGGATAATGACGGACCCCCAGAACCTTGAACAGCCGGGCGCAACCCGGCGATTGGCACCCGAATCGAACACGCTGGCATCGGTGCCGCCGGGAGGGTGCATCTAGGGCCTGTTAACGCAACTGTGGTCGACGCGCCGGTGGCCGCTTTGGCGCGAGACAAGGCGCAGCGAGCGCGGTGTGGTCATTCCACACGAGCGAGCTGCAACGCCGGATCGCGCCAAAGCGGCCCCGGCCCTTCGGGTTGCCCCCAGGATGGGGCCATGCCGTGTTGCTCGTCGCTTATTTGGAATAACCAAACTGCCCTCCTCGCGTCTTGCCTGGCCCCATCCTGGGGAGCAACGCATCGATCACATAGGTGTTAACAGGCCCTAGTCAGAGCGCAGTTGATCGCTGGTTGACGGCTCGATACCAAGCCTGTCAAACAGATCGCGATCGGACTCCGCCTGGGGGTTCCCCGTAGTCAGAAGTTTGTCGCCATAAAAAATGGAATTTGCGCCAGCCATGAAACACAAGGCCTGGAGCTCGTCGGACATTTGCTCGCGCCCGGCAGACAAACGCACCATCGCACGCGGCATGGTCATCCGGGCGCAAGCAATGGTACGGACAAATTCGAATGGATCGAGCGCATCGACGCCAAAAAGCGGCGTGCCCTCCACCTGAACGAGGTTATTGATCGGCACGCTTTCCGGGTACGGGTCCATGTTTGCCAGCATTGAAATAAGCTCGGCCCGGGTTTCGCGTGACTCGCCCATGCCAACGATACCGCCACAGCACACGTTGACGCCCGCTTTGCGAACACGCGCCAAAGTCTCGAAGCGATCCTTCTGATTGCGCGTTGAAACGATCTGGCCGTAATGCTCCTGGCCGGTGTCGATATTGTGATTGTAATAATCGAGACCAGCCCCTTTGAGCTGTTCCGCCTGCCCGTCTTTGAGCATCCCCAGCGTGGCACAGGTTTCCAACCCGAGTGACTTCACCGCGCTGATCATTTCCACCACCTTGTCCAGATCCCGCTGCTTCGGTCCGCGCCAGGCCGCGCCCATGCAGAAACGCGTTGCCCCGACTTCCTTCGCCGCCCTGGCTGCGGCCACCACTTCGTCGACGCTCAACAACGCCTCGTTATCCACCCCGGTCTGATAGCGCGACGCCTGCGGGCAATAACCGCAGTCTTCCGGGCAGCCGCCGGTCTTGACCGAAAGCAGCGTCGACAATTGAACCGTGTTGGGTTTGAAATTGGCGCGATGAACCTGCTGCGCCCGGTAAACAAGGTCACTGAACGGCATCTCGAGCAGGCCCATAACGGCACCTGGTGTCCAGGGAGTTCCGGCATCCTCATGCGCGGATCGTTGCGGCTGTATCGCGACTGTATTCATTACAATGGGTTCCGTTAAATGGGATGGGCATGCGTATTATAGGTGCGGATGGCGGCGGCGATATGGTCACTTTGCGCAACTGCAAGACAACACCCCCGGACGCGGTCCCGGCACGTGCTGCGCCCTCCTGCCTGACCATGATTCAGCATGCGTAGCCCAGGCTCCCACTTTGGCTTCGCCCTGCCGGGCGCGTGCCTGCTTTGCAGTGCCCCGTCCCGCGAATCCGGTCTTTGCCAGGCTTGCTTTGACTCGCTTCCCTTTGCCATTGGCGAACGCTGTCCTGTTTGCGCTGTTGCAACTCCTGGCGCCACGCAGTGCGGCCGCTGCCTCAAGCGACCCCCAGCGTATGATCGGGTCGTGGTTGCACTCGACTACGTGTCCCCGGTGGATTTCCTGGTCGCGGACCTGAAGTATTCACGCAAGCTTGCGGCTGCCCGGGTGCTTGCTTACCCGCTCGCGAGACGCCTCGAACAGGAACCGTACCCGGACATCGTGCTGCCGATGCCGATCGCCGCTTCGCGTCTGCGCGAGCGGGGCTTCAACCAGGCATCCGAAATCGCCCGCCATGCTTGTGCCAGCTTCGGTATTCGTGTCAGCGAGCGCATCGCTCGCCGCACCCTTGCACAACAATCGCAGACCGCGTTGCCCTGGCGCGACCGGGCTCGCAACGTTCGTGGCGCGTTCGACTGCAAGACCGACCTCAGCAATAAAACGATTGCCGTTGTCGATGACGTAATCACGACAGGGGCTACGCTGCACGAACTGGCGAGGACACTGAAAAGTGCCGGAGCCGAAACAGTCATCGGCTGGATTGCGGCGAGAACACCTGCTCAGCGCTGAGAACAGTTAATTGACGGCTCTGCCCAGTTGTCTGCGCTGCTGATCGACAAACGCCTGCAAGCCGGGATCCAGCGTGCCGATAACAGCGGCTTCGTTGAATGCCTGTAGCGCGTCACCGTTACTGCCGAGCGCACGCAAGCTGATACCCAACCCCATCAACCAGATCGCATTACGCGGCATGAACGCCAGCGCATTGCGATACTGATCGACGGCTTCCTCGTGCCGGTTCGCTCTTTGCAGAACTGCGGCGAGAAAAGACAGATACACCGGATCGGTCCCCGCATAGATTCTTGTGCTTTCAAGCGTTTGTATCGCCACGTCCAGACCGCCGCGCTCGACCTGCAGACGCGCAAGGATCATCGCCGCCTTGGGTTGCCGCGGGTTGGTGCTCAACGATTCCGCCAACACCGCCTCCGCATCCTCTATCCGGCCAGCATCGATCAGAACGCCAACGAGCGCTTGCTGCGCCGCATCGTGTGACCGGTCTTCACTGACCGCAGCCCGAAACTGCGCTTCGGCATCGGCCATGTGCCCTCGGCGAAGGCTGGCAACACCGAGTCGAAACAAATTCTCGGCACGCTCGAATGAAGTGAGCTGACGCGCCTGCTTCTCAATCGGGCCCGTCGCAACATCCGCCGGAATGACAACCTCCTCCAGATCCTCTTCCACCGGGACGTTTGAGGTGACCGTCCCTGCCGGCACACCCGTTTTTGCAATCGTCGTGTCTTGCCTCGCCGGCTTTGCCTCGCCGGCGGTTTTGCCTGCCGGATTGCCCCGTTCTTCGCTCTGACGCGTTGCTGTAGCAATCGCCACCGGTTCTCGCTCAGGCCGCTGCGCGGATGCAGCAACGCGTTGGCTGACGTCACCAGAAGACTGCGCCGTCACGTTGCCACCGCCTGTCGCGCTTGCCACCTGTGCCGCTGGCTGGCGTGGGCGAGTCTCGGGAACAATCGACAGTTCTTCCGATAACTGGAACACCGGCATCATCAGCGCTGCCTCGACCTGTGCCTGCACAGACTCGGACACATCCGGTATTTCGGCGGGTACCTGCGCGGTCATTTTCGCAGGCGGCGCCGAAGACTCGTCAGGACGAAACGATTTCAGCTTCGAAATGAGCTGGTGATTGCTGCCCAGCGCGAAAACAACAGCGGCCACGACAACGAGCGACCCGACCAGCGCCACCGCCAGACCGCGATAGCTTCGGGGTTGTACCGCTGGCACGGCGCGCACTTGCTCGTGAACCGGAGCATCAATCTGCGGTTCCACACGGCGCGCCTCGAGATCCTGCAGCACCCGGTTGATGAGGCTCATGCGACGAACAACCACACCGCGACGCCGAACACCGTTGCGGCAGCCAGCGCGAAGCCTGGCCGAAACGGCCGCGCCTGCTGAACCGCGGCTGGTGTATCCAGCGCCGCGCGCACCACATGTTGTCGTGACACCTGCGCCACACCCTCGCCATAAGCAGCCAAAAGCGCTTTGTGCGCGATGACGTTGATCAGTCTCGGCACGCCCCGGGTATGCTTGTAGAGAGCGGCAATCGATCCGGGAGCAAACAATCGGTCTCCGACATATCCGGCCACCCGCAAGCGATGCGAAACATACTGCTCGGTTTCCTGCTTTGACAAGCCAGCGAGCTGATAGTGGAAAGTAATGCGCTGATTGAGTTGGCGAATAGGGGCCTCGGCGAGTTTTTCATCCAGCTCGGGCTGGCCGAACAGCACCACCTGGACGAGTTTGCGTTTTTCCGTTTCCAGATTCGAAAGCAGGCGCAGCGCTTCGAGGGTCTCGATCGGCATGGCCTGGGCTTCGTCGAGAACCACTATGACCTTCTTGCCCTTTCGCGCGAAGCCGAGCAAGGCATGATTGACCGCCTTGATGAGCGCATGCTGGTCGGCTGCGCGATCGACGGGTGCGCCGAGTTCCTCTGCGAGAGCGAGCAGCAAACCGCGGAAATCGAGCATTGGATTGGGGATATACGCAGCGACATACTCGTCCCCGAGAGTCGACAGAAACCGACGGCAGAGCAGGGTCTTGCCCATGCCGACATCGCCCGTGATCTTGATAAAACCCTCGCCGGATGTACTCGCCACGAGCAACACATTGAGTGCTTCCTGATGTGACGAAGCGGAGAATGTGAACGCGGTGTCCGGAGTCAATCCGAACGGCGGCTCCCGCAAACCGAAATGCCCTCGGTACATTCTCTAGACTCCAGTCAGACGCAAGCCCGCACGCAGCGGGGCGTCATTGCGCACCGGCCGGCTCTGCAGCAGGTGCGCTATCCCGCGGGAATCGGTTGATTCTCTCTCGCGTATTCTGAAGATCTTCCATCCAGTCGGCCGAACTCTTGATGATTGTTGGTTTGACGAGAATCACCAGTTCACTCTTGTCGGACAGCCCCTGCGAATTACCGAATGCGCTACCCACCACAGGCACGTCACCGAGTCCCGGCACCTGACGGCGGTTACGCGCGTCCAATTGTTTCATCAATCCGCCAATCGCGACAATCTGACCGTTGGTAACGCGGACGATCGTGTCCGATTCGCTGATTTCGCTGGACGCCAGAGGCAATCTGAACTGGCCAGCGCTGCCGAGATCAAGATCCTTGGTCACTTCGGTCACTCGGCTCACGGACGGATGGATATGCAGTGTGATGATGTCGTTATCGTCAATCTGTGGCGTTACGTCGAGCGCCACGCCGGAAAAAAACGGCTGGGTGGTAATTGTCGGGGACTGCGTGCTGGTTGCGCCGGTAAACGTGATATTCGACGTGACGTTGGTCACGAAGAACTCGTCCGTGCCGACTTTCAGAACGGCCTTCTGGTTGTTAAGCGTCGCGATGCGGGGGCTGGAAAGCACCGACAGGTCGCCCTGCGTCTCGAGAAACGAAATCAAGGCGGCAAAGTTGCTGGTCTGAAAGGCCAGTCCCAACAGCGTGCCGGGCGTCCCGGAACCAGCCCCTATGAATCCCGAGACCGCACCAGGCAGGGAATCGAGATTCGAATTCGGTTTGATCGTCCCGTCATCGTTACGCGCCGTGAATGCACTCAGGGTGCCGGAAGGCGAGAGAGTGGAACCCGGAGACAGTATGCCGCCGGCAAACCGGCTGTTGTCGCCACTATCGAACGCGGCCCAGTTTACCCCGGTCTGCGAACCGTCTCTGAGACGCACATCGATGATCTTCGCCTCGAGCATCACCTGGCGCTCGACAACCACCGACATGGTTTCGAGCAAACGGGCCACGTCGCGCAACTCGGATGGAAACGCGCGCACGACGATAACGCCCGCTTGCGGACTGACCACGACGTTTCGCCCGTCTTCGGAGCCGATCATCACCCGCACCGCGGTCGCAATTTCGGTCCATAGATCATTATCGGAGGATGTCTTGACGCGGCTGCTTTCCAGCGCCCTGCTGGTTGTCGTGCCGGGCACCGAAGGTACCGTCGTTGCGCCCTGTGTTCCGGGTGTCGATGTATCAGAAATCGCCCCGGAGCTGATCCGCACCTCGGTTTCACCCTTGCGTTTCGAAACCAGGTAGTTCACCTGAAACACGCGGGTTTGCAGCCCGATCGGCTTGATCATGATCCGCGTTCCCTTGATTCCGTACTCGTACCCGTAGACTTCACGGATCGTTTCCAGCGCTTCAAGAACCGTGACATCCTTCAGGTCAATCGAAATCGGATCTTTCACGTCGGGGTGAACCACCATGCTGTAGCGGGTACCGTCAGCGATGGCCAGGAACACCTGATTCGCGGGCGCCTTGCTGACCTGCAGATCGAAACGGGGCTCGATGGGCCGTCCATCGACTTGTGGCATTTCCACACTGATGGGCGGCAACAGCGCATCACTGACAGCAGATGGCTCCGGTACAGCGGCAGTTGCCTTCACAGCCTCGTCCAATTCCGACCTTGCCGTTTCAAATTCGAGCGGCGGCGGCTGAATCGATGCGCACGAGCTGACCCCGAGCACCAGCAGCAGTGAGACAAACCGCCCAACGACATGCCAGGAGGTCGTCGGCGCGACTTCCGTGAAACGGTCAGGTGTTTCTCTTCTCGACCGGCTCATTCGTTGCCCTTTTTCCGTTCTGACAGTGTCGCCGTCGCCTCGACTTTGCTCACCGCGGGATAGAGTTGCAGCGTGCGCGTTCCCTTCGAACCTTTCATCACGACTTCACCTTCGCGTATTTCCACCAGACGAAAGCCGGATACGGTGTCGCCGACCGACATGACGCGACCGCTGATGACGGCAGTCTTTCGCTCCGGCGAGATCAATACAGTCTGCAAGACCAAACCGCCATGTGTGCGGCTCTTCGCGGTCGCCGGCTTCGTCGAAGCCTCCGATGGCGGGCGTGTCGGATCGCGCAACTGCTGCGCAACGCTCGCAGCAGGGCCAGACGCAAGTAACAGACCAGCAATGAGAGCAAGGCCTAGTCTCATCACACCACCAGCCAGTCTCGGTCCAGTGACAGCGTGAACACTGTAACCGTGATACGCACCGCCGGGTAGTCTCGCGCATCCATTTGCGCCTCGGACCAGAACATTTGCCAGGGAAGTGCTTCCAGCCGATCGAGATAATTCAGCATGTCGAGGTAACGGCCCTCCAGCGTGATTTCGATGCCGTGCTTGTAGACGTTGGCTCGCCCTGCATCAGGTTTGCCGTCTTCTCGCTCGATAAGGTCCGAGACGGGCAAAGTCCTGAGCCTGACCAGCGTCACGCCCGCATCACGGGTGAGCATCTTTTCCAGTATGCGCGCCATCTGCTGCGGCGGCACGAGACCCCGGTTGATTCCCTGCATCTGCGCTTCCAGTCTGCGCACCTCCTCGGAAAGCTTCGCGATGCGCGCCCGGGCCTGCTCATCAGGATTCCGTGATAGTTGGATGGTGACCGATTGCGCTTGCGCTCTCGACATCGCGGTCGCCGCACTTACCTCGCTCAGTTGCGCGGCAAGTACGCGCTGCCGGGCAAGCGAAGAATCGAAACCCGAGTATCCCAGAATGAGGATTACTGCCAGGCCTCCCGCCAGCAAAACGCCGCGCTCACGTCGGGTGAGCAGACCGAACCGCTTTTCCATGCGACGCCACCACTGTTTCATGGAGTGTCCCCGGCATCGAAGGCCCTTGCCAGGGGCAGCGTCGACAATCGGAACTCGATGTATCTGGCATCCGCGCCGTCCGTCTTGCCTTTTGAATCCGGTCGGCGCATTTCCAGCTCGGCAAATGCATGTCCCTGCATGACGTCTTCACGATTGAGCCGCTGCAGATAGCCTGGCACCAGCTCCGGGCTGACGGCACGGCCTTCGAGTACGACGTACTGACCGGCGCCAGCCACTTTCAGCCCGGTCAGCCAGAGCCCCGAGAACGACTGCCGGGCAAAAGCAGAAAGATGTTCCGAGAACCCGTCGGTGTCGCCGATGATTCCGTCCTGCAATTTCGACATCACCTCTTCGCGGCTGGAGACCTCGGCCTCGAGCTGCACCACTTCAGCCGCCAACCCGACATCAGATTTGCGCGCCGCCAATTGTCCCGCGAGACGGTTCATTTCCGACTGTGCGGCATCGCGCGCCTCGGAGGCCTCTAGCAGATCACGTTCTAGGTTACTGGTTCGCATCGACATCGCCAGCATCACAACGATCACGACGGCAGCGGCAAGACCCCATGCTGTGGCTGCTCCGGAAAGCGAAAGCAGGTCGCGTTTGTGTTCGAACGCCGGATTGTAGAGATTGATTTGCTGGCTCACGCGCCGGTCTCTGCACGAAGTGCGGCACCAATCGCCATGAACCGCTCGGCCTGTATCGCCCGGGTTGTCAACTCGGGAATTCGGGAAATATCGATCGCGTCCTCCAACCGCGCCTCTTCAACCGGCACGTACAGATTTTCAGCGAGATAGGCTTCCAGTCCGGTACCTTCCGGCAACGGCGCAAGGACCAGTCTGCTCAGCGTGAGGAAACTGAATTGGCGGTCGAAGTGGTCAAGCGATCGCTGCACTTCGAGAACCAGGCGATCGCACAACTGTTTGCGCAAATCGCCTTCGGCGTGGTCCAGTTGCATCAGACCGATATCAATGCCGCGCGCCAGGTACAACTCACCTGCAGCGGTGAAAGTCAGTAATCCCCTTTCGGCGGACAGACTCAGTAGCGCCAGCGCCCTCCCCGGCGTTTCGTACATGGCCGCCATATTGCGCTGAGCCATTTCCGGAATATCGATCACCTTGAGCGAAAGCCTGGCCCCGGAGAACGATTCCATGCGTTCAGCGATCAGTTCATTGCGCGCCGCCACCGCGTAGACCGACCGGATTCGGGTCGGCGAATTGGGATCACCCGGCACCGAGAACAAATCGACGGTGGCTGCATCGGCAGGATAGTCGAGCACATCGTTCAAACGCCAGCGCACCGCGTCCCGCAACTCTTCATCCGGCACCTCGGGCGCATCCATCACCTGGAGCTGATAATCACCTTCGCTGATCAATGTCACGCACTCGGCACGTTCGAGGCCGTGCTTGCGCCGCAACCGGCCGAGCGTGTCCGTCTCCGAGCCTTCAATTTGTTCAGACGCACAGAGATCAAGAACCGGCCGCGCATCGTCCGCACGGACGATCCGCGCAACATCGATACGCCCGTTCCGATAGCACACGGCAACAGTGCCCATTCCAGCATTCCGCTTGCGCACAGGAAACAAACTTTTCACAACTTGTCAAATAACACGAAAATAACTCAATAACTTATTGTCGTCAATGGAGAAATAAGGTCTTTCCCCGCCCTCAATAGTTCTCCTGCAAATACAGAAACTCCGTCGCATTCCGGTAAACGCCGAAAGTCGCCCTTGCCGTCGGGTCCTGATCCCAGGTGGGCGTCCCGCCCCAGTTCCCGCGCAGGTAATCCAGCGGTGACGAAGTGGCCGGCGAGGCAGCGGCACCGACTGCGGTACAAGTCGTACCGCTGGCGATCCCGAGATTGAGTCTGAGGTCAACGCTGCCGTCGTTGCCGATTCCCGGCGCCGCCAGTTGCAGTCCCGTGGCCTGCCCGTCCGAGACGCCAATCGCAGCGCTCGGGTTAACCGCCGTTTCACAGGCCGCAAGATTGGTCGACGGCACGAAGCTCATTGCGAAATCCGAACCATTGAAAGTCGTGCAATCGTCATCACCGTTGGTGATGAATCCCGTAGGAGTAAAGTACTGCGTCTGCAAGCGCAAGGGCAAAGCAAGGCGGGATGTGCCGGTGACATTTTCCATCCGGAGTCGGCCGAAGCGCATTTCCCGTGGCGTCTTGCCCGCTGTCACTGTGGCACCGGTGAACAGAATGCCATTGCCGGGTGTCGACTGACCAAATCGCACCGGATTGACACCGGCGAGACCGTCCACCAATGACACCAGTGTTCCATCGGAATCGATAACGTTGATCGACAACGAAATATCGGCGTCAAATGCGGCAATCGGGGTGGTGCGGGTGAACAACAAGCCGGTCCCGGCACTGAACGTCAGCGTGCCCGTTCCCGCCGCTGGCGGCGGCGGCACAGCGATAGCATCACCGTTGTACCGAATCGCCGGATCGACTCCGGAAACACCAGACACGTCGAGCGTTCCCGTCGCCGCTGCATATGCTTTTCCGGTTAATGAACCCGCGCTGATCTTGAAGAAATCACCGCTGTAGTTCAGCGTGGTTGTCCCTGCCAGATTCCGGGCCGTCACCGTTATGACCGGCGCCGTCTGGTACCCGAATGGCTCGCCGATATAGGTAAACGCGTCCTTGCCCGCGGCACTGCAGCCGGAATCGAACAGCGGAACGTTGCGGGTAACCGAAAAATCAAAGGGAACGAACCGGCCAACGTTGCCACTGGTCGTTCCCGTCACGTCGCCGGCCCCGAGGTAATTTCCGTCTCCGACGCTCGGGCGTCAGAGTGATAATGCCGACCTCGCCCCAGCTGAACGTCGTGCCCGTTGCGCGCCCTGAAGCGAATGGCCCGAAAGATGTTGGATTGCTCAGCGGCGGGTTATTGGTCAGTCCCAGACCGCCAACAAGATTTGCCGTCAGCCGCACGGTCTCGGGTGCGCTTTCCCGGCCGTAGTTCGGGGTTGCCGTACCACCCTGGTTGACTGCGGTTACGGTCACACTGAAATCCTCACCTGCGCGTATGAAGAAGGGCACATCGGCCGCCGTGGTAGCCCCGGGATTGACAAACCCGTCACCGGACCGCTTGATCTCGTTCGGTGCTGTGGACGCAATTACAAATCCATAGGGGCTGACCACGAAGCCGTTACTCGCGCCAGTCATCAGGTTGCCCGAAGCACCGCCGTTCAGCAGAGGAATGTCATGGCGCGCGTGCAAGGAGATCGCACCGACGTCGGGGTACGTCATGTTGAATGCGGCCCGCCCGTTTGCGCCGAAAACGACACTCTTGGTGGTCCAGGCGGTCACGCCAGTGGCCGGATTGGCGGCGATCGATGTAGCCCCATTGTTGATGATGCTGACTTGCTGCCCCGGTTGACAGGTCGTCGGGTCATCGCAGCGGAACGCAAGATCGATGTCGACACTGGCACCATCACCGAACGCGGCGGGCACGGTACACACGCCGGTGCACGGTCCGGGGCTGGTGCAGCCTCCTGCCCCGGTCTGGATAGCCTGCAAATAGAACGGACCATCGGTGACACCCGCCACCTGGTTCGGAATCACGTTGTCGCCAGCGTCGACGAATCGAAACCCGGACGGAACAAACGACAAATTCTGGTCGTAGCCGGGGTCAGCGCTAGCGGTTCCGCTGGTATCGGTTGCCGTTCCATCGTTCACCGACAAATTAACGGTCTGTACCCAGGTATTCTTGTAACTCAACACGACCTGGGATTCCGCGATGCCAAACGAGTAGGTCGCTACGCCATCGTCGACAGCACCATTGTTAAGCGCACCGGTTCCCGAAACCAACGCATAATCGCCATGCGTGCCCGCCGCACCCGCAACCTGCGCCGCTGTAATCGTGATGGTGCGCGACTGCGCAGAGAAGGGGATGTGGTTGATATCGTGGGCGGTAATTGTGATGGTCTCCGCCTGGCAATTGACCCCGCTGGCCGCATGTTGAACATAATAATGATCGACTGCCGACAGGCACGGCCGGGTGGTGTTCATGATTGCCATCACCTCGGCGGCGGACAAGGTACGGTCGTGGATCTGGACTTCATCGATGAGACCGCGAAAGCGCCGTGACCCGCCACCGAAAAGCTGGTCGTCGCCGATCTGCAGCGGCAGGTTATTGGTAAACAATGCCGCCCCGTCTGTACCGCTGGCGCTCGGCGCGCCATTGATATAGATGATCTGCTGTCCCTGCGCAAAGGTGATCGCGATATGTGTCCACGTATTGAGCGGGACCGCTCCCGCACCGGTAAACAACTGCGCAGCACCCGTGTTCCACCACCAGTTCACCTGTCCGGTTGACGTGATATGAAACTCCCAGTTCGTATCTTTCGATGCCACCGCCATCAGTCCATTGGGGGGGTAGACCGATGGATTGACCCAGGCAGTCACTGTCAGTGCGCTGGTGATATCCAGTAACGGATCATCCGCAATCTCAAGGTAGGCGGTCTGCGGACCGGGGGGAATATTCAGCTGGGCCCCGTTACAGACCTGTGCTGGAACAGGGACGGCGCCACCCACAGCGCGCCCATTGAGACCGTTCGGCGAACTGTCGAGCACCTCGCCGGGCGTTCCGTTCCAGGATAGCTCGTCCAATCGGTACTCCGCGACCGGCCCCGGGCAAGGGCTGGTGGCGTTCATATCGACCGAGATTTCGGCCGCCGTCTGCTCAAAATCGTAAACGCGGAACTCGTCAATGACACCGTTGGCGGAATTGGGTGTCGATCCGCTGGCGAAGTAGTTACTGGCGTTGTCACCGATTATCAGATTGCCAAGTGTCGTCGAAAGGTTTTGCTGGGTAGTGCCCGCCTCGCCTGCCTGGGTTCCGTTTATGTACACGCGGATTCGGTTATCCGGCGCCGAAGCAAGCTGCCAGGTAACTGCGACATGGACCCAGGTTCCGGCGGCAAAACCCTGTGGCGCGGAACTCACCAGATAGTCACCGTCATTGACGTCTTCAAGGGCGAAACGCAACACCCCGTTTGCCTGAACCGACGCAAAGAAATAGGGGTCCGCGCCGGCAGGTTCCGCCGAGGCGTCGAATAACTGCCGCGCGGTCCCGCTATTCCAGTCGGCCGCCGCCTGATACCAGAATGAAATCGAACCGCGGTTACCGATCGTGTTGATGTCGAATCCGGTATCAACCCCGTCCCGTTGCCCGGCGCTGGTATTGAGGGGAATCTGTGCGCCCCGGCAGACGTAACCGGCAGCAGTCGTCTGCGCGGCGCCGATACGCACGCCGTCTCTGCCATTGCCGCTGGAATCGATCACTTCCCCGGCAGCACCGGTCCAGGCTGCCTGCTCCATCTGGTAAAACGCCTGAAGCCCTCCCCCGCCCGTCACCGAATATCGAATGACGACGATGCCCGATCCGCCTGCGCCACCGCTGAAGGCCGCGCCACCACCGCTGCCGGTGGCACCACTGCCGCCACCGCCCGTATTCGCGGTTCCAGCCACACCGGGGCCGCGCCCGGTCGGCGCGCTCGCGCCACCGCCGGCACCACCGGCACCACCCGCGCCGCCATCGTCTGCGCCACCGCCTCCGCCACCGCCATACGTTAACGAAACGCCGGTAATGTCATCGCTAATACCCGGACCTCCATCGCCGCCTGTGTTATTCGTTCCGTTTTGCCCGGCACCGCCTGCGCCACCGCCACCACCGCCGCCGTCGTTGTTGTTACCGTTACCGCCGTCATTGCCCTGACCCGCTGTGCCGGAACCTCCATTGTCGTTGTCGCTACCACCACCACCCGAGCCACCGTCGTTTCCATCCACCCCGCCTTCGCGGGCACCTCCGCCACCGCCAATCGCAGTCAGCGTCGAGAACGACGAGTCACCACCGTTGCCACCATTGGTCGTACCGTCTCCCGCCGTGCCACCGGCGCCAACCACAACGTTGTAGACGCCCGGGGTGACCGCGAACCCGCTACCGGCCAGCACGCCGCCCGCACCGCCGCCACCGGCGCCGTCTTCATTGCCCGTGCCAATCCCGCCGCCGCCACCGCCACCGGCGACAATCAGATAGCGGACACTGCTCACCCCCGCCGGAATGGTTAACGTGCCGTTGCCTGTGCAAGTCACCAGAGTGTCGGCGCCGAGGGTGCTGCTCGTGCAACCACCCGTTGTTTGTGCGCGAACGGAGGCCACCATGGCTACAACGATCAACACACCAAAGATGGCATGCGTGAGGAAGTTTCCGAGGAAACGCCTCGCGCGAGTCGGTTCGGCAAGTAAGTGACGGACCATCATGTCGTTGGCTTGGCGGCGGTGAGCGTGTCTGCCGCGCGGCACGTTACGGCAGACCCACGGCTTTCATCGGGCGTGCTCAACAACGCGTCGGTCCTGGGTGGCACTGGCAGCGACCGGGGTTGGAGTGAAGTGGGTGATGGCATGCGCACCGCGTCCCGATACTGACGGAAGTCCGGGATCAGTTGACCTGGTCTATGAGAGCCTGCAATTGCCGTTCCACGTAAAACGGTCCGGTGGCACCCGGGCACTCGCCGGACGCGGGCCGATTGCACGCCGTGGCCCGCAGCGAATACACGGTCTTCGCTGCCGGATCAACCTCCGTATACGGGGTTGCCGAGCACTCGACCGTCACCGTATAACCGGACAGGCTGCCGCCGAGCCCGAAAGAAGACTTCGGAGCACAACTGGTACTACGCAGGGCGCGGTAAACGCCCCACTCGATTCCGGCCCTCGCCGCCTGGTAGGCGCGTACGCCCTCAACATCAAGGGCCGCGGACGAGTGATGCAGACCCGATATTTTCAACAGAAAGACGGTCAAACCGCCCAGCACCACCAGCAAAAATATCGCCGAGGCAAGACCAACACCGCGCTGGCGATCAGGGCACATTGGTCACGTGCACCTGGTGAAACAAGCTGATCGCTTCCCCTTCGTTGGTGATCTCCAGCGAGAGCGAAACGAGGCCCGCACTGCGCGCGACCTCGAGCGTCGAGTAGGTAAAGCGGCACGACGTCACCTGCCCCGCCAGCAGCGACGACACGCCGCCCGGTGGTAGCGGCTGGCTTGCCGGAAATCCGTAGCCGTCATGGCGCACGAGGCTGCCGCCCGCGGGGGATGGCGCGCAAGCATAGCTGACCGGCGTGGACACCATGTGAAACCGCCTCGCCGGTGACTCGAACGGCAGCACCACGGAGGAGTTGAAACTGATGTTGGAAACGCTGCCGCCAGCACCGACGTAAGGCCTGCGTACATCATTGGCGCCGCTGTCGCCGGAGTAAGCACTGGCGCCAGGAATCCCCAGGTTGTAGATCACCACCCACAACGGCGTTGCCGCGGGAAGCAGGATGTTCGGTCCGATCAGGTCGAACGTCGTGTCGCTGTTATCGGTGAAATCCAGCGGGTCGCCCGCGCCGAATTCGTCGAGCTCGGCACGGTAACGACCGCCGGCCACCACCGGAATGTATTCGAGATAGCAAGGCGTTGCGCCAGTACAGGCGCCAGCTACGCGCACGCTGTTGGGAAGTGCGCGCTGCAGGTCGCGGGCCATCCGCCGCAATGCCGCGTCGGCCGCATCAGACAACTCGGCGCGGCGTGACACGTCAAAGTAGGCGTCAACCGGCCCGCGGATGAATACCGCCACTGCCGCGGAGATGACGCCGAGAATGACAATCACAATGATCGCCTCGGCCAGGGTGAACCCGGCTGTCCGGGTTTTGCACTGCATGTCGGAAACGCTTCGCGTACGCATCGCTTAAGGCACGGCATTCGGTGCATAGCGCGCGCGGTACCCGCTCAGTGCAATGCTGTCGCCCCCCGGCGCGGTCACGGTGACCGTGACCAGCAGCACCTGAGGTCTTCCGTTGCCGTCGAGCGCGGCAATTGAACCGCCGGCAGGGCCAAGCGCCTGGGCCGTTGCGGTGATCTGCGCGCGATAACCTGCCAATCCGTTGATGAGCGTGCCGGAAATGTCGCGAATCCCCGAGGGGGCCGCCGTCGCCGTATTGAAGCCTGAGTAATCATTGACGTTGTCGAACGGTGTTGACGCGTTGTACCGGCCTTCGCCGGGTTCCGCTCCGATGTTCTCGACAGTGGCATTGCAATTTCCGGCACCCACCACCGCGGCCCCGGCGGTGGCTGCATCGGCATCGTCCGGGTCACAGTAGGTGAACGGCATCAATGCTGTTTCTTCGAGCATGGCTTCGGCGATCGAGAGCATCTGTTTGCGCGTCAAGGGGTCCTGACTGGACCGGACCGTGTTGGTGTACACCGCAAGAATGCCCGCGACGGCGACGCCGACGATGACGACAAACATCACGAGCTCAATGAGGGTGGCACCGCATTGGGACAAGCGATTTCGGTTTTCGCGCCAGATGCTAGTCGTGCACATAACCGGTCTGAGGCTCGACGATCAAATTATTGGTGACCCCGCCACCGCTGACGGCGATGACACCGCCCGGCGTGGCACGCCCCAGACCGTCGAAGGTCTGTGACGCCCCGCTTACCGATACGCCAGCGGGCACCGTGAGCGACATCGCCTGACCCGTCGTCGGGTCGGTAACCGGAGACCCGCAACCCGGGTCCGTGTAGCACACGCTGATATTACCCGGGTTGACCACTACGACCACGAGGGTGCGCTGGGCCACCGCCAGCTTCTGCGCAAATCTTGCCGTTGCCTTGACCGATTCGAAAAAGCCCTGAACGGTGAAGCTGTCGACGACGCTCAACTTGCCGACCGCCACCACCGCGAGAATGCCGACAACGATAATCACCACCGTCAGTTCGACGAAGGTAAAACCATCAGCCTGCCGGTCACGTATTCGGTTGACCATTGATTTCGCGGCCATCAAAGCAAACTGGCCCACGCCATTGCCGGCATGGGCCAGTGGTAACGAAGCAAGCGCGTATCCGGGTTACTGCACGCAGATGTAGGTTGTCGTTGCAGTGAAATTCGTATCCGCTGTATCACGCACCGTGCAGGTACCGGTCAGGCCATCGTTGCTAACGACCGAACAGTCGGTTGCAACGCCACCCGCGATGACATCATAACCGCCGGGAAGCCCGCCGGTCATGACCGAACCAAGCGTTCCGACGGTGCACGGTGCAGCGCTGGTGATCGGCGAGGTCCCGACAACGAGGGACCGCTGGCCTTGCGTGCCGCGTAGTTGATCGCAAAACCGGACGTTGCAGCCGCAGCGACACCCTGTACTGCGGCGCCGCGGGCGCTGTCAGACAAGTCAATGAACTTCGGCAGCGCAGTCGCGGCCAGAATACCGAGAATAACGATTACCACCACCAGTTCAATCAATGTAAAACCACGCTGTTTCATCACCTGCCCTCCATGAGATTCCAGAATTATTCCTGGACGAGATGTCCAAACCGATGTCAGCAACCCGCTGTATTAACGCCTACGCCGGGCGATGTATTGGCCGCCGCCGGTGCCTGATACGTGACCGTGCACGTGCCCGCCGTGCCGCCGACGGTGTTGATCGTCAGCAAGTCGCCGGCGTTCGAACCACCGCCCGATATGACGATCTGGTCTGCCGTCGTGTTCATTTGCGTGGCGGTGATAATGCCCGCCAGGTCTGCTGTTGGATAACCATTGACGATGGTGACGTTCTGCCCTTCCATCGAAATGACTGCAGCGCCGCTCGTCACGGTATTGGTCGCCAGCACCTGCGCGTGCGCAAGGGCAGCGGCCGACCGAATCCCGCCAAATATGGCCTGCGTCTTTGCCGCCCGCGCCTGGGTCTGCAATGCGATATAACGCGGCAGCGCCAGCGCCGCGAGAATCGCGATCACACTCAGCGTCACCACCAGTTCTATCAAGGTAAACCCCGCCTTGCTACGCATTCATCGACCCTTTGGCAGGCTCGGTTTCAACCGCACCGGAATATTCATGACAATGTTCATACTATCTGCACCTATCGTGCCAAGAGCCCTAGAACCAGCGGTAATCATTGACAATTGCAAGTTCCACCCACCCCGGCTCGCCGGGAGACGCGACTGAATCTTTGGGCGTTGCGACCGGCACGATCTTCACCCGTACCGTGTACCCGTCACTCGGTGACGGGACGAAATGGCGCCGCGAGTTCGCCGTGTAAACCAGTTCACGGTGTGCCGCGTCGAAATACCAGGTTCCCGCAACATCATGAGGCGGCTGGCCATGGAATTCACCGAGGTAATTCTCCGGCGGCAATTCGAGCCAGTCGGTCGGGTTGCCGCCGGCAAGCGCTGCGATCTCGGAGGCCCGGTCGGCAATCAGCAAGGCGCCAACTTGCGCCCGTAATCCGGCGCGCATGTGAGAAATACTCAACTCCATCGCAGATTTCTCGGCATGCTCCTCGGCGGTGAGCAACTGTCCGAGCAAGATGACGGCGACCACGCCCAGCACCGTCGCGCTGACCGCGAACTCGAGCAGCGTTGCGCCAGCGTGCCCATATTGGGCACTGTGTTGCCAAACGACGTCATGCCCCGTGCGGGTTTGCCGAATCCACCATGACCGGTCATTCGGATGGTTAGTTCTTCGACTGCCGCCCATGACCTCATTACTTGATCGCTGCCGTGCCCAGATCCCAGATCGGCAGGAATACCCCGAGCGCCAGGATCAGGACCAGCACGCCCAGAAGAATGATCAAGATCGGCTCGACCTGTGCACCCAGTGTCTTCAATTCGTACTCGACGTCGCGCTGATACATGCCGGCGATCTCATCCATCATGTCGTCCAGCGCGCCGGACTCTTCTCCCACCATGATCATCTGCAGCACGACCGGCGTGAACACGCCGGCGCTCATGGCTGTACGCAGCACGCTCTCGCCACGTTCAACGCCGGAGCGCATCGTTTCAATGCGCGTCGCCATGTACGCGTTACCCACCGTTTGCGATACCAGCGTCAAGCCCTGAACGATCGGCACGCCGCTGCGCACCGCGAGTGAGAAACTGCGCGCGAACCTGGCCAGGGCCGCCTTGAGAATAATTTTTCCCGCAATCGGCATGCGCAACATTGCCCGATCCCAGGCCAGCCTGCCGTCCACGGTTCGCGTCCAGCCACGAATGCCAAAAGCCGTGGCGACAATGACCAACCCCATCATCCACCAGGTGTTGACCATGAAGTCAGAAATCGTAATCAGAACCCTGGTAATGAACGGCAACTGCGTATTGAATCCCGCATAGACTTTTGCAAAAGCGGGTATCACCCATATGTTGATCACAACGATTGCGATCACCATGGTGGCAACGACAAACAGGGGGTAGCGCAAGGCGGATCGCACCTGCGTGCGCATGAACTCCTGGAACTCCAGGTGATGGAACAGGCGCAGGAATACCTGTTCAAGCATGCCCGTCGTTTCGCCGACGTACACCATGGCCACGTAAAACGGGGAGAACACCTCTTTGTGGCTGTTCAGCGAACTGGACAACGGCCGCCCGGCGTCGAGGTTCTCGCGTATCGACTGCAAGGTTTCGCGAAACGCCGGGTTGCTGGTCGAATCCTGCAAACCGCCCAGCGCTCGCATGATGGGAACACCGGCCTTGAGCAGAGTGTACATCTGCCGGCTGAACAACAGCAGATCTTCCAGCCCAACCTTGCGTCGCGCCAGACGCGAAAAGAGGTCGTTGGTGTTGATACCAGGGGTCGCGCCGGTTTCCTCGATCCGAACCGGAGTGACGCCCCTGGCTGACAATTGCGAGGCCACTGCCGCACTGTCAGGTGCGTCCAGTACCCCTTCGACCAGTCCGCCACTCGTATCACGCCCTCTGTACGCAAACTGTCCCATCAGTACTCGTCAATCTGCGAGCTGATGCGCATTGCCTCATCCAAGGTGGTCTTCCCGGCCACCACCATGTCAATGGCATGATCGATAAGCGTTTCGCCTGCGATCTGCTCGCGGCCTAAGGCCACAAACCTTGCAGGGTCGGCTTCGCTTGCCGCTGCAACCAGTGGCCTGGTCATTTCCAGCATCTCGTAAACGCCGCCCCTTCCCAGGTAACCGGTGCCATTGCACTGGGTGCAGCCGCGCCCCTTCCGGACCTGCCCCTCCGAGACCGACCTGCCGTAGTGGTTGAGCCAGGCTTCCTGCTGGGGCGAGAGCCGCTGGGGTTCGCCGCAGTTTTTACAAACCATCCGCAGCAATCGCTGCGCGATCACCACCTGCAATGACATGGCGACCATGTAAGCCGGTGCGCCCATGTCCAGCAACCGGATCGGCGACGTCACCGAATCGTTCGTATGCAGTGTCGATAACACGAGGTGGCCGGTCATCGCTGCGCGCAATCCGGTTTCAACGGTATCGCCGTCACGCATTTCCCCGACCAGCAGAATGTCCGGGTCCTGGCGCAGCGCGGTCCTGAGAACGCGGGAAAAACTGAGGCCGATTTTCTCGTGCACCTGAACCTGGTTGATCCCGGGTAATCGGTATTCAACCGGGTCCTCAACGGTAATGATCTTGCGTTCTTCGGTGTTCAGTTCCTCGAGGATGGCGTAGAGCGTCGTAGTCTTGCCGCTGCCCGTGGGCCCGGTAACCAGAACCATTCCGCTGGGCCGGCTCATCACCTTTCGCAGTTTTTCCAGCAACTTCGCCTGCAAGCCGACGCCGTCAAGTTTCAGGATGCCGCTCGACTGGTTCAGCAAACGCATGACGACCGACTCGCCATACTGGTTCGGCATTGTCGAAATACGGACGTCGATCTGGTGATTCCGCACCTTGATATTGAAACGCCCGTCCTGAGGCAGGCGTTTTTCCGAAATATCGAGCCCGGACATCAGTTTGAGCCGCAGCACAAGAGCAGGTGCGATTTTCAAGTCGGCCAGTGTCTGGACATGCAGCACGCCGTCAATGCGAAATCGAATCTGGAGTTTCGTCTCCTGTGGCTCGATATGGATATCCGAGGCGCGAACGACGGTCGCATCCTCAAACACCGATTGCAGCAGCTTGACGACGGGCGCATCCTCCACGCCCGGCGAACGTCCCATGCTCCCCAGGTCGATGACCGACTCCCCGAGTTCTGCGCCCAGTTCCTGGGCCAGGCCACTGATTTCCTCGGTGCGCCGGTAAATGCGGTCAATCGTCTGCATCAGGAGCGATTCCGACACCACGACCAGCCGGATGTCGCGCTTCAGTTGCCGCGCAATCTCGTCATAGGCGAACAGGTCGGTCGGATCGGCGAAACCGACGCTATAGGCATTCGTGTCCTCTTGCAGAATGATCGCGCGGAAACGTCGCGCCAGCGCCTCGGGCAAACGCATCGCCAGCTCAGGCTTGACATTGAATTGCCTGAGATCCATGAACGGCACCTGCAACTGATGGGCAAGCGCGGTCCCTATCTGGTCCTCGCTCAGATATCCGTTTTCGATAAAGATGCGGCCCAGTTTGCGGCCGGTGCGCTTCTGGTCGCCCAGCGCTGCTGACAACTGCTCCGGTGTCAGCAGTCCCTGATGTACCAGCAGCTCACCAATACGAATTTTCTCTGGTTTACCCATATATTCAGATACAGTCGGCACCAATATTAAGCAATATTTGAACTATTGATTATATATAATTGTTTATACGACATTTATGACGCAGGAACCGTTGCCATCACATGATCGACGTCGTTCTCTTTCAGCCCGAGATCCCGCCCAACACCGGCAACATCATTCGTCTGTGCGTCAATACCGGAAGCCGGCTGCACCTCATCGAACCCATCGGCTTTCACCTGGACGATCGCAGTCTTCGGCGCGCCGGCCTTGACTACCGCGCATTCGCCGACGTTCGCAAGTACCGTAACTGGGACGAATGGCAAAACGCGCACCCTTCGAAACGAGCGGTGGCGTTTACGACGAAAGCAAGCCGCCACTACGACCGGTTTCGCTTCGCCCGCGGGGATGCCCTCGTATTTGGTCCGGAAACACGCGGGCTGCCTGCGGAGATTTTGTCCGGTTTCGACCCGGAGCATCGCCTGAGGCTGCCGATGGTGACGCAAGAACGAAGCCTGAATCTCGCGAATACGGTCGCCGTCGCCGTCTACGAGGCCTGGCGCCAATCGGGATTTGAAGGCGGTGTTTAATGGATGCTGACACCGGAGCGCACGCCGGACCGATCTCGGGACAACGCGCGCAGACCTCCTGCTTGCCATCGGGCGGCGATAGAAACGCGGCGCTAGTCGACGCTTTCAGCTTTCGGGTCGCGCTGCAAGAGCGCATCAACCGCTGCAGCCGCAGACACCGTGCCGTCCAGCACACTCACGACCGACTGTGTGATCGGCATTTCGACGCCCAGGCGTTGTGCCATCCGCAACACCTCGCTGGCGGTGTGAACGCCTTCCGCCACATGGCCAAGTTCGGACAAGATGTCCGCAACGCTTTTCCCGGTGGCAAGTGAAAGTCCGACGCGGCGGTTGCGGGACAAGTCACCTGCGCAGGTCAGGGTGAGGTCCCCGAGACCCGAAAGACCCATAAACGTTTCGACCCGTCCGCCCAGCTTCAGGCCGAGGCGCGTGATTTCCGCGAGCCCTCTGGTCACCAAAGCCGCCCGCGCACTGTCGCCGAGACGCAGCCCGTCACAGATTCCCGCCGCAATGGCGATGACGTTCTTCACCGCGCCGCCGACTTCAACGCCGATCAGGTCGGTACTGGAATAGACGCGAAAACGCCCGGTATGCAGCTGTCTCGCTGTAGCAACCGCAAAATCCTCATCGAAAGAAGCCAGCGTGACCGCTGTTGGCAGCCCTCTTGCCACATCAGCCGCGAAGCTCGGCCCGGAAAGCACCGCGCACTGCGTTGCGGGTGAAAGTTCTTCTGAAGCAATCTCGTGCGGCAGTTTGCCGGTTCCTTTTTCGAAGCCCTTGCATGCCCACACGCAGCCGGACGCACCCATGGCCTCGCGAGCAAATCGCAGCGCCGCGCGCAAACCGGCGGTAGGAACCGCAAACAGCGCGAGTTCAAAAGGCTCGCCTGCGCCTTCAATCTGGTCGACCACCCGTATGTCATCAGCCAGTCTGACACCGGGCAAATACCGTTTATTTTCCCTGTCGGACCGCACGGTGGCCGCCTCTTCCGGATTGCGGCACCAGAGCGAAACGCGATGATTGGCAGACAAAACCACCGCGAGCGCCGTTCCCCATGCTCCGGCACCTATCACCGCCAGCTTCATACGCCCCAGAGATCGGTCAGTCGGACGTAGGCGACGATGCCACTGCGATGGCGCACCTTGGCCCAACCGCCTGCCACGTCCAGAAAATCGAGGACAACACCTTTTCTTGCCTGGAACACGATTTCCGCCGAATCGTTGGGCCCGAGGCGCGCTTGAGCCACATCACTGGAAATCATGACTGTTCGCTTCGTATCCAGCCGCGCCGACTCGATCCAGCCAAACGTGCCCGCATCGTCGCGCACACGCACCCAGCCTTCCGTCTCGATAATCACTTCAACCGGGTAGCCACGGGTCAGAATAAGTTGTTTGCGCGACTGCCTGGACGGCGCCTCGTACAGCACTGATACTTCATCGGTAACGGAGCGGAACTCGATTGCATTGGCAACGAGCGGTCCGTAAAAAAACCCCAGTATGAAAACAACTGCGGCAAGTGAACGCATGCGCTTCAGTGGGTGGTTGTTCCCGGCGCGGCTGCTTGCTCATCGCCTTTTTGCTTGCGTGCCTTGTAGATCGCCTCGAAGTTCATCGGGTGCAGAATCACCGGCGGGAATCCCGCCCGCGATACGGTTTCGGAAACGACTTCACGCAAATAGGGAAACAGGATATTTGGACAGGTTACGCCCAGCACCATCTCGATTTCCGTTTCCGGCACATTGCGAATCTGGAACACCCCGCCATACGCCACCTCAACCAGAAAAACGGTCTTTTCCTTGAGTTTGGCGGTAACCGTCAGCTTGATCACCACTTCATAGTAGCCGTCGCTGATGGGGTTGCCGGTGTTGTTCATCGACACATCCACCTGCGGGGCCTCTCGCTCCTGATAAATTTGCGGCGCCCCGGGCACCTCGACCGACAAATCCTTTACATAAAGCTTCTCGATCGAAAATACCGGCTGGTTGCTCTGTTCCTGTTCGCTCATTGCTGCCTCGTCGTTTGCGTTAATTGTCAGCCCGGTTATTCCGCACTGGTTCCATCAGATCCGGGTTGAACCGTACCGGGCTCATCCTGACCGCCCCGTAACAGCGATTCGAGTTTGCCGGCGCGCTCCAGCCGCGACAGATCGTCATAACCGCCCACATGGAAATCGCCAATGTAGATCTGCGGCACCGTGTGGCGCCCGGTTCGTTCAATCATTTCCTGACGCAAGCCGGGCTCGCGATCCACCCTGATGCGCTGCACATCCGTAACCCCCTTTTTCGCGAGCAGGCTGTCCGCCATGCGGCAAAACGGACAAAATGCCGTGCAATACATCACGACCGCTTTCCGGGAACCGTCGGACTGCCCGTCTTTCTCAACGCCGGCTTGGGCATCGCTGCACATTGCGTTCGACCCGCCAGGCACTACGATTTCGTCACCGGGAGGCTGGCCTGCTGCCAGGCACCCATGCCGCCGGTCAGCAAGAAAACCTCCTCAAACCCTTGTTTTTTCAGTGTTGTACAAGCTGCTCGCGATCTCGTGCCACTGGCACAAACCACCAGCACGGGCTTCTTGATGTATTTTTTCAGATCGTCAGCCCGCTTTTCGAGCGAGCCCACCGGAAAGTGCTTCGCACCCGTGATGTGCCCGGCACTGAACTCGCCCTGCTCTCGTACGTCCAGAACCACGGCATCCTTGCGGTTCATCATTTGTACGGCCTCCATTGGCCCGACCTGGCGCAGACCGCTGGTGCTCCTGGAAACCCACGGCCACACCACATAGCCACCGCTGATAACGGCCGCCGCCACAAGCCAGATGTTATTGGAGACAAATTCCGGGATTGTCACTGCTGTTCCTCATCACGTGTGGTCACTACTGGTCCTCACTGCCACGTCGTCACTCGCGTGCCTAATGGCGCCGATAAATCGCTGTCGCGCCTCGCGGCACCAACGAATTCCCAGTGCCTCGCGGCACTAACAAATTACTCCAGCGCCTCGCGGCGCCAACGATTCGCTATTGCGCCTCACGGCGCGAAGCGGCGTATTCTACCAGCGGCTCGAGTTTCTTCTCGCCAAGGGCCGCCCGGGCCAGCGCTCCGGCGACTGAAGCTGCCCTGGCCGGATACGCCGCCGCCGCCAGATCCCACAGGCCGTATGCGGAAACGAGGTCGCCGCGCAATGCGTACAGCGCACTTTGTCGAAAAGCGACATCCGGTGCCGGGAAAGTGCGCAATACCCGCCCGTTTAGCGCAAGTTTGGCATCCAGCGCCTGGTCATCCAGTGCAATGGTTCGCGAGAGCCCGAGCTCAACCAGGTTTCCAAACAACGATGTTTGCGAAATCCGGGCGGCCTCGATGACCACCTCCTGATTGCCAAGCCCGGCAGCCGATTCCACGCCCAACCGCTCCACCCGCCGGTAATCAAAAAATACGCTTCCCAGCACCCACAGCATGACGACGCCCGCTGCGATCACTGAGAACGGCACTATCCTCTTGCTGCTGCCTGGCGGCCTGAACCGCCACACGGCCACATCGCCTGCTCCGACCAATAGCGCGAACAACCCGAGAAAATACGCGTACCACAATGGGTACTCGCTCAGGCTATGCAACGCGAGAACGGAAAGCAGTGTAAGTAACCACCAACCGTATACACCTTCCGTGTCGCCAAGACGCGGTTTGCGAAACCACCATTCACGAAGGTATGGCGCCAGCCACAAGCCGGTTGCGGCGAACAGCACAAGCGCGCCGGGCAAACCGAACTCGGCCAACAGGTGCAGCAGGATGTTGTGCCCGTTGTCGACGATTTCTTCGGGAAGGCCTGCCGGCAACTGCCCTTTCGACAAAAAGTAATTCCAGGCGAATGCGCCATAGCCGACGCCGGACACCGGCGCACTTTCGAACATCCGCCATGCCGCCAACCAGGTGCTTTGCCGCTGCGAAACGCCGCCGTGATCGGAAAGAATGCGCCCGAATCCCGTCTCGTGCTCCGGCACTGACGCGCCGAAAAAAGAGCCATCCTGCAACAGGACGGTGAGTGTGGCCGCCAGCAACAGCATTGCCGCGAGAACACCGGCAACCCAGACGGCCAGTGTCTTCGTGTGACCGGACCGGGTTTGATGAAACGTCCAGCCAGCCAGCAACAAGCCGGTCAGCGAATACACCCAGACACCCCGCTGGCCGGAAAGATGTGCGCCTAGAACCAACAGCAACACGGCAGCGGCCGCGATCACCGGATGCATCCGCCGGGTGGCGGCGAGGCAACACACGGAAAACAATCCCAGGCACAAATAGCTGGCATACAGGTTCGACTGCGCAAGATTTCCATGCACGCGCCTCGCCGCCATCGGCGCCACCAGGCCATCGAATTGCAGGCCAAGGAACTGGAACAACCCGATCAACGCGCTGACCAGTGCCCCGATGCTGATCGCCCACGCCGCCACCGTGCAAAATCGCTCCCAGCCCATCTGTACCCGCAGCAGGTGCCCGGCGATCATCATCGCACCGGACCACGAAAGATAAATCGCCGCCGTCATTCCCTGCTGCCAGTAATTCCACTGACCAGTGACGCCCTGGATGAGTAACAACAGGCAGATGCCGAGCGGCAGAAACACCGTTCGCGGAATTCCCCATGGTCCCGTGCGCTGCAGCCACGCAGCCACGATGAACACGGCACAACCCAGCAGCAATGCCGTCCACTCCTGGTAGAACGTCGGCAGCGGCAAGGTGTTGAACGGCAGGATGAATGGCACGACCAGAAACAGCGCCAGTGCGCCCGCTGCCAGAGCCGCGCCAACGCAGCTGGTCGTGTGTCGGGACGGGTCGTGCACAGCCTTCTCCGATTGGATCCCAATCTCGGGGATAATAGCGGACTGGGCTCACTATTCCGCGTGGAAGAAGGAAATGAAGAAAATCGTACTGTTGCGCCACGGCGAAAGTCTCTGGAACAAGGCCAACCGTTTTACCGGTTGGACCGATGTCGATCTCACCGAGCGCGGCGTGTCGGAAGCCCGCGAGGCAGGCCGGCTCATCAGGGAAGCGGGCTTCGATTTCGATGTGGCTTACGGATCCGTTCTGAAGCGGGCAATCAGGACCATGTGGCTCGCGCTGGACGAACTCGACCGCATGTGGATTCCGCAACACCTTTCATGGCGACTCAACGAGCGTCACTATGGCGCGCTACAGGGGTTGAACAAGAGCGAAACCGCCCAAAAATACGGCGACGATCAGATACTGATCTGGCGCCGCAGCTACGACACCCCGCCACCCGCCCTGGAGGCCTCGGACGAGCGCAACCCGGTGAACGATCCGCGCTACCAGTCCGTTGCGAAAAAACTTCTGCCACTGACCGAGTGCCTCAAGGACACTGTCGCCCGTTTTCTGCCCTACTGGAACGAAACCGTCGCACCGCAGGTCAAATCGGGCGCGCGGGTACTCATCGTTGCGCACGGCAATACGTTGCGCGCGCTCGTCAAGCACATTGACAGCGTATCGGAGCAGGAAATTGTCGGCCTCAATATACCCACCGGCATACCTTTGGTATATGAACTGGAAGACGATCTGTCCCCCATCCGCAGTTATTACCTCGGCGATCCGGAGAAGGCAAAGCAGGCAGCAGCAGCCGTTGCCGCTCAATCAAAGGCGAGTGGCTGAACCGCGCGCGGGAAAACCCGGCATCCCGATACGGTTCTGGTGTTGTGCGACGGCGCTCGTTGCGCTGGCCGCAAGCCAGCCGGTTTCTGCGCAAACGCAGCAAAAAGAAGAACTCGACGAACTCCGCGGCAGAATCGAGAAGCTGCAAAAAGAGCTCGAAAAGTCGGAGGAGAGCAAGTCCGAAGCTGCCGACGCGCTGCGCGAATCCGAACGTGCAATCAGCAGAGCCAACCGCAGGCTGTTCGAACTCGCCAACGAGCGCAAACGAATCGACGCGAAGATCCGGCAACTCAGAAGTAAAACCGCCGAGCTCGAGACCCGGATCGAATCGGAACGTGACTCACTGGCACGGCTGATTCGTCGCCAGTATCTTGCCGGCCAGCCGGAATCTCTGAGGCTCATGCTCAACCGCCAGAACGCGAATGAGACGGCCCGCCAGCTGCATTATTTTGGATACGTTTCCAAGGCTCGAGCCGAATTGATTGGCTCGCTGCGAAACAGCCTGGACGAATTGAAGGAACTCACACGACAGGTTCAGGAACAGAGCGCGCGTCTGACGAAACTGGAGAGCGAGGAATCGGAACAGAAGAATACCCTCGAGGAGCAAAAGCGAGCGCGCAAAAAGGTGCTGGCCAAGGCCTCTGACGATATTACCCAGCAGCGCAACCAGATTTCCAAACTCAAACGGGACGAGCAACGGCTGACGGCCCTGATCAGAAAACTCGCCGAGGAGGCGGAAAGACGCCGGCAGCAAGCACGATTGAGAAATCAGTCACTTCCCGACGCCAGCGCAAACAATTCGGCGTTCCGCAAACTCAAGGGACGGTTGCGGCTTCCGGTTGTCGGGGAACTTACCAACCGCTTTGGCCGCCCAAGAGAAGATACCGGCCTGTCGTGGAAGGGCCTGTTTATTGCTGCCAAGGAAGGGGGCGAGGTCAAGGCCATTGCCCCCGGACAAGTGGTTTACGCAGACTGGTTGCGCGGATTCGGCAATTTGCTGATTCTCGACCATGGGGCCGGATACATGAGCCTTTATGGAAATAACGAGGCTTTATTACGGCAGGTAGGCGACCGGTTGGGCGCCGGAGATTCAATCGCCTCGGTAGGCAACAGCGGGGGAAACGAGGATTCGGGTTTATACTTCGAACTCAGGTACAAAGGAAAGCCGTTTGATCCGCTGCCATGGGTTAAATTGAAATAGGCTTGACTCGAAGCAGTCTTGATCCGGTATCGGCAATTGGGAATCACGTCGGATTGAGCCCGATTTGAACTAAAAGAGATGGCAGGAAGCGCGTCACCCCGGCAAGGTTCGGGCCGTGAAATCCAGCCGTTTAGCGATTGGCCCGCATAAGGCGGGACATAATCACGACGGGGACAACCCCTTATTTTCCGGTGGCGCAAAGCCAACCATCGTTGAAGGAGCAGAAAATGCGCGGCAGGTTTCGTCAATTCGGGCTGATATTCCTCGGCGTCATCGCCGGCGTGCTGATCAGCCTCAACTTCTCCGCGGTCGCTGACCGTGCGTCGGGACCATTGCCGATCGATGACCTGCGCGCATTTACGGAGGTGTTCGGACGGATCAAGAACGACTATGTCGAACCGGTGGATGACAAAAAACTCATCTCCGAGGCCATCAACGGCATGCTTTCCGGTCTCGATCCGCACTCGGCATATCTGGATGCGGAAGCGTTCAAGGAGCTACAGGTCGGGACACAGGGTGAATTCGGCGGACTGGGTATCGAAGTCAGCATGGAAGACGGCTTCGTCAAGGTGGTTGCGCCCATTGAGGACACACCGGCATGGAGAGCTGGCCTCAAATCCGGCGATCTGATCATCAAGCTTGACGAAACCAACGTCAAAGGCATGACGCTGAACGATGCCGTCAAACTGATGCGCGGCAAGCCGGACACGCAAATCAAGCTGACCTACATTCGCAAAGGTGATCCGAAGCCGAACGAAGTCACCATCACGCGGGCCATCATCCAGATTCAGAGCGTGAAATCGAAATTGCTCGAGCCGGGCTACGCCTACTTCCGCGTAACCCAGTTCCAGGAGCACACGGGTGAGAAACTCGGCGAGGCCATCGAAGAACTGTTTGCGAAAAATGAAGGGCCGATGAAGGGGCTGATACTCGATCTGCGCAACGACCCCGGCGGTTTGCTCAATTCCGCAGTGTCCGTATCAGCGGCGTTCCTTCCCAAAGACAAGATGGTCGTATACACGGAAGGGCGCACCAGCGATGCGAGGATGCGGCTGTACGCCCGGCCTGAATACTATGCCAGGGGCGTGAAGGGCGACTACCTCGCCAATCTGCCGAAGGATGTCAAAACACTGCCGATGGTGGTGCTTGTTAACGGTGGGTCTGCGTCAGCGTCCGAAATTGTCGCTGGCGCTCTGCAGGATCACAAACGCGCGATCGTCATGGGCACGCAGACCTTCGGCAAGGGTTCCGTGCAGACGATCCTTCCGCTTGGCAACGGCACCGCGATAAAGCTCACCACGGCGCGTTACTACACGCCGAACGGCCGGTCGATTCAGGCCAAGGGCATCACGCCCGACATCCTGGTCGAAGACGCAACCGTGGCCGCCGGTGATGCCGGTATCCAGGTGCGCGAAGCCGATCTGAGGAATCGCCTCGAGAACCCGCAAGGCGATGGGGTGGAAGCACCCGGCGCAACCGTTCCGGCACCGGGAGCCGATGCTGCGGGCGGTGAGGTGCCCGACATCGTATCGAAAGACGATTATCAACTCGGGCAAGCGCTCAACCTGCTCAAGGGCCTGCAGATCATCGGCAATAACCGGACGCCTGACCCTACCTGATCCACAACACTCGCTGTTCCCCGCGCATGCGGGGAACAGCGAGTCGTGCATTTCGTAACAGGCTGGCGCCATAGCCCGACATGGACGACAAGCAGCTCCTTCGTTACAGCCGCCACATCCTTCTTCCCGAGATCGGGATCGACGGCCAGAACGCGTGGCTTGATGCGCACGCACTGCTGGTAGGCGCTGGCGGACTGGGGGCATCGGCGGGCCTTTATCTGGCCGCCAGCGGGATTGGAAAACTGACCATATGCGATCCCGACGATGTCGATCTGACCAACCTGCAACGTCAGATCGTTCACTACACCGAATCGGTCGGGCGAAAGAAAGTTGAATCGGCTCGCGACACTTTGCTGCGCATCAACCCCGGGATCACAGTCGACACGGTGGCCGAAAGAGTCGGCGGTGATCGCCTTGAGAATCTGGTCAAGTCAGCAGACGTCGTTATCGACGCAACCGATAATTTCACCACCCGCCATGCCATTAACCGGGCCTGCGTGCGCTTCCAACGGCCGCTGGTCTCGGGTGCGGCCATTCGCTTCGATGGGCAGATCAGCGTTTTCGACCTGCGCGATCCCGGCAGCGCCTGTTATCACTGCCTGTTTCCGGAGACCGACGATTTCGAGGAAATGCGATGCGCCGTCATGGGAGTATTCGCGCCACTGGTCGGGATAATCGGTTCGAGTCAGGCGGCCGAGGCGCTCAAGCTGTTGAGCGGTACCGGAGAAACACTCAACGGCAGGTTGATGATGCTCGACGCGTTATCGATGCAATGGCGCAGCGTGCGCCTGAAAAAGGACCCGGCCTGCCCCGTTTGCACAGGCGGTGAAACAGCACAGCGCGAGATCAGGGTTTCCTGCGAAACAGATTGACCGGGCTACGGCAATTCCCCCGGCAACAGCGAATCAGTCCCGGCGATACTCAACCCGGGTTCGGCCGTTGGCCGCGGAAACGTAGACCATCTCTTTCGGGGTCACTTCCTTGAGTTGCCAGGCGGTCGAAAAGCCTTCCGGCATCAGCGTCTGCAGCGTCGATGACTCAACCCGGGTATGCATGTACCCGTCTCGCACGAACCATGCGCCGCTGGCACTGAAATAAAACACCAGCCGTCCATTCTTGACTTCGTGGCTGACTCCGCGCGGAACATAGAAAGTTGGAGGCACCGGCAAACGCAACTCGCCGCTCCAGTTGACGCGCCCGCCCGGCAACAGGGTCGTCTGCGTTTCAACGATCACGTCATCCTGCCCTACTTCGCGAGACACCCAGGTGCCAAGCAGCGCGACCTGATAGTCCTTGTCACTCGTCCCGCAACCCGGCAGTGCCAACGCGACAGCCAGCAGCACTGCAAATCTCATATACACACGCGTTCCAAAATCCGTCTCAGATCAAATCTCGCGACTGGGCCGTCCAGTACTGCACCGGGTCACGGCTGAAGCCGCTCTTGGCATACTGGTGCCAGCGCCCCACGACGAATGCAAGCAGCAGATTGGCTTTCGCGTCGACCTCGGTTTGCTTGTCAATCTCTTGCTCGGTAACGGCGAAGCGCAGCGCCTGCTTCAATGTCGACTCGAGCCGGTCATGCAACTGGTTGATACGCGTTTGCAGCCGCTCGTCCTCGTTAACCAGCGCATCACCAATCAACACCCGGGTCATGCCGGGGTTCTTCTGCGCAAAGCCGAGCAGCATCGACAGGATGGCCTCGAGCTGTTTTCGACCGCTCTGCTCTTCGTCGGATATCTTGTTGACCAGGCCAAACAGGGTTTTCTCGATAAACTCGATCAGCCCCTCGAACATCTGCGCCTTGCTGGCAAAGTGCCGGTACAAGGCTGCCTCGGAAACAGACAAGCGTTTCGCAAGCGCCGCGGTCGTGATTTTCTCGCTTCGTGGGTTTTCGAGCATCTCTGCAAGCGTCTGCAGAATCTGCAGCTTGCGCTCTCCGGATCTGGCTGCCATGACTGCCTCTACTGGATACTCGCCGAATTGATGCTCGCTGTCACAAGGTCACTGCGGTAAGGGAAATGCTCGGGATGCCACCCTTTGTCCGTCACCCAGCACTTTATCACGACGCAGGCGCGGGATATGGATATGCGGCCACCGCAGCGTCTTGCACACGCCTGGCGTTTGGACCGGCCATTACCTGACACCTACGCCAGCCTGCCCAGGCACCTGGGCAGGCTGCGAAGATGGCGAATATTGACATCAATCCAGGTCGGTGAACGGGGCGTTGGATCAATCCATACCGTACGCATGCCCAAGCGCTTTGCCGTGCGCAAATTTTCCAGGCTGTCCTCGACCATGATGCAATTGCCCGGGTGCAGTCTGTGATCGTTCAGCAACCTGAAGAACCCGCTGGTGTCGGGCTTGGGCCGATAACGGGTCCGTTCGATACAAAATACGTCATCGAACAGATCACCGATGCCGAGGATGCCGAGTACCGCCTGCGAATAGTGTATGGGCGAGTTGGAAAACACGATCTTTCGCCCCGGAAGCCGCCTGAGGGTCCAGCGCAGTTCCCGCCTCGCGACGACCATTTTCTCCAGTTCCGGAAAGTGGTGCGTCTGAAGCAGAAAATGCCGCGGATCAACATCGTGATGGCGCATCAGGCCAACCAGCGTTGCCCCGTAGCGCTTCCAGTAATCGACGCGAACCCGATTTGCCTCGCTACGGTCGACACCAAGGTGCGTTTGCACGTAGTCGGTCATCGACTGGTTGATATGCGGAAATATGTGCGGACCCGCGTCGTGCAAGGTGTTGTCCAGATCAAAAATCCAGGTCTTGCGCAACATCCTTATCCGCGGTTCCTGCGTAGATCGCAACCTGTCGGGCCGCAGCACATCTGTTGAGCCCGGCCCCCGTCAGCCGTCGGGCAAGGCGGCATCAGGACCCATTACCCTGATTGTGATGGCAAGGAAACGCGGTGCGTGGTTTCAAAACCGGCCGCCGCTCAATGACTGCGAATCAGCGTGCCCACGCCCTGATCGGTCAGGATTTCGAGCAACACGGCGTTCTCGACCCTGCCGTCAATGATGTGCACCGTGTTTACGCCGCTGCGCGCGGCATCGAGCGCGGACGCGATCTTGGGCAGCATGCCACCGTGCAGCGTCCCGTCACTGACCAGCGCATCGACCTCGCGCGGCGTGAGGCCCGTCAGCAACCGCCCGTCCTTGTCGAGCACACCGGGTGTATTGGTCAGCAACATCAGCTTTTCCGCGCGCAACACCACGGCAAGCTTGCCCGCCACCAGGTCGGCATTGATGTTATATGCATCACCCTCGGGCCCGACGCCGATGGGGGCCACGACCGGAATGAACTCGCGGCTCTCGAGCAATGCGATCACCTCCGGATCGATTGCCTCGATCTCGCCAACCTGGCCGATATCGAGCATCTCCCCGACCTGGTCCTTGTTCGACACGCGCAACTTCCTGGCCCGGATAAAGGCGCCGTCCTTGCCGGTCAGGCCAATCGCGCGCCCACCCGCCTGATTGATCAGGTTGACGATATCCTTGTTGACCAACCCGCCAAGCACCATTTCCACCACGTCCATGGTCTCGCGGTCCGTCACCCGCATGCCCTGAATGAACTCGCCTTTCTTGCCCACCCGGCGCAGCATCTGATCGATCTGGGGCCCGCCCCCGTGCACCACGACCGGATTGAGACCGACCAGTTTGAGCAAGACGATGTCGCGGGCAAACGAATGCTTGAGCCGCTCGTCGGTCATGGCGTTGCCGCCGTACTTGATGACAATGGTCTTGCCGTGAAAACGGCGAATGTAAGGCAAAGCCTCGGCGAGAACCTGGGCTTTGGTACGAGCGTCGATCGGCGACATGGTCATTGCAGGCAACGGTAAGTACGGTTCGGGTGTGCAGGCGATTCTACCCGACCCGGCGCAATCGCCGGCACGATAACAAAAGGGGCGGCCAAAGGCCGCCCCTTTTCCACCAGAGACTGGCGCTTACTGGACAGAAAGCCGCTTTGCCGACGTCGCTGCCTTCTTCGGCAGTGTCAGCTCCAGCACACCATCCGTGTACTTCGCCTCGGCGCGAGCCTCGTCAACGTCCTGGGCCAGGGTAAACGCCCGGTAAGCCTTGCCGTAGCTGCGCTCGGACCGCAACAACTTCTCGCCATCCTTTTGTTCGCGCTGGGATTTTGTCTCGGCGCTGATGGCCACCTGGTTGCCGTCAATCGTGACGTGAATATCTTCTTTTTTCACGCCGGGAATGTCAGCGTGCACAACGTAAGCCTGCTCACCCTCGGTAACGTCCATCCGGATGTTTACCTGCGGCTGGACTTTCTCGTCGTACGACACCGGGCGCACGAAAAACCCTTTCAAAAGGTCGTCAAAAGTCTCGTCAAACGGGTTATATCTCGTCATGTTCGCCATAATCTGTCTCTCCTTATCTTTGCGGGCTGGATGCCCTTCACAGCGCTATATGGGTATCGCAAAAGCGGTTTCAAGACCTCTTTTCAGAACTTCGGCGCGACCAGGCCGTCGAAACAGCTCCCGGATTGCGCCGGTGCGCAAACACGGGTGACAACGCGGAAAGTCAGGGTCCGGTACCGCAACGGTATGTGCCGCGAATCCGGCCTTGCCCGAAACGCGTATATTGGTGGCGGACCCAGTTACGAGGCGGATGGAGATGGACGGCCTCTCACCGACCCGCAACGCGGACCGGAGCACTCAACTTTATCCGGCTCAACAGCTTGATTTTTATCAATTTAGGAGATTTCAACCATGGCTTCAAAGAAGACTGCTGTATCACTCGTCATCGGTTCGGCCTTTGCCGCGACCATGGCCGCTGCACCCCTTGCCAGCGCCGCTGACAATCCCTTCCAGATGGACTCGCTCAAGAACGGCTACCAGGTAGCCGGCGTCGCCAAGGGCGAAGAAAACAAGTGCGGCGAAGCCAAATGCGGTGGCGCCACCGACGGTGACAAAGGCGGCGAAGCCAAGTGCGGCGAAGCCAAGTGCGGTGGCAGCAAGTAAGGCTTTGACGCCTTGGCAGTAATGGTTGATCCGGTGCTGCAGGGTGCCGGTCTGGGCCTGCGCCGGGAACTGATCCCGGCGCTGACCGCCGGCAAACCCGAAGCCATCAGTTTTTATGAAGTCGCACCGGAAAACTGGATAGACATGGGGGGCGCCAAGGGCAAGGCGTTTCGCGCATTGACCGAGCGCACCCCCCTGGTCTGCCATGGA
Source organism: uncultured beta proteobacterium (assembly GCA_963792855.1). GTDB lineage: Bacteria > Pseudomonadota > Gammaproteobacteria > Burkholderiales > Eutrophovitaceae > SG8-40. Next base: position 33,445 of record CAWBXZ010000005.1, on the reverse strand, counting down.
CTGTCCCTTTCGCTAGGGGGTCCGGCTCCGCTTGACGAAGTTTTTCTTCGCAAGCTGAAAACCTTTCTCGAATTCCACCAGTCCCCGCTTTACACCGAGCACCTGTCGTACTGCAGTGACGATGGTCATCTGTACGATCTGCTGCCGATTCCGTTTACCGCAGAGGCTGTCAGCCACGTCGCCGGACGCATTCGTAGAACCCAGGACATACTGGGCCGGCGCATCGCGGTGGAAAACGCGTCGTTCTATACCAAGTCGCCAATCGACGAAATGAGCGAACTCGAATTCGTCAATGCGGTCGTGACGGAAGCGGACTGCTGGTTGCATCTCGACGTCAACAACGTCTACGTCAACAGCGTCAATCACCGGTACGACGCGCGTGAATTCCTGCGCGGCATTCCGGCAGACCGTGTCGTGTACATGCACATGGCCGGCCATTACAAGGAAAATGACGACCTGCTCGTTGATACGCATGGCGCCGACGTGATCGATCCGGTGTGGGATCTTCTCGAATTCACCTACCGTGAGATCGGCGTACATCCAACGCTGCTGGAGCGCGATTTCAACATTCCGCCACTGGAAGATCTGGTCGCCGAGGTCGCCCGTATTGCGTCTCTGCAACGCCGCTACCAAACGGAAAACAGGCATGCCGGCGTCGCGATCCACTCCTGAGTTCCAGGATTACCAGCGCGCATTCACCCGGCATATCCGTGACCCGGAAGGAAACCCGCGCCCGGAGGGCGTGCCCGCCGCCCGCATGGAGGTCTACAACGAACTCCTGTTCAATAACGTATTCGGGCAGGTTTCATCGTGCTTCCCCGTCGCGCGCAGCATTCTGGGAGACCCTAAGTGGCGGCAACTGGTGCGGGCGTTTTTTGCCACACACAATTGCCGCAGCCCTTACTTTCGCCAGATTCCCGAGGAATTCCTGCAGTTCATGCAGGAACGCAGTGCGACCGGCGGCGAGCCGGAGTTCCTGATCTACCTGTTGCATTATGAATGGGTCGAACTGGCAGTAGAGATTTCCGAAAGGGAACCGGACAGGAACGCCATTGATCCTGCTGGTGATCTGTTGAAAGGCCGCCCGGTACTGGCGCCGGCACATATGCTTCTCGCCTACCCGTACCCCGTCCACCGCATCGGCACGGACTACCAGCCGACACCCCAACAGCAGGAACAGACCTGCCTGCTGGTCTTTCGCGACAGCAACGACAAAGTCCGGTTTATCGTTCTGAATCCGGTGAGCGCGCGCTTGATTGCGCTCATCGAAGCTGGCGATGTTTCCGGGGAACGGGCGCTCGCGCAGGTCGTGGCCGAACTGCAGCACCCGAATCCGGCATCCGCGCTCGCCGGCGGCCGGGAGATACTGGAAAACCTTCGCCGGGAAGGGGCGATCATCGGCACATCTGTTGGCGATTGAGCTCGCCGCACAGTCTACCGTCATGGAGGGCCGAAGCCACCTCCGACATCAAGTTTCATCCAAACCTCTCTCCGCTTCGTACAAACCAGTGTGCGCTCCATTGCACACCGCCTGCACCGGTGGGTTTGTTCCAGGACTCACTGGAGGCTCTTCAGACAAATTCCTTAAGGAGGAGAGATTCATGACCAAAGGCAAAAACCTCGCTGGGCTGGCCGTTGCGGCCGCAGCCGCGGCATTGTTCATCAGCGGTTGCGAAAGCACCGGTGGGACCAGCGCCAGGACCGAAGCCAAGATCGCCTGTGACGCCGCCAATGCGTGCAAAGGTCTGAGCGACTGCAAGACGGCCAGTAGCGCGTGCGCCGGGCAGAACGAGTGCAAGGGCCAGGGCTTCGTCAAGCTCAGCGCCGTCGAGTGCTCCAAGGTAACCGGGGCCGGAAGGTAACCGGCCCGTAGCGGGTTCAAACCTGTAATAGCGGGCACCGCGATCATCGGGTGCCCGCGCCCTGATCAACATGCGATTTCAGAATCCTGGTTTCGGGCTCGGCCTGCGCACCGTGCATTACGAGGATATCCTCGCCACGCGGCCCCGCGTCGACTGGTTCGAAGCGCTATCCGAGAACTATATGGTGCGCGGCGGCAAGCCCCTTTACTATCTCGACCGTATTCGCGCCGAGTATCCGGTGGTGCTGCATGGCGTATCGCTGTCCATTGGCAGTACCGATCCGCTTGACCTCGACTACCTCAAGGCACTGAAGGCGCTGGCCGATCGCATCCAGCCGGCGTGGGTCTCGGACCATCTGTGCTGGACTGGTTTTGCCAGAAAAAATATCCACGATCTGCTGCCGCTGCCGTACACGAGCGAGGCGGCCAGGCATGTCGCCTCACGCATCGCCCAGGTGCAGGACTTCCTGCGGCGTCCCATCCTGATCGAGAATGTTTCGAGTTACGTCAACTTCGACCAGTCAGAAATGACGGAATGGGAATTTCTCGCCGAAATTTCCGAACGCACCGATTGCTTGCTGCTCCTCGACGTCAACAACGTCTTCGTCAGCGGTTTCAACCACGGCTTTGATCCGCAAGAGTTCATCGATGCGCTGCCCGCTCACCGCATCCAGCAAATCCATCTCGCCGGGCACAGCCACTGCGGAACGCATATCATCGATACACACGATGCGCCGGTCATCGACGAGGTGTGGAACCTCTATCGGTATGCCATTGAAACACTCGGGCCGGTCGCGACCATGATCGAGCGTGACGATCACATCCCGGATCTGGCAACGCTGGTCAGCGAGCTGGATGAGGCGCGCAAAATTGCCGCCGCCGCGCGCTTTCCCGTTCCGGCATAAACGCGGCACCGCCTGACGAATTGCGCTTATGAAAGCCCTCTCCGCACTGCAGGCCCGATTTCAGCAGCACTTGATCGACGCAGACCCCGGCGTCATCAATGATATTGCCGGTCCGGATGACGCGTACCGGCGAACGCGGCTGGGCATCTACTACAGTGCCTACCGCTTGCGGTTGATCGCCGCCCTGGCGGTCGATTATCCGGCGCTCAAGTCCCTTGTTGGCGAACCCGCTTTCGAAAAGCTGGCCATCGCCTACGTTGACGCGTGCCCTTCAACCAGCCGGAACCTGCGCTGGTTTGGCGCGGCCCTGGCAAGGTTTCTTCGCAAGGATCCGGTATTCAGCTCACAACCCGCTCTGGCCGAGCTCGCTGAGTTCGAGTGGGCACAGGGACTTGCTTTCGACGCCGACGACGCGCAGCAGACCACTTTCGAACAGATCGCATCGGTCCCGCCGGCGGACTGGCCCGACCTGCGCTTCATTTCCCATCCGTCGTTACAGTTGGTCGAATCACACTGGAACGTGATCGCCATCTGGCACGCGCATCGGGAGCAACAGCAAATGCCGACGCCAGCACGCCGCGAGCCCGCCGACACCATCGCTGTCTGGCGCAGGGATTTCAAAACCTATTTCCGAACCCTCGACCCTGATGAAACCTCGCTATGGCGCGCGTTTGCAGGCGGCGCGGGATTTGGCGAAGCGTGTGCGGATTTTGCCGCCAGGACGGGTGCGACGGACGCCGATGCGGCGCAACGTGCTGCCGGCTTGCTGCGCGGCTGGGTAGACGAAGGCTGGATTCAGGATTACGTCGTCAGCGCTGGAGACTGAGCTCCAGCCTGCGGCCGGTTAGTGATGATGCGCCTTGCTGCCGTCCAGATTGCGCACTTCGGCGCTCACATTGACCCGGGTCTGTCGGCCGCCGCCATCCTCGACCAGCAATGTCAGACCGAGTTCTCCCCCGGCTTCCAATGGGCGTTTCAGCTCAAACAGCATGACGTGAAGCCCGCCAGGCGCGAACTTCACGGTCTCCCGGGCGGGCAGATCCACCTTCGGCAACGAGCGCATGCGCATGACGCCATCTTCCATGTTCATGTAATGGAGTTCCGCCACATCGGTGAGCCCGGTCTCGACGCCGACCAGCCTTGCGTCGCTGTCTGATTCAATGTTGAAATAAACACCCGCGACTGTCTGTCCGGGCGCGGTGGCGCGGGTCCACGCATCGCTGACAACGACCTCCAGAGCGAGTGCGGTACCGGCGTACATGCACCAACAGGCGCAAAGTACGTGAATCGTCTTGTTCGTAAGGTTCTTTATCACGGGCTTTCGTCATCCGATGGCAGGTGAAGCGTTAGCGCAACAAGCGCAACTGAATGGTCTCAAACACCGGATTGTTTCAAACGTGGCGACGACTGACAACTATTTGCCGCCCGGATGGCGGGTATAATTCGCGCCTCACGATATGCTCCCGTTGCGCGCACTGATCCTGTTCATCGCTGCATGCCTGCCAGCCCACGCGCAGGTCTTCAGCGAAGTTGTCCCGCCTCCAGGCCTGCACTCGCGCGCGTTCATGCTGGTCGACCTCCAGAGCGGCACTGTACTGGCAGAAAAGAACGCCGACCAACGTATCGAGCCCGCTTCCCTTACCAAACTGATGACCGCCTATCTGGTATTCGAAGCCCTGTACCAGAAACGCCTGTCGATGGGACAGAAGCTGACCGTGTCAGAGCAGGCCTGGCGCGCGCCCGGATCACGCATGTTTCTCGATCCCGGCAGCGAAGTGGCCGTGGAAGACCTGCTAAAAGGCCTTATCGTACAGTCGGGCAATGATGCCGCCATCGTGCTGGCGGAGGCCGTCGCCGGCAGCGAAGCGCAGTTCGTCGATACGATGAACCGGGAAGCGCAGCGGCTGGGCCTGGTCAACACGAAGTTCGCCAACGCGACCGGCCTGCCGGACCCGCAGCACTATACGAGCGCACGCGACCTGATTACGATCGCGAGCCTCATAATTTCGCGTTTCCCCGAATACTTCACGTTCTATAGCCTGCGCGAATTCACCTATAACAACATCGTCCAGTACAACCGCAACAAACTGCTGGGGCGTGATCCACACATCGACGGCATGAAGACCGGATTCACCGAGAGCGCCGGTTTCTGCCTCATCGCCACCGCGCAGCGCGACCAGCGCCGCCTGATATCGGTCGTGATCGACGCTGGCTCCGATAATGCCCGTACGTCTGAAAGCCAGAAACTCCTCAATTACGGATTCGAGAAGTTCGAAACCTACAAGCTCTACGGCAAAGGGGAAACGGTGCAAGAGATCCCGGTCTGGAAAGGCAGCGACGACCGGTTGCCGGCCGGATTTCCGGAGGACTTCTTCGTCACCGTGCCGACCGGTCTGTGGCAACAATTGCAGGCAGAACTGGAAAGCATGCAGCCACTGCTCGCACCAGTGCGCGCGGGACAGGGTATCGGCATGTTGCGCCTGACCTTCGACGGCAATCCTTATGGGGAGTATCCTCTGATAGCGCTTCAATCCGTTGATGTCGCCAACATTTTCGTCCGCACCTGGCATAGCCTCAGGCTGCTGCTGAACTGATCTGTGTTTGCTGCTGAACCAATCGTTTTTCGATGATCTATCTCAACGGCGAATTCATGCCGATCGAAAACGCCGTCATCCCGGTGCTCGACCGGGGATTTATTTTCGGCGACGGTGTCTATGAGGTCATTCCCGTTTACTCGCGCCTGCCCTTCCGTCTCGGCGGGCACCTCGAGCGCCTGCAGGCAAGCCTTGACAGCATTCGCCTGGACAATCCGCATGAGGACAATACATGGCGGGAGCTGCTCGATCGCCTGATAGAACTCAATGAACCCGAAGATCAATCGCTGTATCTGCAGGTGACACGCGGCGTCGCCAGGCGTGACCACGCCTTCCCGGCCAAGACCAACCCAACCGTATTCATCATGAGCAGCCCGCTGCTGCCGCCAACGCCGGATCAGATCGAAAACGGTGTCGGGGCCATTACGGCACACGACAATCGTTGGGAAAGATGCAATGTAAAAAGCACTTCCCTGCTGCCCAACGTGTTGCTGCGCCAGCTCGCAGTTGACGCCGGCTGCGCGGAAACGCTGCTGGTGCGCGATGGTCGATTGACCGAGGGTTCCGCGAGCAATGCCTTTGTCGTCAGCGATGGCATCATACTTGCGCCTCCGAAGTCGAACCTGATGCTGCCCGGCATCACCTATGAACTGGTGCTGGAACTGGCCGCGGCAAACAATGTCGCACATGAGGTGAGAAACATTTCGGAGGCCGAACTGGCGAGCGCGGACGAAATCTGGATCACGTCGTCGAGCCGGGAGGTACTGCCGGTGACCACGCTGAACGGCCAACCGGTAAATGATGGTCGCCCGGGGCCTGTGTTCAAGCGCATGCACGGCCTCTATCAGGACTACAAGGCGCAGGTTATGCGAGCAGCGCCGGCTGGGCTGCGCGAGGCGCGATGACCCAGGATTCGTCGGACCGGGACGGCATGGGCAAGCTGGGAGAAATCGAATATCCGCTCGATTTCCCGATCAAGATCATGGGCCGGAGAGAACCGGGGTTCGTTCGCAACGTAGTCGAGATCGTGCGCAAACACGCGCCTGAATTTGACGAGAACACGATTGAAATGCGCCAGAGCAAAAAGAACACATACCTGAGCGTCACCTGTACGATCGTCGCCGTTTCGCGTGAACAACTCGATGCGCTGTATCAGGAACTCGGCGATCATCCGTCGGTTGCCATGGTTTTGTGAAATGACCTGGCCCTGTGAACCCGAGAGCCGATAAGAACCGTCACATGAACGCGTGCATCGAACCATCTGTCACGGCGCAATCGCCGACCATCGCGACACCCCCGGTACGCGCCGGCCGTGCATCAGGCAATCTGACTATTCAGCGGCTTGGCCTGGTCGATTACGAGCCGACCTGGCAGCGGATGAAAAGCCTTACTCTGCAGCGAACCCCGGGTGAACACGATCAACTCTGGCTGCTGCAGCATCCACCGGTCTATACGCTGGGGCTGGCCGCACGCGCCGCGCATTTGCCGCGCACCCCAACCCGCATACCAGTGGTCAAGTCTGACCGTGGCGGACAGATCACATACCACGGCCCCGGTCAGATTGTCGTATACACCCTCGTCGATCTGCGCCGGCTCGGCATTGGTGTTCGCCAGTTCGTCAGACGGCTTGAACAATCCGTTATCGAACTGCTCAAACAATATGGCATCGCAGCCAGCGGGCGAGAGCAGGCGCCGGGCGTATACGTGGGCGAAACCAAGATCGCCTCGCTTGGCCTGCGCATTCGCAACGGTTGCAGTTATCATGGGCTGTGTCTGAACGTCGATATGGATCTCGCCCCGTTTGCGGACATCGACCCGTGCGGCTTCCCGGGCCTGCGCGTGGGCCAGTTGCGCGACCTCGGCATTGACGACGATCTGGACACCCTCGGCGAGAAACTGCTCGCCTCGTTACAGGCCAATTTGTGGGATCAACAACCAGACGTGCAAACCCGATGAGCAATGACCGTCTGCGACAGACCGGCAGCGACAAGACGGCGCGCAATCCGGTCAAGATCATTCCGATCGAAACCCTGAAGAAACCGGACTGGATCCGTGTCAAATCGCCATCGAGCCGGACCTTCTACGAAGTCAAGCAGGTCTTGCGCGAACATTCGCTGTATACCGTTTGCGAGGAAGCGTCGTGCCCCAACATCGGCGAATGCTTCGGAAAAGGTACTGCCACTTTCATGATACTTGGCGATATGTGCACACGGCGCTGCCCGTTTTGCGATGTAGCGCACGGGCGGCCAAAACCGCCGGACGCGCAGGAGCCGGAGAACCTCGCGCGCACCATTGCCGCGATGAAACTGAAATACGTCGTCATCACCAGCGTCGATCGCGACGATCTGAGAGACGGCGGGGCGCGCCATTTCGCCGACTGCATTACAGCGATCCGCACCCGGTCCCCGGCCACGCGGATCGAAATACTGACACCCGATTTCCGTGGACGTCTCGGAAAAGCACTGGATAACCTGGCAATCAGCCCGCCGGATGTGATGAACCACAATCTGGAAACGGTGCCCCGCCTCTACAAGCAGGTACGTCCGGGTGCCGACTACATGCACTCGCTGGGATTGTTGAAGGATTTCAAGACCCGGTTTCCGGACATTCCAACCAAATCCGGCCTGATGGTGGGGCTCGGTGAAAACGACAACGAGATTCTCGACGTCATGCGCGATATGCGCGCACACGACGTGGACATGTTGACCCTGGGGCAATACCTGCAACCTACCAAGGGGCATCTACCGGTGTTGCGTTATGTCGAGCCTGCCCAGTTCAAGGTGTTCGAACAGGAAGCCGCGAAGATGGGCTTCAAACACGCTGCCTGCGGCCCGCTGGTGCGCTCGTCCTATCACGCCGACGAACAGGCCGGCGGTGCGGGTGTCACCTGAACGGAAACGGGGTGAATTGCTTAGCGGCCGACCGCAGGCAAACCATAAAAGGTCTCACCACCAAGTCACAAAGGCACGAAGTGCCACAAAGAAATCAAACAGGCTTGCGGCACACTTCCGCTCATTCCAACTTGCCACCGTCGAATACCGCATTTAGCTCAGTCAAGTCCACTCGGCCCTGATCACATTCGCTCCCTGATTGGGCGAAGGAGCAAAATCAAAAATTCTTTGTATTTCCTGGTGCCGTTCGCGACTTGGTGGTGAAGCATTTTAGAATACGCAGTGCGTCATTGAACGCTCAGCGCTTCCTGAATCCGTTCTTCCAGATCGGCGAAATCCGGTTCGCCCAGATACTTGCGAACGATGTTTCCGCTCTTGTCTACCAGAAAACTGGTGGGCGTCCCCGGCACGTCGCCGAACGCGCGCAGCACCGCGCCATCCATGTCCAGCACGACGTCGAACGGCAGCGACCTGCGCGTGACGTAATCAATGACACGGTTTGGCGGGTCATAAGGCATCGCGACTGCCACGGTCCTGTAGCCCCTGGCCCGGTATTTCTCGAACAGATCGATCAGTTTCGGCATATCCCTGATACATACCGCACAAGTGGTCGCCCAGAAATTCACCAACACAACGTTGCCATTCATCGAATCGAGTCGGTACTGTTCGCCGTTTAACGTGGTGACCGCTATCGCCGGCACCGGGCGCGCCTCGAACAATCCGGAGCGCGCGACGACGATCGCCGCGATCACCATGATCGCGGCCCATGCTGCCAGAGCCCACTTGATCCGCAATGCCTTTCTCCCTCCTAGCGTGGTGCCGCCATCAATGCATCGGCGGCAGCGATGACCCGTTTCGCCGGCAACCGTTGCAGGCATTCACTCAGGCTGTCGATGTGACGATCGCAGCCTTCGAACATGCAGGGCACGCATTCCTTCTCTCCCTGCACCAGGAACACGTTGCCCACGCGAGCCGATCCGCGCATTTGCCACGGGCTTGCATCGCCTTCGAACGAGGCGGGCCACGGCCCCCACTTGACGGGATTGGAAGGCCCGAACAGCGCCACTGTCGGCACACCGAGCGCCGCTGCCATATGGGTCACTGCGGTGTCCGTTCCAACGTATAACGCCGCTTTCGACAAAAGATACCCGAGCGCGCCCAACCCGATCCTGCCAGCGAGATTGATCGTGTTCTCCGGAAAATCCGGCATCAGCGAATCAACGTAGCGCAATTCTTCCGGCGAACCTCCGCCCGCGACCAGAGGCTCCAGGCCGCGGTCATTCAGCCAGCGCGCCAGCTCGAACCAGCCATCTGCCGACCACGTCTTGTACGCGAATTTCGGTGAAACATGCAATACGGCAAACCGCCTTCCCGCCTGCAACGGCTGGCACAGGCGCACAGCCGCACGTGCCTCATCCTCGCTCCAGCTCACTACCGGGCCGGAATGCCCGACAACGCCGAGCTGCTCGATGACCTTGAAGTTCATCGCCACCGTGTGCGTGCCAACATCGTCAAACGCAACCCAGCGATGCAGCAGGCGCCGCTTCCAGCGGCTCTTGCTCTCCAGAGTCAGCGTGCCAACGCGAAGCTTTGCTGCGGCCCATGCGTACAAAGTCGGGCGGTCGCCCGCCAGCAGCGAAACGGCTATGTCGTAGCGGCGAAAGATGCGCCACAGCAAACGAAGCTGGGCACCTGGCGACGGGCGCTCTGCAATCGTGATGACCTGGCGCAAATCGGCATTGGCCGCGATCACGCTTTGCGTTCCTTCGAATACCAGCATGTCGATCGCCGCTCGCGGCCAGGTTTGCCGCAACGCCCTGACTGCCGGCGTTGCCAGAAGGACGTCGCCGATACGCCGGGTACAGACCACAAGGATGCGCCGCGGGTTTCTCTCTGGCGACATCACGCTGCGCTGCCGGCCGGAGTCAGGTACTGATCGAGACCGCGATTCGCACGCGTTTGTTCCGAGCGCAACAACTCGTCAAGACGCTGCTGATTGCGCGCCAGCAGGCTGCGGTCGTTCTCCGCGTGCCACAGATGAAACACCGGGGCGGCGAAGCGTGCACTCTTGTGGCTGATACCGGCGTGCAGCAAGCGAATGACCAGGTCCGAATCCTCCAGACCCCAGCCTTCGTAAGACTCGTCAAACCCGTTCACGCGCAACAAGTCGTCCCGCCACACCGACAGATTGCAGGTTTTCACACCCTTCCAGCGCCGGGGATCGCGGATTCGCCAGTCACCGTCAGGCAATGCCAACAACGGCAGCAGACGATTCACGTCGCGCCGTGCCCACCGTACCAACCAGCGTCTCCAGTTCCAGCGGTGAACCGGATCTTTTGCGGCCAGCACCTCGCGCGTACAGGCCTCGCTCAACAGAACCCGATTGGCCGCCAGAAAAAAACCCCGGCGAGACAGCCGCTTGTGCCCCGCCACAAAGCTGCGCGCCGGAACGCAGTCACCGTCGGTGAAAATAATGTAAGCGGCACTACTCGAAGCCACTGCCCGGTTACGCACCGCGCCGGCGCGAAACCCGGCATCCTCCTGCCATACGTGACGCACCGGTACCGGAGCGTTCGACTGGTAGGCGGCAACGAGATCACGTGTTTCGTCGGTTGAACCGTCGTCTGCGACGATCAACTCGAACTGCTGGTCCGTCTGCTCGCAATACCCATCCAGGACCGCGGCGAGCGCATCCGGGCGGTTATAGGTCGTCACGACCACGGCAACGTCCATCAGCGCTGCCTGTTCAGAAGAAAAAGCTTCACGTACTTGTAATAAGCGCCTTCTGCATTCGACACTGCCAGCATGAATCCTTCCCGGCCATCGAGAAAGCCTGCTTTCAGCACATACGTCCTGAAGAACGCGCCGACCCCATGCAGAACCGCGGTCGCCACGCCACCGCGCCGCCCGTTGGCGTTCATTTGCTCGGCACTGAGTGAAGAATAGCGGTTGACCTTTTCCAGAACCTGCTCGAGCGAATCGAACGACTCGTGCAACAAGGTGCCTGTGAGTTGGCCGACCTCGCCGTCGACGACGAGTCGCTCATGAACCAGGTCATCCGAAAAACGCGCTTTGCCGCGACGGAATAGTCGCGTCACATAATCGGGCCACCATCCGGAATGGCGCATGTAACGGCCGCAATAACTCGACAAACGGGCAATCCCGTAGGCGTGCACTGCACCCGGCGACGACACTACGCGCCGGATCTGGTCGGCGAGTTCGGGCGACACGCGTTCGTCCGCGTCAATCGAAAGCACCCAGTCTCCCGTTGCATGGCTGATTGCACGGTTTTTCTGTGGACCGAAACCCGGCCAGTCACTCGTAGTCGCCACTTTGGCGCCCCTGCTGCGTGCGACCGCGACCGTTTCGTCGGTGCTGCCGCAGTCAAGCACAATGACTTCGTCAGCCCATGAGACCGAGTCAAGGCAGCGCCCGATCGCAGCTTCCTCGTTCCTGGTGATGATCACAACCGAAAGGCGTGTGCCGACGCTATTTTCAGACATTGTCCCAGATCATCTCTTCAGGGAATGTAGGCGCTCGCAACGCAACTCAAGACGGTTTACGGGCAATCAACACCAGCGCGTACCCAAGATACGCACCCAGCCTGCCTTTTTTTTCCGGTTTGATACGCTGCGGATCAAAGCGCCTGTCCCTGAGAACCCGCTTTTCTACAGAGCGTTTCCAACGAGCGGCCGGAATCAGAAAATCAAGCGACGCCATGAAGGACGAACCGGCGATATCGAATTCCGTGACGCCGCTTTCGCGGCAGATTCGTGCAATCTCATCGCGGCTGAAAGGCATTTCCAACCCGAACTGCCACTTGCCGAGAGCCTCACGCCGAGCCTTCCACAATCGGTAGGGCCAACAGTGCCGATTGGGAACCGATATGACCGCAAGTCCGCCCGGGCGCAGCAGATCGAAGTGCGCCTTGATGATCCTGGCTCGATCATCGCCTTCAAAGTGCTCCGCCAGCCCGAAGGACATGGCGACATCGAAGCGCCCGACGAGTTCTTCGGGTAAGCGAAGCGCATCGGCCAGCATCGATTCCTGCGCAAGACCAAGCTCACCGAATAACGCAGAACTCGTATCCAGGGCCTCCTGCGAATAGTCCAGCACCGTCACACGCGCGCCGTGCCGGGCGAACACCGCACTGATCGTCCCTGAGCCCGCGCCCAGTTCAACAGTGTTCAAAGAGCCATATTCCGGCTTGCCAAGCGCCTCGGCAACCGAGGACCAGATGAAACTTTTCTCCGCCTTGTCGACACTGAACCTCAGCTCCTTGAGCCGCTTCGGCGCACCGCTCCACAACCGCCCCCACTGCTCCGCGGTATTACCGGTACTCATGACAGCCCTCCAGAGTTTGGGAATAGCTTATACAAATTGCCGGCCGGGCAAATCCGGTTCGCCGCATCACAGGCTTTCCAGCCGGCTTTCGATGCGAGCGCTGCGCCATTGCGTCATATGCCCCTTATCGCGCGCTTGATTTTGCGCCGCCATTTACTGAATCGAAAACGTTTCACCAGATCGAGCTGTTTGTCCCAGTTCGACTGCATACAGACACCAAGATAGTTCTCTGCGATCTTCTCTTCCGTCTCTCCGAACTTCTTCCAGAAATAGAACTGCTCCTCGTAATGGTAGCAGCGGAAAAACGGTTCCACCGGCCACAACGGAATGCTGTGGTACGCCAGCAGCGCCTCTCCGTACCATCTCAGTTCTCCCGGATGCTGGCGAATCGCATCCAGAAACGTCATGCCGCGCGGTTTGAGAAATTTTTCCTCAAGATCGCGCCACACCGAAGCGCTCCAAACGACCGGGACCGGGCCGAAATCCCAGAACCGGCCGGCCCTGCCAAACAAGCCCATGATCTGCTCGCCCTCGGCCAGTCTGTTTCGCCCGATTTTCGTAAGTCCCGCAATGGCCGCAAAGTGGAGCAACTCCTTCGCTTCGTGCATGACAGTGTATGGCGTGCCGTCAGGGGCCAGAAAGTCGCGCTCTCCGAATGGCCGAAGAAAGTAACAATCGCTATCGAGACAAACGTAATTGCGCGCCGTGTTTAATCGCCAGAACTCCGATTTCACAACCTGCTGGGCAAGCCCGCCGGGCAGTTCGGCGTATGCATTGGGATCCAGACCCGGGTTCTCTGCAACAATTTGCTCGTCAGATACAAGCGTCATCGCAAAGCCGGCACAATGTTCCTGAAAGAGTGCCATGTCGGACGATGGCACCGACAAATACAGCGGCATTCCTTCAGTGTTAAACCGCTCAACACTGCGGACGAGCCGCTTCGCGCGCAGCACATCATCCCGATACGACTTGCAAAACAGGACCAGCTTGTTCATTTCATTTCGTCATTTGCGGCGCTTACTGGAGTTGCGGCAACTGGCACCATGCCTGTCACCACCAGATCAGATGCATCACGAATCACCCGGCATGTGCATTCTCTACCGAATTCATCGGAATTGAAATTTTCGACAACGATTCCCGATGCGGGATTCCCAGAGCGCATAGTTACCTTCCATGCATTTCTACGCGTTCAGCCGCGGCCCGGCACGAAGCGCCAGCAAGCACGCTCCCCGGGGCTCATCCGAAAACGCGCCTCACTGCCGGGGCGACAAAGCGTTGCCAGCAACGCGTTTCAACAACTCTCGAGGCGGTGGGGCCAATCATCCGTGCAATCTCGAGAATCCGGTCGACTGAACCCTTGTTCGCGGCATACCAGTCCCGGTTTACAAGAATGAGATCCCGTTGCACCGCATCTTCGCCACGCGCGATCACGACAAAATCCAACTCGGCTGACAGGGCAAGAACATCGGACTCGAGCTTTTGGCCCGGCCAGATTTCCTGCGTTTCGACTTCGACGTGAAGCAACTTGACGCGCTCCGCACACCCCACCATGCTTTGCATCACGCCATGGGTATTGCCCTCTACGTCTACCCACGCTGCGATCGTCGATGCTGTTGGAAACTCCCTGGCAAGGAACTCGTCTACGCGAACGGAATCAAGAACGACTTCCTCGGTACGCGCGCCGTCCAGAGACCTCTCGCGCGTCGAACTCCTTCCCCGGTTGAATGGCTTGTCGTCTGATTCGGGCACCTGAACGAAGAATCGCGCCTCGCCAGGGACGTCCGAGACAATGCAATTCTCGACGCGAATCGACGAATGCTGGAGATCATCGTCGGCCAGCATCGCCCGGTAGTTATAAGGATTGCCTTCGAAAGCAACAATGCCCGCCTGTGGGACAAGCTTGCTGAACCGCCTGGAATCAGCGCCGTCCATACTGCCGACATCGAGGACGACATCAGGCTTCAGGAATGCCAGAAGCAGGTGAAAGGCGTACTTCGTCTTGAGTATGACGGGTTGCACTACGCTATCGTACTCGAGTGATTGCCAACAGCCTCCCGCGCCCACAGTACCAACTGACTGGTAGCAGCTTCGGCGGTGTAGGGCGATGCCTTGCCGGAATCGGCAAGGCCGTCATCGAGCCACCGGTCAAATAGCTCGTCAAGTGCATCGCAGACCCCATCGACGTCGTCTGCGGCCACTGCAGTATGACCCTGATCACGAAGCATCGCTTCGAGTTGCGGATTGCGCCAGATCAATCCGAGTATCGGCCGTTGCGTCCACAGATACTCATAGAACTTTGACGGAATGTACTCCTCACAAAAACCCTCCGTTCCATGCAACAGCAACAGGCAATCCACGGTATTCATTCTCCTGAGCACCCGGTCGCGGCCGCTCTCCCCGGTCACGGGATCGTTTTCAAGGCGCCCGAATTGGCGGATCATTTCCTGCGCCGGAAACTTCGCAACGGCCGCTGCAGATTCCGCATCGGCACCACTGCCATAAATCTCAAGCCGCACGACGTTGCGAGTTTCCGGACGGCGCTTGATCAGTTTTTCCATCGCCTGGATAAAGCAGACCAGGTTACGGGTCGCGGACAGGGAGCCGAAGTGACCGACAATCAATTCGCTGCCACGCCGATACGGCACCTTTTCGAATCCGGGCTTGTCTGCACCGGGAATCAGCACCCGGCCCCGGTTACCCATCTCCGGGTGCCTCTGGCGCGCCCTGTCACGCGCCGACTCGACAAACCAGAACGGCACGTCAGCATGTTCACAAATTTTGCCTTCCAGCCAGGCAGCGAATCGCGCCGACATGCGTTTGTTCTTCGGACCGGCAAGAACCATCGGGTCGTGAATCTCCGCAATCCACGGCAAACCGAATTTCCGCGCGAGCAAATACCCGGCAAGGTGTGCGGAGTTCGCGCCACCAGTTGAATAGATCACCTCGGGTTTGCGGTTACGAATGAGCCGGGCGCCGGAGAAGTAGGCAGGGACAAACCACGACCACTGCGGTTCGAGGCGAATAAAAATCTTCTCCAGCAGATAAAACGGCAACATCAGGAGCGTCATCAACCCAACCGCGACTTTGTACAGCAGCTTGCCGGTCAAACGACGTCGCAGAACGTGGCGAAGATCAAAGCGCAAGCCAGCTGGTGAAACCGGCAACAACTGATGATGCTCGACGATCTCATCGCGCCGCCCGGTTACCGCGCTCAGAACAATCGGATCGATGCCAGCCGCAATCAGATGAGGAATCTTGTCCGTGATGGTGTGGCTAGCGGCACGTCCGTCCATGTTGAACGCATGGGAAAGTATCAACCAGGTTTGTCGGTTGTTATGCACGCTGGCCCGTTCCCTTTGTCGAAACCGAGGTTGCAAGGAGTAAACCGACCACCAGCATGAATTGCTCGAGTATATGATCGCGCAGCGTGTTGTCTATCAGCGTCCGCAGCGAGAAAATACATACTGTCAAAAGCAGTACAAGACCGATCATGCCGCCGCCCGCCGCTTCGCGCTGACCGACACGCCCGAGGACAACCAGAAAAACAATCAGAATCGCCAACCCGAATAATCCGGCACTCAACGCGAAGCCCAGGATACCTATGTGCGTGTGAGACACATTGGCACCCTTGTACTTGCGTGCAACAAGAACCTTGAATGCGTCCCGGCCGAGGCCAGTGCCCCAGGGATTGTCCATGAGCAATTGCGTTCCCTCCATCGCGAACACGATTCGCAGGTAGGCAGATTCGTCCACCGGGTTCCCACTCGACGTTCGGGGGAGAGGCTCCTCGGGGAATTTGTACCATGCTGTGTGTTGTTCGTAGTCTCTTGCCACTTCAACCGTATCAACCAGTCTCTCCCACCGAGAGTCCAGCATGTTGCTGAAAACCATGCCTCCAAGTACTACGGAACTGATTAGCAGCGATACCATCAACCCCAGTCTGACCCGGCCTGCAGATATCAACCGCAGCACCACCCAGGCGCACCAGCCGCCAATAAAGACAACCACGACCAGAATGCCGTTACGCGTACTGGACGTGAGCACGGTCGCAAGGAACAGGAAAAGCAACACTACCGACCCCCACGAAGGTATCGGAAGCAAACGACGATACGAGCACAGCCGTTCATACAAGTCAGCCAGGATGACCGGCATCGCCAACGCCACAACATAGGTAATGTTGGCTCGATGATCGCTGGGCCCGAAATAAATCGCCGTGTAAGACTGTGGAGTGTAATACTTGATCGCGAAAGCGCAGTGGATCAATGCAAGCACCGCGAGCGGCAGCACAATCATGACGCCTGCAACCGCTGCCAGACTCCGCGAAACACGCGCCTCAGACGCCAGCAAACGCCCCGATGCCAGCCCAATCAAAAACACCAACGATGCGCGGAACCATTCCCCAATCCATTCCCGCAAAGCGTCCGACGGATCGGGAGACAACACCAAGGCGATGAGGAACAGCCAAAGCTGCAATACACCGAGAACAATCAACGGTATCCTGGCCTGGCCTAACCAGGCGCCGCCCCCCCATCGACGCACCGAAAAGATCACGACCAGCAATAGCGCCAAAACAATGAGGTTGCGCAACGCCGTCACATGTGCAGGCGTATACAAAAGCAATGCTGCAGGCAGCAATACGAGGACGAACCACGCCGGCAACGAGATACCGTGATACCAACGTGGCGATCGAACAGGGGCCGATAGCACGCCCTGATTACTCACTGCACCCCGATCGAGGGTTCATATGCGCGTCCCGCCTTGATTTCCAAAAGTGTCCCAGCGCCTTCGGCCGCTGCCGGGTGCTAGCCGGGCCCGGTTATGCAACAGCCCATTCCCGCCAAGCGTCAGATAAGCCGCCCGCATTTCTGCCATCACCACCAATCCGCTGACAAGAAAACCAATGCCCGTTCAATACCAGTTTGGTTCGAAAGCCGGCCTCAACCTGTTCCAGCATTACGTTCAGATGCCGGTGCAGGGCGATACTCCGGAATCCATTTTGCCAACTCCTGCCGTACGGACGCGTCCGATTGCGCCTCCTTGCCATCGAGCCACAAATCGATCGAGGGCAGCATGTCTTCGGGCACGTCGCGCGATCTGGCAATTCGAAGCTTCGGGTGCGGCGTCTCCAATGTCGCTTCGCCATCTGCCAACAGCTCTTCATACAGCTTTTCGCCCGGCCGCAAGCCTGTGTAAACGATCTTGATCTCTTCCTCACTAAAACCAGACAATCGGATCATCTCGCGCGCCAACTCTGTTATGCGGACCGATTCTCCCATGTCGAGCACGAAGATTTCACCACCCTCTCCCATCAGTCCCGCCTGCAATATCAGCTGCGCGGCCTCCGGAATCGACATGAAATAGCGCGTGACCTCCGGGTGCGTCACCGTTACCGGGCCGCCTTGCTCGATCTGCCTGCGAAACTTCGGAATGACACTCCCAGTGCTGCCCAGCACGTTGCCGAATCTCACGAGCACGAATCGTGTCGAGGCAGAGTCCTGCAAACGCTGGCAAACCATTTCTGCGAGCCGCTTGCTTGCCCCCATCACGTTGACCGGATTTACGGCTTTGTCAGTCGAGACCAGGACAAACTTCTCGACCGCATGGCGTATTGCTGCCCGGCCCAGCACCAGTACACCACCGACGTTGTTGTGCACCCCCTCCCAGGCATTGTCGATCTCCATGAGCGGCACATGCTTGTACGCCGCGGCATGAAATACCACCTTGGGACGATAAACGGATAGCACGTGATCGACTCGTGACGCGTTCTTCACGTCACCAACGATGCACACGATCCTTGTTTGCGGAAAAGCTTCACGAAACTCCTGCTCGATGCGATAAAGCAGATATTCGGAAATCTCGAACAAAACGAGCTGTGCAGGGGAAAACTTCGCAATTTGCCGGCAAAGCTCTGATCCGATCGATCCCCCGGCGCCAGTCACGAGAATGGAAGCGCCGTCGACCAGGTGATGCAGCCCCTCGGAATCGAGCTTGACCGGGTCCCGGCCAAGCAAGTCGTCCAGCTCAACTTGCCGAATTTGAGACACTGCAACCCGGCCTCCCAGCAGGTCATCAAGCGAAGGTACTGTCAGCGCCTTCAAATTCGCTTTCTGACACAAATCGACTAGCCGCTTGCGAACTTGATGTGATGCTGCCGGCATGGCAATGATCGCGTGCTCAACACCATATTTCACGGCCACGTCTGGCAAAGTGTCTGTATGCCCCAGCACCATCGCTCCGACAATCTGATGCCCGCGCTTCCGGGGGTCATCATCGAGCACACCAATGATGCGCCACTCGGGACTGGTCGCAAGCTCTCTGAGCAGCTTGGCCGCGGCATCTCCAGCCCCGAGCACCACCACCGGCCTGCCGTTGAGCGCTCCCAGCCTTCCGATTTTGCGGTCCTTCCATGAGCGATAGGCCAGGCGGCTCCCGCTCATGATTGCAGCCAGCAAGAGCGGGTGCAGGACGAAAACCGAACGCGGAGGGAAGATGTCCGGCTGGAACAGCAGGAACGCGGCTGGAACCGCAAGCCCGCATGCGGCGGTAGCGACAAGAAGCAACTTCAGATCGTGAATACTGGCGTAGCGCCACAGCCCCCGATAGAGACGGAACGCGAAGAAGATCATCCCGTCCATCAGCACTACCGGGACGACCGTAGCAATCAGAACCGCCGTGTACGCCGGTGGCATTTCGAAATTGAATCGCAGTAGAAATGCCAGTGACCAAGCTACGAAAACGGCAAGCAGGTCATGCACAAACGCCATAAGCGCACGGGAACTTGGTTTCTTCATGTCAGCCACTATTCCTGGCTTGCTTTAGCCGCCATTGACGATCCACCAGAATCATCAACACAGCGCCTGCAACGACAAGGGCACCAACCAAAATCATACGCAGCCCGGGGGCGGCAAATACAACCAGGAGCCCCGTGGCCGAGCACACGCTCATCACGAGATACTCGGCATTCGCCGTGCGGCGATGCGACCATCCAGCCAGAATCAGACGCTGGTAATAGTGCTCGCGGTGTGCGTTCCAGACACGCTCCCTGCGCAGTGTCCTGCGAATCAGCGTCACCGAAGCATCGACAACGAATGGCGCAAACACGATCAACGGAAACACGGCCGGCCACGCATCGTCCAGCCAACCGCGTAACCCGATGGCACCAGCGAGAAACCCGATCGGAATGGACCCGACATCGCCAAGAAAGATACGGGCGGGGGGATAATTGAACATCAGGAACCCTGCCGCGGCCGTCGCGGTGCATAGCGAGAGCGCGGCAAGACCGTCATGACCCTGGAACCCTGCCGCAATTGCATATGCCAGGAAGCCGAAGAACGTCATGCCTCCAGCCAGCCCATCCGCACCATCCATGAAATTGTAGAGGTTTGTCATCCAGGTCAGCGCGAGGATCAGCACCAACGGCAACATGACCGTTTGCCACCCGCCAACGACCAGAATATACACGCTCGCAACGGTCAGATGGGCTAGCAGGCGTATCGCGACCGGCAAGCTCCAGTGGTCGTCGAGCAACGAAACAACCGCTAGCGCGGTCGCCAGCCAAATCAACGGTGAGCCCAGACCAATTGAAATCGCACTGCCTGCCAGCACGCCTGCCAGAACACCCAGGCCGCCGACACGCGGCACTGGCGTTGTGTGCAAGGAACGATCGTTCGGCGCATCAAGCACCAAACGGTAGCGGAGCAGCGCGCGCACAATGACGGTGGAGACAGTCGCTGAGACTGCTGCCGCGATAGCAAGAGTATGGATAGGTAGGCCGTCCACCGCGCGCATTATATAGGTGTCGACAGCCCAGCCCCCGAAATACGGCGTTCGAGCACGCGCTATTGATTAGTCACATCACTGACTTTGCGAAACAAACCACCTCGCCGTCTCGCCCAGCGCGTAGCCGGCCGAGTATGGCGGAGTCCATTGAAGCGTGTCCCGAAGTCTCGAACTGTCTATCTGAAGCGAGTCGGTCAGCCGCGCAAGCCTGGCTTCTTGCCCGGACAGGGCGGCAATACCGCGCAAAATCCCGGCTGGGACAGGCAGAAGGCGAGCCTTGCGCCCCATGTGTTCTGCCAGCCCGCGAATCAAGCCGGGCGTTGAAAGGTCTTCTCCATCGGAAACCAGGAAAGTCTTGCCCCCCGCCCGATCGTCGCCAAGACACGCTCACGATCGCCGACACAAGATTACCCACGAAGACCAGACTGCGTCGATTATCGATGGAGGCAAAGGGCAACGGCACGCCTTTGTGAACTGCGCGCATGAGCGACAGGAAATTCCCTTTCACTCCAGCACCGTAAACCAATGGCGGTCTGAGAACAGTCGCCGTCATCGACGAGCTTGCAGCAATTCGCTGCAGTTGCGTTTCAGCCTCAAGCTTGGAAATGCCGTAAGGGTCTTCCGGACGGGGTTGATCACACTCCCGGAACGGCCGATCGGTTGTGCGCTCGCCATTGACCTTGATGGACGAAAGAAAGATGAAGCGACGGATACCCTCACTTGTGGCCGTCTCGGCAAGGCGTTTCGTCACTTCTACGTTTACACGGCGGTATTCGGCAAGGGGATCGGGTGCCGATTCACGCATCACATGGGTCCGCGCTGCGAGATGAACCACAGTCGTCACCCCCCGCAGCGACTGCCGCCAATCGGTATCCGGGCCGAACTCTCCCAACACCATATCGTTTGCAGATATCGTCGGACCGGATCTTAGTGCCCGGCGGTAGGAGATACCGGCCGCATCCAGTGCGGAACACAGACGCGTTCCGACGAAACCGCTCGCGCCGGTAACAAGTACGTCCGGCAAACGACTATCCGGGTGACACCTGATCCGGTTTGCGCCAGACCACGCGATTCACGAAGTCGGTATAACTGAAGATCAGGCGTACTACCTTCTTGGAAACGTTGTCCGGCTCGTAGTCCGGTACCGTGCGGAAGGTCGTCCGTGCGTCCGAATGTTGCCCGACCACGAGTGCCACTGCGTCGAGCACATTGGCTGCCTTTAGCCCGGACATGACCAGCGTCCCTTCGTCCATGCCCTCCGGCCGCTCATGCGCTTGCCGGATGGTAACGGCAGGAAAACCGAGGATGGAAGACTCTTCCGTAATCGTGCCGCTGTCGGAGAGCACGCAAAATGCGTTCTTTTGAAGATTCACGTAATCGAAGAACCCCATCGCATCGATGAACCGTATCCCATCGTTGCTCGCCAGACACTTGAGCGCATCCAGTCGCTTCCGGGTTCTGGGGTGCGTTGAAACGATCACGGGAACTTGATAATGGGCATGTAATGCGCCGAGCGCGCCCAGCAAGTCTTGCAGGTTTGACGCGACATCGACGTTCTCTTCACGGTGTGCACTGACAAGAAGGAAACGTTTTGCTTCGAGGCCCAGGCGCTGCATTGCATCACTCGAATCGATTCCATCCTTGTAATGGTCGAGCACTTCGCGCATCGGAGAGCCTGTTTTGATCACCCGATCCGGACTCAGACCTTCGGCGAGCAAATAGCGCCGCGCATGCTCTGTGTAAGTGAGATTAATGTCACTGATATGGTCCACAATCCTGCGATTGATTTCCTCGGGGACCCGCTCGTCGAAGCACCGGTTCCCTGCCTCCATGTGAAACACCGGGATCTTGAGCCGTTTCGCGGAAATGGCTGCAAGGCAACTATTGGTATCACCCAGCAGCAGCAAAGCCTGTGGCGCCTCGGATTTGAGCACATCGTAAGAGCGGGCAATGACGTTTCCGATAGTCTCACCGAGATCGCCGGAGGCCACCTCCATGAACTGATCCGGCTTGCGGATATCGAGCTGTTCGAAAAAAACCTGATTCAGCGAATAATCGTAATTCTGGCCCGTATGCAACAGCAGATGATCGCAACGGGCATCGAGTTCCGCGATGACCCGTGAGAGCTTGATAATCTCCGGCCGGGTTCCAACAATCGTAGCGACCTTCATGCTCCGTTCCCCCGATTAGCGCAACAGGTCCGTGTCTGCCGTCGGAGACTGTTGCTCGGGCAACAGGCGATGACGTTGCAGTAAATCGATGGTTCCGGGCAGGTCGAGGACATTGTCAGCCGAGCTGAATTCCTTCTGAAGCGCATTGGGTTCATTGCCAGCATCGCCACGCAGCTCCGGCAACATTGGCCGGATCGCGTAGTAATCACCGCGGCGCACGCTGTGGTGAATCTCTTCTTCGGAGATCATGATTTCGTGCATCTTCTCTCCGGGACGAACACCTATGTCCCTGGTCTTGATGGCGCGCCTGCCGATCAAGGCCCGCGCAATGTTCTCGACCGTTGCCGATGGCGCATTGGGCACATAAGTCTCGCCTCTCTTGCCCTCCTTCAGCGCGATCACGACCGTATCGACTGCCTGCTCCAGCGACAGAAGAAAGCGCGTCATTTCCGGCGAGGTAATCGTGACCGGTCCGCCATGCCGGATCTGGTCGAGAAACAGCGGGATCACCGAGCCACGCGAGGCCAGTACGTTGCCGTAACGGACACAGATAAACCGGGTACGCTGGTTGAGGATGTTCGCCGCGATCAGAATGCGTTCCTGCACAGCTTTGGTCATGCCCATCACGTTGACCGGCTTGCATGCCTTGTCCGTGCTGATGCCGATGACAGTATCGACCGGATAGTCGTTCTCTTCAATGGCGCGCACAATGTTATAAGCGCCAACGCAGTTTGTCATGATCGCCTGCTGCGGGAAATATTCGCAGGTCGGCACCTGTTTGAGCGCAGCCGCGTTGACAACGATGTCCGCATTCTTGACTGCGGAGCATACCTCATCATAATTCCGCACATCACCGATTCGAAACTCGAGTACGTTCAGGAAGTTGTTGAATATGACCTCATCCGTTGTAACGGATTTGTGCAGATAGGCAATGCGCATTTCATGCTGCTTCGCCTCGTCTCTGGAAAACACCACTACTTTCTTCGGCGTACCGAGCTCGCCAGTCAGCACACGATGGACAAAGGTCTTGCCCATCGACCCGGTTCCACCGGTTACGAGTATCGTCTTGTCCTGAAATAGCATATTGTCGTCAGTTCCCTCTGAAGGCATCGCTCAGTTCTTCGATCATTTCGTCCCAGGATGGCGGTTGATATCCGAACTGGTTGCGAAACCGCGCGGAATCCAGACTTCGATCACACCGGAACTCATCCTGCGGCTCAATCGTGATATTCAGGCTCAATGCTGCCTTGAGCTTCATGAGCAGCTCATATTTGGATATCGGCGCGCTGGACACATGATACAGACCATGAGCCGCCGGATGCTGGACCAGCAGTTTCTCGATAATTCTGGCCATCTCCTGGGTGGTGAATCCGGAGTAGATCGCCCCCCTGAACCCCTGTACCGAGCGTCCTTCTTGCGCCAGGAACCATTCGATCAATCCGGTTTTCTGTTTGAGTTCGCGCCCGATGATCGAAGTACGTAGCGTGATGCAACCCGGCCCCGAGACTTCACCGAGCAGCTTTGTCCGGCCATAGAGATCCTCTGCATCCGCCACATGTTCCTCCGTATAACCACCGTCACGGCCGGAAAATACGCAATCCGTGCTCAGATGCACCAGCCGGCAACCAGCCGCCTTCGCCACGAGCGCCAGACGATGCGGCAACAGGGCGTTGATTTCCAGGCTGGGTATACTCGACTTCGCCTGCGCACGCTGCTTGACGATGCCGACGCAATTGATAATAGCCTGCGGCATGAAGTCCCCGACAACCTCGAGCAGGCGCGTGCCATCGCGTGCATCGACACCGAAGTAAGCTTCACGTTGCGAGAACAACGCCTGCCCGGCATAAGCCTCCCAGTCCTGCCGCAAGGTTACCCGCACGTCATGGCGCGGTCCGAGCGACAGCAGCAGCTGATGCCCGAGCATCCCGTCACCACCCAAAATCAGGACGCGCATTGATACTCCTGGACGGATTGTGAAATATTCTGCTCCAGCCGCCGCAAAAGTGCTCCTCGCTCAAACTCCGCCTCAAAGTAGGCTCTTCCGAATGCTCCCATGTCTGCACGCTCCGATTCGGGCATCGCGTAAAGCGCAGCAACCGCTGCGGCAAGGGCTTGCGCGTCACCGGCGGGGCAAGCCAGTCCCGCCCTTGATTCCTCGAGAACCCGGGCACCCTCTCCGTCCAGCGCCGCAACGATCGGCCGGCCGCACGCGAGATAGGATTGAAGTTTACTCGGTACGGTGAGCGCAAAGACCGGATCGCGTCGCAACGTCACCAGCAAGACATCTGCCAGCGCGAAAAACCGCGGCATGGACTCGGCTGGAAACCTCCCCAGAAAGTGCACGGTCCGCGTCAACTTTCTAAGCTCAACCTCTCGCACCGCCCATTCGCGCATCCTCCCATCCCCGACGATGATCCACTGTATTTGCGGCTGATCGCGCAAGATGGTCGCAGCCTCGATGATCGTCTCAAAACTCTGTGCCGCACCGATATTTCCAGCAAATACAACCCGGAATCCCCGCGGCATCATTCCACGCTCGGCGGCGTCAGCTTCCAGCTCGATCGGCCGATAGAATCCCTCCGCACTGTTGGGCAGGTACACGATCTTGCGTTCCTCCCCTCCCAGACGAAGCACCTGATCGCGGAATGCCCTTGATTGAATCAGGATTCTGTCACTGCGCCGGTAGATGAATCGCACCATGCGTTCCACCAGCGAAAGAACCCAGTGTCGCCTTGACCATGCCGGTCGCCGACAGGCTCTCCGGCCACAGGTCCTGAACCCAAAACAGCAAGGGGATTTGCCGCAACCGCCGCAGCAGGATTGCCGGCAGCACGACAGTAACCGGTGAAGGCTCATAAACGACAATCGCGTCGAAATGTTCTTTCAGCCTAAACGGCCCAAGCAATGACGCCGAAAAAACAAATGAAATATAGTTCAACGCAAGCCGCAGTGAGCCACCGCCGCCTCGCGGCACAAGCGGCACACGAAACACCGTGATTCCATCGTAATCCTCACGGGAGGGCCTGAAATAACCGTAACCCTTGAACAAGCGGCCTTCCGGATAGTTTGGCATCCCGGTGAGAACGGTGACCTCGTGACCAAGATCCTTCAATCCGTGTACGACGTCATTGATTCGAAATGATTCTGGCCAGAAGTACTGGCTGACGACCAGCACCCTCAAGTTGAACCTCCTGTAGCGGGTTGCGTTGTTAGGCTGCAGAGCCGCGCGACCAGAAGTCTCCAGCTCAAAAGAGTGACAAGTCCCGGATATGGCTGGCGCATACGTACGTTAAGCATGCTTTTGATCGGTGCCACGTAAACAGCGAAAATCGCTGGGCTGAAAATCAGAGGTCCTGCCATCAACGCAAACCGTTTGGTCCAGAGCATTTTCCCGCCACGATCACCAAGGCAATCAAGAGCGGAATAGCTATTGAGCCAAGATTGTAAGGGGTATGACGTCGTCGGTAATGGTTCGCGGTTTGACGAAAGCCACCGCTCATCCTGCCTTCATTGCTGATCATCAATTCGCGTGTCAATTCGACTGCATTGGTCAAATCGAATCCTCGACCATCTGGTCGGCCTGCCCTAATCGACAAGTGCGGCACGGTGTTTCCCGGCCTACCTTTGCAGCCACCGGCTCCTCACACTCCCTCACGGAGGCGTTTTCCTTTTTCAGCATCGTTGTGGCGCAACACCAAGTTTGTCGGCGAAAATACGTTCGAATCAATTGCCAAGAACCGCGTCAAGAAACTGCTCCGGCGTATAGACCTCTGGCAAGACTTCCGGTTTTCCCAGAAATCGTCTGACCGCTCTGGCAATCGAGACCGCCGAGTGAGGATCAAAAGTCTCATGCGGCTCGACTACATCGCGTACAAAGTCCTTTTCTGCAGCAAGAATGGGCATACCACGACCACGCGCCTCAATCAGTGGAAGCCCGAGCGACTCACCAAACGATGGGTAAATCAGCGCACCCGCATCACGGTACAAATCATCCATCTTGCTTTCAGGAACTTCGCCGATATTTGTTACGTTGAGTTTCTCTGTTGAGGTCTTTTCCTCAATCCAGTCTGCGATCTCCGGGTAAAGTACCGGGGCCACTGTCACACAAAGTGAAGGCTTAAGGTTGTCATTGGCAAGCAGCCTCCACGCTTCCAGGAGGTTTCTGTGATTCTTGTGAGGTTCACCCGATGCGACATAAGCGAAATCGTATCGAGGGTTGCTGGCGGCTTGCGCGCTTCCGTCCACTGCCCTTGCAAACGGCACGTCCGGCGCGAACGGGAGCACTCTTGCTTCCCACCCTAGATGTTTTTTCACCTCCCGTGCCGTCGATGGGCTTTGAACTATGATTTCGTCGACATTGGCTAGGCGATGCCGCAACCACCATTCCTCAACGGCAATACGCAATCGAACGCGGAACCGGAAGCCCTTTCTGGACATGCCACCCGTCAAATAGCGATTTTGCAGGAATAGCACCACTTTCCCTTCGCACGGGAAGAGCGGCGGAAGATTTCCAAAGCATATTGTCACAGAGTCTGCCGCCGTCACTCCGCTAGAGGCACCATTCCGCCTGCAATCTTCCAAGGACCGTAGGGGGCACGGGCATGTAGTCGGTAATGGACTTAGGCAGCCCTCGCTTTACAAACCGACTGTCCAAAATCGCGTAAACGCGGAGCTGTTCTGCGCCCGCCGCCAGCAGCGGCGTCAGAAGAACTCGTCCGCCGCCTTTGATGAACGTTTGGGGCGTAAATAATGAGATTCACGCGATTCCTTCCGGGACGCGCCATTACCATCAACGTCTCGCCTCCCAGTACTCGAGCAGTGAGCTCACGATCAATCAATCCGAACAAGCGTCTCGGTATTCCGGCAAGACGGGTTCGCCAACTGCGTTGTGGAGCGTTCAGCGCAGCGCCGGTAAACTGTACATCGACGATCTCGTAACCACAATCTTGCAACAGCGCGAGCGCGAGTCCGCGAGTAAAGTAGCGGGACATGCCCGACCTTCTCGCGAACGTGTAGCAACGGTCTTTCCCGCATTACGCTAACTACCGACAAGTCCAGAGGAAAGTGAAATATGAAATGATCTGCACGCCCGCGTATGCGCACCAGATAGTCAAAAGGATTTGCCAGGTGCTCTAAAACGTCTAACATGATCAATACGTCGTGATGCTGGTCTTCTACAGTCAGGAAGTCGCCCAACGTGAACTCGACTCGTCCCTTAGACGCATGGCCGGACCAAAACTTCTCGGCCGCCGGCGCGATATCGAATCCTCGCAAAGACGCATCTGGCAGTTGCCTGCTGAGACCAGCCAGCACATCCCCCGCACCGCAACCGACTTCGACTATCGTTCTTGGGCGCAACTGCCCAGCTTCGAGCATTCGGAGGACCCATCCAGTCTTCCAAGATGAATCGTCTCTATCCCAAGACGGGTTGCAATCTGCATACTCGTCGGACAGATATCGGGTTAGTACCGGATCTCCGCGGTCTTCAATCTGCATATTTACGTCAGGCCGGCGTAGATTTACCCACTAGGGCTGGGAGGGCACTTCTCAACGCCGTAGCCATCCAGATCATCATGAAATTCACGGCTCGGTTCGATGTTACATCCGTGTTTTCTACAAACTATCCGGTAATTCGTCTAGAAACCGGATCGCTCCAAACCCTTGCGGACTACTCGCGCGAGAGCCGCTTTCGATCGCACGCCGCATTCCAGGAGCGTGTTGGCGAAAGGATGCAGAACACCGTTGCGCCTCTGGGCCTGGAACATCTCATCCAGCGTGCTCGCACTATCTTGGCTTATCCCACCAACTCTCATGTGAGTCAATACCTCTGGAACGAAGATCGTGCGCAAAGTTTTAAAGGAGCGCAAATACAATTCATAGTCGATGACAATCCGAAAATCCTCCGAAAATGGCCCGACACGTTGGAAATAGGAACGCGAGGTAATTGCTGCTGGATGCGGAATCACGTCACGAAGCAGAAATTTCCATGGAGCATACGGCCACCCAACAGGACGTCGCACTGGTTTTGGGTGAGAATCCCGAGAAACGCGCTGTACTCGGCCATAGATCACTTCCGTGTTTGTCGAATCAGTCTTTCTCGCCAATATTTTTAGTGCGTCGTTCCGACAGAAATAGTCGTCTGCATTCAGAAACAGAATCCATTGACCGCGACTACGCTCTAATCCAATGTTGAATGCATGCCCTATCCCTCGGTCCGGTCTCGAGTGCCAATAAGATAGTAGGCATTCGTGCTTCCGTATGACCTCGACAGTACCGTCAACAGATCCACCATCAATGATGACGTATTCTACATCCGCAAAATCTTGCGCAAAAACACTTTGAATGCACTCTTCTATCGTATTAACCGCGTTGTAGCAGACGGTAATGACTGAAATGAGAGGACACGTTCTGGTCGATTGAATTGTCGTTGACAATGATGCCTCGACTGCCGTTTCGTTTATCTCTTGCAGATTCTGCCCCCTTCGGCGCTCTGAAATCTCTGACCCTTCTTACATCGTCCACGCTCAATATATCCTGCTCTGCCACACGCAGATATAGCGCAGATTATCTTCGAATTGCCTTCATCCAAAAACCCGGAAGGTAAGATCTCGCGCCCATCCCAACGAAGGTTCGCGTTTGAGCCGAGAGTAAGGGAAATAGCCAAGCGCTCAATCCCCAGGACACCACAGATGCCGCGGCAGCTCCCAACTCGGCAAACTTATCGATGAGAAAAGCGTTCAGAATGATGTTGGTAAGGAGTGTCAGGCCCGAAAACGCCAATATCCAACGCATCTTGCCTTCTATCAACAGCGCCCGCGTTCGGACAGAAACGTGAGCCACAAAAGGGGACGTCCATACATGCAGTGTGAGCACCCATGCCGCCCGAGAGTAAGTCTCCCCGTAAATTACATCGACCAGCAAATGCGAGAGGACAGCCATCACACACGCGGCGCCCAAGCTCGTCATCGTTACGAGCGAAAACACGTCCTGCAGTCTTCTAACATACGCCGGTCTTGCCGACTCGTAGTAACTCGTCAGAGTCGGCGCCACAGACGCCCCAATGATAAGAGGTACCATGTACCACGCTGTGGACAAAAGCAACGCCGCAGAGTAGATGCCAATCGCCTGAGGTCCCGCCATGCGCTCGAGCATCAATTTGTCGATCTGCATTATGGCAACGACAAAGAATCCAGATATTGCTATCGGCGCAGAAGTCCTTATGAGTTCCTGCGCACGTTTTGCTTCAAACTTCCACCGCTTCGGCGTTTCTCCACTCAACAGATACGCGAGGCACAACAGACAACCCGCTAGCAGCGCCTCAATTGCCGGAGTCGAGGCGAACAGAATCAGAGGAGCGCCCGCGAACACGAAAGTCAGCTTCAAGCCGGATGTCAGCACAAACCCAGACGCGCGGGCCATGACGATGGACTTTCCCTTTAGCCGACTTTGAAACCAGAAGTCTATGACATCGGCAGCATAGAAAAAGAGTGCAGACGACCCAACAACGGTCAGCAACCACAAATCATATGACTCCGCGCTGATCATCCAGACGATAGCATTGCCAATCACAAAAACGAGCAACCCTCCGACCAACTTTATGATGAATGCCGTCCCCAGGATACGTTCACGCGCATCAGGATGCTTGACGAGGTCTCGAACGACGACACCATCCATCCCCAGGCCGGCAACGGAAGCGAACAAGACTACATACGCGATCACGACGTTCAGAGCTCCGAATGATGCCGGGCCAAGATGGCGCGCGACAATCGCACCTATTACCAAGCCAATTGCGGCCCTGAGAGCCTTGTCAGCAAACAACCACGCTCCGTGACCAGCAATGCGACGGAAATTGGCGCGCTTGCGTAGCGCCTCGGTAATTCCCATAGTCATTCGCTTGTCACCGGAGCGAAGTGGCGGCAACGTCAGCTATCGGCAAAACAATTCATCTCCGGAGGTTTTACCGGAGTTGGCGGCCAAGTTTACGTATCTTGCCCGCCCGTGCTTGATGAACTTCTTGAGCGTAACCGCGATCGAAGCCTTTCTTTTAAAGACAGGAATCTGCCAACCCTTGTCTAGAAAGAGCCGAAACACTTTTGTCAAATAATCACAATAGTCGAGGTAATAGGCGTAAGCAGGCCCATCTATGCGATAGCCGTCGGTAAGGAGAACTTTGGTAGGCGATACAATACGCAACCCGTGAAAATGAAACAACACGGCCTGCCTCGGGTGCTGCGAACAAAACATCCGCGCATTCCATGGCCCTAGCGCCCTGCCTTTCTTCTGTAATATGTGGACAGCAGCACCGAATCGGTCTGGCCAATCGTCGAGATACTTCTGATCGCCGAATTTGCCGTCCTCTGCACGCGCGTAGCACCACTCGACGCACCGCTCCTGCCACCACTTCATCACCGCGCGGCCATTTTGTGAATTATTGAAAGTAATGAATTGAACACAGTAAATGCCGGATAGTTCTGACTGGTCATATTCCGGAGCGTATGCATGCTCGGTTATGAATACATCCGCACCAGTTTGTTGATATTCGTCCAGGAGAATGTTTGGGTTATCGAAGAAAGCGACGTCCGCGTCAACATACGTCACTCTCGTAGCTAGCGGTTCACGATCCATAACGAATTGCGGTGCAAACGGCGTCAATGTCCAGCAGTACTCGCCCGTCGTCCGAGTCTCACGAAGGCTTTTAAGGACATCGGTCTCAACTGTCAGCCAGGTAAATGAGAGATACGTCAGGCAACCGCAATTCTTCTAGTCTTGCGGCGACTGTGTCATCCATGCAAAGCACCCAAAGCTTGAACGGGCCGGCGTGCCGTTTTAGTGAGCCATAAAGGCAGAGGCCAACGGGCAGGAAGTTCTTGTCAAACAGGGTAACAAAATGTTCCACTTGCTTAACGGAAATCATTCACAGACTCGATGACGGCAGCGACGTCGTCGTCGGAAAGCTGGGGGTGACATGGTAAGGAAAGGCAGGTGCGCGCGTGCCTGTCAGCGTGGCTCAACCCTTCAGGGTCGCGGCCAACTTGTTCGCACGGCCGCTGACGGTGAACCGGAACGGGATAGTGAATGGACGTCTGTACGCCTCGTGACAGTAAGTGCGCTCGAAGTCGATCGCGCTCATCACATCGGACCACAAACAAATGGTAGGCGTGCGAGTTGGGCTCTTCAGGCTCGGCCATCAAATGGACTTTGGAATCACGTAGTTCTTGCCTATAAGTCCGCGCTACTTGGCGCCTGCGGGCGGTGAATTGTGGAAGCCATTTGAGCCGCTCCGACAACAAGGCAGCCTGGACTTCATCCAGTCGACTATTCAATCCCAACTCATTGTGGACGTACGCCTCAGTCTGCCCGTAATTACGAAGATAGCGCCGACCGGTTTGCCACTTCTCGGATCTCTGGTTACGAGCATTCCAGCATCGCCTATCGCTCCCAGATTCTTGGTTGGATAGAAACTAAAAGCACCAATGTGTCCGAAGGAACCCGCCATTCTTCCCCGCGAGGTCGCAAAATGCGATTGAGCACAGTCTTCGATTAGGAACAATCCTCGCGCAGCGCAAAACTCAACCCAGTCGTCCATCGCCCGCAATTGTCCATATAGATGAACGAGGACCAAAGCGCGCGTCTTTGAGGTAAGACTGCGGTTGACACTATCGAACGACAGTAGTGCCGTTTCGGAATCAATGTCTGCAAGTATGGGAACGGCACCTGCTCGCATTATTGCCAGTACTGTTGCAAACGCCGTCATCGGTGTCGTGATGACTTCATCACCCTCACCAACGCCAAGGGCGCGCAACGCAATCTCGATAGCATCCATTCCATTGCCTACACCAACAGCGTAGGAAAGTCCGCAGGCGGCGGCCCAAGCTCTTTCAAATTCCCGGACCTCATCGCCCAGGATATAGTGCCCCGAGCGGAGGACACGCTCTAACGAAGCCAGCTCTGCATTTCGCAACTGCTCGGGCTCTGCTCGAAAATCATTCATCAGGATCATTATCTCAATCCCAATATCTTTCTCGGTGCTCACCGTAATAGGCAAGAGTTGCAGCAAGACCCTCCCGCAAGCCCACTTTTGGACTCCAGCCCAGCGTCTGCTCAATCTTCTGGAAGTTTCCGTAGTAATCGCCGATATCTATTGACAGTCGCTCCTTTGGAAACGGCACTAAGTCAAAGCGCGTTCCAGGCAGCAATTCCTTGATCATTTCGGCAAGCTCGACCAGGCTTACAACCTCACGGCTACCAAGGTTAAATACCTGACCATTGGACCGAGTACTGACTGCTGCCCAGATGAGAGCCTGTACCACGTCATCCACATAGTTAAAGTCCCGCAACTGGGAACCATCGCCGAAAACCCGAAAAGGAATCCCCTCTATGGCATTTCTCACCCAAACGCCAAGAAAGATCTGCCGAGCGTCCTTTACCCGCATACCGGGCCCGTAGGTATTGGTCAACCGCAGTATGCATGCACGCAGACCGTACACGTTGTTATACAAGAGATGATACCACTCACCGGCGAGCTTACTGATGCCATTGACATCAACAGGATTTACTGGATGCGTCTCGTCCACCGGAAGATATGTTGGCCTACCGTAAAGCTGACGAGTACTGGCAAATACTATTTTGATCCCTGTATTGTGCTTCCGGCATGCTTCCAAAATAAGCAATTGAGCTGCAGCGTTAATATCAAGGTCGGCAGCAGGATCGGTCATAGAATCAACGTGGCTGGTCTGAGCGGCCAAGTTGAACAAGTAGTCCTTACCCTTGACGAGGTGCGTGATTGCATATGCGTCACGCACATCCGCAAAATTAAGTACCACCTTGGAGGAAATGTCTTCGATATTGAATAGATTCCCACCTTGAAGCGGTAGTAGACCATCGACAATGGTCACATTGG
>CAWBXZ010000004.1:0-9720 GCA_963792855.1 uncultured beta proteobacterium | reverse complement strand
ATGTACGGTGGCAACGACGCCAAAGAAGTCTCGACCCATTTGGTTGCTGAAGCTCGGCATCGAACATGCACCGTCGATCGTTTCGCGCGGCCTGCTGGTCGATGTCGGCCTCCGGCGGCGAGTTCTCGAACCCGGGCGCGCGATTGGCCCCGATGACATCGAACGGAGTCTGGCAACCAACCAGTCCACGATCCGCCAGGGCGACATTCTGCATCAATACCGGCTGGGGCCGATTCTTCATGAATGACAATGCGAGATACCTCGATGGCGAACCGGGTATCAACCTTGCGGCCGCGAAATGGCTGACGAAGCAGGGCGTGACCGCGATCGGTGCCGACAACATGGCGGTGGAGGGTGCCTGCGGCGGGCGACAAGACGCGCCGCAGTGGGATACGCCGGTTCATCAACATCGCAATTGAAGCCGGTGTGTACCTGATCGAGAAACTGTTGCTCGCGCAGCTGGCCGCTGCCGGCATGCCCGGGAATGCTCGTTCATTCTGCTGCCGGTGCAATTTCAGGGGCGCGACCCGGTCCCCGGCACGGCCGATCGCTCTGGGGGTTTAGTAAAGGCCGTGGTTCGAAACCGGCATGTCCGGTGTCACGTTGAATCGCCGACACCGAGCGCGCAGAGCAAGAGAAGCACCTGGTCAGGCACAGTCCAACTGGCCGATTGGGAGAGGCCCGATGGCATGACGACCGATCGTTGCTGTTGCGCATCGTTCGATGGCGCGGCGTGGCCGACATGCCGTGCGGTGGGAGGGTGATGTGATGGTCGAGGACATTCACGAGCTGCATCGCATTTACCTGCAGCACAATCCCGGATATGACTTTCCGTACTACGTGCCTCCTGAAGCTGTAAATGGCTGACACCCTCGATACCGATAACCGGCACGCCGATGACCACGCACGGGTCGAACAGTTGTTGGGCCGGCCGCCTGCCGCCGCATTCGATGTGGTCGTGCGCGACGACAAAGGCGACCCGGTGGTGATCCGAAATGCGCCCTTGCTCGACGACGGGCGGCCAATGCCGACGCGCTACTGGCTGGTCGGTGAAACCGCCCGGCGCGCGGTTGATGGTCTCGAATCCCAGGGCGGTGTGCGCCGGGCTTTGTCCGAGGTGGATGCAGATGAACTGGCGGCAGCGCATGCGCGTTACGCAGCCGAACGCAGCGCGGCGCTGCCAGCCGGTCACGACGGCCCGGTGCCGTCTGCCGGCGTGGGCGGCACGCGTCAGGGCGTGAAATGCCTGCACGCGCATTACGCCTGGTATCTTGCCGGCGGCGACGATCCGGTCGGTCGTTGGGTTGCGGCGCAGTTGGCTGCCGGGACGCGAGCTGCTGATGCGAAGGGTGATGCGCAGCGCAGTCTTAGCGTTCGCGCCGGCAGGCCCTGCCTGGCCTGATGCATCCGGTATTGCAGGAGCCGGCGAGCCGAATGTTCGTCCACAGTCGCCGGCCCAGCAAGAAGAAAACGGTCGCATGTGTGACCAGCAGCAAGGGAACGATTGGTTGCGGGAATCCAGTAAGCCGCGCCGAGGTGGCCGTCGGGCGTGAACAGGATCCCCCGTGTAACGGCGTTCAGCAGGTCGGCTGTTCCCCGGATAAGGAATTTCAGGCGGCAGGTGAAGATATCCAGACCAGCATTCTGGCGAACCGGTTGCAGTTGCTGGTGGAGACCGGGCTGGTGAAGAAACGCCGCTATCAGGACAATCCGCCGCGTTACGCGTACTTCCTGACCGAAGCGGGCTTGCTACCGGTGCGCAAGGCAATGGCGGCATGGGCGTCCAGACACATCGACTGGATCAGGATCCCGAACTTCAGGCGCCAATCGCGGTAAGCTCGCAGGATTGCCCATGTGACCTGCGGTGTGCTGGCGCGCGCAATGCCGCGAATACCAGGGAGCACGGGGCCGTGGAAGCGGTTTGATGCGAAGCAGACCCGAGTGCGGTCGGTTCCGGTTCGAATGTTAATTGTCGGGGGAGAAAGGCTTCAATGAAGAAATTGATATCGTTATTGTGCGTGCTCGCGTTCGTTTCTCATGTCTACGCGGAAAATGACGGCGGCGCGGCCACCGCGGCCTTGCCGGAGGAAGCCATGGCGCAGGTGAAAGAACTGGACGTGAAGGTGCGTTATTTCAAGGCCATCGGTTTTCACAAGCAATCGAAAGAGAAGCGCGACGAGATCGCCGCCATCTACGAACAGTACGGCGTGCCGTTACCCGATGAATACAAGGAGTAGTTCGAATAAAAGGCCTGGTGGCGCGCGCCGTCCTGCAGGCGAACAGGGAAAACGCAGGGGCATGCGGTCATGAACCCCGGTAATCGAACGGTCCTTGTTACCGGAGCGGGACGAGGCATCGGCCTGGCGACAGCTCGCGCGTTCGCGGCGGCGGATTGCCGCGTTCTCTCGCTCGACAAGCAGTTCGGTGATGAAATCATCGGCCAGCGTGTCGACTACGACCTGCAAGACCTTGCGGGCATCCCGAAACTGATCGGGCAACTGGGCGAAATCGATACCCTGGTCAACAATGCCGCCGTGCTCTATTGCGACCCGTACGACGCGATTCCCGAGGCGCACACCGCGGAAATCATTACCGTCAACCTGCGCGCGCCGGTGGCGATGATCGAAGCGCTCAAGCCGCAAATGCGGCAAAGGCGATCGGGGCGCGTGGTCAATGTCGGTTCCGTATCGGCGTTTACCGGCCACCCCGATCTTTGGTATGGAGCGACCAAGGCGGCATTGCTCAATATCACCAAGAGTTACGCCAGTGAACTGGGCCGGGAAGGAATTCTGGTCAATGCAGTGGCGCCGGGCCCTACGCTGACGACCATGTACGAGCAGCTTCCGCAGTCACGCAAGGACGCCGTGATGCGCAGCGTGCACGTCGGGCGGCCCTGCCATCCTGAAGAAGTGGCGCAAGTGGTCGCCTGGCTCGGCACCGAAAGCCCTGACTACGTTTCGGGAACGACGGTTGACGTCAACAGCGGATCGTATCCGCGCTAGCCGGAACGCAAGCGGATCCTAATCCTGCAGAAAAAGCTGCACTTCGCGGAACAGTTGCATGCGGTTCTTTTCCATGATCACCGTGTGCGTCGCTTCGCCGATTTCGACGCGCCGCGTTGCAGGCGCCTGGGTGAGTCGTTCCAGAACGTTCTGCGCCATGTAAGGCGGCGTATCACGGTCCCAGTTACCGCCGATGACAAGGGTTGGCACGCGAATGTCCGCCGGGTTCCAGGTCGTCTTGCCCTGCATCCAGTAATTCCGTATGTCATGGATCACGCCGTTCGGGGCCCGCAGCAGTCCACTCGCGGACGACTGTGGGTCGCTGTCCCATGTTGCCGTAGCCCATGCGTCGAACCAGCCATCGGGAATCAGCGTGCCGGTTTTTTCTTCGGGCACACCACGCAGCCAGCGCTGGTTCGCTGATTCCTTGCTGACCATGCGGTATGCGCCGAGTTTGCCGGGTGTGTTGATCGCCGATGGTGTATCGCGTATCCACACAGGGGCATACAGCACAAGGCGATTGACCTTGTGATTGTTGCGCGCCGTGTAACCACCCATGATGGTCGTGCCCCAGGACCATCCGATCAGGCTGATCTTGCTGATGCCGTCGCGCCATAAAATGAAATCCACCGCGGCGGCAACGTCGCGGATAGCCACGTCGGTCGTCACGATGGGTTCGTTATTCTCGGGCGGCTGGGACATTTCGTCGGGACGGGTCGAACGGCCGTAACCACGCAAGTCGACCAGATAGACGTTCCAGCCATGCAAGGCGACGTAATCCATCCACGACAGTCCATCGAGTCGCAGGTCGAAAGAAGTCTCTGCAGGGTAGGTGGCGCCGTGCACGAACAGCACCGTGCGATCGGCGCAGGGCTCGAGCCCGATCGGACGCTTGTTGCGCACGTAGAGTTCGATGCCCGGTGTGTCGGACGCGATGTTGAATTCATCCGCGATCAGCGTGCCGGTCCGTCCTGCCATGACTGCGGCATCGTCCTCGACCGCCTCGCCACGGCCCGTGGCGGCTGCCAGCACAAGTGCAAAAAACACGAGTAAACGCGGGCCTCGATTGCCCGTTGTCTTGTTTCTGTAGAACAACGATCTTCCCATTTCTCAAGAACGATTAAGCGACACGTTAGCAGCTTTACCCGTCAACCGGGGCGCCTGTTCTACGGCCGGCCGCAGCTGCTCCTCGACGCCTTTGCAACGCAAGATTCAATCCAGTTGTCGACCATTTCGACGTGCTTCGTTGTATCGGACATAGAATGCACGGCATGGACACATCAACGCCGTACGCTTCCCTGACGCCGGATACCATACTCAATGCGGTCGAGTCTGCCGGATACCGTTGCGATGGACGCTTGCTCGGGCTAAACAGCTACGAGAACCGCGTTTATCAGGTCGGTATCGACGACGGCGCAGATGCCGATTCGGGATCGTTTCTGGTGGCGAAGTTCTACCGGCCCCAACGCTGGACCGACGAGCAGGTGCTCGAGGAACATTCGTTCGCCTTCGAACTCGACCAGGCCGAAATACCGGTGGTTGCGCCACTCCGCGCGGGTCAGCAGTCTTTGCACGAGTATGACGGCTTCCGATTTGCGCTATTCCCCCGGCGTGGCGGCCGCGCGCCGGAACTGGGCGATCCGGATGTGCTGGAATGGATCGGCCGCTTCATCGCCAGGCTGCATGCATGCGGCGCAGTGAGGAAATTTCGACATCGGCCGACGATCGACATCGAATCGTTTGGCGAACGGCCGGTGCGTTACCTGCTCGACAACGGCTTCATTCCGCCAGACTTGGTGGAACCGTACCGGGCAGCGGCGCAGGCGGCATTGACCGCCGTGCGCGAAGCCTGGGCGCGCGCCGGCCCGGTAACGCACATCAGGCTGCACGGCGATTGTCATTCCGGCAATATTTTATGGACCGACGCCGGGCCGCATTTTGTCGATCTGGACGACGCGCGCATGGGTCCGGCGGTGCAGGATCTGTGGATGCTGCTTTCGGGCGACCGTGCTTCGATGACACGGCAGTTCTCCGACGTGCTCGCCGGCTACGAGGATTTCATGGAGTTCGACCGCCGCGAACTGCACCTGATCGAGGCCTTGCGCACGTTGCGCATCATTCATTACGCGGGCTGGATAGCGCAGCGCTGGAGCGATCCGGCATTTCCGGCTGCGTTTACATGGTTTAATACCCAGCGCTACTGGGAAGAGCACATTCTGCAGATCAAGGAGCAGATCAGCGCGGTGCAGGAAGAGCCGGTCGGACCGCTATAGCCGTCATGCCATCATGGTGATCGCGTTGGTACGATTGCCAACGCCGATGCGGGAGATTGCCGCTGTAAGTGATTGCCGCGGCAAGTATCCGCCGGACGAGTGTTGCTAGCCCGGAAATTGCTGTTAATCTGTCGCTTTTACCGCTGTCCGGCATCAATAACCGGGGCGTTTGCATAAACGGAGTTTTTCGCAAAGCAAGGTTGTTTTACGATTTTGCCTCGTTGCCCGTCCAGGCACTGTTTCACAATGTGGAGCGGGCCTTCCCACCGCGATGCTATCCGGTAAGGGTCAAGCGGCGACGATTATCCGAAAGGGCTGAAACCAACAATGATCTATTCCCTGCACGAACTGCACAAACAGATGATGACGCCCGCGGTATTGTGGGCGGGCGTGATGAAAGAAGCATTTACACATCCGTACAGTCCGTTCAGCTACACGCCCATGTCGCGAACTGTCGCCGCCAACAGCGAACTGTTTACCCGGGTCATGCGGCGCTATCACAAGCCGGAATGGGACATCACGCACGTTAACGTCGGTGGACAGGACGTTGACATTACCGAAGAAGTCGTGGTCGACAAACCGTTTTGCAAACTGGTGCATTTTTGCAAATCGCAATCGTTCGAGCAGCCGAAGTTGCTGATCGTCGCACCGCTGTCCGGGCATTTTGCAACTTTGCTGCGAGACACGGTGCGTACCGCGCTCGCCGACCACGATGTCTGGGTTACGGACTGGGTTGATGCCAAGATGGTGCCGGTGTCGCAAGGCGCTTTTCACCTCGACGACTACGTTGCCTACGTGCAGGAGTTCATTCGCTTTCTGTCACCGGATCTGAGCGTCATGTCAGTGTGCCAGCCAACGGTCCCGGTGCTGGCGGCGGTTTCGTTGCTTGCCGCCAATAACGATCCGGCTGTGCCCGACGCGATGATCATGATGGGCGGGCCTATCGACGCGCGCCACAGTCCGACTTCGGTCAACGAGTTTGCCGAAAAACGTTCACATTCCTGGTTTGCGCGACGGCTCATCATGCGTGTCCCCTACAATCATCCGGGTTTTACCCGACAGGTGTATCCCGGCTTTTTGCAACACGCAAGCTTTATGGCAATGAATCCGGACCGCCACCTCAATGCGCACTGGCAGTTCTACAATCATCTGATCGAAGGCGACGGTGACAGTGCAGAAGCCCACCGGCAGTTCTACGATGAATACAACGCCGTGCTCGATATGCCTGCGGAGTATTATCTCGATACCGTCCGTATCGTTTTCCAGGATTTCCTTTTACCCAAGGGGGAGTGGGACGTGAATGGCGAACGCGTCAAACCAGAGGCGATCACCAAAACAGCCTTGTTCACGATCGAGGGCGAGCTGGACGATATTTCCGGCAACGGCCAGACTGAAGTGGCACACCGGCTGTGCACCGGCATTCCTGACGGGAAACGCCAGCACTTGCTGGCAAAAAGGGTTGGTCATTACGGCATATTCAGTGGCCGCAAGTTTCGCGAGCGGATCTATCCGCAGATTCGCCACTTCATTCATCAGCATTCCCTGGCGAAAGCGCCGGCCAGGCGCAAGAAGCGCGCAGCGTAATCCCGGAACAACCGCCGATTCGGGCTTGCGGTACGGCTGCCGGGTGCGGGCGTGCCGGCAGCGGTCATCGTATTGCGTGGCGGCGCGGGTAAAATAGCGCATCCGGTCGCTTGTCTTGGCGACCGTGCTTTCCCATAACGAACAGTATCCGGAGGGATGTGGGGTGGGTGCGCCTTTAAAAAACAATCCATTATCTGCAATCGGCATGCAGCCGGAGATCGTTTCGAGGGCCATCCCCGAAGACGAACGTGTCTGGGTACCCCAGGCCCCCGACGTCTGGTTTCGTCCACTGATGTTCAATACGGTATCCGGGGGCTGGTTTAATCTGTTGCGCGTGCGCCGTAGCGGCGTACTGTCGCGTCATCGCCATCCGATGGCGGTCTACGGCTATGTATTGAAAGGCAGTTGGCATTATCTCGAGCACGACTGGATCGCAGAAGAGGGCGGGTTTGTCTACGAACCGCCCGGCGAGGTGCATACCCTGGTCGTCGACGAGGGCGTGGAAGAGATGATCACCATGTTCAACGTCAACGGCGCAATGATTTATGTTGACGAGAACGGGGAAACGGTTGGATACGAAGACGTATTCACGAAAATGGAAATGTGCCGCAAGCATTACGAGAAGGCCGGGCTGGGCGCGGATTACGTGGACCAGTTCGTCCGATAAACACTGAACCGCTAGAGGGTACGAGGAGAAAATCATGGTTAAGGCAATACGCTTCCACAAGACAGGCGGACCCGAAGTTCTCGCCTATGAAGATGTAGATGTTGGTGCGCCTGAAAAGGGCCAGGCGCGCGTGCGGCATAACGTTGTCGGACTGAATTTCATCGACACCTATCACCGTTCAGGCCTGTATCCGTTGCCCTTGCCAAGCGGCATTGGCCTCGAAGCGGCGGGTGTGGTAGAGGCTGTGGGGCCGGGTGTATCGCATGTCAAAGCGGGGGACCGCGTTGCCTATTGTGGCGGACCGCCCGGAGCGTATTCCGAGTCGCGCGTGATGCCGGCCGACAAGCTGGTGAAGATTCCGGCGGGGGTCAGCGACGAGCAGGCGGCAGCGATGATGCTCAAGGGCCTCACCGTGCAATATCTCATCCGGCGGGTCTACCGGGTCGAGAAGGGCGAGACCGTCCTGTTCCACGCGGCCGCCGGCGGCGTCGGGTTGATTGCCTGCCAATGGCTCAAGGCGTTGGGTGCAACGGTGATCGGCACGGTCAGCTCGGATGAAAAAGCCCGTGTTGCCAGGGCACACGGTTGCGACCACACGATCATCTACACGCGCGAGAAATTCCCGGAACGCGTCAGGGAAATCACCGGCGGACGCGGTGTGCCGGTCGTGTTCGATTCCGTCGGCAAGGATACCTTCCATGGCTCGCTCGAGTGCTTGCAGCCGCGCGGCCTTGTTGCGGTGTTCGGCAACGGCTCCGGCCCCGTGACCGGTGTTGACCTCAATATCCTTGCCAAGGGCTCGTTCTACGTAACACGCCCGACACTGATGACGTACACGGCACAGCGCTCCGACCTGGAAGCCAGTTCGAAGGAATTGTTCGATATGGTGAAGTCGGGCAAGGTCAAGATCGAAATCAATCAGCGCTATGCGCTTGCCGATGCTGCCCAGGCGCATCGCGATCTCGAGGGGCGCAAGACGACCGGTTCGACTGTATTCAAACCGTAAACCCGATCCAACGATAAAACGCCGGCCCTGGATGCATCCGTAGCGCACGAACCGGTCACGGCGTGACGTCAGGACACCTTGGCATGCAACCCGGCAGATTCGCCGGGCGGTGGGCCGTTTTTGGCGAAAGGGGGAGACATGATTGAAGACCTGAAAGACAAGGTTGTATTGATTACCGGTTCCAGTACCGGAATCGGTGCGGCGGTCGCGAAAGCGTTCGGTGCCAACGGCGCAAAGGTCGCCGTGCATTACAACAGCAGCAGGTCCGAGGCCGAAGAAGTGGCCGGGGCAATTGGCAACAGCGGCGGTGAAGCGATCATTCTGCAAGGCGATGTCACCAACAGTACTGTTTGCGCGAAACTGGTGGACGACACGGTTTCGAAATTTGGCCGTATCGATATCCTCGTCAACAACGCGGGCGGGATGGTCAAACGCATTCCGATTGCGGAAATGACCGACGACATGTTCGACAGGGTCGTGCAACTGAATCAGCGTTCTGCACTGATGTGCACCAAAAGCGCGGCCGGTCACATGCGCAAGTCAGGCGGCGGAGCCATCATCAATGTCACTTCCATTGCCGCACGTCACGGCGGTGCCGCCGGCGCGGTCCTGTATGCCGGGACCAAGGGTTTTATCAGCACCATCACGCGAGGTTTCGCCAAGGAACTGGTAAAGGACAACATCCGTGTCAACGCGGTGTCGCCGGGCGTCATTTCGACGCCGTTTCACGAACGCTTCTCCACGCCGCAAATGCTCGAAGGGTTCAAGGCAACGATACCGATGAACCGGCTTGGCGAAGCCGACGAATGCGCTGGTGCATTTCTGTTTCTCGCTTCGGAGAAAATGTCCGGCTATATCACCGGGCAGATCATCGAAGTCAACGGCGGGCAATACATGCCGTGATACGTTTTTTTGAGAAAACCGTGAGCGAACCGATTAGACAGAAACGGGTGCACTAAAGGGGCAGGCGCACGGAGAGAGGCTGGTTCAGGAAACAACGAAGCCCTGGCCGCGGCACGCGGGGAACAATCTGAAACGCACCGGTGTGCCATGGCTTCGGCTGTCGTGCTCCGGTTTTTTCCGTGTTGCAGGGTATTTGCGGGAAGTCGCCTTTTCGGGGAGAAAAGCATGTTTGATCTGAGCGGAAAAGTTGCACTGGTCACCGGCGCCTCACGCGGACTCGGATGG
>CAWBXZ010000003.1:0-424860 GCA_963792855.1 uncultured beta proteobacterium | reverse complement strand
TCGGGGTCCCCGTCCGGTGAGGTCGGCAGCCAGCCGAGCCAGGGCAGACCTTCCGTCACGCCGGCGCTCCTGGGGCTTCCAGGCCCCGCCCAGCTGCAGCAGACCCACCAGGGGCACCCGCCAGTGCTCGAGCAGGGCGGTACCTGCCGCCGGCAGGCCGGTGTCCATCTGGGCTTCACTGAGCACCAGCAGGCAGGGCTGACGCCAGGCCCCGAGGGCCTCGGCCCAGCGTCCGCCGCGGACGAGCGGCAGGCCGGGATCCAGCGGCAGGGCCGCCAGCCAGTCGCTCCGTCCGGCAGCGCAGCCCAGGGCCGCCAGGGAGGCATCGGGATTCCCGGGGTCGACCACCTCCTCCAGGGTCAGCCGCTCGGCATCGGCGAGCCGGCCGGCGAGGCTCGTCAGGAGGGTCAGGTCCTGCCGCTGACCCAGCCCCACCAGCAACAGCCCTCCCGGAGAGGTGGCCGCGGCCACGGCTTCCTTCATGGTTGTTTGCAGTCGTGCGGGCCGGCTCGCTTCTACCATCAGACTTGAGCCGACGCGTCTGCGCCCTGGCCTCCTTCTCACCGCTGAACGGGTGGAGCAGAGCGGGCAGAAGCCCCCCGCCCCCGAACCCGCCCAGGACCCCCGGCGGCTGCGCCTGTTCAGTGGCACTTCCAACCACGACCTGGCCCGGGAGATCGGCGCCTACCTCGGCGTGCCGGACGGTCCCCGGGTGATCAAGCGCTTCGCCGACGGCGAGACCTACATCCAGATCCAGGAGTCGATCCGCGGCTGCGACGTGTTCCTGGTGCAGCCCACCTGCGCGCCGGTGAACGACCACCTGATGGAGCTGCTGATCATGGTGGATGCCTGCAAGCGGGCCTCAGCCCGGCAGGTCACCGCCGTGATCCCCTACTACGG
The DNA here is from genome assembly GCA_963792855.1 of uncultured beta proteobacterium. Classification (GTDB taxonomy): domain Bacteria; phylum Pseudomonadota; class Gammaproteobacteria; order Burkholderiales; family Eutrophovitaceae; genus SG8-40. Next base: position 423,960 of record CAWBXZ010000003.1, on the reverse strand, counting down.
CTACGCCCGCGCCGACCGCAAGACCGCCGGCCGCGAATCGATCACCGCCAAGCTGGTCGCCAACCTGCTCGCCAAGAGCGGCGTGGACCGGGTGCTGGCCATGGACCTGCACTCCTCCCAGATCCAGGGCTACTTCGACATCCCCTGCGATCACATCTACGGCTCCCCGGTGCTGGTGGACTATCTGCGCACCCGGCATCTCGACGAGATGGTGGTGGTGTCGCCGGACGTGGGCGGCGTGGCCCGGGCCCGGGCCTTCGCCAAGCAGATGGACGATGCCCCCCTGGCGATCATCGACAAGCGCCGCGCCGCCCACAACGTGGCGGAGAGCCTCACCGTGATCGGCGATGTGGCCGGCAAGACCGCCGTCCTGATCGACGACATGATCGACACCGGCGGCACGATCTGCCCAGGGCGCCAAGCTGCTGCGCCGCAACGGGGCGGCCCGGGTGTTCTGCTGCGCCACCCACGCCGTGTTCTCGCCCCCCGCCGTCGGAGCGCCTCTCCGAGCCGGGCCTGTTCGAGGAGGTGGTGGTGACCAACAGCATCCCCCTGGCCGAGGAGCGCCACTTCCCCCAGCTCCGGGTGCTATCCGTAGCCAACATGCTGGGCGAGGCGATTTGGCGCATCCACGAGGAAAGCTCCGTGAGCTCGATGTTCCGCTGACCGGCGCCAGGCCGCCGCCGCCCCTCAAGCGGGGCAGCCGCTCAGCCGCTGCTGCCGGTGAGCCTCCGTGCTGCTCGCAGCAGTCGATGGGCCTGCCATTCGGGGCCGCCGCCCGCCCCAGCGGGTCCCAGACCCGCCGCATCGGCGTGTGGCTCACCAACAGCCCCAGCACCCTCTACTACGACGGCCCACGCCTGGATCGGGCCGTGGCCGACCTGGCCAGCAGCGGCTTCACCACCCTCTACCCGAACGTCTGGAGCCGGGGCACCACCTTCCACCGCTCGCGCCACGCGCCGATGGAGCCGGCCCTGGCCAAGGCGAACCCCGATCTCGATCCGATCTGCCGGCTCACCCGCAGCGCCCAGCGGCGTGGCATGGAGGTGATCCCCTGGTTCGAGTACGGCCTGATGGAGCCGGCCACTGCCGCCGTGGTGCGGGCGCGGCCCGAATGGGTGCTGCAGCGCCGCGACGGCAGCCCGGGTAGCCATGCACGGCGCCAACCTAGACCTCCCCGCTCAAGGACCTGCGGGTGTGGCTGAATCCGGCCCACCCGGGGGTGCGGGCCCGCTTCATCGGCCTGATCAGCGAGATCGTGCAGCGCTGCGGCGTGGACGGCATCCAGCTCGACGACCACTTCGCCTGGCCGGTGGAACTCGGCTACGACCCCTACACCCGCGCGCTCTACCGGGCCGAGACCGGCCGGGAGCCTCCCGCCAACTACACCGACCGCTACTGGATGAAGTGGCGCCGCCAGCAGCTCACCGCCCTGCTGCGGGAGCTGCGGCAGCACCATGCGGGAGGTCGGGCGGCCCCGCGCCGCACCGTGATCAGCCTCTCGCCTGGTCCCTTCCGCTTCGCCTACAACCACTGGCTGCAGGACTGGGAGCTCTGGGCCGTGGGCGAGCTGGTGGACGACCTGATCGTGCAGAACTACGCCTACTCGGTGCAGGGCTTCGCCAAGGACCTCAACCAGCCGGCCCTGGTGAAGGCCCGCAGCTGGGGCATGCCCGTGGAGATCGGCATCCTGGCGGGCTTCGGCGGCCGCACCCCGACATGGCCACCCTCGCGCGAGAAGGTGAGCCTGGCCGCCGCCCGGGGCCACGGCGTGATCTACTTCTACTGGGAAGGGCTCTGGGGCGTCCACGCCGGCCCGGAGGGCGGCGCCGTCCGGCAAGGCCGCCTTCCGCCGCCTCAACCGCAGCGGTCGTTCGGCCAGCCGCTCAGGCCGATCCGGCAGCCGGGCGGCCTCAGGCACTGCCCACCACTTCCCGGGTGTTGGTGGACAGCTCCGCGGCCGCCAGCGTCTCAAGGGCCTCGCGCATCTGCTCGCCGCCGGCCGGGGCCATAGCTCTGCCAGCGGCTGAACACCTTGGCCAGGCGCGAGGCGGTGATCGGATTGCGCTGGTCGAGGGCGGCGATCTGGTCGGCCATGAAGCGGTAGCCGCTGCCGTCGGCGGCATGGAACACCGGCGGATTGCCGGCCAGGCCACCCAGCACGGCCCGCACCGAGTTGGGCGCCGCCGGGTCGAAGCGGGGGTGCTCGCAGCAGCCGTTGCACCCGCTCCAGACCATCGGCAAACGGGGCCGAGGCCTCCAGGGCGAACCAGGAATCGAGGATCACCGGCCTGTCCTGCCAGCGGGCGTAGAAGGCCTCCACCGCCGCCTGACGCGCCGGGATCGGGTGGTCCTGCAGGGCCCGCAGGCCGGCCCGGGCCAGGGTCATCGACGGACCGTCCACCGCGTCCCGGGCGGCAGCGATCACGCACCGTCGCCGGCCGCCACCCGCCAGCTCCAGATCGTGGCGGTGAGCATCCGGGTCGCCATTGCCCTCGGGCCAGGCCAGGCACCACTCGGGGGTGCAGCGCTCCAGGGCCGCGCTGCAGCGGCTCCGCCAGGGCCTGCGCCGAACGGCCCCGCAGGGCCTGCAGGGCGGCGAACAGGGCCGGTGGATCGGGTCACGTCGGGGCCATCCTCCAGCTCCGCCAGCCCCGGCAGGGCCAGCAGGAGCGCGCGGCTGGCCTCCGAGAGCCGGGGGTCGGCAGGATCCGTTCGAAGGCCGTGATCAGCGCCTCCTCCAGCCCCCCGTCGGGCCTGGCCGGCGGCCCGGCGCAGCACGGCCCGGCGCAGCAGCAGCTGGCCGGCATCCCAGCGGGCGAAGGGCTCGCTGTCGGCGGCCAGCAGGTGCACCAGCTCGCTGCAGGGGCGGCCCAGCTCCACCTTCACCGGCGCCGAGAACTGGCGCAGCAGCGACAGGGCCGGCGGCGGCGACTGGGGCGGCAGCCCCTCGAAACGGAACACCTGCTCCTCCCGGTCGATCAGCAGCAGGCGGGTGCCGGCCCCCCAGAGGCGGCTCAGCAGGGGCGCGGCCCCATGGTCGGGGTCCTCCGCCACCAGGCGCATGGGCAGGGTCTGGCCCGGCCTGGCCCACCAGACCGACGGCCAGGGGGATCACCAGCGGCTGCTTGACGGGCTGGCCCGGGGTGGGGGGGGTGAGCTGGCGGATGAACAGCTCGAGGATGCCGGCCGCCTTGTTCCAGCGGCGGCGGATCCGCAGCACCGGCGTTCCCGCCTGGTGATACCAGCGCCGGAACTGGCCGAAGTCGAAGGGTGGCAGCCGGCAGGTGGCGGCCGCCTCGCCCGCCGCGTCCTGCATCGCCCTGACGAAGTCCTCGCAGGTGGCCGCGGTGCCGTCGTGGCGCTGCACGTAGAGCGCCATGCCCCGCAGGAAGGTCTCCTCCCCCAGCAGGGTGTGCAGCATCCGGATCACCTCCGATCCCTTTTCGTAGATCGTGGTGGTGTAGAAGTTGTCGATCGCCTCATACTGCTCCGGCTGCACCGGATGGGCCGTCGGCCCCGCATCCTCGCGGAACTGGGTGTTGCGCAGCATCGCCACGTTCTCGATCCGGTTGAGGGCGTGACCGTGCAGATCAGCCGTGAAGCTCTGATCCCGGAACACGGTGAGCCCCTCCTTCAGGGACAGCTGGAACCAGTCACGGCAGGTGATCCGGTTGCCCGTCCAGTTGTGGAAGTATTCATGGGCGATGACGCTTTCGATGCGCTCCAGCTCGGCGTCGGTGGCGGTGGCGGCATCGGCCAGCACCAGCTTGGAGTTGAAGATGTTGAGGCTCTTGTTCTCCATGGCGCCCATGTTGAAGTGACGCACGGCGACGATGTTGTACTCGTCGAGGTCGTACTCCAGGCCATAGACGCGCTCGTCCCACTCCATCGCCCGCTTCAGGGAGGCCATGGCATGGCCGGTGAAGGGGACATCGCCCGGCTCCACGTGCAGGCGCAGCTGCACGGGGCGCCCGCTGGTGGTGACGAAGACTGTCGCGGACCTCCTCCAGCCGGCCCGCCACCAGGGCGAACAGATAGGAGGGCTTGGGGAAGGGATCGTCCCAGACGGCGTAGTGACGGGGCTCCGCGCCGGTTCCGTCTTCGGGCAGGTCGCCGCTCTCGACGCAGTTGCCGTTGGAGAGCAGCACCGGGCAGGCTGGCCCGGTCGGCCTCGATCCGCACCCTGAAACGGCTGAGCAGATCGGGGCGATCGGGGTGAAAGGTGATGCGCCGGAACCCCTCCGCCTCGCACTGGGTGGTGACCATGCCCCCGCTGACATAGAGGCCTTCGAGGGTGGTGTTGGCCTGGGGACGCAGCCGCACCTCGCTCTCGATCACGAAGGCCCCCGGCGGGGGGCGATGCAGGATCAGGCGGTCGTCCTCCTGCAGGTAGTCCTCCGGTGGGAGGGGAACGCCGTCGAGGGCCAGGGAGAGCAGCTCCAGATCCACCCCCCGCAGCTCCAGCGGCGCCCCCTCAGCATCAGACTCCCCGGCCTCCGGCCGCTGGTGGAAGGCCAGCCGCGCTGCCACCAGCGCATGGTCGGCGAAGAGGCGCACCGTCAGGTCGGTGCGCTGCAGCAGGTAGGGGGCCGGACGGTAGTCGGCGAGGCGCACGACAGCCATCGCAGGGAATCGGAAGGACGGCGGGGAGAGGCGGGGCCTTCAGGGGATCAACCGGGCCTCACTTCGGAGCCGGCTTTGCAGCGCCCTGCTTCTTGAGGGCGTCCTGCACCTTCGCCATGACATCCTTGGGCACCTCCTTGGGACAGATCTCCGCGGCCCCGAGCACGGCGGAGTTGATCGAGCCGCGGCGCAGCTCCTCGATGGTGAGGGCCTTGCTGCCCACCTGCTGGATCTCCCCCTTGTGCTGACCGAGGATCAGCTGGGCGATCGTCTCGCCGGCGATGCCCACCGCCTTGTCGAAGTCGATGCCGGCGGAGCGGGAGATGCAGACGTTGACGGCGGCGATGCGGGTGTAGAGGCCCATCTCCGCGGGGGTGGCAGGGGCGGCCTGGGCGGCCACGGGAGCCAGGAGCCAGGGCGTGACCACCAAGGGTGCCACCAGCAGCGGCCGGAAGCGGCGAAGCAGTAGAGACAAAGGGTTAGGGATCTGTACATCACCATCGTGATGCATGGGAGCGGCCGGCGTACCCGCCCCGGGGACCGCTCCGCGAGCCGGCCCCAGGCTCTGGGCCGCTCCGGTCGGGGAGACTATCCGATCGGCTCCCCCGGTCCCTCCAGCCGGATCTCGTGGTGGATCTCGGCCAGTTCGAGCGCCCCGTGGCGCCAGGTGTGGATCGAGCGGGAGCGGTGGCGATCCTGATCCACCAGGCGGATCTGCTCGAGGATCTCCCAGTCCTCGTAGTGGGAATGGAACGCCATGCCGTGCTCGTCGATCTGGCGGATCTGACTGACGGTGGGGGCACCCGTCAGATAGCCGCAGCTGCGGCGCAGCTGGTGGCCGCACAGCCAGGCCTCCATGGTGCCCTCAGCCCTGAAGCGGGGCTTGTGCTCGAAGAAGCCGCAGTCGTTCTCGGGCCACCAGGTGAAGCGGTAGCCCTCGTCGCCCTCCCCGGCATCGGCGTGGATCTCGATGCGCAGGAGCATGTCGACCCGCAGCACCTCATCGTCCTCGGTGAAGAAGTAGGTGCGCCGCGAGCGCCAGAGCCCCAGGTTGCGGGCGAACCAGCGTCTCAGGTTGGTGTCGAGCCGGATGCGGCTCGGCACCGAGGCCCTCCCCGACGGACGTGGATGGGTTGGTGTGGTCATGATTGGCCCACCCTGGCCCCTGCACGCGATCCCTTTTGTCCTAGCCAGAACTCATAAGGTTGGTGACGCTGCCGCTGGACGGATGTTGTCGGTATCGGGGGAATCCCAGTCGCCCAGCACGGGGGTGGCCGAGGGCAGCACCTCCGGCGGCGAGTCCCGCCAACCCCTGAAGCTGCTCCTGGTGGCGGCACGCCACCACCTCGCCACCGCGGACCTGCGGGGGCTGCTGGGGTTCCTCAACTCGGACGAGTGCAGCCCAAGGGTGTCGCTTCAGATCGCCGACCCGTCCGACTACCCGGAATTGCTCGAACTGCATCGGCTGGTGGCCACCCCGGCCCTGATCAAGCTGGAGCCCCCGCCGAAACAGGTGTTCGCCGGCAACAACCTGGCGGGGCGGCTGCGCACCTGGCTGCCCCGCTGGCAGCAGATGGAGGTGGTCAGCAGCCTGGGCCTGAGCCTGCGGCCGGCGGAGATCGATGGCAGCCGCAGCCAGCGGGAGGTGCAGCTCGAGGACCAGCTGCTGGTGCTGCGCCAGGAGAACGAAACCTTGATCGAACGGCTCGGGGTGCAGGAACGGCTGCTGCGCATGGTGGCCCATGAGCTGCGGACCCCCCTGACCGCCGCCAAGCTGGCGCTGCAGAGCCACGGCCTGGGTCAGATCGACGAGGCCCGCTTCCAGGACGTGCTCCATCGCCGCCTCGACGACATCGAGGCCCTCTCCCGGGACCTGCTGGAGGTGGGCACCACCCGCTGGGAAGCCCTGTTCAATCCCCAGCGGCTGGACCTGGGCCAGGTGGTCGCCGAAGCGATCCTGGAACTGGAGAAGCTCTGGGTGGAGCGTGGTCTCCAGCTGGTCACCGACATCCCCGCCGACCTGCCCGACGTCCATGCCGACCAGCGGCGGATGCGGCAGGTGCTGCTGAACCTGCTGGAGAACGCCCTCAAGTTCACCCCCGACGGCGGCCAGGTCAGCCTCACCCTTCTGCACCGCACCAGCCAGTGGGTGCAGGTGAGCGTCTGCGACAGCGGGCCGGGCATCCCCCGGGAGGAGCAGCACCGCATCTTTCAGGACAGGGTGCGGCTGCCCCAGACCTCCGGCACCACCTCAGGCTACGGCGTGGGCCTGTCGGTGTGCCGCCGCATCGCCGAGGTCCATGGGGGTCGGATCTGGGTGGTCTCCGAACCCGGTGAGGGGGCCTGCTTCCACTTCACCGTGCCGGTGTGGAGCGGCCAGAGCACTCCGGAGCCGAACCGGGGCGAGCCCGGCCCCGACGCGCCGGACGGGGACGACGGCTCCGGCCTTTCTTGACGAAGGGTCCCTCCGGCCCGTAGCGTCCAGCGCAACAGCCTGGCGCTCTGCCTGCTGTGGCCTCGCCCCCATCGTCTAGAGGCCTAGGACACCTCCCTTTCACGGAGGCGACAGGGGTTCGAATCCCCTTGGGGGTATTGAGCGGTGCCGGTTCCTGGCACCGTTGAACCGGTTGCCGTCCTCTGCGGGCCCATCGGCTCACCGCGCCAGGGGGATTGAGCGCCCTGGCGGCGGCAGCTCCACCGTCACAGAACTATGGCGGTAGAGCACCCGGGAAAGACCGGCCAGGGGAAAGGCCTTCAGGCCTGCTCCGCGCGCCGCTGGGCTTCCTGCTGCACCCCCCGCAGGTTGCTCGCCAGATCCTCCTTCAGTCGCTGTTCGATGAGACCGATCGGCATGCCCGGCTTGCCCTGCACCGTGAGGTCGTAGAGGAGCCAGGTGCTGCTGGAGTCGCTGCCCACCTGCCAGATGCCCTGGAAACAGCGGAAATCGCCCTCCAGCATGCGAAAGGCCAGACGGCCCTGATCAGGTTCTTCGCTGAGCTCCAGCTGCACCCGGGCACTGAAGCGCAGACCGCAGAACTGCTGGCTGCCCACCTGCTCCAGGGCCACCCGGTTGCCGCGGCGCCAGAGCTGGCGGGAACTGGCCAGGTTGGGGATGAACCGGTGCAGCTGGTCGTAGTCGGTCAGCACGGACCAGATCCACTCGGGTGCAAGGGCCAGGCGCAACTGGACGGCCAGTCGCCGTGTGCCGTGGGGAAGCCGCTCCATCTCCTGCTGGATCGTGTCCAGAGCACAGGTGGCTCTGCCGGCGGCCAGTGCCTCCTGGAGCGGCTCGGGGGGAGGGAGGAGCAATGAGCTGGGGAACGGTGCCAGTAGCTGTGCCAAGAGGGTCGGGGCTTGCTCGGGGCCTTCGTGAGGGTGGCAGTGGCCGGCACCCCGAAGAGTGCGTCGGAACACAAACTAGCCGGTATCTCCGGTTTCCGGTCAACAAATCCACACCGGATGGCCGGCGAGGCACGTTCTCTATGATCGGCCCGATTTTCGGGACCTTTGGGCGCATGCGTGTATCCACCGGCAAGGCCACCCAGACCGACGGCCGCATGTTCACGGTGGTGGTCGAAGGCTTCGGCATCGGCCGGCAGCGACGGGCCGAGCGTCGGCTGACGGTGCCGTTCCACCAACTGCAGCGTCTGATGCAGACCATCGCCCTCAAGGGTGGTCGCATTCGGATGGTCAGCGCCGACGAGATCCGCCCCGGCACTGCCCCGGCAGCCGCCCCCCCTGCGGACGCCACCCCCACACCCGCCCCCGCCAGGAAAGCCCCCGTGAGCCACGCCGACGTCCCGGTCAACCTCTACAAGCCGAAGGATCCCTTCATCGGAACCGTCACCGAGAACTACAGCCTCCTGGCCGAAGGCGCCATCGGCAGGGTGAACCACATCACCTTCGACCTCTCCGGCGGCAATCCCTCCACTACGTGGAGGGCCAGAGCATCGGCATCATCCCCGACGGCGAAGACGCCAACGGCAAACCCCACAAGCTGCGCCTCTATTCGATCGCCAGCACGCGCCACGGCGACGACTGCCAGGACCACACCGTCTCGCTCTGCGTCCGTCAGCTGCAGTACGAGAAGGACGGCGCCACCATCAACGGGGTGTGCTCCACCTTCCTCTGCGACATCGAGCCCGGGAGCCAAGGTGAAGATCACCGGCCCGGTGGGCAAGGAGATGCTCCTGCCCCCGGACGAGGACGCCAACGTCATCATGCTGGCCACCGGCACCGGCATCGCGCCGATGCGTGCCTACCTGCGGCGCATGTTCGAGCCCGCCGAGCGGGAGAAGAACGCCCGAGTACCTGTTCCGCGGCAAGGCCTGGCTGATCATGGGCGTGCCCAAGACCGCCAACCTGCTCTACGAGGACGACTTCCAGCGCTATCTGAGCGAGTTCCCCGAGAACTTCCGCTACACCAAGGCCATCAGCCGCGAACAGCAGAACGCCCAGCGGTGGGCGGATGTACATCCAGGACCGGGTCACCGAGCACGCCGACGAGATCTTCTCCCTGATCGAGGATCCCAGGACCCATGTCTACATGTGCGGTCTGCGCGGCATGGAACCCGGCATCGACGAGGCCATGACGGCCGCCGCCGCCGCCAAGGGGCTCGACTGGAGCGAACTGCGTCCCCAGCTCAAGAAGGCCGAACGCTGGCACGTGGAGACCTACTGACCCAGAGGAAACCACGGCCCGCCCCCGGCGGGCCTTTTTCATGGCCGGCGATCCGAGAATCCACACACCGGGCCGGTTCCCGCGGCGGCGATGCAGCGTCAGAGGCGAGTGGTCGTTAAACCTGAGGAGATCAGACGCGCCGCCCATGACCGCCATCCTGACCAATCCCCTTCGGGTGGGCCTGCGCCAGGAGCGGGTGATCTCGCCCCAGTGTCTCGTGATCTTCGGCGCCAGCGGCGATCTCACCCACCGCAAGCTGATCCCGGCGCTGTTCGAGCTGTTCCGGCAGCGAAGGCTGCCGAGCGAGTTCGCCGTTCTCGGCTGCGCCCGCCGCCCCTGGAGCGACGAGGAGTTCCGCGAGAAGATGGCGGATGCCCTGGCCGAGGAGATCGCCTCCCATCGCACCGCCTGGGAGCACTTCGCCCAGGGGCTCTTCTACGAGCCGGTGGACCTGCAGCAGAGCGACCACCTGGTGCGCCTCGGCTATCGGCTCGAGGCCATCGACCGGCTGCGGGCCACCCGAGGCAACCGCACCTTCTACCTCTCGGTCTCCCCCGAGTTCTACGGCAGCGGCTGCCGGGCCCTGGCGGCAGCCGGACTGCTGGCTGATCCGGAGCGCAGCCGGGTGGTGATCGAGAAACCCTTCGGCCGCGACTACGCCAGCGCCCAGGCCCTCAACAAGGTGGTGCAGGCCTGCGCCAAGGAAAGTCAGGTGTTCCGCATCGACCATTACCTGGGCAAGGAAACGGTCCAGAACATCCTGGTGCTGCGCTTCGCCAACACGATCTTCGAGCCGATCTGGAACCGCAACTACATCTCCAGCGTCCAGATCACCGCCGCCGAAACCGTGGGGGTGGAGGAACGGGCCGGCTACTACGAGTCGTCCGGTGCCCTGCGGGACATGGTGCAGAACCACCTCACCCAGATCCTGGCGCTCACGGCGATGGAGGCCCCGGGCCGTTTCGATCCGGAGGCCATCCGCAACGAGAAGGCGAAGGTGCTGCAGTCGGCCGCCCTGGCCAACGAGGCCGAGCCCTGGAAATGCTGCGCACGGGGCCAGTACGGCTCCGGCGGCACCCAGGCCAGGCCCCTGCCGGCCTATCGCCAGGAGCCCGGGGTGAACGCGAACAGCACCACGGAGACCTACGTGGCCATGAAGGTGGCCATCAACAACTGGCGCTGGCAGGGCGTTCCCTTCTACCTGCGCACCGGCAAACGGCTGCCCAAACGCATCAGCGAGGTGGTGCTCACCTTCCGGGAGGCCCCGGTGCATCTGTTCGACGCGGCCGGCGGCGCCCCCACCCCCAACCAGCTGATCCTGCGCATCCAGCCCGATGAGGGCGCCGAGTTCAAGTTCGAGGTGAAGGCCCCCGGCTCCGGCATGCGCAGCCGGCCCGTCGACATGGCTTTCAGTTACGACGATTCCTTCGGCGAACCCTCCGACGAGGGCTACGTCCGGCTCCTGGCGGACGCCATGCTGGGCGATCCCACCCTGTTCACCCGCAGCGACGAGGTGGAAGCCGCCTGGCGGCTCTACACCCCCCTGCTGGCGCTGATCGAGGAATCCCCCTGGCAGCTGCCGGTCCACCCCTACGAAGCCCGCACCTGGGGTCCGGCCGCCGCCGATGGCCTCCTGGCCGAGGACGGCCTGATCTGGCGGCGTCCCTGACGAACACCAGAAGAGACCAGCTCCCCAGCCCTCCCCTCCGACGGCGATCTCCGCTCCCTCTCCCCCACCCCATGGCTCCCCAGCTCACCCTCAAAGCCCCCCTCGATCTGCCGCCCGCGGAGGTCACGCCTTATCTGCAGCGCCTCTGGACCCATGATCTGGAGGGCTCCACCGGAGCTGCCACCTTCACCCTGGTGGTGTGGGAACCCTCCTGGCTGGAGCAGCAGATGGTGCGCATCGGCCGGGTCGACGGTCCCATCACCGGCCTGCTGAGCAAGGAACTTCTGGAAGCGGCCCGCAAGGCCGTGGCGGAGACCGACCTCCCCCTCAGCACGGCCCCCATGGATCCCCGTCTGGCCTGGGCCATCGGCCAGAAACCCGGAGGCCACAGAAGCCAGGATCTGCGCGGCCAGTTCGTGGAGAGTGCCATCAGCGCCCACATGCCGCGGCGGCTGATCACCCTGGCGCCCACCCTCGATCCCGGCCAACCGCTCGAGACCCTGGTGGCGGCCTACTGCCCCCTGCCGGAGGAGGGCGGGGTCGGTGCCGCCTGCGGGGACGTGGTCGTTCTGCGGGGCGGCATGGGAGCCCTGATGCAGAGCCTGGACATGATCCAGACCCTGGTGGACGACTCCCTGCCGTGCTGGGTGTGGTGGAACAGCAGCCTGGATGAACCCTCCGAGATGCTGGAAGCGCTCGCTCCGCCCCCACGGCGTCTGGTGCTCGACAGTTCCCTCGGGGAGCCGCGCCGCTGCCTCGACCTGATGCTGGAGCGCATCAGCGCCGGTCAGGCCGTCAACGATCTCAACTGGCTGCGGCTGCGCACCTGGCGGGAATCGCTGGCGATGGTGTTCGATCCGCCGTCCCGACGCGATGCCCTCGGCCATGTCGTGCAGCTCGACATCGACGTCGAAGGGGAGCATCCGGTGAAGGGGCTGCTGCTGGCGGCCTGGATCGCCGACCGGCTCGGCTGGCACATGGTGACCAGCTATGCGATCGACCCCAACGGCAGCGGCGGCGGAATCGCGGCGGAATTCGAGCGCACCGACGGCGTGGCGGTCCAGTTCCGGCTGATGTACGTGCCGATGGGCGTGCCCAAGACCCATCCCGGCGCCATCGTCGGCCTGCGCCTGATCTGCGAACCGGAGCATCGTCCGCCGCTGTGCGTCATCCTCTGCTCGGAATCCGGCGGCTGCATGCGCCTGGAATCGGGCGGCATGGCCAGCATGGAACTGGCGGAAGATGTGGTGCCCCTGCCGGAGGAGAGCGAGGAGATGGAGATGGCCCGCCTGCTCGGCGGCGGCCATGACTCCACCGCCCCTCTGCTCGCGGCGGCGGCCCCGGTGGCGGCGGCTCTGCTGCCAGGCTGAAAGGCTCCTTCCCCACGGCCGCGCCAGCGATCGCATGAGCTGTCTGATCGCGGCGCCCTGCAGCGGCAGCGGCAAGACGCTGCTGAGCCTCTGCCTGGCGGCGGTCATCCGGGCCCGGGGCGAGACCCTGCAGACCTTCAAGGTCGGCCCCGACTACCTCGACCCCCAGCTGCTCGGGGCCGTGGCGGGCCGGCCCTGCCGCAACCTCGATCCCCTCCTCTGCGGGGAGGAATGGGTGCGCCGCAGTCACCGCTGGCACGGGGGGCGGGCCGAGCGGGTGCTGGTGGAAGGGGTGATGGGCCTGTTCGACGGACGGGGGGCCGGCAGCGAGGGAAGTTCCGCCGCCGTCGCCGACCTGCTGGGCCTGCCGGTAGTGCTGGTGGTGGAGGCCTCCCGCCAGGCCGGCAGCCTGGCCGCCCTGGTGCGGGGCTTCCGCGACCATGGCCCTCCGCGGGTCTCCCTGGCCGGGGTGGTGCTCAACCGGGTGGGAAGCGAACGGCACCACCGCCTGCTGACCGAGGCCCTGGCCGCCATCGGCGTCCCCCTGCTGGGGGTCCTGCCGAGCCATCCCGCCCTGGAGCTGCCCTCGCGCCACCTGGGCCTGCTCACTCCGGGGGAGCTCGGCGACCTGGCGGAACGTCAGCGGATCTGGGCCCGGCTGGCGGAGGAGCACCTGGACCTCGAGCGGCTCTGGCCGCTGCTGGCGCCGCCGGCCGGGGCTCCCGAGCCGCAGGATCCGATCCGCTGGTGCCTCAGCCGGGCAGGACTGGGACACACGTCCGCCGCGGCGGGCGGTCCCCTGCCGGTGGCGATCGCCACCGATTCCGCCTTTCACTTCCGCTACCCGGAAGCCCAGGAACTGCTGCAGGCCTGCGGCCTCCGGCCGATGCCCTGGAGCCCCCTGGCCGACGACGCCCTGCCGGCGAACTGCCGGGCGGTGGTGCTCCCCGGCGGCTATCCGGAACTGCATGGGGCGCGGCTGGCGGCGGCTCGGCGCAGCCTGGGATCCCTCGCCGTGGCCGCCCGGGCCGGTGTGCCGGTCGTGGCCGAATGCGGCGGGCTGCTGCTGCTGGGCCAGGAGCTGGAGGATGGCAGCGGGATGGTGCACCCCATGGCGGGACTGCTGCCCTTCAGTTCCCGCCGCGGCCCCCTGAGCCTCGGCTACCGCACCGCCCTGCCCACCGCCGACGGTCTGCTGGTGCGCAGCGGCGAAGCCCTGGGCGGCCATGAATTCCACCGCTGGCAGCTGGCTCCCCGCCCGCCGCGGGTCGGGGAGTTGGCAGGCGCGGAGGCCCTGTGGCACCTTGAGGGCTGGGGATCCCCCGCACGGATCGAAGGATGGACAGCCCCGAACCTTCACGCCAGCTGGCTGCATCTGCACTGGGCTGGATGCCCGGCGATTCCCTTGAGACTGGCCGCAGCCGCAGCCGCAGCCGGCGCCGCGCGGCCGCCGGAGAACGCCGTTTCCTCCCGGCCGGCGACCGGGGGGCGGCCACGCCCCATGAACGCTGGCGGATGACCGTGCGGGGACGGGTGCAGGGCGTGGGGTACCGGGCCGGGTGCCGGCTTCGGGCCATCGACCTGGGCCTCGGGGGCTGGGTGCGCAACCGCCCCGACGGGTCGGTGGAACTCGAGGCCGAGGGGCCACCCGGCCGTCTCGATGAGCTGCGGCTCTGGTGCGAGCAGGGGCCGCCGTCCGCGCGGGTGAGCAGTGTGTCCACCGCCCGGATGGCCGTGGAAGGCGGCGACTGGTTCGAGATCCGTGCCTGAAGTCCTGGCCGACAGCGGCGAGGCGGAGGCTGCCCTGGAGCTCTGGCTGATCCGCCACGGAGCCACCGAATGGGCCCGCTGCGGCCGCCACACGGGCCGCACCGATCTGCCCCTCCTGCCGGAGGGCGAGGCCGAGGCCCTGGCCCTGGCGCCTGTGCTGGCCCGGCAACGGTTCCTGGCGGTGCTCTGCAGCCCGCTGCAACGGGCCCGACGCACCTGCGAACTGGCCGGTCTGGGCGGAGGGGTGGACCTCTGCGACGACCTGCAGGAATGGGATTACGGCGCCTACGAGGGCATCACCACCGCCGAGATCCACCGCACCCGGCCCGGCTGGACGGTCTGGAACGGCGACTGCCCGGACGGGGAGAACGCGACCGAGGTGCAGGAGCGCTGCCAGCGGGTGATCGAGCGCTGCCTGTCCCTGGCGGCCACCGCCGGCAACACGACCGGCAACGGCGGGGAACCTCCCCGGATCGCCCTGTTCGCCCACGGCCATCTGCTGCGCAGCCTGGCGGGCACCTGGCTGGGCCTGGGGGCGGTCGGAGGAGCGCTGCTGGTGCTGGGCACCGGGGGGCTCTCCGTGCTCGGCCATGAGCGCCGCACCCGCGCCGTGCTGCGCTGGAACGTCCCGGCGACCTAGCGGCCCACAATGGGGCGTCCCGGACCCCGTCGATGCCGACCCTGAGCCTCTGGCGAGAACTCCTCGGCTTCGGCCTGGCGATCAGCTTCAGCCCCCCGCACATCGGCCTGCTGCTGCTGCTGCTGCTCGGCCCCCATCCCCTCCGGCGGGGCAGCTGGTTCGTCCTGGCCTGGCTGCTGACCTCCATGGCGGCCATGGGGCTGCTGCTGAGCGTGGGCCACGGCCTGCTGCTGACCATGGAGAAGGGAACGGATCAGCGCACCGGTCTCGATCTGCTGGCGGCGGGGGGTCTGCTGGCCCTGGGCCTCAACGGGTTGCTGGCCAACCGCCAGGAGTCCGGCCCGCCGGGCTGGACGCGCCGGCTGAATGGGTTCTGTGCCCTGCCCCTGCCCCTGCTCCTGGGCCTGAGCACGACCGTGCAGCTGGCCAGCCCGGACGATCTGTTCCTGTACACCAAGACCGCCGCCAGCCTGCTGGAGGCGGGGCTGAACCCGCCGCTGGAGGTGGCGTCGGCAGGGGTGTTCTGTCTGCTCACCGGCACCCTGCTGGTGCTGCCGCTGGCGGCGCTCGCGGTGCTGGGGCGGGAGCGGCTGCTTCCTGTGCTGGAAGGGGGCAGGGTCTGGCTGTTCGACAACGCCGAGCCGATTGTGGCCACCATCAGTTTCGGCCTGGCCGCCTATCTCGGCTGGCAGGGGATCGAGGGGCTGAGGATGGTGTGACGGGGTCACGAGCCTGGGCCTTCCCCATCTCAGGCCCATGTCTCAGGCCGATGGCTCAGGAGCCCAGGGGAGGATCGTCGTCCTCGAGGATCCGGCCGAGGTACTTGGGATCGTGCAGCGTGTCGTGATGGGACAGCGGCAGGAGACGCTCCCTGGGCAGGGCTGGATGGGGGCGGCGGGAGCGCAGGGCCAGCCAGCGCCGTAGCAGCACGATGCCAGTGACCAGGACCGCCGTGATCGCCAGGACACCCAGGTCCATCCAAAGGGCGTCGGCACCCCCCCCGTCGCCGGCGCGATCGTCGGCCTCCCTCTCGGCAGGCTGCTCGGAGCCGGTGACTGGCGGGGTCGACGGCTGGGCCTGAAGGGGAAGCATGCCGTGGAGAGGGATCGGGGAGAGGGACGCTGGTGGAGGGTCCGTTGAGGATGGGCCGGAGGGTGGGCGCAGGCTGCAGACTCGGCTCCAGCCCGGTGCCTCAGGGGATGGCGGTTCGGTGGATGCTAGTGCTGATCAGCCGGGGTGAGCGCGGGGGTCGGCTGTTCTGAAGAAATCCTTGGTGCTGCCCCCCCCTCCGTCCGCCCGGCCCTCCCGCTCGTCGCTCAGCCAGCGCGCCCAGCGCTCCCTCTCGGCCGCCTCGGCGGAGCCCGCCATCAGCGTGACGGCCTGGCTGGCCCGGCTCACGGCCACATAGACCAGCCGCCGCCGCAGGGCCAGGTCCCTGGGCCAGAAGACGTCCTCGTCGACGAACACTTCGCTGAAGGTGCTCCCCTGGCTGCGGTGGACCGTGAGCACAGCAGCCGGCCCCAGGGACGCGAAGGCGTCGCGCACCAGGAAGTAACGGCGCCAGAAGGCCTTGCCCTCCCGCTTGCCCGCCTCGCGGGCCTCCTGCCGCAGGCGCTCCAGCACGGCGTCCAGGCAGGCCCGGGGGGGCGTACCGATCGGCGGCAGCAGGCGCAGGCTCAGCTGGGCCTCCCCCGCCTGGACACGGGCGGTGAGGGTGTCGATCACGGCGGCGCCGCTGGAAGCCTCGACCCCGAAATCGGCCAGATCGCAGCGTTCGGGCGTCACGTCGCGCACCACCAGCTCCCGGTTGCTGCCGAGCAGCAGATCCGGCTCCTCGGCGGCAGCGTCGCCCTCCCGGCAGGCCGGCGCCATCACCGCCGTGCGGGTGATCAGCACCTCGCCGGGCAGCACCGGCATCTGGTCGGCCATGGCGCCGTGCAGGGCCCTGCGGGCGATCGGCACCAGCCGTTCGAGAGAACGGTTGGTGTAGCAGAGGATGCGGGCCAGGTCGGGATCGTCCGCCTCGGCGCTGCGGCGCAGGGCGGCCTGGGCGGCCGGCAGCCAGTCACCGCGCCCCATCAGGCAGACACGCCCCTGCGGGGTGCGGATCGGCTCCAGGATCGGTGGCCGGCGGCAGGGCAGGGCCCCTTCCCGCAGGCCGCCGGCCAGGCGCAGCACCGGTCCCTGATGGCGCACCACATGGGTCAGGGCCACCCGCCGGGCCCGGGCCAGCTCGAACACCGGGCTCCGCTCCTCCCCCACCGGCGGCAGCTGGGCCGGATCCCCCACGAACACCAGCCGGGTGCGGTAAGGATGGGCGCAGCGGAGGGTGATCTCCAGCAGGGCGCCATCCACCATCGAGGCCTCGTCGATGAGCACCAGCCCCAGATTCTCGAGGGCCAGGGCGGTCTGCTCGGTCTCCTCGCAGCGCTCCCGATCCCTTTCCCGCTTCAGCCTGAGCCGCAGCAGCCGGTGGATGGTGGAGGGGAACCAGGTGGGCTGGAGCGCGGCCAGGGCCAGATGGTGGCGCAGCACGCCCACCGCCTTGTGGGTGGGGGCGACCACGGTCCAGCAGAGACCGGCCCGTTCCGCCTGGGCCAGGAACCGCATCGACAGGAAGGTCTTGCCGGTGCCGGCGTAGCCCTCCAGCACGAACGGCAGGCCCGCCGACGGGGCCGCGAGCCAGGCGTCGAAGGCGGCGGCGGCGGCCTGCTGGTCGGCGTTCAGACCGGTGGGATCGCTCACCCCAGGGGCAACCAGCCGGCCGAGAGGGCGATCTGCCAGGGCGATCCGAGCAGGGCCAGGCCCGGCAGGGCCACCAGGGGGCCGATCAGGCTGCCGATCAGCACCTCGGCGCGGGTGTGGCCCAGGTTCTCCTTGAGGGGGCGCAGCACGGGATCGGCGCCCGGATCGTTCGGCCTGCGGGTGGGTGTCCCAGAGGCCGTCGGGCAGGCCGTTGACCCGCTGGGCCGTCAGACCGGCGGCCCGGCGGACGCCGCTGGCGTCGTAGAGGACGATGAAGGAGAGAACGGCGGCCAGGGCGAAGAGGGGATCGCCGAAACCGAGCTCCCAGCCCAGGGCGGCGGTGGTGCCGGTCATCAGGGCGGAATGGCTCGAGGGCATGCCGCCGGTCTCGACGAGCACCGCCGGCCGCCAGCGCCGGTGCACCACCAGCTCGATCAGCAGCTTGGACAGCTGGGCCACGCCACAGGCCGCCAGGCCCCAGGCCAGCACGCCGTTGGACAGGATCTCACCGAGGACCTCCAGGATGCCGACGGCCTCGTTCATCGGTCGCGGCTGGTGATGTAGTCGGCGAGGGCCAGCAGGGGAGCCGCCCTGGCGCTCCAGGGCTCCAGCACCGCCTTCGCCTCCGCCACCAGGGCCTCGGCGCGGCGACGGGATTCCTCCAGCCCGAGCAGCTTGGGGTAGGTGGTCTTGTCGGCGGCCAGATCCTTGCCCGCCGTCTTGCCCAGCACGTCGCTGCTGGCCGTGACATCGAGGATGTCGTCGATGATCTGGAACGCCAGCCCGATGCCGCGGGCATAGGTGCGCAAGGCCGAGAGCAGCTCCTCGGAGGCCCCGGCGACCAGCGCCCCGCTGAGGACGCAGGCCCGCAGCAGGGCGCCGGTCTTGTGGAGGTGGATGTACTCGAGCGTCTCCAGATCCACCTGCCGGGCTTCGCACTCCAGATCCACCACCTGGCCGCCCACCAGCCCGGGCGCCCCGGAGGCCAGGGAGAGCTCCCCCACCACCGCCAGCAGCCGCTCGGCGGGCACCCCGGGGCTGCGCAGGGCCACCATCTCGAAGGCCCGGGTGAGGAGGGCGTCACCCGCCAGGATGGCGTTCGCCTCGCCGTAGACCTTGTGGTTGGTGGGCCGGCCGCGGCGCAGGTCGTCGTTGTCCATGGCGGGCAGGTCGTCATGGATCAGCGACATGGTGTGGATCATCTCCAGCGCCACCGCCGTGGGCATGGCGAGTTCGGCGTCACCGCCGGCCAGCTCGCAGGCGGCCAGGCAGAGGATGGGCCGCAGCCGCTTGCCGCCGGCCAGCAGGGAGTAGCGCATCGCCTCCCGCAGGGACTCGGGGCGCTCCGGCCCCAGGGAGTGGTCCAGGGCGGCCTCCACCCGCCAGCGGGCCGCCTCCAGGTAGGCGGTGAAGTCGAAAGCCGTGCTCACCGCCGCGGACATCGCAGATCTGGGTACCGGGGCGGATTCTCTCAGGCCGCGGGGCGAGAGGTGGTTGCCGCTGCGCCAGAGGAGCCGGCGACGCCTGCGGCCGGGAGGGTGAAGACCGATGAAGAACCCATTCCTTCACGGCCGTTCTGGTGGAAGATCGCTGCAGTGGTGCGATTCGGAGCGATGCGGGCCCCCCAGAACTGCTCACCCCGAAGGCGCTCACACCGAAGGCGGTCACAGAGAAGACGCTCACACCGACGTGGTGCCCCTGATCTGCGGGAGCGTCTCGGGCGTCCTGCTGGCGGGCCTGCTGCTGGCGTCCGGTCTCGAGCGGATCAGCCTGGGGGTGCCCCAGCTCCTCGGAACCGGGGAAGCCCATGAACCCGTTGCCGAACGGGCGATCGCTCCCTGATCCGCCCTTCGCCGTCAGCGTCCCGCCGTCGTCGCCGCGTCAGGGCCGCAGGTCCGCCAGCGCCGCTGTGTCCAGACCATGGCGATCGCACCAGGCCAGCACGGTGTTCACCAGCAGCATGGCCACGGTCATCGGCCCCACCCCTCCCGGCACCGGCGTGATCGCGGCCGCGATCGGCTCCACCATCTCGTAGTCCACGTCCCCGCAGAGCTTCCCCTCCACCCGGTGGATGCCCACATCCACCACCACCGCGCCGGGGCGGACATGGTCGGCGCCGATGAGACGGGGCCGGCCGGCCGCCACCACCAGCAGGTCGGCCCTTCGGGTGACCTCCGCCAGCTGACGGGTGCGGGAGTGGGCCACGGTGACGGTGGCATCCGCGGCCTGCAGCATCAGCGCCATGGGCTTGCCCACCAGGATGCTGCGGCCCACCACCACGGCCTCGGCTCCGGCGAGCGGCACCCCGGCGTGGCGGAGCAGGGCCATCACCCCGGCCGGGGTGCAGCTGCGGGGACCGCGCTCCCCCTTGAGCAGACGGCCGAGGTTGAGGGTGTGCAGGCCATCGGCATCCTTGTCCGGATCGATCGCCGCCAGCAGGGGGCCTTCGGCGAGCCCCCGCGGCAGCGGCAGCTGCAGCAGGATGCCGTCGACGGCCGGGTCCGCATTGAGACGGCGGATCATGGCCAGCAGCTCCTCCGCCGGCGTCTCCGGCGGCAGATGGGCACCGAGGCTGGCGATGCCGACCCGGGCGCAGGCCTTCTCCTTGTTGGCGACGTAGACGCCACTGGCAGGATCGTCACCCACCCGCAGCACCGCCAGGCCGGGGGGACGGCCGGCGGCCTGGCGGTGCTGGACGATCACCGCGGCCAGCCGCTGTTCGATCTCCCCGGCCAGCTCGCCTGCCATCGAGAAGGGTGGCCATCGCGGAGCGCTTCGGCGACCCCCAGCTTGCACGGGCGTCGGCGGGAATGGCTTGGGCAGCACCGTGCCCATTGGCTAGCGTTCCGACCATGCGATTCGGGCTGCGGCGGATCAGGAGGCTGTGGCGCCAGCTGCTGCGGCTCGAGCGTCCCCGCCAGGAACCCGTGGCCTGGCGCAGCGGCAGCGCGGCCCTGGTTCTGCTGCTCTGTCTGCTGGTCGCGCTGCTCTTCAGCTGGCCCTGGCTGGTGGAGCCCAACCTGCGCCCCGGCATGGCGGCCCCCTTCACCGCCCGCGCCCCCGCCGATGCGACGGTGATCGACAGCGAAGTGCTGGAGCAGCGCCGCAACCAGATGCTGCCCCGCAGCCAGATCCAGGTGGTCGACCCCCAGGCCAGCGCGGTGCTGGAGGAACAGCTGGAGCAGCGCCTGCAGGCCGTGCGCCAGACGGTGGCCAGCGACCAGCGCCGTCCCGATTCCCTCAATCTGACCGAGCAGGAGCGGCTCTGGCTGCGGGGACTCACGCCACCGCAGCTGATCGGCTGGGAGCGATCCCTGCGCAAGGCCCAGCTGCGCATGCTGAGCCAGGGGGTGGTGGCGAGCCTCTCGGAGGGACAGCTGCTGAAGGCGGCGACGCTGCAGCTGGACGGCCTCTCGCCCCCTGCCCGGAGCCTCGGCAGCCGCCTGCTGGCCGACAGCCTGCAGGGCCGCACCAACCTGCGCAGCGACAGCTTCCTGAGCCAGCGGCGGATCGAGGACCTGCTCAGCCGCCAGGGACTTCCCACGATCCGGGTCCGCAGGAACGACGTGATCACCCGCCAGGGAGAGCCGATCAGTCCCCAGGCCTTCGATGTCCTCGAGCACTTCGACCTGGTCAACCATCGCCCCCGCCCCCTCGCCTGGCTGGCCCGCTTCGGGGAGGCCCTGGCCGCCTGCGGCGTGATGCTGCTGGTGATGCGCCGCTGGCGGACCAGCCTCGACCCCCGCCAGGCCCTGCTGGCCCTGGCGATGCTCCTGCTGGTGCAGGGCTGCATGCTGTGGCTCGGCAACCAGGCCAGTCCCCTGGCCCTGCTGGTTCCCCCCACCCTGCTGCTGGCGCAGGGGCTGGGCACGGCCGCCGGCCTGGCCTGGCTCGCGGTGGCCAGCATGCTCTGGCCGCTGCCGGTGCTGGGGCTGCTGGTGCCCCGCCTGGGGGTGGCCGCCCTGGTGGCCGCGGTCGCGGCGGTGCTGGCGGGACGCCAGCGCAACCGGGCCCAGCTGCTGCAGCTGGCGCTGCTGCTGCCGGTGGGAGCCGTTCTGCTGCAGTGGCTGCTGCTGCAGGTCTTCAACCTCGGCGCCATCGAGGCGGGCCATGGGCCGCTCAGCGGCGGAGATCTGCTGCAGGAAGCCCTGCTGGTGGCCGGGTTGCTGATGGCGGGCCTGCTGCTGGCGCCGCTGGTGGAGAGTTTCTTCGGCCTGCTCACCCGGGCACGGCTGATGGAACTGGCCGATCTGGAACGCCCGCTGCTGCGGCGTCTCTCCAAGGAGGCACCGGGCACCTTCGAGCACACCCTGATGATCTGCGGCCTGGCGGAGGAAGGGGCCCGGGCGATCCAGGCCGATGTGGACCTCATCCGCACCGGTGCCCTGTACCACGACGTCGGCAAGCTCCACGGTCCCCAGTGGTTCATCGAGAACCAGGAGAGCGGCGTGAACCCCCACGACGAACTGGACGATCCCTTCGCCAGCGCCGCCATCCTCCAGGCCCATGTCGACGAGGGACTGAAGCTGGCGCGCCGCTATCGGCTGCCCCGTCCCCTGGCGGACTTCATCCCCGAGCACCAGGGCAGGCTGAAGATGGGGTATTTCCTCCACCAGGCCAGGGAAAGGGATCCGGCGGTGCGCGAGGAGGACTTCCGCTACCGCGGTCCGGCTCCGCGCAGCCGGGAGACGGCGATCCTGATGCTGGCCGACGGCTGCGAAGCCGCCCTGCGCTCCCTGCCCCCCGGCACCACCGAGGCGGAGGCCCGCGCGATGGTCCGGCGTCTGGTGGAGGCCCGCCAGAACGACGGCCAGCTCGACGACAGCGGCATCTCGCGCGCCGAACTGGAACTGGTGATCCGGGCCTTCGTGCGGGTCTGGAGGCGGATGCGGCACCGGCGCATCCCCTACCCCATTCCCCCCCGCAAGGCCTTCAGCGCCTGAGCGACCTGGAGCGTCGGAAGCGCGCCCAGCCCAGCCTGCGGCCCAGCAGCACCCCCAGGGTCACCGCCGCCAGCCCCGCCAGCAGGCTGACCAGCACCACGGTCAGCGCCTCCAGGGGGCGCCCGCGGCGCAGGGCCAGGCTGATCTGGAGCATCCAGCCGCTGAAGGTGGTGAGCGAACCGCAGAAACCGATGCCGCCCATCAGCATCAGCCGGGCCCGGGGACCCGGCAGGGCGGCGATCAGCCCGATCAGGAACGAACCCAGCAGATTGGCCAGCAGACTGGCCTCGGTGAGGTCGGCAAGGCCGCCCGTCAACCCCTTGCCCAGGTCCGCCATCCGCCAGCGCAGCAGGGCCCCCGGGACAGCTCCGGCGGCCACCAGGGCCAGGTCGCGGACCTCGGCTCTCAGGCTGGCGCCGCCATCGTGGGAGGACTCCGTCATCGCGCCGGCCTAGGAGCTGCCCAGGGCGAGGCCCGCGGTCATCGCCAGCAGGCCGCCCAGGAGCGAGCCGCCGCAGAGCAGGACGGCCTCCCGGCCGTGGCGCCGCGTCAGGGTCTCGCGCAGCTCGGCCATCCAGGTGGAGAAGGTGCTGAAACTGCCGAGGAACCCCGTCGCCAGAAGCAGCAGGGTGCGGTGGGCGGCCCTGCCGCAGCTGGCCTCCAGCGCCACCAGCAGGCCGAGGGCGAAGCAGGCGATCAGATTCACCCCGAAGGTGCCCCAGTGCTTGCGGGGCAGCATCGGTTCGAGATGGTTGACCACCCGGAAGCGCAGCCAGGCTCCGGGTACCGCCCCGACGGCCACGAACAGGGCCTCGTTGCCGAGGGGGCTCGCCATCTCAGAGCGTCCCTGCTGGATGGCGGCGGCGATCGGGGACGAAAGCGAGGGTGCTCACCGCGAAGGTCTGCATGGGCGAAGGCCGGCGCCCCATCAGCATGAAGGCATTCCGCCGCTTCGGCCATGGCCATGAGCTTCCGCGAACTGCAGCGCCAGCTGCAACCCTCGTGGGGCCGGGAGCATGGCGAGAGCCGCGGGGAGTTCGACCTGCTGATGGTGCCCTCGCTCACCATGGATCCGGCCCAGCTGGAGCTGGTGACGGGGGCTCACCACTACGAGGAACGGCAGCTGTTCTCCCTGATGCGGCTGCGGGATCCGGGGGTGCGCGTGGTCTACGTGACCAGCAAGCTGCTGCCCGAACTGGTGGTGGATGCGGTGCTGGAGCTGATGCCGGGCGTGCCCACCTCCCACGCCCGCCGCCGGCTGCACCTGTTCGACACCGATGACGGCTCCGCCCGGCCGTTGACCCGCAAACTGCTGGAGCGGCCGGCCCTGCTGGAGCGGATCCGGGAACGGCTGCGCCCGGGCCGCAGCTTCATCAACTGCTACGTGGTGACGCCCCTGGAGAAGGAACTCTCCGAACGGCTGCAGGTGCCCCTGCTGGGCACCGACCCTGCTCTGGGGTACTGGGGCACCAAGGCAGGCAGCCGGGAGCTGTTCGGCCGCTGCGGGGTTCCCCACCCCCCCGGGACCGGCCTCGCCCACAGCCTCGAGGAGCTGGCCGAAGCCATCGCCGACCTCTGGGAGGCCCACCCGGATCTGGACAGCTGCGCGGTCAAGCTGAACGAGGGATTCAGCGGCGAGGGCAACGCCAGGCTGCGCTTCGCCCCCCTGGGCCTGGCCGGGCTGGCCCGCAGCGAACGGGTCGGGCGGTTGCGCGAGGCCCTGGACACCCTGCCGATGCCGGCGGCCGGCTGGAAGAGCCAGGTGAGCCGCCAGGGGGCCCTGGCGGAAGCCTGGCTGGAGGGGGGCAGCGCGCTCCGCTCCCCGAGCGTGCAGGGCACGATCCATCCGGGAGGGGAGGTGGAGGTGCTTTCCACCCATGAACAGATCCTGGGGGGCGCCAGCGGCCAGACCTACCTGGGCTGCAGTTTCCCGGCAGCCGACCCCTACCGGGTGCAGCTGATGGAGCACGGCCTGTCGATCGGCCAGGCCCTCGCCGCCGAGGGGGCGCTCGAGCGCTACGGGGTCGACTTCATCGCCCGCCGGTTCGACGACCACTGGGATCTGCAGGCCATCGAGATCAACCTGCGCCAGGGAGGCACCACCCACCCCTTCATGGCCCTGCGGGCCATCACCGCCGGCAGCCTGGAGCCCACCACCGGCCGGTTCCTCGCCCCCACCGGCCAGCCGCTGCACTACCGCGCCACCGACAACCTCAGCGACCCACGCCTGCGGGGCCTGATGCCGCTGGATCTGGTCGACATCGTGGCCGAGGCCGGCCTCCACTACGACCCCGCCCGGCTGCAGGGCAGCGTGTTCCACCTGCTGGGATGCCTCTCGGAATTCGGCAAGCTGGGGATGACCTGCATCGGCCGGGATCCCGAACAGGCCACCGCGCTCTACCGCTCCACCGTGGCCGAACTGCTGGCCGGCGCCAGCGCCCGCGGCGGCCAGCCGCTCACCCTGGCCGACCGGTGACGTCATGGAAAGAGCAGGTCAGGATGGGGCAGCAGGGGAAATGCATGCTCTCGACCACCGATCTCGATGGGGAGCGGACCCGCCCGCCCCGCACTCCCTCCGGCCCTCCCGCCTGGATCGGCTTGCTGCAGATCGGCCTGAGCAGCATGCTCGCCGTTCTCTTCCTGGTGATGGTGACCAAGACGCGAGAGCAGAACCTGCTGCTGCGCAGGCTGGAGCAACGGGTGCAGGGTCTGGAAAACAGCAGGTCCCTGGATCGCACCTCGGTGCTCGAGGAGCAGCAGCGGGCGATGGTGGAACGCCTGCAGAAGCTGGAGACGGGCACCACACGGCTGGAGGCCATCGAGCAGCAGCAGGAGCAGTGGCGCCAGGGCCTGAGCGATCTGCAGGAGAGGGCGGTCCGCCGGCCGGAACCTCTCCAGGACCTGCTGCCTGCACCGCCTCCCCGGCCTCTGCCGTCGGAGAGCCCCGGCAGCAACGGTGGCGTGCTCCGTCCCCCCGCTCCCGGCAGCCCCTGAGGGCCGTCACGGTGCGGGATGTGGTTCGCGGCGGAGGATGAAGAAGAAGGGCTGCGGCATCCCCCGGCGGTCCATGAGGCCGAAGACCGCGTCGTCGTCGATCCTGCGGAAGACGTCACGGATCGGCAGCTGGTCGTAGATCATGGTGGCGCTCGACTTTCCCCGACACTCCGTCATCCGCAGCCGGGCCCGGGATACAGGCGTCCTGAGCAGCGGCAGGAGCCATTGGAAGGCCCGGCCCGCCCCAGCGGTCCTCGGCAGGAGTCCACGATCAACCAGTCCCTGGAACGGTCCCATCCAGAAGGGATTCACCGAAACGACGCGATCATCAGGTGTCGAGAAGAGCAGCGGATGCACATCTTCGGGAGTCTCGAAACGCTTGCCATACCAGTGATAGGCCTCCAGCAACCCATCCATGGGGTGACCGGTGTGGAAGCCCTCTCCCTTCCAGAGCCCGGTCATGAATCCGAGCTCCACGGGCTCGAGGGCATCGAAGATCTCCAGGGCCTGCTCCGGCGTCGCGCCGCCTGACGTCAACCGTTCGGTGATGTCACTCACGGCGCCTCCATGGAATCGCCCTTCATGGCTGGGCCTTCAGCTCCAGGGCTTCCACCAGCGCCGCTCGCGGGCCGGCCGGGAATGGCTGCCGTCGCAGAGGGGGTAGCGGCGGGAGCGGCCGCAACCGCACAGCAGAACCGTGGCGGGAGCCTGCAGGCGCAGTTCGTGGGACACCCGACCGGTGCCGAGGTGGCTGCCGTCGCACCACCAGCCATGGCGGCTGCGCCCGCAGCTGCAGAGCTGATGCACCCCGGCCGGCAGCTCGAGGGGCAGCGGCCCGCCCGGCTCGCCGTTCCGCTCGGAGGGGGGTGACACTGGCATGGGTGAGGCCGGATCGGTCAGCCTCCCGATCATCCCCCGTTGCCCCCGATGCCTGCGATCACCCCACCGCTCGATGCGGAGAAGCTCCGCGCCCTGTTCAGCAAGCCCTACGGGAGCCCGGGCCCCAGCGCCGACCAGTGGCGGGCGGTCTATGCCGAGGATGTGCACTTCCTGGATCCCACCCAGGAGAGGCACGGCATCGACGCCTACATCGCGGCCCAGGACGGCCTGCTGAAGCGCTGCGACGACGTGTTCCTCGAACCCGGCGCCATCGCGGTGGGTTCGGACGTGGCCTTCGTGGAGTGGACCATGGGGCTGAAGATCCGCGGCATCGAATTCCTCTATCCCGGCACCACTCGCCTGCGTTTCGGGGCGGACGGAAGGATCGTGGAGCACCGCGACTACTTCGACTTCGTGGGTCCCACCTTCGCCCCGGTGCCCCTGGTGGGGCCCTTCACCCGCTGGCTCTACCGGCGCTTCGTGGCGTGATCGCACGGCTGCCCCTAACCGACCCCGCCGCTACAAAGGGAAACTCCCAGCCTGGTCCGGCTCCATGGCCCGCCTCTCCCAACCGTCCCTGCTGCGGGCCCTGCACGGGGCCATGGCCCTGCTGGTGCCGCTGGGCTGGCTGAGCGGGCTGCTCGTCTACAGCCGCCATGACGGCCGCTGGGGACGCCTGCCCTGGACCCCGGGCGGAGACTGGATCGACATCCACGGCAGCCTCGGGGTGCTGCTCTGGCCCCCGGCGCTGCTGTTCGGCCTCTATGCCCTCAGCCTGGGCCGCCGCCGCCTCACCAACCCCGCCAATGCCGTTGCCCTGCTGGCGCTGGCACTGGCCGTGGGCAGCGGCAAGCTGATGGACGAGGACTGGCTGCGGGAGGGCCAGCTCCACCACGGCATCTATGGACTCCATCTGCTCGCCTGGCTGGTGCTCGGCCTGGCGGTGCTCGGGCACGTGGGAGGGGTGCTGGTGCGGGGCGGCCTGCCCCTGGCGCGCTCGATGGTCAGCCTGCGAGAGCCGGCAGGGGGACCGTCCGCAGGACTGGCCCCGTCAGATCCGCGAGCACCTCCGGGGCGCCAGGTGACTTCCCGGCAGCGGTGCCCCGTCGGGCCTGCCTGCAACCGCATCACCTCCCCTTCGCGCGAGCGCTATCGGTTCTCCGCAGCCTCTGACCTGAGCGAGTGAGTGGCCTCGTCGCCAGCGTCAGGACGGCAGACCGGCGGGGTGAAGCAGGGCGAGGACCTCCTCGTCCCGGAGCTGCTCGAAATGCTTGTACCAGAGACCCACAGCCTGGAGATCGTCCACCACGGCCAGGGCCTCCAGGCGATCCACCAGCCGGCTCAGCTCGCCGGCGACCGCACGATCGACCACGGGCACCGCCAGGGCCAGGGACGCCGGTTCGACCTTGCGCAGCGAGAGCAGGGCGGCCTTCACCGTCATGCCGGTGGCGATGCCGTCATCCACCACGATCAGATGACGGCCGCGCAGCCGATCGCCGGGCGGGTCTCCGAAGAGCTCCTGCCGCCGCCGCAGTTCCTGCTCCTGGGCCCGCAGCCAGCCATGCATCGTGGCGGTGGTGGCCCGACGGATCGCCCCCTCCCATCCCGCCAGACCACCACGCCGCCGCCGGCGACGGCACCGATCGCCAGCTCCGGCCAGGCGGGATCAGCGACCTTGCGCACCGACCAGGTCGCCAGTGGCAGCCCCAGACGGTCGGCCATCGCCGCCGCCACCGGCACCCCGCCTCTGGGCAGGGCCAGCAGGGTGGTATCGGCGCCACGGCCCTGGTGATCGGCGAAGGCCTCCGCCAGCGCGAGCCCTGCCTGGTGGCGGTTGGTCCAGAGCGGAGGTCGGTAAGCCATGGCGAAGAGTGAGCGAGCGGGAGGAAGCGGAACACCGCCGGGGGCCGCCACCGGCTCCAGAGCCCCGGGATCCTTCCCTCTTGCTAGCCACAGTGGCCGAAGCTGAGTGCATCACATCAGCACGCCGCCGTCGCTGGCGCGGTTGCCGCGGATACGGTTTCTGTAGACCCTCCCGCTGCCCGCTGCCCGCGAGCGACCCCCATGACCGACCACCCCCCACGGACCCTGGAGGACGACCCGGACGAATCCCCGTCGCCGGAGCAGACGCTGGAGGACCTCGCCGGGGAACTCACCGGAGAGCCACCCTCGTCCGTCAGCGAGGAGGACGACGACGAGCGCCGACTGACCGAAGCGGAACTCGAATCCGCCGCCGGTGTCCAGTCCCCGCCCGGCCGCATCGACTGAGGGTCAGCACCGGCGTCACGGGGATTCCTGCCAGTAGCGGATCAGCCGCTGACGGATCTCGCCCCGGTCCCCGAGCCGCTCGAGGGAAGGGTTGGCCGCGGTGAGGAATGCCAGGCCCTGTTCCCTGCCCGTCATCAGGAACTCGCTGATCGCGACCCGGTAGAGGCGTTGCGGCTCCAGGGGGCGGTCGCCGATGCGCCAGCCGCCCCTGGCGTCCGCCGTCACCCCGGCGGTCTGGAGGAACCCGCCCGAGCCCCTGTTGGCCCTGCCCTGATCGAGCACCTTCGAGAGCATGTCCCCTCGGATCCTGGCCTCGACGATCTGACCGCCGAAGGGCAGCACCCGCAGCACGTCGTACTGGCGGATCGGCCCGGCGGGAATCACATCGTCGATGCGGATGGATCCGGCATTGAAGAGGGCCAGATCGGCACCCTCCACCGCCTGGACAGCATGGCGGCGGCGATCGCCTCGGTGAGGGCGGTGGAGCCGTTGCGCACACTCGCCTCCCGGCCATCGAGGGGAACGGGGGTGGTGGCCACGATGGCCCCGGGCTCGAAGCCCTCGGCACGGAAGGCCGCGAACCCCCGCCGCTCCCAGGCCTCCACCTCTCGCTGGACGCCGGGGTCGGGGGGGATGGCGCCGGTGATCGGCTGGAGCACCGAGACGATGCCGAGGCAGCGGCGGGTCGTGTCGTAGCGGAGCGTGTGGACGTAGACCGTCTGGGCATTGGCATCGGCCTTGAAGATGGGTGTGCCCGGATCCAGGCAGGCCCTCGGCCTGTGGGAACGCGTCACCAGACGCCACTGCTGCACGTTCTCGTGCTCATGGCCCCCGAGGATCACATCGATCGCCGGCACCTCGGCCGCCAGCCGCTGGTCCTCGGCCAGCGGCAGGTGCGTGAGGCCGATCACCACATCGGCTCCCTCGACGGCGCAGCCGCTCCGCCTCCCGGCGAGCGGCCGTGAGGGGATCGGCGTAGCGCACGTAGTCGGCGGGCGTTGCTCTCCAGGGTCACCCCCAGGAAGCCCAGCGTCAGCCGGCCGCCGTCCTTCCCCTCGACCGTCAGCAGCCGCGACGAGGGAACCCCCGGGAACGGCCTGGCCGCCGCATCGGTGACATTGCTGGAGATCCACCGAAACGTGGATTCCCGCAGCCGATCCACGGAACTGCCGTTCGCTGAGGTCGAATTCGTGGTTGCCGAAGGTGGCGAGCATCGAGGCCCAGGCGGTTCAGCACCGCCACCATCTGCCGGCCCGCCAGGGGCTCGCCGTTCACGCGGGCCGTGCCCAGCGCCGAAGGGCTCAGCGCATCGCCCGCCAGCAGCGTGAGGGTGCGGGGGTTGCGCTCCTCAGCCGCTGGCGCAGGGTCGCGACCCTGGCCAGGCCGCCCCTGCCCCCGTCGCTGCCGGCGGTGGGCGCGATCTCGTAGACGTCGTTGAGCTGGAGCAGCTGGACCTCGACGATCTCGGCCCGGAGCGGGCCGGCCAGGCAGGTCGGAGGCGGCCAGGGCCAGGCGGATCCCCAGCAGCAGCGCAGGGCGGAAAGGACGGCGGGCCATGGGGCGTGAACGCCGGATCACCGCCAGCATGCCCAGCGGCGGGGTGGGGCGGTGGTCACGGAGGCCGCAGCCTCTGGGCTAGTTGTGGAACGGTGTAACGTGATCGATGCCTCCTCTGTTCGCCTGTTCCGAGTGCGGCGTTCAGATCGAGCGCTCGACGCGGAGCTACGTGCAGCAGAAAGGCCGGGTGCTCTGCTCCACCTGCCGGGACCGGCACGACGCCTCCGGCGAGGAGCCGGGCGGCGCTGAGGGGGAAGGGGCTCAGGAGCCGAAACCGGACGCCGGACGCGGAGAGACAGGCTGAGGGGGATCAGTGCTGGACACATGGTCCGCTCCCGCACCTGCCACTCCCCTTTCGCCCCGCCTCTTCGCAGCAGCACCAGCCCTGTGAATTCCGCCGCTGGCTGCTGAGGGAGCTGGGCGGGAGTGCTCCGAAACGGGGAGGGCGTCACGCTCGGGCCTTGGTTCCCCGATGCTCGAGGATGGCCCCTGCGCCGGAGACACCCTGATGATCATGCCCAGGCCTCTGCTGCTGTTGGCACTGATATCAGCCCAGCTGCTGCCGCTGCAGGGGCCGGCCCGTGCGGCGGAGGCCCCATGCAGCGATGCACGGAGCACGGTGGAGTCGACCCGCTGCCTGATCCGGGCGCTGGAGGCGGTGGATCGCCGGCTGGAGGTGGCCCTCTCAGGCGTTGCCAGAGAGGCCGCCGGTGTGCCCGGCGAGTCCTTCCACACCCTCTGGCGCGACAACCTCACGACCTTCTACCGCACGAGTGCGGACCCGAAGGAGCAGGCCGAAGCCTTCCGCCAGGAACGCCAGCAAGGTGTGCGCCTAGGCGAAGTCGATGGCGTTCCAGGGCACCGGCTACGGCATCTTCACCACGTCCTGCTGAGATCGAACTCACCGAGACCCTGCTGAAGCAGTTCGAGCCCTGAGGGGGAAGCGGTGCTGGCGCGCCTGGTGCCGGCCGATCCCGGTGCTACCGCTGAGGCGGCCTCCGGAACCACGGCCCCTTGACGGCGCCCCCGGCTCCTACTCCTCCTGGCGGACCTCGTCCGGCAACGGCGGCAGCGCCGGGGGAGGCAGCACCTCGAGCGCGGGGGGATTGGGGGCGGTTTCCGGGCCGATCAGGTCCACCGCGGTGCGCTGCACCACCAACCGAAAGCGCAGGGGCGCCTGGTTCCTGTTGATGAAGTCCTGCACCGCCGCCACCTGGCTGGACGTGGGCAACCTGGGATCGGTGACCCGCACCCGGGCCCGGATCAGCGGTGGATTCTGCCGCCAGTCGATGGCTGATCCCGATCATGTCGATGTCTGGATCACCACCGAGGGTGATGGTGCTGCTGCGCAACTGATGTTCGATCGCGGTCTCCAGCTGCTCCGCCTTCGTTTCCAGCCGGGATCGGTCCAGCAGGCGAAAGAAGCTCGTGCCGAGGGGAATCACCAGCAGGGCGGTGAGGGCCACGCTGGTGAGGCCGAGCCGACTGCGGAGCAGACGGCCCCGATACACCCGCTCGAGGGTGGCCAGGGCCGCCATCGCGCCCACCATGATCCCCAGCAGGTTGGTGGTGAAGAGCAGCAGCGCCCCGTAGGCCTGGACCCAGTGGGAGGAGGCCAGCAGGATTCCCACCACGCACATCGGCGGCACCAGGGCCACGGCGATCGCCAGGCCGGCCAGGGCCGAGATCGCGTCCTTCCTGAGCTTGGCGAACATCGCCACCGCTCCGGCCACCAGGGCCACGCCCAGATCCAGCAGGTTGGGGCTGGTGCGGTTCATCACCTCGCTGCCGAAGCTGGGGAAGGCCACCAGGTGGCCCACCCCCATCGCCAGCAGCACGCAGATCACCACCCCACCCAGCAGGGTGCGCAGGGCCCGCAGAAACATCGGCAGACGGCCCCGCAGGATCTCGAAGGCCATCGCCTGCAGAGGCAGGATCCAGGGGGCCACCACCATGGCGCCGATCACCACACCGGCGCTGTTGGCCAGCAGGCCCAGGCTGGCGATCAGGGAGGCCCCCACCGTGAGCACCACGAACACCAGGCTGAAGCGGGCCTCGTGCTCGAACTCCCGGCGCAGGGCCATGAGGCGGGAATCGTCCGGAGCGGCGGTGCTGGCGGTCATCGCTGGGCCGGGGAACCGGCAGACTCCGGGGAATGCTGGCGCAGCGGGGTCACCACGCCGGCCGCCGGATCGATCCAGAGCGACTGGCCGTGCACGCCCCGGGCCATGAAGGTGCCGCTGGCGTCGTGGCTCACCCACCCCATGGCGCGGCAGCGCCGGCCCTGCAGCAGCCGGCAGCCGGCCCGGGTGGGCATCTGCTGGTCGGAGGGGCCGACACTCCCGCGCAGCCGGGGGAAGACGAAGGCCTGCGGATCCCCGAGGCCGAGGGCTCCCGAAGCCTGGAGCCGCCGGCGATGGGGCGGTCTGACGGTGACCACGCGCTCCCCTTGCCGCAGCGGGTGTCAGGCGCCGGCGGTGACGCCGCCGCTGGCGTCGGGCTGCAGCCGCTGCATCTGCTCACCGCAGCAGATCTCGGAATGGGGGCTGCCCTCCGGGCAGGGACAGGGCTTCTCGTAGACGAGCTGGGCTCCACACTTCGGGCAGTGGTAACGCTCACCGATCTCACGGGGCATCGGCGATCTCCCAGGCCGAGGTTCCGCCGTAACGCTAACGACGGGACAGAGCGAAGGACCAGCCGGCGACTGGCTTCAGAGCTCCCGGATTCCCGCACCGTCGAGCGCCGCCTCGCCCCGCCGGTGGATCTCGCGGGCGTAGTCGGTCCAGACGCCCTGCCCCCAGTAGCGGAAGCAGCTGGTCTCCAGCAGCAGCAGATGGAGCAGCGCCTCCTGGTAGGCCGGGGTCTGCGTGACAGCCGGGTCCTGCTCCACCAGGGGGTCGAACGTCTGGTGGAAGCGGGCGCTGAGCTGCTGCATCGGCTCGAGCACGTTGGCGTAGCCCTCCACCCAGCTGAGGTCGTTGGTCCAGGAGGCGCCGGCCATCGAGAAGGAGGGGTCGCTCGCCTGGAGGTGGGCGATGGCCGTCTGCACCGACTCCGGGGTGGGCCGGCCGTCCAGCTGCTGCCAGAGCCTGTGCTGCCCCACCGCCTGGATCGTGGGGAAGGCGTCGGTGTGGAGGCCGGCGGCTTCGAGCAGCTCCAGGACTTCCGTGCCGTTGATCGCCACCGTGGGGTTCGCTTCAGCGGCGATGCGGTGATGGGCCTGGAGGAAGGCCTGAGGGAACTCGTTCATCATCACGCCGCCGTTCTCCCCATCAGCGATCTGGCAGACGATGGCTGGAATCGTGGTGCCGTCCAGCGTTTGCCGGCCCAGCCCCAGGGCCTCGTAGCAGGGCTGCATCTGGCCCACCAGTTTGGTGTCGGAGCCCTGGGTCTTGATCAGCGCGGTGATGCACGCCTCTTCCCCGGTGGAGCTACGGGCCACGAGCGTATTGGGGATGAATCTCTGCTCCCGGCGCAGACCGGAGCCATCGAGGTTTTCGACGCTGTGCTCCTGCACCAGCAGCCAGCGGTAGCCGCACTCCCGCAGCGCCTGCACCAGCGCAAAGAGCGTGTCGGGATGGTTGGGCAGGTGCATCTCCGGCAGGGAGAAGCCCTTCACCCGCCTCAGGGCCTCGGTACCGAACAGGGCGGCGAAATGGTGCTGCCAGGCCAGGATCTGCAGCTTCAGATCGGGGATGGGCGTGGAGGGCGCCACGGCGTGGCTCCAGAACGTGCCAAGCCACTCCACATGGGGCTGCATCACGGGGTCGCAGGCCAGAAAGCGCAGCGCCTCGAGAATGTCGGCGCGGCCCATCTGCTCGATGCCCCAGAGCAGGTTGCCGGAGTAATCGAGCATGATCCGCGGCTGGCAGCCCTCGCGCGATCAGCTGGGGAATGAGGTCCGCCATGCGCCGGTAGCAGCGGGCGAAGGCTTCGGCGTTGTGGTTGTCGCCCTCCTGGGGGTGCTCGACCATGTACTGCAGATGGGAGATCAGCTCTCCATCCGGCCCGGCCGGAATGGTGGGCTGATGCATGTGCAGGGCGCAGGCGAAGGCGGATTCGATCTCCTCCAGCTTCAGGTGGGTGCGGGGCAGAGCCACCGGATCGGTGGGCCGCACCAGCGCGAGGAGTTCGGCTTCGCGGCCGCAGATCGGCGGCAGGGAGGGGTGGTCGCTCACGGGCGTCTCTGCGTTGCGATGAACAGGGCCATGCCGCAGCCCTCCCGGCCGGCGCTTCAGCTCCGGTCTAACCGTTCGGCCCGCCCGGCCCCAGGGGTGGCCCGGGCGGGAGTGCGTGAAAAGCCGTCCTCCCGCGCAGCGATGGGATCGGCAGGCGGTGCTGGCAGCGACCATCTCCTAGGGTCCGAACACCTGATGGCCCGACCCCTTGCAGACACTGCCCGTCGTTCTGGCCACTGGGCTTCTGGCCCTGCCGCTGCTCACCCCTGGCACCGCCCTGGCTCAGAAGCGGATTCCCAAACTCCCTGGGTACGACCAGTGTCCGCTCGGGTATGTGAATGACCTGAAGCAGCATTGCAATTCACCCATCTATTACGAAGTGAAGCCCACCTACGGAAAGGCCTGTGACTCGGGCTGGATGAACATCGGGGCGGGCTACTGCAAGAAGAAGACCCTGGGCATCTTCTGATGCGCCTGGCAGGGTGATCTCCCACTCTCGAGCTGACCATCGCCGCAGCTGCTGGCGGGGCAGACCATGAAGCACCCGGCATCATGGGCCCGGAGCTGCAGCCCCGCCATGCGTCGTCTCTCAACATCCGGCCTGTTCGGGGTCTGTCTGGCCCTTTCCGGCTGCGCGGTGCGCCAGGAGCCCAATCCGGAAGCTACCGCCGTTACCGGTCCCATCCGGATCAAGCTCGACCTGAGCGACCCATCGATGAGTTTCGGGGTCCTGCCCCGCGGCGAGGAGCGCACGGTGTTCAAGGTGGGGTTCGGCAGGAACGGCGTCACCTGCGCGGGCAGCCGCTTCGAGGAGGGCTACACGCCCCTCGGCAGGTTCCGGGTGAATGCGATTCTCAGCAACGATCGCTTCGTGATGGAGCCGGCGCTGATCGCCCGTCGGGCAAGACCGAAGCCGAGCTGAAGACAGACGCTGTTCAGGAACATGAACGCCATCGACTTCAGCGGCGATGGGGAAACCGGCGAGTACGGCATCGGCTACGTGAGCCTGGCTCCGGTGGACAGCGTCGAGCAGCCCTTCGCCTTCAACACCTACGACGGCCGATTCCGCTGGTACAGCTTCGCCATCCACGGCAGCAACAACGACCGACGCATCGGTCAGCAGATCACCGGCGGCTGCCTGAACGTGGCCGAGCCCGTGCTGCGGACCCTGCTCAAGACCGTGAAGCTGGGCGATGAGGTGGTGATCAGCGCCAATGGCCCCTGCACCCCTTGAAGGCAGGGGCGGTCAGCCGCGCCGGACTGCCGCTGGGCACGTTCACCCTGCGCGAACTCAGCGAAACCGCCCGCCGGGCCGACAACGCAGACCTCCTCCAGGCCTTGCCCTCGGCACCGATCGACCACTACAGGATCCTGGAGACCCTGCGGCAGATCCGCGCAGAGCGTTGATGGTGGTGGTGGATCCCTCAGTGTTGGTGGATGCGCTGCTGATCCGGGGCGCCGCCAGGGCCAGGCTGGCCGAGGCCAACCTCCACGCGCCTGATCTGATCGATGCCGAGCTGCTTGCGGTGCTGCGCCGGCTGGTGCGGGTCGATCAGCTGCCTGAGCGGCACGCGCTTAAGGCCCTGGCCACCGCCGAACGGCCTGGCCTGCGCTGCCGGGTGGAGGTGATGGCGTGATGGCCACCGACAGGGTCGCTCAGAAGGAGTCTTCCGTCTGGCCGGCGAAGCGGCCGGCGTAGCTCTCGCTTCCCTGCAGCTTCTGGAACACGAACTGGCAGATCGCGGTGCCGGGATGCACGGCCAGGGGAGCCGGGCCGAAGTTGCTCATCTCCAGCACCTGCTGGCTGTCGATCCCCGGCCCCATGAAGGGGGCGCTGATGTGCACCATCAGGCCCAGCCGCGCGAAACGGCTGCGACCCTCCAGCCAGCCGCACAGACCGGGCCCCAGCCGCAGCCGCTCCCGGGTGATGCCGAGCACCGTTTCGCCCGGCATGATCAGGATGTGCTGGCCCTGGCGGCACCTCGATCCTCTCGGTGAGCTCCCGGTAGTCGGTGTGCTCGCGCACATCGATCACCTGGTGCACCTTGCGGAACACCCGAACGGTGGGGGCGAGGGTGAGGTCGACCGAGGCGGGGCCCACCCGATCGGGATCGAAGGGAGTGATCGTGATGGAGCCCTGCTGGATCGCCTGCAGGATCGCCTCTCTGCCGAGAACGGCCATGTCTCTCCCTGGGGGTAGGCAGTCGAAGATTGTCTCAGGCGGGGGGCGGGGGGCGGGGGTCGCAGGCCCTGCCGGCTCGGTCGCAAGCGTCGCGGCGGCCAGTGGCCAGTGGCCGTGATCGCGGAGCGTCAGCCGGGCGTGCAAGGTGCTCACCGCCAACGGCATCAGCGCCCACGGGGATGGCGCCGACCGAGTGATAGGCGGCGAGGGACTGGGCGACGCCGAGGGGGACCTGCTACTGGCGCAGTGCCGCCAGGGCCTCGTTGCCTCATCGAGAGCCTCCAGAGCAACCCTCACGCCATCCTCCAGTACCGGAACTCCACGTGCTGAGCAGCGGCGTGGATGTCTGTCCTTGTCGGTTGTCAGCAGCGTCAGCTCGTAGCGCTGGCAGAGCTGGATGAGCAGGGCATCGATGGTGCCGATATGGATCCCTCGGCGGCGGCAGACATTGCGGATTCCGGCTGCTGCAATGTGGTCCTGCTTGTCGGGCTGGAGGAAGGCGACGGTGGAAAGGGGCTCCACGAGCTGGTTGCGTATTGTTGGACCAGCGAAACTCTGGAGCACCTCCTGGAGGACCAATCCGGTGGTGAAGACCTGCTCGGCACCCTGGAGAGCGGCACGGAGGGCGCCGACCTCAGGCGCGCCTGGCTGGCCATCACGGCGAGAGGCCAGCGACCAGACAAAGGTGTCGACCAGCAGACGCACCGCCGGCGTTCCCGTTCGGCCTTGTAATCGTAGCCAAGGTCCCACTCAAGCTTGCCGAAGAGCTCGGCAACCCGGCGCTGCTCCCGGCGCGCGATGAACTCCTGAAGGGCGCGGGTCAGGCGGCCTTCTTGGTGGGCTCACCGCTCACACGGAAGGCGTGATCGAGCAGGTCCTGATCGAGAGCGAGATTCGTGGCGATGTGTGACCTAGCCGTGAGGTGCCTACACATTAGGTCCTTCGACCAACCGCTGATGCTGTAGCCGCAGGCTTCCGCGCAGCGGTTGGAACTGCTGGGCCACGGGTTTGCCAGGCAACAGCCAGCCCGGCCCCGGCGCAGGACATCGCCCGGCGGATCCTGGGAGGCGAGGAGCTGATCGATGCCGGATCTCAGGGATGGGCCGTAGCCAAGGAACGCACAGCGATCAGATCCTGATCACCGATTGCTCGAAGGCTGGCTGATGAAAGCGTCAGGAGAGATTGCGTGCGTCCTGATACGACGACAAACTCAACCTCGTACGTTTCAGGATCGTGAATGGCAACGACAGCACCGAGATCGCCCGACTGAAGGCCAGCCTCGAGAATGTCCTGGGTGAGAGCAACTGTCTGGTGCAAGGCAAACATGACTTACTCCGGAAATGCGGTGATGAGCCTTGGCTGGTTGGAGTGATCGGCAATCAGCCAGATTGTTCTGAACTGTTTTGAAGTTCCATTAGAGTCTTTTAATCTAGCACTGATCACAACCCTCATCCCGTAGGTGCTGCTCAGGGTCCGCGCAACAACTCCGGTCCGCCCATGGAGAAGTAGGTCGTCACGAAGTCTTGTCCAGGCTTCGATGCTGTAGCCGAGGGAGAGGAACACCCTGGCCTTGAACCTTCCGACTGGATGCACGTATGAGAGCAGGTCGTCGCAGATCTTGGCCTTGTCGACAACCGCGTGGTCTGCATGGGGGAGCATTCGTGGGCCAGGAGATCGCCGGGGCTTCTCCTCCACAAGTGCCGCCCCCGTCTCACCCCCGCCAGGATTCCCCCATGGCCCCACCCCCGCCCGCGACGTGGCCCGGCGGATCCTGTGAAGCGGATGGTGGGCCGTGTGCTCATCCGAAAGATCGGCCGCACAGCCCAGCCCTCAAAGATCCAGGCTGCCGATCAGCTCCTCGATCGAGCAGCCCAGCTGGCTGGCCACGTCCTTGAGGATCTGCCGCAGGGTGCCAACCCTCAGAGGCTTGTGGGCCGGAATCGTGAGGTGCTGCTGCTGGCTGCCAGCGCGTAGCCATGGCGCTGGAGGCGCTCGGCCAGGAGCTGGCCGTTGACGTCCCGCGGAATCCTCACAGGGACAGCAGTTCCTGCCTCACGTGATGGAGGCGGATCAGGGGTGGCGCCTCGCCGGGATCGAAGTGACAGACGACGGCGCCTGTGATCTCCCGGTGGAGCTCCTCAAGGGTGTCGGCCTCGGTGTGGATCGCGGCGGCAGCTGCGCTGGCCCGGTAGGAGCCGTCCTCCGCTTCCTCGACCACGAAAAGGATTTCCTGCATGGCGCCCACCAGTCTTGCAGTGGTGGGCGGGATGCTGCCACTGTCTGGGCAAAGGGACTGGGGCGGCACAGCCACACCCGAAGCCGGGTTGGCTGCAGCCGCCAAGCGCCCACGCCAGAAGGGATCCCTGCAGGGTCGATGGCCTGACGGGCCGCCCAAAGCCTGCCTGCCGATCGAACCTGGGCTCACGCTTCAGCCCACCATCCCCAAAGCGGCTGCATCGCCTGGCGGGTGGCTTCACAATCGGGCGATGAGCACGGCATCAGCACCCCCGAACGAGGAACGCCGCCAGTGGCGCACTCATGTGATCGGCAGGGCGTTCCGGGAAGGTCGGCAGCGGCAAGCTACTGCCGCAAAAGTGCTGGGGCTGCGACGGCGACGCATCTGCAGGCCGCCGCTACCGTGACAACAACTGGTCTCCGGCTCTGCCGGCACAGCATGTGGTGAATGACCTGCTGACCCTGCCCCTGGCGCAACGGCTGGAGCTGGTGCAACGCCTTTGGGACTCAATCGCCGCCGAGCAGATCGGCCCTGAACTCACGGAAACTGATCGCCAGCTGATCGATCAGCGGCTGGAGAACTTCCTGGCGGACGGCGACCCCGGCCTTGATGCCGATGCGGTGCTGGACTCCCTGGAGCAGACCCTCTGAGCATGAGGCTTCGGCTCCGCCCGGAAGCCCAGCTTGATCTCGAGGCTGCGGCCCGCTGGTACGAAGCTCAAGAGCAGGGCCTGGGTCAGCTTTTTCTTGAACAGGTGCGCGCGACCTTCCATCGCATCCGCACCAACCCTGAGGCCTACGCCTTGGGCTACCGAGGCACGCACCGTGCCCTGATCCGGCGCTTCCCCTACGGCGTCATCTACCTACCGGTTCCCGAGCAGAACAGCATCGTGGTGCTGGCCGTGCTGCATTGCGGCCGCGACCCAAAGCTCTGGCGTCAACGCTCCAAGCCCTGAGATGGGTGGTCTCAGAGGCCATAACTGCCACCAGGAGTGGATGGAGCCCTTGTTTCCCTGGCCGTGGCGTGCTTCGAGGGTGGGTCCAGCACTGGGGCGGCATCCCTACTCCGGGAGCCGGGTTGGCTGCAGCCGCCAGGCGATCACGCCATAAAGAATCCCAGCAGGGGTGTGACGTAGTACCGGGTCTCGTCGGTTGACCTGCCGTCGCGGATGCCCTGGCTGCGCACGGCAATGATCGTGGCGCTGACGGGCCAGTGGTTAACAACCCAGTTGGAGCCGGCATCGCCCGCACAGGGTCCAGGTGATGGTGCGGCCGTGTCCGACCTCACGGTGGCTGGTCTGCCATGGCAGCTTCAGGCCGTAGATGAAGCGATCACAGATCAGCCGAAACCCCTGGTGCCTCCGGCACGCTGGCCTGCGGCCAGGTAGGTGGCGACCGTGCTTGACGCCAATCGACACGTCGGCGCCGCGCTGAGCGAGGTAGAGGAAAACGACTCCCGCCCCAAGGTGCTCCCTTTGGCTTTGTAACACCCATGGACAGCCAGAACCATATGCACCAGTATTGGTTTTGGGATGACATTCTGTTGCCGGATCCTTTTTGGAGGTCTAACTCCTTGGAAAACATGGCACGGAGCATGCTGCCCTGTTGCTTGGCGACAAACAGCGATTCCAAAAAGAAGATCTATTTGATCCAAATTAGGAAAATGCCACTAAAGCGCCAGCTCCGCTTGTCATCCCCTTCCCCGGCGTGAAGCTGTGCAGGCTCACCACCACCGTGGGCTGCGCACACCGGGCGCGGGCATCGAGCTCAACGCCGATGCGCCGGTGGTAGGGCTCGAACAGGGTCTGGATCCGCTGTTGCCGCTCGGCGGCGGAAAGGTTCCGGTTGGCGGCGATAGTGGTGTGCTCGCTGCGGCTGACGATCGAATCGGGCGCATGCGGTGGCCGGTTGGCGTTGATCACCAGCCGCGAGAAGTTGTGCTGAATCAGGAAGGCGTCCAGCCATGCAGAAAGGCCCTGAGCCAGCCCGGCCACCCCCAGATCCCAGGCCATATGGGTGTCGAGGACCGCGTCGCTGAGCTGCAGGCGACCCAGGCGGAGGGGAATGGCGCGGCCGACATGGCGGCCGTGAGCAGCAGGGCGAGCGGCCGGTGGCGCCGATCCCCAAGACGGGCGGATCGGTAGCGCCCAGGGGGGTTCCTGTGTCCACCGATCCTCCAGGGATCACAGGCAGGACCGTGGCTGCGTCACCGATGGATGGGACGGAATTCGGGGTGGGGCGGTCTCGCCTGGATTTCCCTCAGGTCGGCGGTGGTGAGGGGTGATCGGCCCCTGCGGATGAGGGCTCAAGATCGTTCACCCAAACGGCCGCATCCATGGACACCAGCGAGGCCCCGCTGAACGAGCCGGCAACGGGAGGAACGGAGTCAGGCCGGCGGCCCACCGCCACGGAAATGTGGCTGTCCCCGACAATGACATCGTGGGTGGGATCGAAGCCCTTCCAGCCAGCGCCCGGAAGAAACACTTCGGCCCAGGCGTGCATGCTGCCGGCTTCATCCGAAGGCAACGACGTGAAGCTGTAACCACTCACGAAACGGGAGGCGAAACCGAGAAGCCTCGCCGCTTCCATGAACAGGAAGGCCATATCGCGGCAGGAGCCGCAGCCCCTGGAGAGGGTTTCTGCGGCAGTCTGAACACCGGGTTCGTCTCGTTTCCGGTAGGCGACAGTCTGATGAATCGTCCTGTTGAGACGCTCTAACAGGGCGTAGCTCTCTATGACCTCTCCCGGCCGCCAGACCCTGGACGTCCACTGCGCCAGCTCGTCACTGCGGTGGGCAGACGCAGAACCCCTGTAGGCGTCCAGGACGGGACGATCCTGAATGGCGTAACAGAAAGGGTAGGCAACCGCATAGTCCGCCACCAGGAAATCAAGTGGTTCTTGATCGTAGTGCTGAATGATCAGGCTGCTCTCGATGCGTAACTGGCTGGCCGCACTAGTTGAAGGTGGCCATGGCAAGACAGTTGTCCTCGACATCACGATGCCAACGCAGGCTCGCTGCCGGCTGGATCGAAAGAGAAGAGGATTCGATGCGCAGGTCATGCCCCTCACGGGGGCGCAGACGAAGCGTATGGGGACCGAGCCGAACTGGGCCGGTGTAGGTGTAAGAAGTCTGATGAAGAAGCCTGTAGCGCCGCATCCACCCTCCTCCACGTGAATGGCCCACTCAACCCATGTCAGCGTTGACTTGCCGTCGTCGGCTTGCCAGAGTTGCCTTGCCGGTGAGCACCGGAGAGGGCCAGGCTCGTGGCAACCGACTCAGACCTGTGGGAGGCTGAATCGGGAAGGCACGGTTTCTACGCCCTTGGACGCGGAACCCACCAACCTGGACTTTAGCGGGAGGGACGCAGGGGGTGCCGCCACCGATGAAGTGGAGCGTGGAGCATGGAAAGCTCCTCCATCTCTGCCAGGACGAGGTGAGAGCTGCCGCAAAGGCCCTGGCGGCGGCCAGCCATTGGTCGCTGGATACCCCCGTCGTTCTGATCGAGAAATCGGCGAACCACAAGGCCCACGCGGTGAGCGTCGGGTCTCTCTCGGACCTCCTGCCCCTGCCCGCTGCGATGCGCAGTCCGGAGCTGCGGCACTGGCTCGCCATGCAGGAGAAGCTGGACGCCAGGGAGGCATGGCAGATCTGCGCCGATGGACCGGGAGGATCGGCCTTTCTCAGGCAATGGAATCTGGCCCAGCAGGAGGTCGAATCAGGATTGCTCCTGAGCATCGATCAACTGGCGGACCTGATCGAAGAAAGTCGCGATGGTTTTCATCATTCACCCCGGGAGCTGTCTCTTGTGATCCTGGAAAACGCGCAGGACAAGAGGCCCGAACTCATCAGTCTTCGATTGAACTGTGAGCCTGAATAGATAAACTGCGGGCGTGAATAGAGTCCTAAGAGGGCTCACTCAGAGGCTGTGAGTAGATCAGGACGCTATAGGGTGCAATGGTGATCGATGCGTGCGAAGGGAGCCCATCCCAGTCTCCGGAAACAGCATCGACATCCCCGCTGGAATGCCCCTCAAACAGCTCACTGTAACCCTGCCAATCACTGTTGAACATCAGTTTCCAGGTGCCGGCGGCAGGAAAGCCAAGAATGTAGTTGTCCTGAGATTCGTGAAGGAAATTTGCAATCACGACAACATCATCCCCGGGGCCACCCAGGTCCCAACGATGAAAGGCGATCACTTTTCGCTCATCATTGAGATGAAACACCTGCGCGAACTGTCCGATCAGCCCACGGGATTGTCCGTCCTTGTTGAGGCGCAGTCGAATCAGATCCCGATACATGCGGACGATGCCGCGAAACTCACCCCGTTGATCCCAATCGACGGGGACCGTATCGCGGAACCAGGCGCCCTCGAGAAACTCCTGCCCCTGAAAGAGCATCGGAATTCCTGGAGCCGTAAACACCATCGCAGCCGCCATGGTGGAGCGTTTCTGGGCGTGCCAGCCTGTGGGGTCACCTGGGTTGACTTCCTGGGGAATCCGGGCCTGGCCATTGGCGACGTCGTCATGGGATTCACTGTAGATCACACGTTGAAAAGCATCGTCGTTGTAGCGATAAAGGATCGCATCCCGGATACTCCCCAATAGGCGATCGTCGTCGTCTGATGTGATGACAGCCTGACGGATCGGCTGGACAAAGTTGGGGTCCCACTGGGATCCGAAACCTGCACCACCGGCCCCAACATCTTTGGTGATCCAATCATTGCTATGCAGATCTTCTGCGATAGTGATCCGGCCTGGGTATTGCTGCGCTACAGCTTCGTTGATGGCTTGGAGAATGCTCCAACCATCCGGAAGCTCCTGGGAGCCGGTTTCGTCGTAGTTGCGGATGTAGAGAGTGCTGTCGAAACGAAGACCATCGATGTGATATTCATCAAGCCACATGCGTACGTTATCAAGGATGTACTGGCGAACTTCCCCACGGCCGTAGTCGGGCCGCGTTTCTCCCCATGGGGTGAGGGCGCGATCATCATTGTAGAAGTAGATTCCACCTCGGTCATTCTCAGACCAACCATCGAACTGCCAGAGGTCGAGATCACTTGGGCCAAAGTGATTGTAAACGACATCAAGAATCACAGCGATTCCGGCTTGATGCGATCGCTTGATGAATTGCTTGAAACCGAGAGAACCGCCATAGTCTGAATCCACGGCAAAGATGTGGGAGGGGTTGTAGCCCCATGAGCGCATTCCCGCAAACTGACCTACAGGCATGATCTGAATGGCATTGATGCCAAGTTTTTTCAGATACTCCAAGCGAGAGGTGATCGAGATGAAGCGCCCCGGACGGTCAAGGTCTTCAGTATTGAAGGTCCCAACATGCAATTCGTAAAGCACAAGCTCATTCCATGCTTTGCTGGAGAAATCGTCATCTCCCCAGTGGAAGCTGGGATCATGAATAATCCCATGGCCCACTGAGTTGGTCACTTCACGGGCATAGGGATCGATGCGCTGTGAACGTTCCCTCTGATGTGATCAGCTGGTAGGTGTACTCATCACCGATCCTGGCACCGTTGACATGGGCATACCAGAAGCCCCGATCCTCGGGATGCATCGGATGGGCGGCACCGTCCCAGTCATTGAAGGTACCGATGACGGACACCTGTTGGGCATGGGGAGCCCAGACACGGAACGCCACTCCATCAGAAGAGAGGATGGAACCCATCCCTGGAAGCACCGGCTGCGTAACCATGGCTTTCTCCTGTTGCAACCACTCTCTCTCACGGAAAGACGATGGGGCAAGAAATGAAGGAAGTTGGGCGTGGCCGATGAAGTTGTGCGACAGAACGCACATCAATCGTTACCTCCTTGAACGCCGCTGCCACCACTTGGGTTTCCATGCCTGTCTTCGGCAGCAATAAGCGATGAACCCGTCGTCCATCCACTGAGCCCTCCAGAATGGCTAGCCTTGGTACGGATCATGCGCAGGTGCGAAGTTTGTGAGTCTTTGCTTGTGATTCTTTCCTTGTGAATCGTTCACGCGATCGCACCCATGCTGATCTCCA
Source organism: uncultured beta proteobacterium (assembly GCA_963792855.1). Taxonomy (GTDB): domain Bacteria; phylum Pseudomonadota; class Gammaproteobacteria; order Burkholderiales; family Eutrophovitaceae; genus SG8-40. The sequence continues at coordinate 379,203 of CAWBXZ010000003.1, read as the reverse complement.
TCCCGCTAATTCCATTGCCTACCTAGGCGAAAGTCAGCGTCCACTCTCTCTAAACCAATCGCTATCGAAATCATGTCAAACAAAGCCGACGCCATGGCCAAGGACGCGGAGGGCAGGCTCGAAGCTGCGCTCGGCGAACTGACTGGCGACACTGGACACCAGATCAAGGGCAAAGCCAAGCAGGTTCAAGCCTCTGCGATGAATGCTGCAGAAGATCTGAAGGAGGGCGCCAAAGCCGTGGCGAAGAAAGTCAGTGATGCTGCAACCGGACGGGCAGACGATCAAGGCTGAAACACCCAGAATTGGCCTTGTGGCGTAGTGCATCAACCTTCTACTTCCCCTCAACTGCTGGGCATCTCAGGTTTGTCTCTGAACGACCCGCACCAGCAGCGAGGGGATCAAACCTCCATTCAGCTGCTCTTGACTTGATTCTCTGAGTCACGGAATGCCCTTGTCATTCAGTGGCTCTTTTTTTTCAGCACCTCCTTCTTCAACACTCCCTCCCCTGGGCTGAACGCTCAAGCCTTCCATCGCAGTGGAGACGATGGATGGCATTGCCTTTCACCATGGAGAATTCCAATGCTGGAAACAATCGTCATCTTGCTGGTCGCTTTATGGCTTCTCGGCCTGGTCAGCTCCTACACGATGGGCGGGTTGATCCATCTCCTGCTCATCATCGCCGTCATTGTCCTTCTCCTTCGACTGATCCGCGGACGAGGAGTCTGAGTTCCCGGTTTATCTCCTTGTCAAGGCCAACCAGTTTCTGAAGGAAGCCAGCGGTGCTCTCCATACCGCGGTTTCGGCACGGAGGTTCGCCGTGATGGCATCGCAAGACCTGGACCTTGCGTTGTGCAACCAAGGCATCGCCAGTTCCTAGGAGTGCCGTGTCCATGAGGTGTGCAACCCTCAGCAGGCGGTCGGTCCCATCCGACAGAACTGTGAGGTTCAGCTGAGTCGATGCAACCGACACCAGGGTGCAATGGCGATGGGCCGCAGCTACTGCGGACTCCAGGGATTCCCTCGTATGGAATCCGTTGTTCAGAAGTACCATGTTCCAAGCCATTCGGACACTCTTTCTGGGGCTCACTTCTGCGCAGCGGCCCATCTCACCTGCATCGCCTGGATAGGGGCGCCGGCAACAACAGCCGATAGGATCCGCTCCTGCTGAGGCGCCAACTCTCCCGGCCATCTCCCCCATGCCTGCCGCCGCCCCTGCCACCGGGATGAAGATCGGCGAGCTGGCCAGTCGCAGTGGCCTGCCGGTGAAGGCCCTCCGGTACTACGAAGACCTCGTACTGCTCCCGGCGGTGGGCCGCAGCGCCGGTGGCTTCCGGCTGTTCGCGGAGGAAAGCCTGTGGCGCCAGGGCTTCATCCGGCGGCTCAAGACCCTCGGCCTCAGCCTCGAGGACCTCCAGGCCAGTCTGGCGGTTCACGCTGCCGGCCAGCTTCCCTGCGGCGACATCCGGGGCCAGCTCCAACGGCAGATCGGCCTGGTGGACGAACGCCTGAGGGAGCTGCGTAATCAAGAGGTGGCATCCACGATCGTGCCCTGGCGCATCGTCATGCCCCGCTGGCTCAGGTGGGTCTTCACCGTCTCAAAGATCTGCTCGCCCAGATCGTGCCTCTCCAGCAGGTGCCGGAAGGCCAGGATCGTGGCCTCATCCGGAATCCGGTTGCTGATCAGATCAATGCCGACAACACGGCGCATGGTGGGAACCTCGATCAGGGCCTCCTCCATGGCCGGACCGCTGAGGCTGTACCACTGCTGCAACAGATGGATCCGCAGCATGGTCGCCAGCGGATACGGCGGCCTGCCGCCCTTGGAGCTCGTCTTGGGGTGGTGGGGCTTGATGAGCTCGATCAGGGCCTGCCAGGGGACCACCCCCCATCTCCGCCAGCAACTTCTCCCGCTAGTGGCTCCGCCACGCTCGGCCTGCGGCCTCGGTAAGGGTGCGCTTCTTGGCGGTGCTCTGCTCGTCATCGGTGAACCCGAGCTGCTTGACACCCATGACGCCAGGCCTGCCCTGCGATCAGGCCTCCATTTTCCCGTGGAACGCTGTGGTTATCCAGAGCTTCCCAAGTTGTTGTGGGCAGGTCCCCTCTTCCTCGTCCCCATGCGCACCACGCTCGACATCGAGGACGACGTGCTGGCAGCGGCAAAGGAGCTGGCCCGCCGGCAGGGCACATCGGCAGGGCAGATGGTGTCGCGCCTGTTGCGCGCTGCCCTCAGCGGCACCGCTGCAACGACCCTGTCCCCAGCGGTGTCTCCCCCTTCCGTGGGAGGGTTTCGTCCCTTCCCGGCTCTGTCCGGACGGCTGGTGACCAACGAGCAGATCGACCAGTTGCGGGATGAGACCGGCCTCTGATGGCCAGGGCCCTGCTCGATATCAACGTGGTGATCGCCCTGCTCGATCAGGGCCATGTGCTGCACCGGACCGCTGTCCGCTGGCTCGAGCGGGCGCAGGCGCACGACTGGGCCACCTGCCCGATCACCGAGAACGGCGGGGTCCGGATCATGGCTCAGCCGGCCTACCCCAACCATCAGCCCGCCGCTCGGCTGGCCAGAACGCCTGTCGGAGGCCTGCCGGTACCCATGGGGGACGCTTTGTGACCTTCGATCAGCGTGTCGGCGTGGATGTGGTGCTGGCCGCGCGTGCCGCCAACCTCTGCATCATCGAGGCCGAATGAAACCTGCAGCTCCGGCATGGCCGAACCCCTTACCAAGCTCGCCTACCAGGCCCTGCAGCAGGGCAAGGCTCTGGCGGGCGAGGCCCACAAGGACATGAGCCACCCGTCCCCGTTCCCTCCGAGCTGCTCAGGGAGCTGCAGGGGGCCCAGAGGGCCCTGCTGGAGGTCGACTGGCGGGACGCCGAGGAGGGCCTCTACCCCACCGGGGTGCTGTTCGAGGCCCCCTGGCTCGAATGGGTGACCCGCTATTCGCTACTGAGGCTCGAGATGCCCGGTACCTGGAGCCGCCGCGGTGAGGGACGGGTGTGGGAGCTGGATGTGGCCAACCGGCACGGGCCGCACCCAGCAGCAGTTGCGGGGCAACGCCGAGGCCCTTCGCCGACGGCAGCAGGCTGGCGGTGACCTGCGTGTTCCTGCTGCATGAGCTGCCGGCCGAGGTCCGCCAGAAAGTGCTGAACGGACGACATCGACGCCCGGCTCATCGCCACCGGCTTCACCGCCATCCAGGCTGAATCCCACCTGTCGACACGGGTGGGGAGTGGGACGAAGGCCTGCTGAGGAACAGACCGAGTGCTGGTGGGCCTGGGCGCCGCAGGGGACTGGGACACTGCAAGGGAGTGGTGTTGATTGCCCTTGGTGAGCAAGGACCGGAAATACGGGCGCCTGCAGGCCGTCGTTCGATGGCCCTCGCGCTCCTCGCGCTGTCAGCTGTACTTCTTGACGGCTGCCTCGATGGCACTGCCAGCTCGGCTGAGATCCTCCGGCACCATGACCGGATGGATCTCAATGCTCGCGTTGAACGCGAGAAACCACGGCTCGACAATCGCAGGGATCTGGGAGGCGTCCTGCATGTCGAGGAAAAGAAACGCCGTCCGATCTCCATTGTCGTCCGTGAAATACACGGCTTCGGGCTTCAGGTCCGCCAGAATGGATTGGATGGTGGTGCCGAGCCTGCCGGCCTTCGCCGCCCCGTTCCCGGCTTCAACAGGGATATTCACCTTGACAAGAAAGCGCATCGCTCACCTCGGAATGAATGGTGGATTGTTGCTGTTCCAGATATCGCGGGCCATGCCCCAGGCGCCGCTGGGCTGCCGTTCGTAAATGGTAATGTACTTCCCAATGTCCTGCATAGGCTCGCCCCCAGCCCTGGGAGTCAAGGTGATGGTGTCCGTACCTCGTTCAAACGCCCAGTCACCTCAGACTCTCGGTGTCAATCTCCTCGCCTGGAACGCTGATATCGTCACTTACTCCAGGCACCAAAGTAAGTTTGATGGGCTGTTGCGACTTATCGACAAAGATTTGAGCACCAGTGCGAGACGCATCGTAGATTTGCGCCAAAAGCGCATGATCAAGATCTGTGTAATGTCCCTTCTCGACGTTCCGACTGTGGGACTCCGTGCTGTAGAAATCCTGAGAGCTGGCCTTTACAGTCTCACCTATCTGCTGTGGTGTCATGCCTTCAGGATGACTCCGCAGAATTTGCCTGATGAGATCAACAAAACTTAAATTCAGCTCCTTTTTTCTGAGGAATAACTTGTTATTGGGAAGTTCCGTAAACCACCGTGACCCGACCGTTTTTTGCCGTGAACCACAGTGGGCCCAGCGCTGGAAGATCCCTCAGACCCTGTTGTCGCTGAGGCTTTGGCCGGCGACCTGCAAGCTGTAGCCGTTGTTCTTGTGTCAGATAACCACATGTTCAGCACGATACCCCAGAGGCCCCATGGAGTGAGGTCACCTTGTGGGCGTCCTGCATACCAGCAGCGTGATTGGGGTGACTTGTCGATCCTTCGAAGATAACGATAGACAATTTCATTGTACACCCCTTCAACCCTTTGGCTGTCCGTCTAACTCCCCTGGCCCTCGACGGCTCTTTCGATGAAACCCAGGCCTTCCCATAAGGTCTGGGAGGCAATGATTCGCCCCATGTGATCTTGTGTCGACCCGTGAACCAGCTGTTTCGACGTCTATTTCAGCGTGCATGAGCGGCCTCCACCGCGATGGCCCCTCCCCTTCAGCCCTCAAACCCGCTCCAGATCCGCCACCCCCAGGCCGCACCCCGGGCAGGGCCGCATCGGATAGGTGTTGAAGGGGAACCGGGGCGGCTGGAAAGGTTCGATGCCGTGGCGGCGATCGAAGCGCACCATGCCGATCGTGCCGTTGCCGGCCACCACCAGGCGCGGTGCGGCCCAGCCTCTGCTGGCTGCGGGCCCAGCTGCCGGTGTTGTAGTAGGTGATGTGGCAGGGGCCGCCGCCTGCATCCGACGGGCGCCGGCAGCGCCAGGGCCGTGGCTTCGGGGATGTGGGTGTGGCCGTTGATCAGCCCGTCGAGGGGCTCGGTGCCCTGCGCCTGCCGCTGCAGATGCTGGACGATCCGGCGCTTGATCAGCCGGTCGTGGCCGGTGCGGCCCTTGAGCGCGCTCTCCAGGGCGAAGGCCAGGGAGAAGCCGCCCGAGGAGTTGAGGCCCCGGCTCACCGGGATCGGCCACTCCCGGTGGCTGGCCAGCAGCTCCACGGCGCTCTCCAGAATCGCCTCGGCGTTCCGGCCGGTCGGCAGGGGCTGAACGGGCCGGCCGGTCGAACAGGCGCAGCGCAGCCCGTTGATGCCGGCCGCTGTAGTGCTCCTGCAGCCGGGCCAGGGACTCCGCCAGCCCGGCATGGAAGCGACCAGCCGGTCGTATTCATCGCCATGGCGCACCAGCAACCTCTGCCCGGCCGGTGTGCGGTACGAGGCTTGCCGGCGGATCGCGAGGCCACGCGGCCTCTAGCCGGCATGGCGCCGGAAGTAGGCGTCGTGGTTGCCGGGGATGTAGGTGATCCGCATCCCGGCGTGCTGCAGATCCCGCAGGCCGCTCAGCACCTCCCGGTGCGACGATCGCAGCAGGTTCCGACGCTTCAGTGCTCTCGTCGTCGAAAGGCCCTTCCCCCTTCCCATCGATCAGGCCGTCGATCAGCGCCGTGAGGAAGCGTTCATCCGCATGGGCGTTGAAACGGATCGCCTGCAGATCGATGATGTCGCCCACCAGAAACAGCTGCCTGGGCTGGATGCAGCCGAGGAACGCGGCCAGGTGGCCGGCCTCGCACTGATTCGAGCCCAGGTGCAGATCGGAGAGGAACAGGGCGTCGCAGCGGAGCACGTCGGTGCGGCCATTCGCCGCCATGGTGACACGCTTCGGCTCCAAAAAGTTCCCCCCGGCGGTGCACCCCACAGGGCGAACATCGTCCGCGGAAACCTAGGCATAGACGCCAGGAATCCGGCGCTTCTGTCCATGCCGCCTCCCACGCCAGCAGGTGATCGCCGACACCAGCGGCGGGCTCGGCCTCAGCCCGCCTGTTGCCAGAGGCGCAGCAGCTCCTCCCGCTGCTGGGGCGGGGGCGGGGGCAGGCGCCGCACCCCGCGGGCCGCTGGGCTGCCCCCCGACCATCGGCTGCGCGGAAGCCCTGGCGGCCCAGCACCGCCTGGGCCCCTCGGTGGAGCGCAGAAAGGCCACGAAGCGCTCGCCGTCGTCGGCGCGGCCCGCCGCCTGGCCCCGCAGCACCGCCGCCGCCAGGATCGTTTCGAAGGTGGGATCGGGGAACAGCAGCACGTATCCCCCCGGCCGCTGCCGGCTGGCCTCGCCCTGGCGGGCCAGGGCCGACGCCTCGTACACCATCGCCAGGTCACCCTCGTTGGGCCCGCCGCTGATGAACTCCTGCAGCAGGATGTCGGTGGAGCGGGCGGGGCGGTACACGGCCCGCCGCAGGCCGGCGGCACAGGCCCTCCCCTCCTGACCCCGGCACCAGAGCGCCAGGGTGAGCTGGCCGGAGTTGGAGCGCATCGGATCGGTGCTGCGCAGATCGACGCTGCCCCAGCTGGCCGGCGCCCCCAGGGCTCCCCACTGCCCCGCTGCGGTGGCCCGGCGCAGCAGCGGGCCAGGCGAAGCGGCCATCGGGGAACAGCCGGCGGGCCCGCTCCGGCCAGGCCACCGCCACCAGCAGGGTGCGGGCGATCGGCAGCGGGCGGCTGCAGGAACGGCGATCCGGCTCGCCCCGTCCGCTCACCTCGGCGGCGAGCTGGTCGAGCAGTTCGCGGCTGGCGGGGATCAGCACCCGCGGCCGCTCCGGGCGATCGCTCCTGGGCCCGGTTCACCATGTCCTGGGAGCCCTGCACCCGCCACGCCAGATCGATGCCGCCCTGGCGGCGCTCGAACAGGGGTTCGATCTCGGCCATGGCACCGGCCAGCTCCGATCCCACCGCCACCACCAGGGGCCGCCGCAGGCCGGGCAGGGGAGCGGCCGCCAGGATCAGGGCCGCCGGCGCCGATCAGCACCGACAGCAGCCGCCGGCGGGTGACAGGGACGCTCAAGGTGGGCCATCCGGATGGACCACAGTCTGATCACCCCGCCGGCCGCCTGCCACCGGTCCGCTGAGACAGCAGCCAAGCTTCGCCGCAGAATGGGGGCGCCCGTCCGAACCGCCCCATGGCACGGCCCCTGCGGCTGGCCGCCCTCGCCGCCGCCCTCCTCGGCCTGCCGATCAGCGCCTGCGGCCTGCTGGCGCCGCCGCCGCTCGAGGTCGAGATGCTCGTGGGCAGCGCCCTCAAGGGCTTCTGCCAGGAGGCCGCCAAGGCGATCGCCCAGGATCCGCCGCGGCTGGCCGACCGCACCCCCGTGCAGCTGCGCTGCCGCGCCGCCGGCAGCGGTGATGTGGTGAACGAGATCGAGTCCCATGCCCGGGGGGTGCTGCAGGGCGGCCAGGCGGCCGACGACCCGCGCATCCCCACCCTGCTGTCGGTGGATGGGGAGATCTACCAGGAACTGCTGCGCCACCGGCTGCAGCGGCTGGCGCCCACCCGGGAGCTGATCCCCGCCCCGGCCGACGCGCCGGCCCTGGCCTCCAGTCCGATGGTGTTCATGACCACCCCGGCCCTGGCGAAGGGCCTCGACCGCCCCGATCCCTTCGGCGCCCTGGCCCGCAGCAGCGACCACCGCCAGCTGGATCCGGCCGGCCCCTCCCAGCCGATCCGCTACGTCCACACCGCCCCCACCCGCTCCAATTCCGGCCTCCAGACCCTGGTGGCGATGGTGGCGGAGGTGGCCGGCAAACGGCCCGAAGCGCTCACCCTGGCGGATGTACGCGCCCACGGCGATCAGGTGGCGGCGATCGAGCGCCACGTGACCCGCTACGGCAGCTCCACCGACGAACTGGCCCGGGCCATGCAGCGCAACGGACCGTTCTGGGCCTCGGTGGCCTCGGTCTACGAGTCCTCGGTGGTGGCGGTGAACGCCGCCCGCAGCGCCGACCAGGAGCCCCTGCAGGCGGTCTACCCCCGCGCCACCTACTCCAGCACCATGCGGGCGATCCTGCCGGACGCCCCCTGGGTGTCGCCCGCCGAGAAGCAGGCGGCCCAGCTCCTCATCGAGCGGCTGCAGCGGGAGGACATCCAGCGGCTGGCGGCGGAGCAGGGCCTGCGGCCCGCCAACCCGGCCGTGCCGGCCAGCCGGGTCACGGCGGCCTACGGGGCCGATCCCCGCGCCGTCTACGACTCCCTGCGGGCGCCGCCGCCGGAGGTGGTGGAGGCGATCATCACCCTCTGGCGCAATCAGGCCAAGAAGCCCTCCCGGGTGGCCCTGGTGGTGGACAGCTCCGGCTCGATGAAGGGGGAGAAGCTGCCGGCGGCCCAGCGCAGCCTGCAGGCCTACCTGGCCCAGATCGGCCCCCGCGACACCGTGGGCCTGTTCGACTTCGACAACCGCCTGCGCCCCCCGGTGGTGGTGACGGGCAACGGCACCGATGCCGAGCGGGGCTCCCGCTTCATCGCCGATCTGCAGGCGGAGGGCGGCACCGTCCTCTACGACGCCATCCGCCAGGGGCGCGACTGGCTGCGCAGCACCCGCCGTCCCGGCGAGATCCTGGCGGTGGTGGTGCTCACCGATGGCCAGGACAACGGCTCCCGCCTGAGCCTCGACGGGCTGGGCAGCGAGCTGAGGAGCAGCGGCTTCGCCACCGATGAACGCATCGGTGTGTTCACCATGGGCTACGGCAACCAGGGGGATTTCGACGCCGACGTGCTGCGCCGGATCGCCGAGAGCAACGGCGGCGAATTCGCCACCGGCACCCCCGACAGCATCCGCCGCCGCATGGAAGATCTCCAGATGGCCTTCTGATGGCGGCGGCCCCGTCCTGGCCCAACCCCCTCGACCATCCCATGGCGGTGGCCGGGGCCGGCGCCTCTCTGGTGCTGCTGGTGCGCGGGGCCGGACTGGCCCTTCCCCTGGCGCTCCCCCTCGCCGTCGGCCTCGGCGTCGGCCTGAGCCTGCTGCTGGCCCGCCGGGGGCCCGGCGGCCGCCGCAGCCGCAGCCAGCGGCTCCATGCCCAGCGCCTCGATGCGGCCCTGGAGGAGGCCCTGGAGCGGGCCGCCGGCCTGGCGGGCCTGGCAGTGGGCCTGAAGGAAGAGGCCCTGGCCCGCTTCACCGATCCGGGCCATCTGGAGTCCCTGGGCACGGTCCAGCTCTGCTGCGAACGGTTGCAGCAGCTTCCCGAGCGGCTGGAGCAGCGCCGGCCCCTGCTGGAATCGGGCGAAGGCGTTCGCCTGGATCCCGATGCCCTGGCCCGGCGCCTGAGCCGGGAGGAGAAGGCCCTCCGGAAGGAGCGCGAGGGGCCCCTGCGCCAGGAACGGCGCCGGCTCACCGACCAGCTGCGCCGCAATCTGGAGGCGGCCCGCCGGGGGATGGACGAGCGGGAGGCCCGGCTGCTGTCCCTGGCCACCCGGCTCGAGGCCATCGATGGCGGCCTGCAGCAGCTGCGCCGCCAGATCGATCACCAGTGGCCCAGCACCGAGGCCAGCGACGCCGCCCTGGTCACGGCCATCGACCCCCTCGATGAGGCCCTCGATCAGATCGAGCGGCTGCTGGATGCCGGGGCGACCTGAACCCGCACCACCCCACTCAGCCCTCCAGCAGCGGTCCGCCCCCCAGGCGCCGGATCGCCACCACCCCGGGGCGGGGCGGGCGGCCGGGCACGCCGGAGGGCCAGTTGGAGCCCAGGGGCACCCAGCGCAGCTGCTCGAAGGGGCGCCCCGAGCGGTCCACCAGCCGGTGGGCCTGGGCCTCGTTGGCTTCCGGCGAGGGGCGGCTGCCGTGGTCTTCGCCCGGGTGCTGCACCGAGAGGAACAGGGTGGATTCGCCCTGATCGAAGCAGGGGCCGGTGAGTTCGCATTCCATCGGCCCGGTGGCGAAGCAGAAGGCCTCGCCGGCGGCCGGGCCCCGGGTGGGCAGCACCCAGCAGCTGTTGTTGCCGAACAGATCCAGATCGGCGGCTTTCGTGGAGCGGTCGGTCGTCATCCAGAGGTGGCCCCGCCGGTCGACGGCGAGGTTGTCGGGATTGCTGAAGCCCAGTCCCCCCTGCCAGGGGGCGCCGCCGGTGGCCACCAGGCGCCAGCGGAAGGCTCCGCCCTTGGCGGCCCCCTCGTCGGCCAGGCGCATGATCCAGCCGTAGGGCCAGCTGGTCTCCCCCTTCGGCCCGCGGAAGATGGCCGGGTCGGCCCGCCCGTCCTCGCTGCCGCCGCCGGCGGTGAAGGCGATCAGCAGGTCGCCGCTGGTCGGATCGATCACCGTGTCCTCCGGCCGGGCGCCGGGGGTGGCCCCCGCCGCGCAGGCGGCCAGGTGGGCATCCACCAGGATCGCCCCCATCCGCTCCTCGCCTTCGCCCGGGTAGAGGTGGGCCAGGGTGGGGAAGCGGCGCCGGTAGGCCGCCACCGCGGCATCGCTGCTGAAGGCCTCGGCCCCTGCCCGGCGGCGGTCGCCGTGGGGCAACAGCACCGCCTGCTCCACGCCGAAGCGGGCGAAGTGGCCGGGGGTCAGCGGCGCCACCGGGGTGGCGGGCTCCAGGGGGATCCAGCGGCCCCGGCCCTCACCGCGGCGCCGGCGGCCGGCGGATCGAAGCGGGCCACCTCCAGCCGTCCGGCGCTGAACAGCTGGGAATTGGCCGGGTCGGCCGGATCGCGGATCGTGTCCGTCGCTCACGAAGCGGTAGAGGTGGCCGCCGTGGCGATCGCAGCCGGAATAGACGATCAGGGGCTGGCCCGCCGCGGCCTTCACCGCCACCGCCTCATGGCGGAAGCGGCCCAGCCAGCTGTGCTTCACCGCCGGTTGCCCGGGCCGGCGCGGGTCGATCTCCACCATCCAGCCGTACTTGTTACCCGCCAGAGCGAAGGGATTGCCCAGGCCCTCCAGCCGCTGGCCGTCGCAGACGAAGGGCCGCTCCGAGGGAGCCACCGAGGAGCCGTCGGCATGCACGGCCTCGGGCACCTGGCTCTGCACGTTCTCCTCGGCGCTGAGCACCGTGCCCCAGGGGGTCTCGCCGCCGGCGCAGTTGGCGAACGTGCCGATGATCGCCTCCCCGAGGCCGTCGTCGTAGCCGAGCCGCGTCGCCTGCGGAACACCGCGGCCGCCGGGCCCGTCACCCCCAGCCGCCGGGAGGGATCCCGCCAGCCGCTCAGGCCCGTGATGCGGCGATCGAAGCGGCCCGGCCGGCGTCGCCAGGGCCCCCCCGGGTCGCGTTCCAGTTCGATCACGCCGACCCCCAGATCGGCCATGGCCGCCGCCGCCACCTGGCGGATCTGCGACCGCAGCGGGTCGTCCGGTGGCAGGACGCTGGCGTCCACCCGGCCGCCGGAGGGCGCCAGGGCCTCGATCAGCGCGGCGAACGGCAACGGGCCGCCCACCGCCTCGCCCACCGCCTCGGCGTAGCCCTCGCGCCAGGTCTTCGCGCTGATGTACTCGAAGTTCACCGTCAGCAGGGCCCGATCCCGCCCCAGCGCCAGGAAGGAGAGATGGTCGTTGTTGAAGCCGAAGCGGCCGTCCGCCAGCGGATCCCCCCACACCGCCAGCACCTCGGACCGGTAGCCCTCCGGCAGTACGAGTCTGTCCTCCAGATCGATGCGGGCGTAGCGGCGTCGCTGGCCGGCCGCATCGAGCCCGTCGCTGGGCACGGGCAGGGGGGTGGGCACCGGCCGGAAGGGGGCGGAGCCCGCCGGGGCCCCGGCGGCTGCCGCCGCTTCCGGGGTGCCGGGCGGGCGCAGGCCCACCGCGGCGATGGTGCCGGCGCCGATGCCGAGCAGGGAGAGCAGGTCGCGGCGGTTCATGGCTCCGGCGGGCAGGGGCTGCTGCGGCGGGGCACCAGCAGGGCCAGATGGTTGTCCTGCAGGGGGTTGAAGTTGTCGTCCGCCGCCAGCAGCAGGCTGGGCCGCCCATCCGCCTGCACCGGCCCGGGGGTCAGGGCTTCCCAGTTGTCGGCCGGCAGGCCGGCCTCCAGCAGATCCCAGCGGTTCAGCGGCTCCAGCACCGCCTCGGGATCGGCCCCGTCAGCGGGAAGGGGATAGCGGGCCAGCAGGGCCTCCCAGCGATCGGGGCGCCTGGAAGCGGCGCAGCAGGGCCAGCAGGGCCTGCGGGGAACCGGCACCGCCGCTCACCAGCAGATCGGTCAGCCCCCAGCCATCCCCGGGCGGAAGGGCCAGGCGGGCCAGGGGCCGGGGCACGGGCCCGGAAGGATCCAGGGTCCACTCCAGAAGCCGGACCTGGCCGGCGGGATCCTGCAGGAGGGGGGATTCGGCGGCCATCAGCAGCTCCTCCGGCCTGCCCCGGCCGGCGCCGCAGGGCCAGGGCTTCCGGACCCTGGTTGGCGGCGAGTCCCCGGCCGGGGGCCGGCTGCCAGTCCGCCGGCAGCGGATCGGCCCGTTCCAGCAGGCCGGTGGCGCGCTCGAAGGCCAGCAGCTGGGCCGGGCGTGCGGCGCTGCGCCGTCCTTCGCTGGCCACCCAGAGGCGGTCGCCGAGCACCACCAGGCCCTCGCCATCGATCTCCGCCGGCAGGGGGGCCGCTGCCGATCCCTTCAGCTCGACGTGGAACAGGGGCCGCAGGGGGACGCGGCCCAGGTGGCGCAGGCCGCCCCAGCCGCTCACGCGGCCCCGGGGGGCATCGCTGAGCAGCAGCAGAACGTCGCTCCCGGGGTCGTAGCTGGCGGCAGAGAAGCCTCCCGAGGCCTGGCCCTGCCGGTTCGAGCGCGGCAGACGCGTGCGGGCCACCAGCTCCCAGCCCGCCGCGGCGGGACAGGGCAGCAGGGGCGGCGGTGCGACGGCGGCGGGCAACGGAGCCATTCCCCGGATTGTCCGCCGGCGGGGAAGCCGGCGACGGCATCGGGGAACACCTGCCGTTGGGAAGCGCTGGATCGTTCGGTGAATGAATCGGCCTGGACCCAGCTGGGCAGCTTCGGCAGCTGCCTGCAGCAGATCGAGCCCGACTTCGACATCGGGCTCTACGGCTACCGGAAGCTTTCCGATCTGGTACGGGGCTGTCCCTCCCTGTTCGCGATGGAGGAACGGGAGGCTCCCACGGCAATCGCTCGAACCTGTACCTGCGGGCGAGGGAGGACGACTGAGGGCGGCCGATTCGACCACCTCCTGGCATGCAGACGCCGAGGTGTCGCTCAGAGCCTGTGAGGGGGATCGGCCCGACCCGGACCCAGCCATGCCCCGCTGCTCATCCCCGCCCGAACCGGAGCACCATCACGGCCCCGCCCAGCATCACCGCCGCTGCCGGCAGCCGCAGGGCGCCGCCGTTCTCCCCGAGCCAGATCACTCCGGCCAGGGCGGAGAAGAGGGTGCTCAGACGCTTGATGGCGATCACGTGCACCACCGCCGTGCGGCGGAGCGCTTCCATCTGCAGCCCCATGCCGGCCGCCCCCACCAGACCGAGAAGGAGCAGCCAGGGCCAGTGACGCCGCAGCCCTTCCCCCTCGCCCGCCGCCAGGGCGGGGAGCAGCAGCGGCAGGCCCACCACCAGATTGAACGTCGTCACCCAGGTGAGGGTGCCGGCCGCCCGCACCCCCAGCTTGTCGATGCCGGCGCCGACCCCCCACAGCAGCGCCACCAGCAGCATCGCGCGGGCCCCCGGCTGGCCCCAGAGTCCGGCGGCCCCGGGGCCGCTGCGGCCGAGCTCCAGGGCTCCCATCACCAGCAGCAGCACCCCCACCAGGGCCAGGGGCGTGGGACGCTCCCCCAGCATCAGCCAGCCGCTGAGCAGCAGCACCACCGGCGAGAGGTTGATCAGCGGCAGCACCAGGCTGAGGTCGCCGCGGGCCAGGGCGCGGCCGTAGCTCCAGAACGCCAGCCCGTTCACCAGCGCGGTCGCCAGGAGGCTGAGGAGCAGGGGGATCGGATCGGGCGCCACGCCCCGGCTCAGCGCCACCAGGGTGAGCGGCAGCGCCAGGAGCGCCGACACCAGGCAGGCGGCCCCCATCACCAGGCGGGAACTCAGGCCGGCGCGGCGGAGCAGGCGGCGGGTGAGCAGATCCTTGCCGCTCTCGCACAGGGCGGTCAGCAAGGCCAGCAGCGCCCAGAGGGTCACGTCCTGGGGGCCAGGGGGTTGAGGCGGACCACGAATGCTCTGATCCAACCGTTGACGCGATGCCGAGCCGAGCCATGCCAGGGCGGTTTCGGCCTTCTCATCAGGCCCGGCGACAGGTGGCGGATCAGGCTGTGAATCAATGTGTCCTCAGCTCTGGAGGCAGAGAGACGGCTGAACACATTGGTGTGGCATCCCGATCCCCCTCATGAGGAGCCGGAAGAATGCTCCTGGGCTCCTGTCTTGTGGGCGGCCATCCTTCGCGCTGCCACTGTTTGCCCTTGGGGTGTAGTACCGGGTCGTTCCCGCGCCCTGAAGCCCTCGAGTTCCGCCGTCCCTGACACAGGGCCTCCTGGCTGCAGGGGATGGTGCCACGGGCAAAGCCCGCTAAAGCAGGGCCATGGCTCCCCTCCCACGTCCGTCCTGGCGACGCGTTGCCCTCCTGGCGGCGATGGTCGGTGCCGTCATCTTCGTGGCCCGGCTGATCCGGCCCCAGCCGTCGCCCCCCAACCTGGCCAGTGGCAACGGCCGCATCGAGGCGGTGGAGATCGACATCGCCACCCGCACGGCCGGGCGCATCAGCGCCATCACGGTGGAGGAAGGGGAAGCGGTGGCCGCCGGCCAGATCGTGGCGCGGATGGACACCGACACGCTGGAAGCGGAGCTGCGGGAGGCGCAGGCCGAGCGGCGGCGGGCCGACTCCACCGTGGAGACCGCAACCAGCACGGTGCGCCAGAGGGAGCATGAATGGCGGGCGGCCCAGGCCACCCTTCAGGAACGTCAGGCGGACCTGGAGAGGGTGCGCAAGCGCTTCGAGCGCGTCGGCCGGCTGGTGGGGAGCGGGGCCCTCCCCAGCGAGGAGTATGACAACGCCTCGGCGGCCCTCGATTCGGCCCGGGCCGCGGTGAGCCATGCCCAGGCCGATGTGGCGGAGGCGGCCACCGCCATCGCCACCGCCCGTTCCCAGGTGGTGGCGTCGGAGCGGTCGGTGGATGCGGCGAAGGCCAGGATGGAACGGCTCCGGGCTGACATCACCGACGCGACGCTGCGCTCCCCCATCCATGGCCGGGTGCAGTTCCGCATCGCCGAGCCGGGGGAGGTGCTCGGCGCCGGCGGGAAGGTGCTCAACATCCTCGATCTCGCGGATGTGCACATGACCTTCTTCCTGCCGACCGCCCAGGCCGGGCGGGTGCGGATCGGCAGCGAGGCCCGTCTGATCCTCGACGCGGCGCCCCAGTACGTGATCCCGGCCCGGATCAGCTTCGTGGCCGATGTGGCCCAGTTCACGCCCAGAACGGTGGAGACCGCCGAGGAGCGGGAGAAGCTGATGTTCCGCGTCAAGGCCCGCGTCGATCCCGACGTGCTGCAGCGGTATGAGCCATGGGTCAAGACGGGACTCCCCGGCGTGGCCTGGGTGCGGCTGGATGCCTCGATCCCCTGGCCTGACCGGCTCACGGTGAGGCTGCCTTCATGACCACCGCCTCCGCTCCCCCACTGGTCAGGCTGGAGGGCGTGGCGCTGCGCTACGGCAGCACCATTGCCCTCCGGGAGGTGAGCCTGCTGGTGCCCGAAGGGGGCACGGTCGCCCTGATCGGTCCGGATGGGGCCGGCAAGTCGAGTCTGCTGGCGCTGGCCGCCGGTGCCCGCCGCCGGCAGCGGGGGCGCCTCGAGGTGCTCGGCGGGGATCTGGCCGATCAGCGCCACCGCCGGCGGGTCTGCCAGCGGATCGCCTACATGCCCCAGGGTCTGGGCAGGAATCTCTACGCCACCCTCACGGTGTACGAGAACGTGGAGGTCTTCGCGCGGCTGTTCGGCCAGGGGCGGGCGGAGCGGCAGGAACGGATTGCTGACCTGCTCGCCTCCACCGGTCTGGCCCCCTTCGCCGATCGTGCCGTGGGCAAGCTCTCCGGAGGGATGAAACAGAAGCTCAGCCTCTGCTGCGCCCTGGCTGCCCCGGTTTTTTCCGTGTTGCAGGGTGCTTGTGGGAAATCGCCTTTTCGGGGAGAAAAGCATGTTTGATCTGAGCGGAAAAGTTGCACTGGTCACCGGCGCCTCACGCGGACTCGGATGGGCGATGGCGCAGTCGCTCGCAGAAAGCGGTGCCCATGTGCTTCTCAATGCGCGTGATGCCGCTGCTCTCGAGGCGAGGGTCGGCGAGCTGGCATCGAGAAAACTGAGCGGGGAGGCGGCACCGTTCGACGTGACCGATCATGCCGCTGCTGCTGCGTGTGTCGCAGCGGCCGCAAGCAGGCACGGGCGTCTTGACATCCTGATTGCGAATGCCGGCATTCAGCATCGCCAGCCGATTACCGAATTCAGGACCGAAGACTTTGAACGCGTCATCGCAACGAACCTGACCGGGGTCTGGGCACTGGCGAGGGAATCAGCAAAAGTCATGGTGCCGGCAAAGCGTGGGCGCATCATCATGACCGGATCGATCAGCGCTCTGTTGGGGCGGCCCACCATCTCGGCCTATATCGCTTCAAAAGGCGCGGTCCATTCACTCACGCGCCAACTCGCTGTCGAACTGGCACAGCACAACATTACCGTCAATGCGATCGCTCCCGGTTACTTCGCGACCGAAATGAACACGGCATTGATCAACGACAAGGAATTCAACGCCTGGGTGTGCGGGCGTACGCCGGCCCGGCGCTGGGGTCAGCTCGATGAGATTGGTCCGGCGGCTGTGTTTCTCGCGTCGGACGAGGCATCCTATGTCAACGGACACGTGCTGGTCGTGGACGGTGCGTTCAGTGTCGCAATGTAGGCCCTGGTAACCGACGGTCTTCGGACCAGACGTGGGCCGGCAAACTCGGGAGGAGAACAGCATGGCGGAGAAATTTCGTGTCGGTGTCAGCCAGGAGGTCGTGACCGCGGATGGCGGTACGATCTTTGGTGAAAATGCCATGAAAATACTCGACGATCCGGCAATCGAATGGGAGATTCTGGCCGACCGGGTGCCGGCTCTTACCCCGGAACACGCAGCGAAGTATGACGCCTTCTGCCTGATGACGGCGAAAGTCACGCGGGACACGCTATCCGGGCCGGACCGGCGTCTGAAACTGGTCGCGCGCTTTGGCGTGGGTTATGACTCGGTTGATGTTGCCGCGTGCAACGAATTCGGCGTGATGCTGACGATCACGCCCGATGGCGTGCGGCGGCCCGTTGCCGCATCGGTAATGGCTTACGTGCTGGCTCTGGCGCATCGCATGTTTCTCAAGGACAAGCTCGTTCGTGAAGGACGCTGGGCCGAGAAGGGCAATTTCCTCGGCATGGGGTTGATGGGGCGCACGCTGGGAGTGATCGGCGTTGGCAACATCGGTGCCGAGATTTTCCGCCTGGTTCAGCCCTTTGACATGCGGCTGCTGGGTTGCGATCCGAACGTGCCGCAATCGGCGGTTGACTCATTGAACGTGACCATGACGGACATGGACACGCTGTTGCGCGAATCGGACTTCGTGTCCGTCAATACGCTGCTCGACGACAGCACTCGCGGATTGATCGGCGCGCGCGAGTTCGGCCTGATGAAGCCGAGCGCATATTTCATCAACACGTCACGTGGGCCGGTGGTCGATGAAGCGGCTCTGATCGATACAATGAAGAACGCGCGCATCGCCGGCGCGGCGATCGACGTATTCGAGCAGGAACCGCTCTCCCCGGACAGCCCGTTGCTGAAAATGGACAACGTGATTCTCGCGCCTCATGCGATCTGCCACACCGATGAGTGCATGCGCATTCTAGGAGAGCGCGCCTTCCAGGCTGCGGTGGATTTGTGCCATGGACGCAAACCCGGCCATCTGGTGAATCCCGAGGTGCTGGCGCACAGGGACTGGGCGGGTAAATGGAAGTAGCAGTTCAGTACGGTCAGCAGCCCGTCCGTCGGGTTCCCCGTTCCGGACAACGGGTGTTGCAAGGCGCGACAGTTTGCGAGGCGGTATGTCAGGCGATCGTGGCACGGGAGGCCAATCATGAGAAGTAATCCGGTCAAGGAAAAATTGCTTGCGGGCCAGCCCGCATTCGGAGCGTTCGGTTGGGAGTTTCTGGTTCCCGGTCTGCCGCAGATCGTCAAGGCAGCCGGGGCGGAGTTTCTGCTGATCGACATGGAGCATGCCGGCACCAGCTACGAAACGCTGAAGCAGCAAGTTGCGCTCTCGCGCGGCATAGACCTCGTGCCGATGGTGCGGGTGCCGGCGAACCAGTACCACTATATTTCCCGCGCACTGGATCTTGGTGCCATGGGCATCATGGCGCCGATGGTTGGCAGTGCGGAAGAAGCGCGACACATTGTCTCGTGTACACGCTATCCGCCCGATGGCCGTCGCGGCGCCGCGTTCGGGTTCGCTTCCGACGATTACCTCGGCGGGTCAGTCACCGAAAAGATAAAGATCGCCAACGCGCGCACGCTCGTCATTTGCCTGATCGAAACCGAAGAAGGCGTGCGCAACATCGACGAAATCGCCGCCGTACCCGGCGTTGACGTGCTTTGGCTCGGCCACTTCGACATGACGAATTTTCTGGGTATTCCGGCCCAGTTCGACCATCCAAAGTACATTGATGCGATCGACCGCATGGTTGCCGCCGCACGCAAACACAACAAGGTGCTTGGTTTCATGAGTGCGGACGATCAGTGGAGCCGCACTTACTGGAAAAAGGGCTTCCGTCTGTTCGCCTATGGCGTGGATTCCATGCTGCTCCAGGGCGCACTCGGCGCCGGCCTTGCGACGTTGCGCAATCTCGCGAAAAGCTGAGTCAAGGCGCGTCCGCTGTCAGAAACAACTGTGTAGCACGAGCGTGCATGCGCGATCGCGGGTGGCCACGCTAGCGGACTACAACTGCTTGCGCTCCGTCAACCGAGAACAACCCTCTGTTCTGTTGATTCCGGTGAGGGGAGAGCAAGAGCGGCCTCGTAAAATACTGTAAAACAAACAGTTATGTCATCCCGACATGCTCGTGGCGCAGTCGTTGTGACTCTTCGGTCTTGCCGTCAAATAATACTTTACGAACGTAACGCGAATCATTATCATTTGCGATACCGGTCTCGGTTGACCGATTCTGTCCCGGTTGTGGCCATGAGTATTGCGTTTTGAGGTCCTTGGCACACATAGACAGAAGAACAAAAAAGTTGATGAAGGCAGGGAGATCGCAATGAAAAAATCACTGGTCGCAGCGTTGTTGGCGCTGGCGTGCAGCGTTACGTATGCGGATGAATCGATGGAACAGCGAATCGAAGCGCTGCAAAAGGAACTTGAAGCGCTCAAGCGGCAGGTCGAGCAGAATGCCGCGCAGCAGAGCGAGAAACAAACAGCAGACAAGCAAACCGCCGGGGCGCCAGCGGAAAAGACTTCCGCGCAGGATGCCGGGACGGACATGCTGTTTTTCAGTGCAGCGGCCGACCCCGATGAAGGCCGTACCGCGGTCGGCGGTTATGGTGAGATCAATTACAACAATTACAAGGACGATTCCAAGCGGGACGAGTTCGACCTGCAGCGATTTATCCTGTTCCTGGGGCACCGGTTCAGCGAGCGCACACGCCTGTATTCGGAAATCGAGTTCGAGCACTCGGTGACCAAGGGTGGTGACAGCAGCAGCGGCGAAGTGGCGATGGAGCAGGCCTACATCGAGCAACGGCTGACCGACGCGGGCAGTGCCAATCTGCGCGCCGGCCTGATGTTGCTACCGGTTGGTTTCCTGAACGAGTATCACGAGCCGCCGGTGTTTTACGGTGTCGAGCGCAACGAAGTCGAGTCACGCATCATCCCGACAACGTGGCGCGAAATCGGTTTCGCGCTGCAGGGTTACGTGGCCGATGGCCTTGAATACAACACTGGATTTACAACCACTCCGGATGCGAGCCTGTACAAGGATGCGTCGAGCGGCTTCAAGGACATGCGCACCAAGGGCAACCGCGTTACCGCCAACGAGTTCGGATACTTCGCCGGCCTGAACTACCGAGGCGTGCCTGGATTACAACTCGGCGGCAGCGTCTGGACCGGAAACACCGCGCAGGACGGCCAGGGCAAAGGGACAAATGCCGCTGCATTGGCGGGTTCCGACGCGAACCTGCTGATCTGGGACTTGCATGCCCGGTACACCATCGCCGGTTGGGATTTCCGCGCACTTTATGCCGAGGGGAGCTTTTCCGATACCGCCGCTATCAATGCGGCTGCCGGCCTGGCACCCGGTTCCAATGACGCGGCACCCGAATCGTTCTTTGGCTGGTATGTCGAAGCTGCTTACCGTTTCAGTTTCAACAACGGAATGTCTCTCGCTCCGTTCGCCCGTTACGAGGCTTACAACACGCAGGAGTCTGTTGCCCCCGGATTCACTGTTGATCCCTTGAACGACGAGCAGGTCATCACTGCGGGCGCGAGTTTCTTCGTGCACCCGCAGGTCGTTTTCAAGGCTGATGTCCAGGACTACGAAACCGACGATACAAAAGACCGGTTCAATGTCGGAATTGGCTGGATGTTTTGAGAATACCCCCTTCCGGGCTTGTACCGGGATTCATGCGGCGCCATTGGCGCCGTTTTTTTTGGCTCTTCGGCCAAAGAAAGAAAACAGCGGGCAAGAGCGAAAAGGGCAAATAACCGGAAACGGATTTCCTGCAGCGGTCCGAAACAGACTTCAAGTCACGATGGAAAACAGAAGTCTGCTTCGGACCGGATCCGTTGCGGGCCTGCCGACGTGCAGTGCCGGAGAAACGCGAATGCTTCAGTCTTCGATTGAAAGGATTGCCACCGCATAGGGCTTCAATTTCAGCTCCGGCGCCATTGCTTTCCAGCGCTTCTGAAACTCGAGTGGTCTGGTGGTCGCGGTTTTGAAACTGGTTTCATCGAGCATCGTGCCGGCGATCGCGCGCTTGCCGGCAGCGATCTTCACTTTCTGTTCCTGCGCCGTGAGATTTGCCACCCACAATGTAGTGCCCTTATTGCCGCGATGCGCGAGGCAGCAAACTTTCTGTTCGTCGCTCGAAGTCGCCTCTACCAGTTTCCGGCCGGCGCTGTTCATCAGACCGGTGACGACGTGGTAGGCGGGAAACACTGCCGGGCCCGGCACGGCATCGAAGTATGGTTGGGGACTTTCCGTTTTCCGGTATATGACGCCGAGCGGTCCGGTGGGGGCGCCGACAGTCAACGTTTCAATGCCCGTGCGTGCGAAGGTCGCAATGTAACCAAACAGCCAGGCGGCGCCGAACAGCCCGCGTGTGCGCGGGTCGGCCTTTACCAGGCAGATCCGTTCATTGTCGGGATTCGGCGTAAAAGTCGCGCCGTGCGGGTTATCGCGGCAACCGATCGCGCTCGGGCCGACGCGATGTGGTGTGTTGTCCAGAAACGTTTTCGCCGTCTTGACCTGATAGGGCAGCGCCTCCAGCGTCTCCATCACCGACCGGTCATCTGCGGCGTGCACGATGGGGCAGGTCGTATTCATCGCGAAATCGAGCAGTTTGGCGGGCGGGCGCTTGCGGTTGAGTTCGGTGAAGAAAGAGAACATGCCTCCGCCCAGCTTGACGCCGGGAAACGCCTCGCGCGCGGCCTTGTACAACTTGTCGAGCGGCGCCGCCGGTGGACGCTTGCCGCCAGGTAAGACCGATTTCAGGTCACCTTCAGGGCATACGGCGATGGCCGAAAGCTTCAGGCCGGCTTCGTTTACGATTTTCGAGATAGTGCGCAGTTCCTGTTTATAGGTCTCCACACCGGTGACAACGATTTCCAGCACAACGTCCGCGCCGGTGGCATCCGCAAGCACACGATAGCCATACAGCTCCTTCAATCCATGTTTCTCGCGTGGATCGAAGTGGCACTGCAGGATGCGCGGCCCGGCCTGCCTGACGAGATCGAGATGTCGGATCGCGTGGCCGATTTCCTCGGCGGGCACGCCGAAACCGACCGGAAGCAACTTGTCACGCAATGTTTTGCCGAGGGTGATACTGACGCCCGCCTCTGACTTGCTGCCGCCGGCAATCTTGCTGTTTCCCGATAGCGTGACCTTCACTGCCTGTTTGACCGCTTCGCCGGCTTTCAGTGTGTAGGGCCAGGGCAGGGCCAAAGGCCTGACGTAGGTCTTGAAAGACGCATCGGTCCAGTTGCGATGATCTTCGGTCTCGAAGGTATCGCCTTCCATGCGAACCGTGGCTGTCAGTCCCGGAAGCACATTATGTGAAAGCGAACGCAGGTTGAGAAATGGTTGAACCGGGTTGATCAACGGCGGGAATCTCGAGTTGTCTATGGAGCCGTCAACGTGTTCTGCGACAACCGGTTCGCCGGCAACCCCCTTTAGCGGATGGAGCACCACGAATCCTGTCCGCGCTGTCAGGAAATCCGTCTTCGGCACGGCTGTGCCGGTAAACTCCAGGCTGCCGTCCGAATGGCCTTCTATTGTGGCGTCGTAGGCGATTTCCTGTCCCGGCCGCTTGCATACGGCATGAAAGCTGACAGAGAAGCCTTTCTTGCCTTCGCTGATCTTGAGCCCGGTGATTGCCGGAATGTACGTTCCCCAGTTCTCGTCCCGAACCAGGAATCCGATCGCCCGCAGCACCTCCACACCGTGTATCTTCAGGTAGCGGAGTTGGCCATTGTCGAGTTCGACTTCCATTGGCCCGGCTCTGAGTACCCGCCCCACCACGTCTTCCTGTCCGGTGCCGCACAGGATCACATTCGTGGAAACTGGTGAAGATTTCATCACTTGACTCCTCCGATCAAAAACGCGCACGGCGCGCTCGCTGTTTCAATGTGTTGTCGGTGTATGCACTGGCGCATCGCCAAACCTCAGGACAATACGCGCTAAAAAACCTGCTCGGATGCAGGATCGATAAGCACGACGCGATTCATGTCGAAAGCCAGTGCCACCTTCTGATTTGGCGCAGATACGTCGTGCGCCTTGAGTTCCGCAACGGTTTCCACGCCGCCAAGCAGGAAGGTTGCGTAGGTGCGCGACCCTGTCGGTTGCACAAGATCAATGGTGACATCGTGGCGGACCACGCCGGGCCGCAAGGCATCGTCTGCAGCCCGGCTGATGTGTTCGGGGCGAACGCCCAGCGTAACTTCCCTGTCGCGGTGCCTGCCGTAACGGTCATCATGATCCGCTGGTAAAGAAAGTAATGCACCGTCGGATAAACGTACCGCGAGGCCGTTGTCCTGCGAAACGAGTTGTGCCGGGATGAAGTTCATCGAGGGCGAGCCGAGGAAGCCGGCGACATATTTTGTTGCCGGTCGTTCGTATAAGTCGAGGGGGGCGCCAGCCTGTTCGATGCGTCCGTCGCGCAGCAGCACGATGCGATCCGCCATCGTCATTGCCTCGATCTGATCGTGCGTAACGTAAATCATGGTTTTTTCCAGTTCCTGGTGCAGGCGCTTGATTTCTCCGCGCATTTCATCGCGAAGTTGCGCATCCAGGTTGGATAGCGGTTCGTCAAACAGATACAGCCGCGCGTTGCGCACAACCGCGCGGCCGATTGCCACCCGTTGCAACTGCCCGCCTGATAACTGACGCGGATAGCGGTCGAGCAGGTGATCGATGGCGAGCATTCTTGCCGCGCGCTGGACTTTCTCTTCGATCTCCTGTTTTGGTGTTTTGCGGGCCCGTAAACCGAACGCAATGTTGTCGTACACCTTCATGTACGGATACAGGGCATAGTTCTGGAATACCATGGCGATATCGCGATCCCGCGGCGCCAGATCGTTGACGACTTCGCCGGCGATTTCGATGGTGCCGCTGCTGATGTCTTCCAGACCTGCGATGGTTCGCAACAGCGTGCTCTTGCCGCAACCGGACTGTCCGACAAGGACCGTGAATTCGCCGGCGGGAATTTCGAGATCGATTCCGCGCACGGCGTGCACGGAGCCATAGTATTTGTCGAGCCCGGTTATCTTCAGATCAGCCATTGCTTTGCATTCCGGCGTTTTCAGATTCGTTTGTCAGTGGTTTTGCCGAGCACCCGGAAAATCCCGGCACCGTGCAACACGCATTGCGATACCGGCAGCATTGCCCGTTCGGACTCGTGCAGGAAATCACGGTCATCCTTTTACCGCCCCGAGAGAAATACCGCGCACCAGGTACTTTTGCATGAACGCAACGACGATGAAGATCGGCAGCGTTCCCAGTACCGACATGGCAGAGATTTTTCCCCAGAAGTTGGACTGACCGCCGAAATAATGGGTGACCTGCACCGTATAAGTGGCGACCTCGGTCCTGGTCAACACCAGCGCGAAAATGAAATCGTTCCAGGCAAAGACAAACGTGAAAATCGCGGTGGCGAACAATCCGGCGCGACACATCGGGAACACGACCTTCCAAAGCACCTGCCAGCGCGTGTAACCGTCGACCAGCGCCGCTTGTTCGAGCGCAATCGGAATGTCGAGAATGTAGCCGCGCATCATCCAGATGACATAAGGCAGATTGAATGCGGTGTACAGGAGAATGAGCCCGAAATAGGTATCTACCCAGCCGAACCAGACGTACAGCAGGAATATCGGAAAGACAACCGCAATTGGCGGCACCATTCTCTGCGAGATAATCCAGTTCGCCAGGTGCTCGCCCCCGGTCCTGAAGCGGGCAAGGCTGTAAGCGCAGATAGTGCCCAGAAACATCGCGATCACGGTACTGACGCCGGCAACGATCAGGCTGTTTCCGACGGTTGCTGCATCGCCGTCCTTGAACAAAACCAGATAATTGCTGAACTGGATGCTCGAAGGCCACCATACTGGGGGGTAGGAGTAGATTTCGTCGGCCGTCTTGAACGAAATCATGAACAGCCAGTAGATGGGGAACAGAAAGAACACGGTCAGCAAGGTTGCGGCAACATAACGCAATGCGAGGCGGATGTTCCGGCGGCGTGAGAGTTTCATCGTGCCAGCCCCACTCTCCTGAGTGCCAGAATCACCACGACTGAAAGCAATATGATGATGAGCAAGGCGACCGCGGCCGTATAGCTCGTTTCAAATTGCTGAAATCCTTTTACGTAAGTGAAAATCGAAATCGTTTCGGTCATGGTGCCCGGCCCGCCGCGGGTCAGCGCCCAGACGACATCGAACAGACGGAACAGGTCCAGCCCCCGTATCAGAATCGCGACGGCCATCACTGGCCAGATTGCCGGCAGCACGATCCGGAAGAATGTCCTCCAGTAGCCGGCGCCATCGATCGACGCGGCTTCCAGTTGCGACTTGTCCACTGCCGACAAGGCGGCCAGCAGCAGCAGGAACATGAACGGCGTCCACTGCCACACTTCGGCTGCGAGAATCGCGGGATAGACCAGGTCCGGGCTGATGGTCCACAACAAAGTGGCTTCTTCGCCGGTAATCCAGCCGATCACCTGATTGATCGGGCCGAAACGGTTGTCGAACATCAATGACCAGGTTGCACCGGAAACGATTGGCGCAATGACAACCGGCAACACGAGCAGCGCGACAAAGATCTGGCGGCCCGGCAGGTGATCGATGAACAACTGCGCCATCAGCAGGCCAAGAATCAATTCCAGAGGCAGGGCAATTGCCGTGAATAGCAGCGTGTGCAGCAGCGCTTCCCACAACCGGGTATCGCCAAACAGTGCTGCGTAATTACTGACACCCTGGAAACTGGTGTCGTTGTCGATCATCGTGATGCCCTGGAAGCTCACGACCAACAGGTAAACCAGTGGAAATACGCCAATGAGCAACAAAACGAAGATCGATGGCGCGATCAGCTGGTATCTGAAACTCTTGTCGCTGAATCGCGGTTTCATCAATGCGCCGGCAGCAGACACCAACTTCCCCCAATATTCTTCTAGCCCCGAACAAGCATACAGAAAATAAAGGCGGGCTGGCGCCCGCCTTTGGTCAATCTACGGTAATGATGGGAGCGGCTGCGGCGCACTTCAACTGCCTTCCGGCGCCGCGAGCCTCCTGATTAGTGGATCCGTGCCCGTTCAGTTCGGATATGCGCCGGACTTCGCCGCCCAGGACTCATAGACAGCACGCTGTTTGTCCACGCCAACCTTTTCCGTGACCGCATCCCAATCGGCAGCGATCTTGTCGAGGATGGCTTGCGGATCGTCGCCGGCCCACAACCTGCTGATGCCCTGGCGCAGCGCTTCCTCGTACTTGTCGGTCTGGATCAGGGACAGATCGAGCAAGCCGGTCTGCGCAGCGTCGCCGAGCGCGGCCAGATAGTCCTTGGCATCCGGCCACAAGGCCATATAGCCCGGATTGGTGAAATGCGAGTCGCGGAACGGGTCGCGCAGCGCGTACGGCAACTGCACCCGCTCGTTACTGATTTCTTCGCTGTTGAGCCACTGGATGAACAGGTATGCCGCTTCCTTGTTCTTCGAGGTGGAGGCAACGGAGAGCGCGAAACCGGCGGCCAGCTCCGGGTGGCCACCCGGCGGCAGCGCGTATCCCACCTTGTCCGCGATCTGTGTTTTCGGCACCCATGACAGCGCTTCTTCGTTCGCCAGATAGCCCGCTGCGAACCGTCCGTACGGCGGCCACGAAATCGTCATCGCGGATTCGCCTTTGACAAATACCGCCAGGTTTTCGACAAAGCCGAATTTCTCAACGCCTGCCGGCATGAACTTGTTTTCCGTGAGCCAGCCGTTGAAAACCTTCAGTCCTTCCGGGCCGTTGATGGCCGCCTTCATGTCGGCATCAAAGAACTTGCCACCTTCATTGCGGAAGCGCTCCTGGAACATGAAGTTGCCGTAGCCCGGCTCGCGGAACATCGACGCGCCGTAGATGCCTTCGCTCTTCAGCGCGTCGGTCAGGAACTGGCCGACTTCGATGAACTGTTCCCACGTCGTCGGCACTGCAAGCTCGCGCCCGAATTTTTCGTTGTAGGCCTTCTTCAGGTCGTCCCTGGCAAAGATGTCCTTGCGGTAATACATCAGGAACACATCGCCGTCGTCCGGGAACCCGTAGATCTTGCCGTCAACGGTCATCTGGTTATCGCGGTAGGTTGCAGCAATGGTCTGCAATTCGCCACGGTAACCATACTTGTCGACATAGGAGTCCAGTTGCTCGAGTGCGCCGGCCTGCGCCAGGTCGGGCATCCACGCCGGGATCACGTTCAGCGCGTCATACGCGCCGGTATTGGCCCGATACTCCTGCATGATCTTGGTAAACATCTCGGAAGTGGGAACTTCGACGACCTTGATCTTGCAACCGGTTTCCTGCTCCCACTTGGGGCCGGAGAAATTGAGCGGATCGAGGGACTGCAAACCGGCCTCCCAAACGATGGTGATCGTCGTGCCGCCTTCGCACAGCGGTTTTGCAGCCTCGACCGCTACCTGTGCGGCACTCTTGCCTTCGGTGGAGACGGTGGCACCTGACGGTGCTTCGGCATCGTCCTTGCCGCAGCCGGACAGACTCAGTGCGATCGCTGCAGCTGCCAGCCAAAGGGCGCCGTTGCTGGACACCGGACACTTCTTGCCGGGGAACAATCTTTCAATCATCACTACTCTCCTGTTGGGTATTCTCGTGATCCTGGACGTGCATGAATTCCGCCCTTATTCCAACCGTCGCACGCTCTACGGTTACGGCGTTGCGCAACGCACTGTTTTACTGCCAATGAGTATGTTGCCTAGCCGGTGCGTTGTACAAATTCCGGCATTGTTCGGTCTGCGACTCATTACGTCAAGCGCCAGACTGTCAGCGTCGGTTGTTGCAATGCCGCAGGCATACGTTTGTGATTCCGCCTTCAGCGGGAACGGCTGGCGGAAAAAAGGGGTAGGATCAAGGCTTGAAAGAAGGCGTTGCCAATGACCGACACCAAGAGATGGAAGCGCGCTGCTGAGCACATTGTGCGGCAGCGCATGGCGTTGACACCAATCGAAGCCCTGTCGCCGCGATCGCGCCCGCAGGACGAAGCGCAGGGTTACGCGCTGCAGTCGGAAGTCAACCGGATGCTCAGCAAGGCCGGGCTGGGCCGCGTTGTCGGGCACAAGATCGGTTGTACGACATCGGTCATGCAGGCGTTTCTGGGAATCCCCAACCCGTGCGCCGGCGACATCTTTGAAGCGACCGTGCGGCATGGTTCCGCAACGGTGCCTCGTTCCGGCTTCGTCAAGCTGGGTATCGAATGCGAAATCGCGGTCGAACTCGAGCGCAACGTGTTTCCTTCCGACGGTCCGTTCACGCGGGAGACCATGGCGCCCGCCGTGCATGCGGTAATGGCGGCGATGGAAATCGTCGACGATCGTTATAGCAATTATGGCGAGCTGGGTGTGCCGACCCTGATCGGCGATGATTTCTTCGACAGCGGCTGCGTTTTGGGTGAACCGGTCACCGACTGGCGCGATCTGGACCTGAGTTCGTTGGGCGGATCGACCTGGATCAATGGCAAGCAAGCCGGGCACGGTACCGGTGGATTGATCATGGGACACCCGTTCGACGCGCTGGCGTGGCTTGCGCAATCCCGTGCGGCGCGCGGCATGGGACTGAAGCAGGGCGAATTCGTCCTGCTTGGAAGCGTGGTGGAAACCAAATGGCTGAATGCCGGCGACGTGGCGCGCATCGAGATCGAGTCGCTGGGCGGTGCCACGCTGAACGTTACGCGTTGAGCCCGGCACGTTTCGATCCGGCAACCGGGTCGATCCGTACCCGCTGAAACCCGGCAGGCCGGCGGCTGTCAGACCCCTGCGCCGGTTTCGGGGCCCGGAAGAAAAAGCCGTTCAAATAAAAACCGGCAGGAGCCAGGCCCGCTGCCGGTTTGAGTGCCTTACCCTTCGTTCTTATTGGTTATTCTGTACAGATGCCGCGCCGAAGCGCGGCATCTGTTTCAACCAAACTGCAACTAACGGGTATTGCTTAGTACAGGACGATCGGGTTGCCCGGCGAGCCGGTGGCACCGATGATGCGCAGCGGCGCCCAGACGAAAGCACCTTCCTTGATGCCCGCGTCGACCAGCGACTTGGTGTCGACGTTTTCCAGGTTCCAGATGCCGTAGCGGGTCTGGATCTGGGTGTGACACGGTACCGCCCAGCCTTCGACTTCGTTGCCCGGCTGCGCGTCGTTGGCTGAAGTGTCACCCATCGTCAGCGCAATGTTGCGGGAAGCGAAGTAATCACAGGCGCTGAGGCCGAAACCCGGTTCGCCTTTGGCGAAGATGGCACGTGCCGCGGCACGTTCTTCTGCCGACATCGACTTGTAACGGTCGTTGCTCCAGGTGTTGCCCTGTCCGGTGTGCAATGCAACGCAGTCGCCTGAACGAATCGCATCAATGCCGGCATTGCTGACCATTCGCCTTCACGTCGTCGGCGGTAACGATACCGCCGACATCTTTCGGGCCTTGCGGGATCGGCAGCATTTCAGCGCTGGCCGGAATCTGTCCGATGGACTTCTTGTACGAGACCGCATCGAGCACGACCAGCCGGCACACGAATCCGAGTTCACCGACGTGCTCGACGCCGAGTGCCCCCATGCCCATCACCTGTCCGCCGGCACCGCGCTCGTAGCCGTCTGCGCCAAACGGGTTAACGCCGTTGTAGAAGAACATGCCCTTGGAGGTGTTGACGCCGATGTGGCCCGGCCCGTCGAACTGGGTCTGGATCTGGCCGATCTGGGTGGTGATCAACTCGTCGTGATAAACCAGCGCGTTCTTGCCGAACGGGCCGCCGGTCGGCGTGCCGGGAATGACCATGTGCCAGATACGCGGGCCAAACGCCGGTGCTTCGCGGTGGTAGTACTTGCCGACGCTGATCGCCTTGAACTCCTTGACGGTGCTCAGCGCCCGCTTGATGTTTGCGGAATTGCGCATGTGGTTCGCGCTACCAGCGCGGTCACCGGCGCCCCAGAACTTGGACGGGGCCCATTTTTCGTTGAGCGGCGCATCGTTGACCGGGCCATCCATCGGATCGCCGGCACCGGCCATCGCGGTGCTGACGCCGAAGCACAAGCCCAATGCTGCTGCCATTGCGGTAAGTTTCATTTGCGGATCTCCTTCCCCTGAAATCGATACAGAGAGTGGTGTTGCGTGACATTGTTATGTGGTTTCGTTCTGTGGGCAGGCAGACCAGACAGCTCCTGCTCCCCACAGACGACCGTTACATTGGCACAAGCAGGGACTGCTTGCAAGACTTCGATACGGCCCCTTCGTTGACATCACCCGGGGTACGGTCGTAATGTGAGTAATCCACGGTTGCCCGATAGTCTTGACGAGTGACGATTGCCATCCCGCTCGCGAACGGCAAAGGCCAAGCGCCCCGGATTCGAAACTCGGAGCCATTTTTCAGGAAACCAACATGCTGACCGACGCCCAGCTTGATACTTACCAACAAGACGGTGTTCTCGTGGTGGAGAACGTGTTCGACCAGGCAACGCTGGACCGGTTGCGCGCGGTCATTGCCGAGTTCGTTGCCGGTGCTGCCCAACTCACGGATCACACCGAGATCTATGACCTCGAACCGTCACATACGCGTGAACAGCCGCGTGTGCGGCGCATCAAAACGCCCCACAAATGGCACCCGATTTTTCTCGAGATGGTCAAGCACCCGAAGCTGGTTTCCATTTTGCGGGCGCTCCTTGGACCGAACGTGCGTCTGCACGGCTCGAAGTTGAACATGAAACTCCCGCATTGCGGTGCAGCAGTCGAGTGGCACCAGGATTGGGCGTTTTATCCCCACACCAATGACGACGTGCTTGCCGTCGGGATCATGATCGACGACGTTGACGACGATAACGGACCGATGCTGGCGCTGCCCGGCACGCATCGCATTGACAAGGTCTGGGACCATCATCAGGACGGGCGGTTTTGCGGTGCGATGGATCCGGGCGCGACTCCCGAACTCGACTATTCCAAGGCGATCGCTTGCACCGGGAAATCCGGCTCCTGCTCGTTTCATCATGTACGTCTGGTGCACGGGTCGTCGCAGAACAACTCCGACAAGCCGCGCCAGTTGATGCTGTACGAGGCCGCTGCCGCGGACGCCTGGCCGCTGCTTCGTTTCACCGACCTGGATGAATACGACAGCCGCATGATCTGCGGCGAGTCCACGATCGAGCCGCGCACCGAGCGCGTGCCGATCCGCATGCCTCTGCCGCCGGCGCTGGCCGCGGGCTCGATTTACGAAAACCAGACCGCATTGCGTAACCGTTACTTCGTAGCGAAGGCCGCCACCGGCTGAGTGCCCCGGCGGTTTACGCAGAGGCGGTTCTTCAGCGTTGCTTCTCGAAGGCCGGTACCGGTAGCCGGCGGCCTTTTGCAGGCTTGAATCGTTTCCGGCGATAACACCAATAACAGGGAGGAGATCATGCAGACGCGAGCTGCCGTGGCGCACAAGGCGGGCGCCCCGCTAACCATTGAAACGGTCAATCTTGACGGACCGAAGGCCGGCGAGGTTTTGGTTGAGATCAAGGCAACGGGAATCTGTCATACCGACGAGTTCACGCTCTCTGGCGCCGACCCGGAAGGCTTGTTCCCTTCAATCCTCGGGCACGAAGGTGCTGGCGTGGTGGTCGATGTGGGGCCGGAGGTGAAAACACTCAGGAAAGGCGATCACGTCATACCGCTCTACGTTCCCGAGTGCCGGGAGTGCGACTACTGCACTTCGCACAAGACCAACCTGTGCCAGGCGGTTCGCACTACGCAAGGACAGGGCCTGATGCCCGACGGCACCAGCCGGTTCTCCGTCGGTGGCGAGAAACTGCACCATTACATGGGCACATCGACGTTTTCCAACTTCACCGTGGTGCCGGAGATCGCGCTTGCGAAGATTCGCGAAGATGCGCCCTTCGACAAGGTTTGCTACATCGGCTGCGGCGTGACCACGGGAATCGGGGCGGTGATCAACACGGCGAAAGTCGAGCCGGGTGCGAACGTCGTTGTATTCGGTCTTGGCGGCATCGGGTTGAACGTGATTCAGGGTGCACGCCTGGCCGGCGCGGCGATGATTGTCGGCGTGGACATCAATCCGAAGCGGCGCACACTCGCCGAAAAATTCGGCATGACCCACTTCGTCAATCCGGCTGACATGAAGAAAGACGAACTGGTGCCGTACCTTGTCGACCTGACCAAGGGCGGAGCCGATTACAGCTTCGAGTGTATCGGCAATGTCGATGTCATGCGCCAGGCACTCGAATGCTGCCACAAGGGCTGGGGCGAATCGGTCATCATCGGCGTGGCGCCGGCGGGGGCCGAGATCGCCACGCGGCCTTTTCAACTCGTGACCGGAAGGGTCTGGCGAGGCACTGCGTTTGGCGGCGCCCGGGGGCGCACCGATGTGCCGAGAATCGTTGACTGGTACATGGACGGCAAGATCAACATCGATGATCTGATCACGCACACGCTGGCGCTCGAGGACATCAACAAGGGCTTCGACCTGATGCACGCGGGCGAGTCGATTCGTTCGGTCGTCGTGTATTGACCTGCGTCCGGTGTTGCCAGCGTCCTGCTCACGTGGTGGTCAACCGCGGCAAACGACGCGCGTGCGCTAGTGGGCGGGCTGTTTGGCACATTGTTTCGCAGTATTCCGCGTTGCGTGTTTCTGCAGATTGCGGTGTCGACGCCGCTGTCCGCCGTGGACGGAGTACATAGGCGATGAAGATCGAAACGCTCAGCGAGCACAAGTGTTTCGACGGGGTGCTGGGTTACTACCGCCACCACTCCGCGAAAATCGGTCTACCGATGCGGTTTTCGGTGTACCAGCCGCCGCAGGCGCGGGATCATAAGGTCCCGGTCCTGTTCTATCTTGCGGGGCTCACCTGCACGGAAGAGACCTTCATGATCAAGGCGGGCGCGCAGCGTCTGGCGGCGCAATACGGTATTGCGCTGGTCGCCTGTGATACGAGTCCGCGCGGCGCCAACATTGCCGGTGAGGATGAATCATGGGATTTCGGGCTTGGCGCCGGCTTCTATGTCGATGCGACGCAACCGCTCTGGTCCGGCCACTACCGAATGTACAGCTACCTTGTCCGGGAATTGCCGGCAGTGATCGCGGATGCGTTTGCCGTAGACAGTACACGCCAGGGGATCTTCGGCCATTCAATGGGCGGGCACGGCGCGCTCACGCTGGCGCTTCGCAATCCTGAACGGTTCCGGTCGTTGTCGGCATTTGCGCCCATTTGCGCGCCCAGCCGCTGCCCGTGGGGGGAGAACGCTTTCAATGGATATCTGGGCGATGACCGGACGGCGTGGCGTGAATACGACGCGACCGAACTGATCGCCAAAGGACCGTACCACGGACCGATCCTGATTGATCAGGGACTGTCCGATGCCTTTCTCGACGAGCAATTGCATCCGGAGGCATTCGAAGCCGCGGGCAGAAAAGTGAATCAGGAGCTGACGCTGCGGCGCCACGAGGGATACGACCACGGGTATTTTTTCATCTCGACTTTTATGGAAGATCACCTGCGTCACCACGCGACGCAATTGCGCGCGTAGGCCAGGACGCGGCGGAGCGAGAAAACGCGAATGCAAAAACTCCTCGTTTATCAGTCACTGTGGGCGATGGAGCGCAGGCGTCCGGACGGGCAGGAGTGGTCGTTAGCGGAAAAACTGGAAATGATCCGGGACGCAGGGTTTGACGGTTGCGGCGTTCGTTTCTTTGAACTCGATTATGCGCGTGAAGTCACCCGGTTCCTGCGCGATAACGCAATGACCTGGCAGGCACAGTGTTACCCGAAAACGGTGGACGATCTAAAGCCCATTCTCGATCATGTCGCCGAACTCGGTGCCGATCACATCAATCTGCAGCCCGACGTAAAACCCTACCGTCTCGAAGACTGCGTGCCCTACATCGAGGGCTGGCTGGATCTGGCGGACAGGGCCGGACAGGAGTTGCACATCGAAACCCATCGCGACCGGATGACCACTGACCTGTTTTTCACACTGCATCTGCTCGATCGCTTTCCGGATCTGCGTCTGACGGGCGACCTGTCCCATTACGTTGTCGGCCGGGAGTTCGCATGGCCGATCAGCGACGAAAACCATGCATACATGCACCGGATCATCGATAACTGCTGGGGATTTCACGGCCGTGTCGCGAGTCGTGAACAAGTGCAGGTGCAGATCAGCTTCGCGCATCACAAAGACTGGGTCGATCTGTTCATGGGCTGGTGGGAATACGGTTTCCGCTCGTGGCGGCGCCGGGCACCGGCCGACGCGTCACTCACGTTCCTGTGTGAACTGGGTCCGAAGGAATACGCGATGACGGGCCCGGATGGTTATGAGCTCTCGGACCGCTGGGAAGAGGCGCTCATGCTCAAGGACATGGTGCGCGCGCTCTGGCGGCGCATCGAGACCGAAAGCGGTGGGCAGAATGATTCGCCGTGAAAGTTGCGCGCAGCGTACAATCGTTTTATAGAGTGTTTGGTGAGTTGTGAGAACCATTGGGGCGCGTCGGTGTTTGCGTCTCTTGTTGCAGTCCAACAACGAACAACAGGAGGGGACCATGAAAGCGTTGGGTTTCGTGAAACGAAGTGCCGTTCTGATTGGCGCGGTGCTAACGATGTCGGCAAGTGTCCACGCGGCTGATCCCGGATTCCCGGCGCCAACCGGCGATCGCAGCCTCGTGCCGGCGAACGCGCGGCTGGATCGCGTATTCGACGGCGGTTGCATGCTCACTGAGGGCGTTGCCGCGGGCCACGACGGCATGATTTACTTCAGCGATATCACGTTCACCAGGTTTTGCCGCGATGCCAGCGGCAAGTACGCCCAGGCCGGCAACATATGGAAGTACGATCCGAAATCAGGCAAGGCCACGATTTTTCGCAGCCCGTCAGGCATGTCCAACGGCATCAAGTTTGATCGCGACGGCAATATGATCGCCGCGCTGGGCGCGGATTTTGGCGGCCGCATGCTGATCAGGACCGACATGGGCACCGGCAAGAGTTACATTCTGACCGGCCTGTATAAAGGCGAGCCGTATAACGCGCTGAATGACATTACCATCGACGAGAAGGGACGCATCTATTTTACCGACCCGCGTTACCTCGGGCATGAACCCATCTTCCAGGATGGATATGCCGCCTACCGGCTGGATCCGGACGGCACGGTCACGCGCGTTGCGACCAACTGCGGAAAGTGCAACGGCATTCTGATTTCTCCGGATCAGAAGACGATGTACATCGTCAGCAACGACAATGGATTCTTCGAGTTCCAGAATCTTCAGGAAGGTGAAACGACGGTACAGGCCGGCCACTTGCTGCAGGCTTATGATGTCGATGCCGATGGCAAACTCAGCAACCGGCGCGTACTGATCGATTATTCGAAGCTAAGCAAGCCGTGCAGCGGTCCTGACGGAATGGTTGCGGATGAACGCGGAAACCTGTGGATTGCTTCGCGTTGCGAACATCGGCCCGGCGTCCAGGTCCTGAACCCCCAGGGGAAGGAGCTTGCCTACATTTCGACGGGCGAGGAAATGCCAACCAATGTAGGTTTTGGCCGCGGCGCGGATGCGAACCTGTTGTATCTGACCTCTGGCAAGAGCCTGTATACGATTCGGGTTGGTGTCAAGGGTTACCAGTTGCCGTAACAAGCGGTTTTTATCAGTGCGCGGGGACCGAGCGGTCCCCGCGGTTTTCTTGAATGGTATCCAGGAGTTGTTCATGGAAAGCGCGCAGTTATCGTCCTCATCCCGTCCTCTGAAACGTCTCGATGCGGCCGCGGTAAAGGCATACCAACGCGACGGTTATTATTTTCCGGTTCGAGTGATGTCCGAGTCGGATGCGGCGGAGTATCGCAGCAAGCTGGAGGCCTACGAAGCCGGGCATCAACCCATCATGAAAACAGCGTTGCGTAACAAGCCGCACCTGGTATTCACCTGGATCAACGAGTTGATTCGCGATGCGAGAATACTCGACGCGGTGGAAGATATTCTCGGGCCCGACATTCTGGCCTGGGGTACCAACTTCTTTATCAAGGATCCAAACGACGACGCTTTTATTTCATGGCATCAGGATTCCACTTACTGGGGCCTGTCGCACCCGGACGTGACGACCGCCTGGATTGCGCTGTCGGATGTAACGCCGGAGAACGGCGCGATGCGCATGTTGCCGGGCAGCCACCTGCTGGATCAGTTGCCGCACGTCGACACTTTCGCAGAACACAATCTTCTGACGCGCGGGCAGGAGGTACAGATCGATGTCGACGAAAGCAAGACGGTTGACGTGGCCTTGAAGCCCGGTGAGATGT
Organism: uncultured beta proteobacterium; assembly: GCA_963792855.1. Taxonomy (GTDB): domain Bacteria; phylum Pseudomonadota; class Gammaproteobacteria; order Burkholderiales; family Eutrophovitaceae; genus SG8-40. The sequence goes on along the minus strand of CAWBXZ010000003.1, from coordinate 343,043 downwards.
CGCTGCATCATGTGCGCACCGTTCACGCGTCGAATCCGAACGCGACGGGCACCCGTCGCATCGGCCTGGCGATCCGCTACGTGCCAACCTACGTGAGCCAGATTTCCGGCGCGCGGGATTACGCAACTTTGGTGCGAGGCAAGGACACGCATCACAATTTTGTTCTGGAGCCGGCGCCGAAAGTCGATTACGGAGCCGAGGAAATGGCCCTGCATGCGAAGATTGCAGAGGAGTCGTTTCAAATCTTGTATCGTGGCACGGACCGCACCGGTCCGCGGTAACGTCACGGCCGGAACGAATCAGCCGGCGTTGCCCGCTGGGCGCAATTACGCGCTCCGGTGACGGGGCACAAACACAAAGCAGCCCCGCGAACGATGGGGAGGGAGCGGCACTTTGCCGGGCAGGACGGCAAAGGTCGATAACAGCAGGGGGAGCGAGCATGAAGAGGATGTGGGTGGCGCTGCTATCGGCGGCCGTGATGGTGTTGCCGGGATGCGGCCAGGATGAGCAGCAGGGCGGGGAAGGCGGCGATGCGCCCATCGTGTGGAAGGCCCAGTCCCTGTGGCAGGCAGGCACGCTGCCGCATCAGATATTCGAGGAGTTCGCGCAGCGTGTCACCGAGCGTTCCGGCGGCAGGTTGAGCATCGAGGCGCTGGCCGTGAATTCGATCGTCTCGTCGACGGAAAGCCTCGACGCGGTTGGTGCCGGCATACTGCAAGCACAACACAGCGGCCCTGCGTATTTCACCGGCAAGGACGCAGCATTCGCACTGCTAAGCGATCCGCAGGGTGGATTCGAAACCCCGGCGCAGATGCGTCAGTGGATGGAAACAGGCGGAGGCCTGGCTCTGGCGCGAGAAATCTATGCGAAATACAACGCCTACTTTGTCGGCGGTGTCTGGTACGGAGCGGAGAGTCTGGTATCGAAAAAGCCGATTCGCAAACTGTCAGATCTCCAGGGTGTAAAACTCCGCGCGCCGCAGGGCATCGGCCAGGATATTTTCCTGCTGCTTGGCGCTGCGCCCGTCAATCTCCCTGGCAGTGAAGTCTACACGGCGCTCGAACGCGGCGTGGTGGATGCCAGTGACTGGGGAACGCTGTCAATGAATGAGGACCTGGGCTACCACAAGCTTGCTCCCTATCCCATGTATCCGGGTTACCACTCAATGCCGATGGCCGATTTCGCAGTCAACATCAATCAGTGGAACACCTTGCCCGACGATTTGAAGAAGCTTGTCGAGGCCGAGGTGGCGCAGTTCTCCACCGAAATGGTCGAGCGCAACAGGGCCGCCGACGAAGCGGTGTTGGCGCGGGCTGGCGAACTGGGGTTCGAGGCCATTGATCTTCCATCTGAAGAACGGCGCAAGTTCCGTGAACTGGCGCGCGGCGTGTGGGAAAAGTATGCCGCGCAAAGCCCGATGGCACGGCGCGTCTACGATTCACAGGTCGCGTTCCTGAGACAAATCGGTTTGCTGGACTGAGCGCCGGTGTTATGCCGGGAGGCTGAAAGCGCATGACCGAGCGCAACGTCGTCACGCGAGCCGTGCACGCGGTTGGCAACCTCGCCAGCTTCCTGTTTCTGTGCATCGTGGTCATCAGTGCGTTTGAAGTGCTGATGCGTTACGCGATCAGTCAGCCGACCGTGTGGGTGCATGAGTTATCGATCGCGTTCGCGGCAACCTGCTTCGTCATCGGCGGCCCCTACGTGCATGCAGAGCGGCGACATATCACCATCAGTTATGCCTATGACAAGATGCCGCAGCGTTTGCAGGCATGGGCGCGGCTGTTGTGTTCGCTGCTGGCGCTGGGATTTCTCGTATTTCTCACTTACGCGACCACGCTGCAGGGCTGGCAGGCCCTGCAACATGGTGAGACCACTGGTACCGCGTTGAATTGGCCGATTCCGGCTTATCTGAAAACCCTGTTCGCGGTTTGCGCGGCGATCATGACCGTACAAACGGCAGTTCACGTCGTTGAAGACCTGCGTCGCATTGGCAGGCGTTCCGTGGTGGAGCCAGACCGGTGAGCATCGAGTGGATCACGCTGCTGATGTTCGGCGGGATGATCCTGCTGCTTTTGCTCGGGCTGCCGCTGGCCTTCGTTACCGGCCTTATCGGTGTGGTATTCACTCTCGGGCTTTACGGGCCCGCCGGCCTGCCCCTGATCGCCAGCCGCATCTATACCTTCATGAACGAGTATGCATTGGTCGCCGTGCCGATGTTCATCCTGATGGCCTCGATCATGGAGCGATGTGGCGTCGCGAAGGACTTGTTCAGTGCCATGCGGGTTTGGGCCGGAGGGCTTCCCGGCGGACTCGCCATACAGACCATGGTTGTGGCAACGATCATGGGCGCCATGACGGGCATCATAGGCGGTGAGATCGTGTTGCTCGGTTTGCTGGCTTTGCCGCAGATGCTGCGGCTCGGTTATGACAAAAGACTGGCGATCGGCACCATCTGCGCCGGCGGCTCGCTCGGTACGATGATCCCGCCGTCAATTGTCCTGATCATCTACGGCCTGACCGTCAATGTGTCGATCGGTGATCTGTTTATCGCCAACATCGTACCGGCGCTGATACTTTCCGCGGTCTACATGGTGTATATCTTCGTGCGCTGTCAGATCAACCCGAGGCTCGGACCGGTTGCCCCGGCTGAAGAGCGCGACATCGGCACGCTCGCCAAGCTCGCGCTGCTCAAGGGGCTGGCGCTGCCGTTGCTGGTGATCTCGGCGGTGCTCGGCACCATCTATTTCGGCATCGCCTCCGTCACCGAGGCAGCGGCGATGGGTGTAGTGGGAACGCTCATCGCATCGGCAGTGCGTCGCGAATTGACATGGACGATCGTTCGCGAATCGATTCGCCAGACGATGCAGACCTGCGGCATGTTGTTATGGCTGTCGTTCGGCGCGACGGCGATGATCGGCGTCTATAACCTTGCCGGCGGCCCGGCCTTTATCCGCGAACTCTTCGCTGGCCTCGATCTCCCGGCGCTTGGCATCATTTTCCTGATGATGGCGATCCTGTTCGCGCTCGGATGCATCATGGACTGGGTGGGCATCTGCTTGTTGACCATGCCGATATTCGTACCCATAGTCAGGGATCTTGGTTACGACCCGGTATGGTTCGGCGTGCTCTTCTGCCTGAATATGCAATTGTCCTACCTGACGCCGCCCTTCGGGCCGGCGGCCTTCTACCTCAAGGGTGTGGCGCCGCCGGAGGTTTCCCTGAATGACATTTTTTCGGCCATGTGGCCGTTTCTGATCCTGCAGGCGAGCGTGCTGTCGATGGTTGTTTTCTATCCGCAGGTCGCGCTGTGGCTGCCGCAGTTCGGTGGCTGACGTGTCGCGGATTGCCGATCGGCGCCGCGTGCGCCCGCGCGAGACGATCAACGTGCATTTTTGGAGATGAAGAAAGTTGCGATTCAAGGCAGCCGTACTGAATGCCATCGGTGAACCGCTGGAGATCGAGGAACTCGAGATGCAACCCCTGCGGGCCGGCGATGTGCTGGTGCGCGTGCAGGCAAGCGGCCTGTGTCACACGGATCTGGAGGTCATGCAGGGGTCACTCGCATATCCGGTACCCATCGTTCTCGGGCATGAGGGTGCCGGCGTGGTAGAAGAAGTCGGCGCCGGCGTGACGCGGGTACGCCCAGGTGATCATGTTCTGCTGTCATGGAATCCGCATTGCGGGCACTGCTTCTACTGCGACCGCGACCTGCCGATCCTGTGTGAACCGTTCAGGCATCACCAGCCGCAGGGCCATCTGCTCGACGGCACGTCACGCATGCGACGCAATGGCGACGAGATTTTTCATTACTCCGTGACTTCGACGCATGCCGAATACACCGTGGTGCCGGAGTCGGGCGCGATACCGATTGCGAAGGAGATGCCGTTCGACCGTGCCTGCATTATCGGCTGCGGCGTCATGACCGGAGTCGGTGGCGTCATTCGAAAGGCCGAAGTGCAACCGGGTTCGAGCGTCGCGGTCGTTGGTTGCGGTGCGGTCGGGCTGAATGCGCTACAGGGAGCGCGCCTGGCTGGTGCCTCAACGATCGTCGCGGTTGATCTCGGCGAGGAAAAATTGCGCAGAGCGCGCGTGTTCGGTGCGACGCACTGCGTCGACGCCAGTGCCGGCGATGCTGTCGATGCGGTCTTGCGACTGACCCACGGCCGTGGTGCAGACTACGTGTTCGAGTCCGCCGGGAATGCCGCGGTGTTCAGAATGGCCGTCGAGATGTCGCGTCCCGGAGCAAGCGTGGTCTGGCTGGGCAAGGTCAACGCCGACCAGGAGGTGAGCTTTCGCTGGGGGTCCTTGATGGGTGAGCGCCGTATGGTGCGTTCAAGTTACGGCAACGCACGGCCCATGCGCGATTTTCCTTGGCTCGTTGACGAGTACCTCAAAGGCCGCCTGAAACTGGATGAGTTGATTACGCGCCGCATCCGGCTCGATGAAATCAACGACGGTTTCGGGATGCTGGCGCGAGGTGAGGGTATACGTACCGTGATCATGTTCGATGACTAGGCGCGGGGTTTCCTGGACAAACAGATCAGCAGGCGTGATAAGAAAAGCAAAGCGATCCTTGCCATGAAGACAACGAACGAAGGCGGCCATGCGGCCTGTCTTCACTCTTGATCCGCCGACGGTTGCAGGAACGCCTGGTCGCGTGCCATTCGTCATGATCGCCTCGCTCGAACACGGTTTTTTGCATACCCGTTCGTTTCTCGGTGACATCGATTCTCTGTGACCGGCGTCTCTGTGGTAGAAAATCAACATGGCCATCAGCACTGACGAAAACTACAGACACCCGCCGATGCAGGATGGTTGGATCGATCGCCCGCACCAGATCGCGGAGCTGGGAGACCTGCGCCTCGAAAGCGGTGAGGTCATTCGTGACTATTGTCAATCCTATGTCACGCACGGAACCTTGAACGCGGATCGAAGCAATCTCGTTCTGGCGTGCATTTCTCTTACTGGCAATCATCACCGGCTCGACTTTCTCATCGGACCCGGCAAGGCGCTGGATACCGACCGGTTCTTTATCGTTTGTGCCGATCCGATCGGAAACGGTTTGACGACTTCGCCTTCCAACAGTGCCGGTCAGTCGAAGATGCGCTTCCCGCGGTTCGGGATTCGCGACATGGTGCAGGCGCAATACCGGCTGCTGGCCGAAGTGATCGATGTGCGCACCATGCATGCTGTCGTTGGAGCATCGATGGGCGGCATGCAGGCCTTGCAGTGGGCGGTCAGTTACCCGGGCCTGGCCCAACGTGTCGTCGCCATGACGCCAATGGCGAAAACGCATCCCTGGGCGGCGCTTGTAGTGGAAACTGCGCGCCGCTGCCTGACTGCCGACCCGGAATGGAGCCAAACCGGCTTCGCTTCGAGGCCGGCGCGCGGCTGGGCAGCATACACGGCGCTCATGACAGCGCTGCTGGCGCGTACACCCGCAGCGGTTCAGGAGTTCGCGACCGATGCGGGCAGTGCGCAACGCTGGCTGGCGGCATTGACCGAACGCAACGAAGCCGGCGGCTTCGACGCGCATGATTATCTGTATCAGTCCTGGGCCTACGAGGCACATGATGTGAATGCGACGCCGGGTGCGGCGAGCGATGCCCTTGCTGCGATTGGGGTTCCGGTGTTGATCGCCGCGCCGCCGCTTGATCTGTTCAACCCGGTGGCGTCCGCGCATGAGGCGGCGCAGCGCATTCGCAATGCGCGCCTCGTGGAAATTCCGTCAGTGCAAGGGCACCAGGCCGCGACAGCCACACGTACGGAAGACAGCGATTTCCTCAACGACACGATGCGGAAATTTCTTCTCGGATGACAAATCCGTTCTCTTGCAATGCCATGGCTGTCTGCCGGCGCGACTTCCGTCGCGTAACAGTTCTCTCCGGGCAGTGGAGTCGCTTGCGGAAAAGGTGCTCGCCGCGCTGTCAACAATCAACCCGCCCGATACCAACTACACCCAATGGAGGATAGCCAATGATCGTCGATCACCGCACCTACAACGTCAAACCCGGCAAACTCAATGACTTTCTGAAGTTGTACGGGGCCGAAGGTTTTCCCCTGCAAAAGAAGTATCTCGGCCACTGCGTCGGCTGGTATTCCAGCAACGACATCGGCCCGCTCAATCAGGTCGTGCACATGTGGGCGTACAAGGATCTGAACGACCGTGAGCATCGGCGCAACCAGTTGGCTGCGGACCCGGCCTGGGGGCGGTATCTGGCAAAGGCAACCGACTACCTTGTCAGCATGGAAAACAAGGTGTTGCGGCCAGCACCTTTTTTCACGATCCCCGAAGTAAAGGGCTGAGTGACGGCTCAGGCACGAGCGCTCAGACGTCCTCGACAAGGAAGAGAAGCGCACGCTCGCTCAGGGCACGCGCCTTGTGCGCGCCATCGTCGCCCGCCGGAATGAGCAGGGCGCTGCCCTGCGGGAACTGCTCGATCCTGCCCTGGAAGTCGATTTCGAGATCGCCTTGCAGCACGATCCCTGTGTGCCCTTTCCTGCACCAGTCGGGCTCGACGAAATCGCTGGTGAATTCGAGCAGCCGGACTTGCCGGGCGTCCTTGACAATGGACTTGAAGCGGCAGCCCGGAAGCGGATGTTCCCAGGCCGTGTTCTCGAAATCAAGGCGGAATGTTTTGATGCTCATGCAGGGTCCTTCCTCCGGGGATGCAACGATGCGTCGCGGGACAGGCGCCTATAATGCAGGTGGGTTGCTGCAAACTCAATTGCCGTTTCCGGTTGCCAGGGCCTGTTAACACGGTTGTGTTAACAGGCCCTGGCAACACGATCCGAAGGAGAAAAGCATGGGTGAGTTTTCCCGCCGCGATACGCTGAAGACGCTGGGGGCTGTTGCAGTTGCCGGTGCGGCGCCGACTTTGCTGCTGCCCGCAACGGCAGTTGCGGCATATGACGTCAAACCGGAAAAGGGAGCCAGCATCAGGATGATGCGCTGGCGCCGGTTCATTCAGGGCGACGAAGACCAGTGGCTGGCAAACACCGCAAAATTCACCCGGGAAACGGGTGTCGAGGTGCGTGTCGACAACGAGGGTTTCGAGGACATTCGACCGAAAGCGGCGATGGCCGCCAACGTGGGATCGGGGCCCGACATCGTGCTGGGATGGATGGATGACCCGCACCTGTTCCGCAATCGCCTGGTTGATTTATCCGATCTTGCCGGGTATCTCGGCGGCAAATACGGCGGCTGGTACCCCACTGCCGTGCGCTACGGCACGATCAACGCCGGCAGTGACAAGGGAAAATGGATCGGTTTGCCTCTGGGCGCAGGCGGCGCGCTACTGAATTACCGCAGCTCCTGGGTGAAGGAGGCCGGATACGAATCCGTCCCGACCGATTTCGACAATTACCTGAAGATGTGCAAGGCGCTTGCGAAAAATGGCCATCCGCCCGGGTTTGCGCTGTCTCATGCGACCGGGGACGCGGAAACCTGGAGTCATAACGTGCTGTGGGGATTCGGCGCAAAAATGGTGGACGAAAACAACAAGCCCGCCATCAACAGCAGGGAGACGATTCAGGCGATCGAGTATATGCGCGAGCTGTATTCGACTTTCATCAAGGGCACGCTGTCCTGGACAGGCGTATCCAACAACAACTCGTTTCTCGAGGGGCGCATCAGCCTGACCTCCAATGGTCCGTCGATTTACTACGTTGCGAAGAATTCCGAAAATCCGGAATTGCGTGCCATCGCCAGGGACATGAACCACGCGGCTTTTCCCGTGGGCCCCTCCGGGGTGCCGGCCGAATTGCATTTGCTCTCGCAGGCCTATGTGTTCGCTTACACGAGGTACCCGAACGCCTGCAAGGCCTATCTGAAATTCATGTGGGAACGTGCGCAATATGAGCCGTGGCAGGCCGCTGCAACGAGTTACATGTGCCCGCCTTTGAAAGCCTACGCAGAAACACCGTTCTGGAAGTCCGATCCCAAATATGAACCGTTTCGCAACGTCGTCGAGCGCATGCGCTGGTCCGGGTATGCCGGCGATGTTGGGGAAAAGTCCGCGTCCGCCCTGGCGGACTGGGTCGTCGTGGACATGTTCGCCCAGGCGGTTTCCGGGCAGAGCAGTGCGAAAGACGCCGCGCGCGATGCAGAGCGCCGGGTGCGCCGCGCATACCGATAGTTAAAAAATAACGATGCCCTGATCCGGCATCGTTTGCCGCTGGTGTGCCATGCGTCATGGATACGCGACTTGGTTCGTGACCGGGATCCAGGCTGCCGCATCATCCTCGCGTGACGCGATTGCGTCATTGAAACATTGCCCCGTTGCACGGCGCCGGAAGCTGCGCACATCCTGGCGCATTACGGCGATTGCCGGCATTTTCAAACCAGTGTGCCGGCTCCGGCGGATGCCGGGTTTCAATGTGCCCGAAAATCAGACACAAACAGCGCGAATAGACCCCGCCCACTGAGGCGATTTCCTGCGCCGCGTTCGTATGATTGCTGTAGCCGCCATCCGCTGTTGCCTGGCCCGTCACTTGCATTGATGCAAGCGGAATCGGTATTGATCGTCATACGTTGCAATCATAACTGGTGCAATCCTCATAAGCGCAGTCGCAGTACGCGTATTCGTAACAGCCGCATTTGTATTCGTGTGAACACTACGGGTGCATCAAGGCGCAGGAGCGGGAAGAGATCATGTGGTGGGAACAGTTTTTTTGGGTCGTTTACGGAGTCGGATCGACTCTGTTCGTTTTCTTCCTGTTCAAACTCGGAAACACTGTCGCGAGCAACCCCGAAGAACGCATCAAGCACGAAATTGAAAGGCCGCAAAGACCTGGCCGGATTTCGCCGGCAGGGGGGCGTGGCGTTACCGGGCTGTCTCCGGATCACACCGGCCGGGCGCCCGTTGCGCGCGTAACCGGCGTTGGCGAGGCAAATCGGGGCGACGCTGTCGCATCGCTCGACGCGACGAATGAGTTTCTCATGACCACCGGCGGCTTCCAGGCCGATGCCAGTGTGCGCAGGCAAACCGGTCAAGGCCGCAGTTTCCCGTGAATTCGTTCCCGATAGTGTCGAGCGAACAATGCATGCACCGTCGCAAACCGGGTTAAGCGTGATTCCGCAACTCGAAGCCATTCGGCCAGCGCAGGCCCGCGAACAAGACGTCGCAGGGCGGCGGCGAAAGCAGCGTTCCGAGCTCATATTGCTGAGCGAAGGTGTGCCGGTCGATCCGCGCCTGCCGCCCATCGAACTGGCAGATGATTTTGTTCTCCGGCGAAAGGAAGCGATTGCGATACGCTTGCTGTGCGTGCTGATGACGGCGATCAAGGCCGATCGCATGCATCAGACCATGGTGCTGCGCGTTATCAGGCAATACGGATTGGCTGCGTCGTTTTCCCCGGTTGAGAAGAATTTTATTCGCACGCTGGACCCCGCCAGCAGCGACAAGGATCGATTCTCCTGGCGATACGAATCCGCCTGGGTGCTGCTCTGGGTGCTGGGATATGTCGACAGTCTTGGCAGTCCCGAAGCCAGATGCAATGCGGATTTTGCCGTCGACTGTATGCGCGACCGCAACAGGCAATCGTTTATTGACGACGCGAAGTTGCGCCCACTCGATCAGATTCTTGACCAGGCGGATCTCGTTTACCGTTATCGCCGTGCTTTGGCCGATACCGTCCCGGCAAAGAAAAGGCCTCCTGCCGATCTGAACGCCGGAATCGTGTTTGAGCGCCATCATGCATTCAACTGGCTGGTCCGTTATAGTGACCGCGATTGGGACGAGGCGGCGGTCGAAGACTAGCGGTGTCGGCCCCCTCCGGCTTGTGATGCTTGTTTGAAAGTGGACATCGCAATACCTTGTTCTGGCCTGAAGAATGGATCCTCTTCCAGGGAGGTGCGCTGTGGCGGGCGAGATTGGCAATGCCGAACTGACTCTAGGCGATATTCCATCCATCAAGGAGTCCTGGCAGCACATTGAACCGTTTGCGCTAACCTTTGACGGTTATGGCTATTGGGGTTCAATCGAAAAATGCGCCGAGGTCGCGTCCAGGCCACCCGGGACATTGACGCAACTGCGTACCTGGCTATTCTTCGAAGCGCGTCGGTGGCATCACATCGGCAAACAGCCAGACATGGTGGCGATGAAACGAATCAAGGCGGTACTGTTTGCGATCAGGGAAAAAGTCAGGATCGGCGAGCTGCGCTGAGCAGAAGGGGCCGGCAAAGGAACTTCCGGTCGTTTTTCGCGACCTAAACGGTTTCAGCCGACTGAGAACAGGTGGAACGATGTTCAGATTTCTGATTGGATTCGCGGCCCTGACGATATGTCATTTCGCACTGGCGCAGGAAAGCTACACCGTAGAGGGATTTGCCAGGGTAGGCGAGAACGAAGTCGCCCGCCTTTATCCGAACTCGGTGCGTGAGACGGGCGGATTGCGGGTCTTTGATGTCGTAATCCGCTACGCGGTTCCGGAAGACGCGCCTGCTGGCGGAACGGCATCGCGCAAAGTAACTTATCGCGCGAATTGCGACAGTAACGAGCTTTCCATTTCCGTTATCGCGCTTCGCAACGTCAAGGGCCAGACGACCAAAGCCATCGCAGTGCCTCCAGGCGCTGAGGAATATTTCAAACCCGAACGCGCTTCACGCGAGGACGATTGGTTGTATCGCGTTTGCGGCTAGCGGCGCGCCTCCTGGTTAATCTTTGCCTTCGCTTTCGGACCATTTCTGCATCAGAGTGTTCGACGGCAGGCTCTCGTCAACGAGTTTGTTCGCTGTTTCGATTCCGGCGACTGGTAGTCCTTTCGGGTCCAGAGCGCCGATCTGAACCAGCACTGACGCCTGATCCCAGTAGATATGCTCGTTGTAGAGCTTGTCGCCACGGAATTTGACGATTGCCACCAAGGGAATCTCGACCCGTTTTCCGGTGGGTGCCATGCCAGGAAGCATCCAGTCGATTTCGATGTCATGCGTGAAACAAAACAGCAACTCATCCACGAGTATGCCCTCGCCGATAGTGCGCGAGATGGGGATCAGCGTTGTGTCTTGCGGGGTTTTCGGAATGAAATGGTGTTTGTAGAAACGCCGTAATTGCTGGTAGCCGACACCGCCGGTCATTGTCGGGATGTGATTCACGTACGGCTCGGCCACCATGGTCTTCATGGTGGCGTCGGCGTCGCGCGTCGCAAATTCATACTCACAGTGCTTGTCCCAGAGCGTCGAGAAGTCGTAATGCGGCCCCATGTTTCTGCGAAACAATGCAATCGAGCGATGGTGCGCCATCAGTGCCGAGGGCTTGTCGTAATGCTGCGACGCGGGGCGCGCAAACGCGTGATCGACTCCCGGGTAGACATAAATCTCGACGTTGTCACGGCTCTCGAAAGTGACCTGGATCTTTTGTACCGTTTCCTCTGGCGCATACTCGTCCTCGGCCGCAAAGTGCATGACCATCGGGACATTGATTTTCGGCGCCTCATCGAGGTATGCATCGATGCTTACGCCATAGTAGGCAACTGCGCAGTCAACGCCGGAACGCGCCGCGGCAAGATAGGCAAGCCTTCCACCGAGACAGAACCCGAGGGCGCCGATCTTTCCGGCGACTTCTTCACGGGTGCGAAGCGTGCGCACCGCGGCGGTAATGTCTTCCATCCCCTTGTCGGTGTCGAACTTCTGGAACAGTCCGAACGCCTTGTTCCAGTCTTCTTCTGTGTAGCCGAGCTCTATGCCTGGCTCGATACGCCAGAAGAGGTCGGGAGCAAGCACCACATAGCCTTCTTCGGCGTAGTAGTCGGCAACTTCGCGAATGTATTCGTTGATACCGAAGATTTCCTGGCACAGAACAATACCTGGTCCCTTGCCCGATGCGGGTAACGCCAGGTATCCGCGAAACTTGCCGCCGTCGGTGGCGCGTATGTCAATCCATTGACCAGCCATTGTGTTTTCTCCTTGTTCCGAGCGATTCCGCGAGCCTCTAGCAGTCGTGCCGGCCAGTGTTGCCGGTGCGGCCAAGCGGCCGTTTTACCTTCAGCAACTGAGAGTGTCAAACCGGCGCCCCGGCCGCCGGGCCGCCAGCGGCGTTCTTGACAAAAAAACGGTCGCCACCTAGATTGCCGCGTTCCCGAAGATGTTATCCGGTGGCCGCTGACGGCGCTCCCGATCGCAAGTTTGTCGTCAAAAGGGGGGCGGCACAGATGCCGTATAAACGGCCATTGCGTGTACAAACAACGTCTGAATTCAGGCGCCGCGACCAAGGCCGCTCAACAGAAAAGGAGATTGGAAATGAAGATCCAGGGTTCTGTAGCGCTCGTTACCGGCGCAAACCGTGGAATCGGCCGCGCATTTGTCGAGGAACTCATCAGGCGCGGTGCGAAGAAGGTCTATGCCACAGCCCGAGACCCGAAAAAACTGGCCGATCTCGAAGCCGCGCACGCCGACAGAATACACGTCCTCACGCTTGACATTACCAAGCCGGCGCAGGTCGCAGCCGCCGCGGCACAGGCCGGCGACGTTGATCTGCTGATAAACAATGCCGGGATCAATCGCAAGAAAGGGTTGATTGCGTCCGCCGTACTCGATGACGCGCGAGATGAGATGGACACAAACTACTTTGGCACCTTGTCGATGTGCCGCGCCTTCGCACCGGTTCTCAAGCGCAATGGCGGCGGCGCGATTGTCAACATGCTGTCGATCATCGCCCGCGTGTCACTGCCTGCCTATGGCTCGCTTTGCGCATCGAAAGCGGCCGCGTTGCTGATGACGCAGGGCGTGCGCGCTGAACTGGCAAAGCAGCATACGCGGGTTGTCGCCGTCATGCCGGGGGCCGTCGACACCGACATGGAACGGGATTTCGAAGGTCCCAAGGAAGCCCCCGCTGACGTTGCCAGCGCCAGTTTGCAGTCGCTCGAGGATGGAGCGGAGGAGGTCTATCCGGGCGGCATGGCGCAAGGCGTCAGTCAGGGGCTGGCGAAAGACCCGAAGGCGGTCGAGAAAGAGTTTGCCGCCTACCTGCCGCGCTGAGTAAGGCGTTGTGGTTGCAGTATTTCCGGGCCAGCCCGGGTAATCCCGCCGCGGCGCGAACGGCAGCATCTACAGGCCGCCGCCATGCCTCCGTGGTGAAACGCAGCCATTCGTCTTGAGGCATAGCGTTGTGGACACCCTGCCTGGACAGATCCGGCTGGATGCAACGATATGGGGTTACGTTGGGCTGATCGTTGCCACGTTCGTGATCGGGCTGATGGCCGACCAGTTTGGAGGCCTGGCAGGCCAGCTTGGCGTTGGTGCCTGGAGTTGGTTGCTGGCGTTGCGGCTGATCCACCTGGCCGGGCCGCGATGGCGGGTCGCGTTCTTTGCCTGCCTCGTCTGGGCCACGGCTGGGGAAATATTTCTGTCCCTGGTATGGGGTCTGTACACCTACCGGCTTGGCAACATCCCTTTTTTCATTCCGCCCGGACATGTGTTCCTGTTCTGGCTCGGCGTGGTGTTTGCGCCCCGGGTACCGGAACTGTTTGTTCGCGGGGTTGCCGTGATGGCCGCCGTCTACGCCGGATACGCTTTTTACTCCGGTTTCGATACCTTCAGCATTTTGCTTGTCGGGCTTTTTCTACTGTGCTGGACGCAAGCTGAAGGGCGCCGACTGTACTCGCTCATGCTGTTGATGTCGCTCGTGGTTGAAATTTATGGCACCTGGGTCGGTAACTGGGTCTGGCACGCCAACGTGCCGTACTTCGGGTTGACGAGCAACAATCCGCCGCTTGCCGCCGGTGCTTTTTACTGCATGCTCGATGTGCTGATCGGCTTGACCGCGCGTTCGGCACGCTCCGCTGCCGACGCGTCTGCAGGCGAGGCATCGCCGCTCACGGTTGCGCGACACGTGAGCGGAAAAACCTGACCCCCAGGTAAAACTTTTCGCATTCTCGCGATACCCCGTTTGAACCGGGGCGGCTTGCCGGTGCATTGCCTGGGCGCGCGGCGATTGCCCGTTCCCTGCTATTGATCCACGGCGATCGGAAGTCGCAGCCGGATTGTGATGTGCCGGAAATCCGGCGGCAGGTTTCGTTGTGGCTTACAATTCAACATCGGGCATGCACAATTGCGTTCGCCCTGCGGATTGCAGACCGTGAGTTGCTCACGCCATTAACAGCTTACCTAACGGTAGAAGGACATCACTCATGAAGAAATTTGCGACCTTGTTTTTTAGCGTAATGGCATCGGGTCTGACGTCAGGCGCAATGGCGCATGGCGGCCACGGTGTGACGGCACCAGCGGGCATCGCACACTATCTGCTGGAGCCATTGCATATGCTGCCCGCATTCGCCCCTCTGGCTGCGGTCGCTGTCACCATCTGGCTGTTCAGACGCAAAGCCGGTTGAAGCAAGGGCCGAAGTGCGCCGCGAGGCCGTCTTTTGCGGTTCGGTGCCGTGAGCGCTTCGGCCGCCGGCGGGCTTTGTATGACGAACCATCTGGCGCTGTGCTACGCGATCTGTCACGTTGGCTGGCGCTGATCGTTCTGTCTTGTGCAACCGGTGTGGCGTTGGCTGACTGGACGTTTCTCGTTGCTACAGACGATGCCGACTGGTACCACGATGAAGCGCTTGGGCGAAAACGGGGCACCATGGCCAAGGTCTGGACACTTCAGCAATATCGGCAGCCCCAGCCTTTGCAGAGCGGGGTGTATCTGTCCTCCAAGACGCAGGCTGAAATCCGCTGTCATAGCCGGCAGTGGCGCGTCTTCTATTTTTCAAGCTATGGCGGTGACATGGGAGAAGGTGCGCAGCTATACGTCCAGGAAGCCGCAGGCGCATGGAAAGATGTGCGGCCGGGAACGGTTTCGCAGGCCTTGTATCAGGCCGGCTGTCATCCCGGCCAGAGCGAATAGACGTTTGCGGGCACCGTTTAACGTCATAACAGCGACACGCGCGGAACATGCGCGGCCCGGTATTGTCATAGTCCGGCGCCTGCTGTGCAGTGCGATCGAATCTAAACTAAAATCAATCACTTATTTATTACCCATCACTCACTGAGTTGGAAAGGAGACATTTGATGCAATCTCCGCTTTTGGCACGCGCGCTGTGGCCTGCCGCACTGTTGTGTTTGCTCGGAATTTCAGGTTGCTCGCAGGAACAGGAGGCCTCAAGCGAACAGAGCGAGGCTGCCGTTGCGCCTGCGCCCATGGCCTATGTGTCGAACCAGAATGGCAATATCACCGTCGTTGATCTGACCACCTTCGAAGCCGTTTCCGAAATCAACCTTGAAGGCCGCGAACCGCGCGGCATTGGCGTGACCGATGACGGAAAGATGCTGGTGGTTGCCAACCGCGAAAGCGGTGACCTGGCCGTGATCGACAGGCTCAGCGGCGAGATCATCAAGAACGTGCCAATCGGTGAGAATCCCGAGTTCGTCCGCGTTCGCGGAAACCGCGCCTTCGTGTCGTTTGAGCCGGCGGCAGTTGGCGGGCCGCCGCCCACACCGGGCTCGGAAGAGGCGAAGGCCCTGGCCCAGCAGCGTGAAGACGACGAAGAGGAGCCGGCGAAAATTGCAGTGGTCGATCTCAATGAAGGCAAGGTGATCAGGGAGATCACCGGCGGCATGGAAACCGAGGGGATCGAGTTTTCCGCGGACGGCAGCAAGATTCTCGTCACGAATGAAGCGGACGAGAACGTCACCGTTCATGACATCGAAAGCGGTGAGCTGGTCAAGAAGATCAGCACTGCGGAACATGGCAACCGCCCGCGCGGAATCAAGATGTCTCCCGACGGCCAGATGTATGTCGCCAGCATCGAGTACGGCAACCACCTGGTCGTTCTCGACAGTGAGTTCAATTTTGTCAAGGAGATCCAGACCGGCGAGGTGCCATACGGCCTGACGTTCAACCGGGACGGATCGCGATTGTACGTGGCGCTCGCCAAAGGTAACGCAATACAGGTGTTCGACACAAAGACCTGGCAAGAGGTCGGGCAGGTCGAGACGGGCAAACGCTGCTGGCATTTCACGTTCACCCCGGACGACCGTCACATACTGATCGCCTGCGGCCGCTCGGACGAAGTGGTCGTGATCGACGTTAACGAAATGAAAGTCGTGAAGCGCATCAGCGACAAGAAACTTCCGTGGGGCATCGTTGCCTACCCTCGTTCGGTCGGTACTCTGGATGCGCCCTGGCAATAGCGGGTCGGCGATTCGATAGTCGAAGACCAATCAGCGCTTCGATAATCGCAGGAAAAAGGGCCTCGTTCGCGAGGCCCTTTTCTGTTTTCAGAGTCTGTGCGTTGCTCAGGCGGCTTTGACAGGCACCTGGTACATGCGAATATCGCGTTGCGGGAAGGGAATCGAAATGCCCTCTGCGTCGAAGCGCTCCTTGATTTTGCGGGTCAGATCGAGCTTGGTGGCGAAGAAGTCTCCGCTTTTTACCCATGGCCGTGCGTAGATGTTCACCGCACTATCCGCAAGTTCCGCAACAGCGACCAGTGGTTCGGGTTCGCTCAGGCATCTCTCGTCCGCCTTGATCACCGCGTTGATGATGTCGATCGCTTTTTCCATATCGTCGGAGTAGCTGATGCCGAAGATCATGTCGATGCGGCGCGTATCGTTCAGGCCGTAATTCATGATCGTGCTTCCCCAGAT
Source organism: uncultured beta proteobacterium (assembly GCA_963792855.1). Taxonomy (GTDB): domain Bacteria; phylum Pseudomonadota; class Gammaproteobacteria; order Burkholderiales; family Eutrophovitaceae; genus SG8-40. The sequence goes on along the minus strand of CAWBXZ010000003.1, from coordinate 326,464 downwards.
CTGGGAGTTGGGCACGATCATGGCGATGTTGTCGGGCCTGTGCATGCTGGTGACGAACAAACCGATTTCGTCGACGACCCCCAGCGTCGAACCGAATTCGATGACATCACCGACACGAAAAGGGCGAAGCACCAGCAGCATGATGCCCGCCGCGACATTGCTCAATGTGCCCTGCAGGGCCAGACCCACCGCAATGCCCGCAGCGCCCAGCAAGGCGATCAGGCTGGTGGTCTGCACGCCGAACTGATTCAAAACGGCGATGAGCGTGACGGCGAGCACCAGAACGCGCGTCACTTTGCCAAGCACAATCGCCAGGGTCGCGTCCAGAACGCGCGAACGCTCCGTCCGCTTGCGTACGGCGCGTTCGGCGATGCCGGCGATGATCCAGCCGACGACGAGAATGGCGATTGCAGCAAGCGCCTGCATTCCCATTTGGATCAAGAAATCTATCGTTTCCGGGGAAATTTCCACTTTGACTCTCCTGTTATTTTTCGACGGTGCCGATTCAGATGTTTGCCCGCTCGTTTGAAGCCGTGACCGGGAGAAGACCGAAACGGCCGGTAGTCGACTGTATCCTCTTGCGGGGATTCCCGTTCCGACACCCGGCGCTGCCGAATGCAAGGCGAGGATTGCAGATCAAGATTTGACCATTCCCGGTTTCATCCGGCATTTTCAGGCGTTCACACCGCTTGTGCAACCAGAGCAAGGTCCGCTCGTGGCGCGTTCCAACCGAAGCGCTGCACGATCGCTGGCCATCAGAACGCTTGTCGTGGACGGACAGCGTCGGCACTCGTGAATCAGGGTCTTGTAACATGTAAACAACTCGCATTTGTCGCGAACCGGGAGTATTCGTTGTGAAGCGCAAAAGTGTTGACTTCATTCTGGCGTTTGCGGCGTTGTGCCTGGCTGTTTCGCCCGCCGCGGCAACTGCGGACTTCAGGGCCGCGGGTGCCCTGCTCGTTACCGGGGAAGGTCAGTCGTCGCTGGTGCTGCTGGTGAAACACCGCAGCCGTAGCTGGTACGAAATGCCGGGCGGCCGCCGTCAGTCGCAGTCTGCCGGCGAGCGCGGGCCCGATAGCGCGTACGAGACGGCGATTCGCGAATGCCATGAGGAAAGCAGAGGTGTGCTGTCCAGGGAAATGTTGCGCAAGGCGGTCGATCCGGCGCGCAAGCTGCGCGATGGCGGTTTCGTATTCTTCACCGGCAGAATCGATCCGATTGGCCTCGACAGCCTGAGGCAAGCGCCGGCGCCCGAAGCCGCCGCGTTTCGCGAAATTGCCGATTTTGCATGGGTTGCAGTTGAGAGCGTACTTGCCAGCGACGACGACACGGTGATTGACGAGGAGGGGCGCCGCATCAAGGTACGCTCGCAACTCAAGTCGCGTCTGGCCAGGGCGCGGGAAAATGGATGGTTCCAGGCGTTCGGGTCGGCTGAAACGCGAAGGCGGGCCCGGTAACGCTGGCGCCAGCAAGGGAGACTGAATGAACACGGTTGCGACGCTTGATCATCTCGTTGTGACGGCACCGAACCTGAAATCGGGGGTGCAATGGGTGCGTGATGCGCTTGGCGTGACGCCGGAGCTGGGCGGCAAGCATCCCCGCATGGGGACGCACAACTGCCTGTTGCGACTGGGTGAGCAGACTTATCTGGAAGTCATCAGTCCGGATCCCAACGCACCGGACCCGGGGCGGCCCCGCTGGTTTGCCCTCGATCGGATGAAGCCGGACGCTTCTGCGCAGCTGGCTGCCTGGGTTGTGCGAACCGGTAATATCGAACAAGCGGTGTCGGTGGCAGGCGAAGCTCTCGGTACGGTCGAACCAATGGAGCGTGGCGACCTGAGCTGGTTGATTACAGTGGCGGATAGCGGATTGTTGCCCCTTGGCGGCATTGCGCCCGTGCTGATCGAATGGCGCACGCCCATTCACCCGGCCACAGGATTGCGCGATTCAGGGTGCAGGCTGTTGCAACTCGATTTGTACCATCCGGAGCCGGCGCGCGTAGAGCGGATGCTGCAAGCGATAGGCCTGGACGGTCACAAGCTGCGCTGGCAGCCATCGGGTGAGTGCGCGGCGGCGCGTCTCGTAGCGACCGTACAAACGCCAGACGGCGTGAAGACCCTGCCCGCCGGGTGATATGACTGCGCGTGCTTGTGGTCTTGGACCTCGATCCGGCGATTGCGTATGATTTGCTGTGGTAGCGCCAGTTGCGTCACGGCGTGGTCCTTACCTAGCGCTTCAGTGCCCGAACTCGTCTTGACGTTGATGCGGGTTCGCCGACCTGTGTGCCTGGATGCGAGCCGGGGCGGCTCGCAAAGTCGTTGTTGCAGGCACTGAAATCGTTTCCTGTTCCTGTCTGGAGATCAGAAGCAAATGAAGAGTATTCATATCATGGCCGCTCTCGCAATCGGTGCGATGCTGTCATTCGCAGAGAGCACGGCGCTGGAACTGGATACCGGCGGCAAGACGCAGGCCGAGCTCAATGCCGAAACAGTCATGCGTTGCCAGGAGCAGATGGGCGAATTTGGAAGCGCCGCCATCAACATCTGTGTTGAAGCCGACCGCGAGGCTTTTATCCAGCTCGCCGAATACCCCGACGAAGTCGCGAGCATTGTCAGGCGCTGTAACCGGGTGATGTACAAGGCCGGATGGAGCATGATCAAAACCTGTTCCGACAGGGATATCGCCGCACGCGACGCGCTGCAAGGCTATCCTGAACAGCATGCGGAGACCATCGAGGCGTGCCTTGCCAGCGAGGGGCGCTACGGGTATGCCAAGGTGCAGAAATGCGTCGACGCAAAAATTGCTGAAGCTGGAGAAAGTGACGGCGAGTGATGCATGATCCGGGCCCCTTGTTTCGCGGCGTTTTCATCACGGCGGTGCCATCGGGGGGAACGAACCGGCAGATCGGGAGTCAGTCTGCTGATACTCACGGAAAGCGGAACGTGCCTACAAGCTTGTCAATAGTCATTGCCCTGGTGCTCGCCGTGCTCTGCATGCCGGGTGCAAATGCGCAGAATGCGTCACCGGTGACGGTCGCTGTCGTTGAACAAGCCCGGTCGGACGAAGAGATGCGCCTGACGGGCACGGTTACTTCGGAGCGGACTGCTTCCCTGTCGCCGCGGGTAAGCGGCCTGGTGTCGCGTGTGCGCGTCGATGCGGGTGACCGCGTTAGCAAGGGCAAGGCGCTGGTCGACCTTGATGCAACCCTGGCAAAGCTGGCGCTGGAGCGCACCGCTGCCGCGGTCGAGGAAGCGCAGGCGCAGTTGTCCGAACAGGATCGTCTTTACGAAGAGGCGCGTGAGATGTTCGCGCGCGGACTGGTTCCTGAAACTTTCATGCACGCGGCCGCAGCGGAGCGCCGCGTCGCAGCCGCACGCGTGAACCGTCTGGCGGCCGAGCAGAAGGAACAGCGCGAACTCGTGCGCCGCCACACGCTGGTGGCGCCGTTTACCGGGGTGGTGAGCAGCCGGTATACCGATCCGGGCGAATGGGTGGAAACCGGCTCGCCTGTTCTGGATCTGGTCGACATGCGCCGCCTGCGGATCGACGTGCAGGCACCGCAGGAGCGTTATGAGCAGATATCCGTCGGGACTCCGGTCAAGGTGGCGCTCGATGCGCTTGTGGGGGAGGCGCTCGACGGCAAGGTCGTTGCCCGGGTGCCGGTCAATGATCCGGACGCGCGCACGTTTCTGGTGCGTGTGAGCCTCACGGGCGATTCGAAACTCATGACGCCGGGCATGTCAGCGCAGGTTGTATTTCCCCTTGGCGGTCGCGCAACTGTGGTCAAGGTGCCGCGCGATGCGGTGGTCAGAAAGCCGAACGGCAGCGCGAGCGTGTGGATTGTCAACGACGGCGATGTGACGACGGTGTCGGAGCGGCAAGTCGATCTTGGCCGCTCGCTGCGCGACTGGGTCGACGTGCGCAGCGGGCTGGAGCCTGGCGTGCGCGTTGTCGTGCGCGGCAATGAGACGCTGCGGGAAGGTCAGCAGGTGCGCATCCTCTCGACCGTGCCGTCCACGACCGGCACGCGCTGAAGATGATTGAAGGCGCGATCAAACATGGCACCTTGCTGGCCATTGGTGTCCTGATCGTTTGCGTGTTCGGCATCCTCGCGGTACTGCGGGTGCCGATACAGATGATTCCCGACCTCGAGGTGCGCACCATCAGCGTGCGCACTTCATGGTCGGGCGCGACGCCGCAGGACATAGAGAAGGAAATACTGATCGAGCAGGAGGAATACCTGCGCAGTGTTCCCGGCCTGGAGCGCATGGTCTCGACCGCGACGATGGGCGAAGCCATCGTCGCACTGGAGTTCCCGTTCGGCATCGATCTGAACGACGCCCTGATACGCGTGAACAATGCGCTCACCCGTGTCCCGGTCTACCCGGAAAACGTCGACGAGCCGCGCCTGTATACCAGTTCCTTCTCGAGCAATTCGTTCATCTATTTCCGAATCTCGCCGCTGCCGGGCAACCCGCAAGGCGTCGACATGAACATGATGCTCGATTTTGTCGACGACAACGTGCGTACCAGGCTCGAACGTGTGCCGGGCGTGTCCGACGTCGGGATATTCGGGGGCGCGCCGCGGCAAGTGCAGATCTTCGTCGATCCCGGCCGTCTTGCCGAGCGCGGCATCACCCTGACCCAGCTTCGTGCCGCGATTCGCGAGCGCAATGCCGACGTGTCGGGAGGCGACCTCAACAGCGGCAAGCGCCGTTACCTGCTGCGTACGGTTGGGCGCTTCCGCAGCATCCAGGAAATGGAAGACATGGTGATCGCTTCGCGCGACGACGCCATCATTCGCCTGAAAGATGTCGCACAGGTCAGACTGCATCATTACGAGATTCGTTCTCACGCGTCCGTGAACGGTCAGCCCGTCATCTTTGTTTCGATCCAGCGGGAAACCGGTTCCAATGTCATTGCGATCAAGAATGCAATCATGCCGGTGGTGGCGGATCTCAGTCGCAATGTGCTCGAACCGATTGGCATGCAGATGGACTTGACCACCGACGATGTGCGCTATGTGCAGGCATCGATTGCAAACGTGTGGACCAATCTGTCGATAGGCGCCTTGCTCGCTACCGGTGTGATGTTTCTGTTCCTGCGTTCGTTCCGGGCAACGCTGGTCGGCGTTGTCGGAATTCCGATCTGCACCATCGCCGCATTTCTGGGGCTGTTGCTCGCCGGGCGAACCATCAACGTCATTTCGCTCGCCGGCGTTGCCTTTGCCATCGGCATGACACTGGACAACAGCATTGTCGTGCTCGAGAGCATCGTGCGCGAGCGAAGCAAGGGCCTGGACCGTATGGCCGCCGCGCTGGCCGGTGTGCGCCGCGTATGGCCGGCGGTGTTTGCATCGACGTTGACGACCATCCTCGTATTCACGCCGGTGTGGTTTCTCAATCTGGAAGCCGGGCAGCTTTACTCCGATGTGGCGGTCGCCATCGCCGCATCGATTCTGGTATCGATGTTTGTCGCGGTGACCGTGGTGCCGGCAATGAGCGCGCGACTGTCGTTCGGTAACGGTAGCGCGCGTTCGCGCGACCTCAGCCGGTCCCGGATGATAGACGGCATTGCATGGCTGGCCGGCTCGCGAGTACGCCGGCTGATCTGTGTTGGCGGCGTCATCACCGCGACAGCGGCAGTCATCATGCTGCTCACGCCCCCGGCAGAGTACCTGCCGGAAGGGGAAGAAGCGAAGACGTTCTCGTTGATGATCGCGCCCACCGGCTACAACCTCGAGGAAATGCGCCGCATCGGGGAAGAAATAGAGGAAGAATTCATTCCCTACCTGGAAAAGAAATCGGCCGAGTTCGACGACACCGACGGCGCCATTCCCGCACTCGAGTACTTTGTCCTGACGATACGGCCGCAGTACTTGCGGGTGATTGCGGAAACGAAGGACCCCAAGCACATCGATGCGCTGATGCGCGCGATCGATCAGCGTTTCGCCGAATACCCGGGCATGCGCTCTTTTTCATCGCGCGGGTCCATCATTTCCAGTAATGATGGCGGCACCCGCAGCGTCAACGTCGACATCACCGGGACCGATCTTGAAAAGCTATACGACGTGGTGCTGCTCGCCTATCGGCGCGCCCAGGAAATTTTCGACAATCCCCAGGTTCGGCCCGATCCACCTATTCTGACACTTGGTCAGCCGATGCTCGAACTGCAACCGCGTTGGGAGCGCGCGGCGGAGCTGGGTTTGAGCGCGCGCGAGATAGGGTTGGCCGTTGCTGGCCTCACCGACGGCGCCTATATCGATGAGTTCTTCCTGGCGGACGACAAGATTGACATGTTCCTCTACACGACGACGCAACCGGCCGAGGAACTTGCCGATATCGCGGCGTTACCCGTCTACACACCGCAGGGCACCGTGTTGCCGGTTGGCGCGATCGTCGATCTGAAGGAGACCGTCGATACCAACACGCTGCGACGCGTTGACGGTCGCCGCACCGTAACCCTTAACGTGATTCCGCCGCGTTCCGTGCCGCTCGAGAGCGGCGTGAAGATCGTTCAGACGGAGTTGATCGATCATTTGAATTCGCAAGGTGTGGTGCCTGATGGTGTCAGTCTCGACATTTCCGGTGCGAGCGACCGGCTGAGCGCGACACAGGATGCGTTGTCCGGCAACTACGCCATTGCGATCCTTCTGTGTTATCTGCTGCTGGTCGCGGTTTTCACGCACTGGGGTTATCCGCTGATCATCATGACGACGGTCCCCCTAGGTATCGCCGGCGGGATCGTCGGCTTGTGGCTGCTCAATGCAGTAGGCGGCTGGCTCCCGGCAATCGGCTTGACCGCCATCAGCCAATCGTTCGACATGATCACCATGCTCGGTTTCCTCATCCTCGTTGGCACGGTCGTCAACAATCCCATCCTGTTGGTCGACCGGGCGCTGCACAACGTTCGCCATACGGGCCTCGATGCAGTGGAGGCGGTGCGCGAGGCGGTACAAACGCGGTTGCGGCCGATACTGATGTCGAGCATCACAACCATATTTGGCCTGGCGCCACTGGTGTTCATTCCCGGTGCCGGCACCGAGCTGTACCGGGGTGTCGGAGCGATCGTGCTGTTCGGTTTGTTTTTTGCAACACTGGTGACACTGGTGTTCCTGCCCTCCGTGCTGGTCGAAGTGCTGAGCTGGCGGTCCCGCTCGACACCGAAAGGCGCCCAGGCACCTGCTGAAATCAGGTAGGTTTGCTGCAATGCATTAATCTGCACTATCTTGTGTTATCTTCGCGCCCCGATCGGTGTCTGTCGTGCACCGAATGCCGGAGTCCGTTTTTCAGTCGAATATTCCAGGAGACAAGTTAAATGAAACACCTGTTTACCTCGCTTTGCGCCGCTGCGGCGCTTTTTACGGCGTCGCTGGCGGTTGCGCAGGATCAGCCGGGCGTTGTATTTACCGAAGAAGTCGAAACCGTCGTCACGGTTCGTGGCGTGCATCACGTCAATCGCACGGTGACTGTCGAAGACCCGGATGGCGAGCGCGTCACCATCAAGGTGCCGGACGAGTCGCAGAACCTGTACCAGATCCAGCCCGGTGACAAGTTCAGGGTTCGCTTTGCCCAGGCAGTCGCCGTCGGTCTGATGGCGCCGGGTGAAGAGCCGAGCATGGGTGTCGGCGAAGCCATGAAACTCGCGCCAAAGGGTGCAACGCCGGGCGGGGTGATGGTCAGCGTCGTTCAGGTCTCGGGAAAAATCGAGGCGATCGACTACGCTGCACGAACCATCATCGTGCGTGGGCCGCAAGGCAATTTGCGTGAATTTGTTGTCAGCGACATGGTCCAGCGTTTCGACGAACTGAGGGTGGGCGACGTGGTCGGCTTGCAGGTCACCGAAGCGCTTGCCATGGAAATGATCAAGCAATAGTGCATGATCGCTCGTGTGTGTAGTTGACGCGAGCGCCAGATTACAGTGTTTATCCGTGTCAGACGTGCTTTGCGGGAGCCGCTGGTGCATTTTCTTGCCATCGGCGTCCTGCTGTTCGCGGTGTTCGGACTGGTCAACGACGATCAGTCCGGTCGTGGCGATCGTATCGAAATCACCAGCGCCGATATCGATCAGCTTGTCGCGATTTTTTCAAAGCAGTGGCAACGTCAGCCGAACGCCCAGGAACTGCAGGGGCTCATCGATGGGCGCGTTCGTGAAGAAGTCTTGTATCGCGAAGCGCTGGCGATGGGACTGGACAAGGACGACACCATTGTCCGGCGCCGGCTGGCACAGAAGCTTGAGTTCCTGATGGGTGATGCGAGTGGCGTAGCCGAGCCGGATGACGCGACGTTGCAGGCCTATTACGAAGCGAATGCTGAAAAGTATCGCGAGCCGCCGCGCCTGAGTTTTTCCCACGTCTACTTCAGCACCGACCGGCGCGGCGAGCAGGCCGGGAAGGACGCTGCAGCATTACTCGCGCGTCTTCGCGCAGTCAGCCCGCGCGTAACGCAGGCGCCGGACGAGGGTGACCCCTTCATGCTTCCCCCTGTTTATGTGGACAAGCGAACGGACGAGATCGGGCGCGACTTCGGGCGCGCATTTTCCGACGAAATAGCCGGGCTGGAAACAAAGCAGTGGCACGGCCCCATCGCGTCGGCTTTCGGGCTGCATCTCGTCTATGTCGGATCGCGTGAAGAAGCGAGCCTGCCACCGCTCGAGCAGGTTCGCTCGCGTGTCGCCAACGACTGGCTGGTCGAGCAACAGCGCATCGCCGACGAGCGCATCTATCAGCGCCTGCGTTCGCGATACGAAGTCAGCGTGGCCGGGCAACAGTCCGGAACGCCTTAGGCGGATGTTCCTGACGCGTCTGTTTGTAACATTGCATTTGTTGCTCGCAATATCCTTTGCGACAAGCAGTCACGCGCATGAATCGCGTCCGGCTTACCTCGAACTGGACGAATCGCGCCCTTCTGCGTTCGATGTGCTGTGGCGCCGGCCCGCACGCGGTGACATGGTTCTGTCGATGCAGCCGGTATTTCCGGAACATTGCGTGCAACAGGACATGCGCGCTCGCTATCTGCAAGCGGGTGCGATGGTGGAGCGCTGGAGCGTCGATTGCGGTGAACAGGGACTGGTCGGTTATCCGATCCGCATCGAAGGACTGCAGACAACGCTGACCGATGTCCTGGTACGCGTGACGCTGGCCGACGGCATCACGCACACCCAGATTCTTCGGCCGAACAACGTCGCCTTCACTCTGGAAGGCGCGCTTTCCAAATGGAAAGTGAGCGCCGATTATTTCCGCCTCGGTGTCGAGCATATTCTCGGCGGGATCGACCATCTGTTGTTCGTGCTGGCCCTGTTGCTTATCGTCAGCGGGACGCGCAGGCTGATCGCGACGATCACCGCATTTACCGTTGCGCACAGTCTGACGCTGGCGGCGGCGACGCTGGGCTGGGTTCATGTACCGCAGCAACCGGTCGAGGCGGTCATCGCGCTGAGTATTCTGTTTGTTGCCGGAGAGATTCTGCACGCACGCCGTGGCAGGCCGGGGATTACCATGCGCTGGCCGTGGTTGGTCGCATTTACGTTCGGTTTGCTGCACGGATTTGGATTCGCCGGGGCGCTGACCGAAGTGGGGCTGCCGCAGCAGGAGATTCCGCTTGCATTGCTTGCATTCAATCTGGGCGTTGAGGCAGGTCAAATTATTTTCATAGGGGGCGTGATAGGTTTTCTTGCGCTGCTCAAGCGCCTTGTAAAAGCCCCCGTTCCGTGGGGTGTGCCGGCCGCTGCTTACGGGATCGGCGGCATGTCGGCGTTCTGGGTCGTCGAGCGGGTCAGTGGTTACTGGTAGTTGCGTCCGAAGGACGCGAAGGCACTGCGCAGCGTGATGACAGCATGGCGTAGTGACCGATTCGAAGCAGGTTCAAGCGAGGAGATTTTACGTATGAGAAGCCTGATTTCCATTGCAACGATTGCAGCCGCCGTTACGTTCGCCGGTCAAGCTGTGGCGCAGATTACACCGTCAAAGGAATCACTCTCCAATTTGTATCCGGGTGAGGCGTATTCGCCTTACGCGGAGCGGAGTTTCCCGAGCCGGCCGTTGTGGGGTGACACGCACCTGCACACCGGTTTGTCGGTCGATGCGGGGCTGTTCGGTGCGCGGCTGGGTCTCGAAGAGGCGTATCGCTTCGCGCGTGGAGAGCAGGTGGTGTCGTCAACCGGTCAGCCTGTGAAACTTGCCAGACCGCTCGACTGGCTGGTGATTGCCGATCATTCTGACGGCATGGGTATGGTCATCGATCTCGCGGCGGCTAAGCCCGAGATTACCCGGTTCGAACAAGGCGCGCGCTGGTCTGACGGCCTGCGCAAAGGCGGTCAGGCCGCCGTCGACACCGCGCTCGATCTGATTACCACGTTCTCGCAGGGCAAGGTGAATCCCGAACTGCTCGGCATGTATTCGCCGGGATCCAAGGTTTACGCCTCGGTGTGGGAAAAAGTCGTTCACGCGGCGGAAGCCTACAACCAACCGGGTCGCTTCACTGCGCTGATCGGGTTTGAATGGACCTCGCTGGTCAAGGGCAACAACCTGCATCGCAACGTCATCTTCCGCGACGGTGCCGATAAAGCCGGTCAGACCGTGCCCTACACCACGCAGGAACCGATTGGCAGTACCGATCCGCTGGATCTCTACAAGTGGATGGAGAACTTCGAAGCGAAGACCGGCGGATCGGTGCTGGCGCTCGCGCACAACGGCAACCTTTCGAACGGGTTGATGTTCCCGGTCGATGCGCAATACACCGGTCGCAAGATCGACAGGAATTACGTTGAGCAGCGCGCGAAGTGGGAACCGATGTACGAAGCCACGCAAATCAAGGGCGACGGCGAAGCGCATCCCTTCCTCTCACCGAATGACGAGTTTGCCGACTACGAAACCTGGGACGTCGGCAATCTCGACCTGAGTGAGGCGAAGAAGCCGGAGATGCTGCAGCACGAGTACGCCCGCGAGGCGCTCAAGAACGGCTTGATGCTCGAGGCACGCCTGGGCACCAACCCGTACAAGTTCGGCCTCGTCGGTTCGACGGACAGCCATACCGCGCTCTCCACTTCGGAAGAGGACAACTTCTTTGGCAAGCACGCGGGCACGGAACCGTCGCCGGACCGCATGAAACATCCTTTCACCAAGACAAAAAATGGTGAATACAAGGGCTGGCAGACAGTCGCATCGGGACTCGCGGCGGTGTGGGCGATCGACAATACGCGTGAGGCGATTTTCGACGCGATGGCGCGCAGGGAGGTCTATGCGACGACCGGCACACGCATCGGGGTGCGGTTCTTCGGCGGCTGGGATTTCGCCGCGAACGATCTCAACAGCCGGCAACCCGCTTTTCTCGGATACAAGAAGGGTGTTCCGATGGGGGGCGATCTGGCCAAACGCAAGGGCAAGGCTGCACCAACCTTCATGGTCTATGCGTTGCGTGATCCGATCGGAGCCAATCTCGATCGCATCCAGATCGTCAAGGGCTGGCTCGATTCGAGCGGCAAGACGCACGAAAAGGTGTTCGACGTCGCGTGGTCCGACAATCGCAAGATGGGCAGCGACGGCAAATTGCCGCCGGTCGGAAATACCGTCGACGTAAAGAACGCCAACTGGACCAACACCATCGGCGCATCGGAACTTGGCGTTGTGTGGACCGACCCGAATTTCAATCCGAACGAGCGAGCGTTCTACTACGCGCGTGTGCTCGAAATTCCGACGCCGCGCTGGATAGTCTACGACGCGTTCCGTTATGGCGTGGAGATTCCGAAAGGTGCGCAGACCATCGGTCAGGAACGTGCCTATACCTCGCCGATCTGGTATACACCGGGTTCCTGAGGCCTGATGCTTTCAGAACGGGAATGACAACAGACAGGGCTTGTGCCGCGAGGAGTCGCGGCCTTTGCCTTTTGCGTACGGCTTCCGTTTCTGAGGCATTTTCGGAATAGTACAATCCGTACCGACCAAACGACGGGAGATGAACAGTGGCGAAAATCGACACGCGTGGCCTGACGGTCCACTTCATGGATGGCAGCAAGATGCGCTTTACCGGACCGAAGCAGGCGAAGGACGACTGGGACGCGATTCGAAAGATGCAGCTTGTTCTGGATCGCCCCTATCTCTGTCTCGAAACCGAAGACAGCGCGATGATCATTCCCATGGCGAACGTGAAATATATCGAGGCCTCGCCGAAACCATCCTCAGTTCCGGAGTTTTTCCTGAAGGACGTTCATCTCGTCGGGGAATGAACCGGTCGATAACAAGGTTTTTGCGTAACCATGGCTGCTCAGTAATATTCCTTCGGAAACGCCATGAACAGGACATCCTGCACGCGTTGCCACCAACTGCGCGCGGGCTGTCTCGTTACCGTTTTCTGGTCGTGGACCCAGCGTAAGCTTCCGTCGCCCTCGAGCTTGACCTGCCAGCTGTTTGCCGGACGCATGTCGCGTTCGATGAGTTCGGCCAGCGCTTCACCCAGACCTCGGCTCTTTATGAATACCCCCATCTCCGTATTGAGCAGTGCCGACCGCGGATCGTAGTTCATCGATCCGATATACACGTGCTCACGATCCACCACCACGCCCTTCGAGTGCAGACCCATGAATGCTGCCTGGGTTGGCGGCGTATCAGATACCAGTGGCTGGATCGCGGCGTCGTGCCGCATCTCGTACAATCTTGCGCCGGTTTCTAGAATCGGTTTGCGCCACTTCTTGTAGTGGCTGTTCACGGCCGGAACGTCGTGGGAGGCGAGAGAATTGGTGAGGATGCTCATTTCAACGCCGCGGCCGTCCAGCTCGCTCAGTAAAGAAATGCCGCGTTCAGCAGGAATGATGTAGGCGTTGACGATCAGCAACTCATCTTGCGCCGACAATATCAGTTCGTGCTGACGTTGCAGCATGACATGCTCGATGATATTGCCTGCAGGATAATCCGAATCGACCTCGCTGGTGCCGGCGTGAAGCCGCTTCTGCAGGTCGGCGAATTCCCCAGACCAAGACTGTGGTTCCAGGGCGAAATTGGCAAGCGATTCGGCCTCGCCGAGATGATGCAACAGTTGCGCGTAGGCGGCATCCTGTTCCGCGTCGGTAACGGCTAGCTTGAGGGCCGAAACCGGCATTACCCATTCACTGTTCCAGTATTGGTCAAATACCTCTGAGGCCTGCCGTGCCACCGGCCCGAAGCCCAGAACGTCCAGATCGTGAAAGTTGAACTCGGCATGCAGGCCCATGTATTCGTCGCCGATGTTGCGCCCGCCGATGATGGCCGCCCGGTTATCGACGATCATCGACTTGTTATGCATTCGCTGGTTGACCCGCTCGAATTGGGAGACCGACTCCCCGAGCCGTCCGCCGAGGTCCCTGCTTGTCCACGGATTGAACAGTCGAATTTCGATGTCGGGATGTTCTTCAATCAATGCCGCGACCTTGTCGCCCAGTGCAACGGTGCTCGCATCCCTGATCAGGGTGTTCAGGTCGTCGACGAGAATACGCACTTTCACGCCGCGGTCGGCGGCATCGAGCAGCCGTTTTACCATGAGCCGGCCAGCGGTGTCCCCGTACCAGAGGTAGTACTGGATGTCGATGGACTGGCTGGCTGAATCTATCAGCGCGAGACGCCACAGCAGACCATCGACGTTGCTGTCCAGCAGTTCGAATCCCGATACGTCGGGTCCATGTTCGGAATGAATCGTGTTTTCGATTTCAGCAAACACGCCTTCCGGTGCGGCTGACATGGCGTATTCGGGTGCCGGGCGGTCATAGGGGTCGACGGTGTTGGCGGCGCACCCGACAAGAACGAGGCTCAACACCACGACAGGCAGGTTACGGCCAAGCGACGGTGATTTGTGCAGTTGACGCATTAGTTATGTGACTCTGTTCTTCCCCGACAGCACGTTTACTGTCGCGATTCGCGAGGTGGCGAGTCGGTTCGTTGCATCTGTGGCGGCCACGACCAGTCGAGAAACTCAATGCTGTCGAGAGGCTGCCGGATTTCGCCGAGAATAAGCACGACGCGAAGGCCATCGGTGTAAAAAGGATCTTTCGTATAGTTGTATCGAGGGGCGTCCCGGTCGGAGTATCCGACACCTTTCACATAGCCCACGGCGCGCAGACTTTGTGAGGCAGCCAGATCCAGTGAAATATACAGCCGCGCTTCGTCGACGACGGGGTCGATCTTGTGGGTAACGAAGGTCTTGCTGCTGAACTTGACTCCGATATCGCGGCTGATCTGCCCGACCCACACGTTTTTTCCATCCATTGTGACTGGCGCCAGCCAAAGTCGCAGATGATTGCGCTCGTCAACGGAGTGGCGCGCCTTCTGCAGGGCAATGTCCTGCGGCCGGTCGAACATGTAAAGCGGTGACACGGGTGATGTGCGGTATTTCCACCCGAACAACGATGAGGCGACTGTTCGCCATGCCGTTGCACGGCGCGTCGTTTCCGTCAAATCCCATCCTCTTCGCACCAGGGTTGCCAGCATGTGCCGCCCGTCGCCGACAATCACGAAGTTGAGCGGGTCGCCGGAGGTCTCCTGGTCGCCGCCGAGCACGCAACAGGGTAGCGATTCCAGATAATGGCGCAGGCCTTCGAGATCGAGGTCCTGCACTTCCGTTTCTTCGTAGAGTCGCTCGAAATCGACGCGCGCGAAGTCTGCCTCGAATCCCGGAATGAGTTGAGCGAAATCGAGCGATCGCAGGGTCCGCTCGCCGAGGAGTTCGACCGCAAACACCTTTGCGCCCGGATCGAGATTCGTATAAACAAAACCGGACACGGTGCTGTGCGGCGGGATGACCGGGGGGATGTGTCGTTCCAGAAACAGATCGAGGCGCTTGTCAAAACCGGGTTTGCCATCGCCGCGGAACAGCCAGGCGACCTCCGACGGTGCGAAGTAGTCCGGATCAATGCTAAGCAACATGAGCGCGAACTCTTCATCCTCATGATTCTCGATTTCGATCCAGACCGGTTGAATCTTTCTTTGCGCAAGCGGGAACTCAAAAGTCTCCAGGGTCTCCTGCGGACTTAATACCACTGCGCTCACGCGCACGCCGCCTTGGGTCTGCGACTGTGCACGGGCCCGGTAATCCAGGGACTCTGTTTGCGTGGGGTGTGTGGCGCATCCAAACGCGAATGCGCACAATATCATCAGGGTGAGAGTTGGCCGCAGCACGTGAAAACTTTCGCAAGCCCATTTACCAATTGTTGTGACGCTGGAACGAGCGATGGTCATGTCTTGTGATTGCCGAGACTCGACAGTGTGAACTTGTGACTGGCGAGGGACGCCGGCGCGAATCCGGTATCCGTTTCCCGGGGGCCCTAAGGTGAGTTTAATTCCTCAGCATTGTAACGCACGACATTTGTAATAGTGGTTATGAGTGCGCTCAGATGTGGCCTGTCGAACTTGGTCAGCGAATAGAGCAAGCATCAGCCGTTTCATGGATTAACTGACCCACGCAGGGTCCGTGGTCGCAGAAACGTTGAGAAGATACTCAATCAGGTCTCGGGCAGGGCGAATCTGTTGGCCGAAGGGAAGCGGGCCTGCCCCTCGAAAAAACAAACCGCGTTCGACATCACCGGAAAGTGCAGCAGAGAGATGATGGTCGATGCAGAACTGCCCAAAGCGATCGATGCCGTCACGCAGGCCGCAGTGCTCCAGGCAGTCGAACGCGAGGGTGCATACAGTGCGTGGTTTGGCGCGGCGTTTCAGTACCGGCAGCTTGGCGAGATATTTCTCCAGCCAAGGTGTCCTGACCGCGCGTGCCGGCAATCCGGCGACGCTCGTGAAGGTAATGATATCTTCAGGCTTGGCCTCGGCAAGGACGCGCTTGAAATTGGGATGCGCATCGCATTCCTCGGTGACCGCGAATGGCGTGCCCACTTGCACTGCGCTTGCGCCAAGTGCGAACAGTTCTTGCACTTGAGCGGGGGAGGCGATACCACCGGCCGGAATGAGGGGCACCCGCTCGCGCTCTATTCCAAGGTTCTTGAAAATCTCGAATGTTTCTTCCAGAACGCGCGGGAAATCAAAACGTGCATCGGCCACTTCGTCCAATTTGGCGGCACCGAGGTGACCACCCGCATAACGCGGATGTTCAATCACAATAGCATCGGGAAGCTGTGACTTGCGCAGCCACTTTTTGAGCACAATGGCGATTCCGCGCGAGTCCGAAAGAATCGGTATCAGTGCGACATCAGGGTAATCCGCCGTCAGTTCCGGCAAGTCGACCGGCAGGCCCGCACCGACGACTATCGCTTGCGCCCCTGACTGGCAGGCTTGCCGGACATTGGCTGCGTACTCCGAGATCGCCCGCATCACATTTACGGCGACCAGGCCATTTCCGTTCGCGATCTTCAACGCTGCCCGTATCTCCCGGTCGAGAGCGAGGAGGTTAACCGCATTGATAAGTTTCTTGTCCCGGCTCTTCGCCGTTTGTGCCATCAAGTCGGGATGGTGGCGCCGTAGATCAACCGAAGACAATGTGCCGACTGCGCCGGTGCGGGCAACATGTCCCGCGAGCCGGTGCGCGGATATCCCCACGCCCATGCCACCTTGTACGATCGGCAGCAGAGCCTTTCCTTTGATGTGCAGTACCGGACTGCGTGCCGATTCAGATTGCAGCATGGTCAGTTCCTGTTAATTGTTGGCCAGGCCGGAGATCCCGAAACCACCGTCCACGTAGGTGATTTCCCCGTTGATTCCGCTGGCGAGATCACTGCAAAGGAACGCCGCCGTATTGCCGACTTCTTCGGCGGTAACGTTTCGCCTGAGCGGTGAGTTGGTTTCGACATGATCGAGCAATTTCTTGAAACTGCCGACACCGGAAGCGGCCAGTGTCTTGATCGGTCCGGCAGAAATGCCGTTAATGCGGATGCCGATCGGCCCAAGACTGAATGCAAGATAGCGCACGCACGCTTCCAGACTGGCCTTGGCGAGCCCCATCACGTTGTAATTGGGCACTGCCCGTACTGCTCCGAGGAACGTCATCGCGACCACCGCCGCCTTGCGTTCCCGCATCATCGGTAGTCCGCCTTTGACCAGCGCGGCCAGACTGTACGAGCTGATGTCATGGGTAATACTGAAATTCTCGCGCGTCACCACGTCGTGGAAATCCCCGGCGAGTGCTTCGCGCGGCGCATAGGCAATGGCGTGGACAATGCCGTCAAGGTTGCCCCATGCCTCGCCAAGTTGATCAAACAGGGCGGCGATCTCTTCGTCGTTTGTGACGTCGCATGGAAAGACCAGGGTTGAATCAAATTCCGGTGTAAGATTTTCCACGCGCTCGCGGATGTTCTCACTTTGGTACGTGAAGGCGAGTTCCGCTCCTTCACGATGCATGGCTTTGGCGACGCCGTAGGCTATCGAGCGATTGCTCAACAAGCCCGTCACCAGAATCTTCTTGCCTTCCAACATTCCCATGCCGTGAAGTCTTTTCTTCGCCAGTCGCACGCAAGACCAACAGATCAGCGACCGGAGACATTGTGCAAGGTGCTGCCGCAAAATCCGGTTCGACAGGACATCTCGTACATCGCTTATTAACACTCCAGCATCGGCATCAAGTGTGTTATGTGCCTTGATCTGGATCAAAGGTAGTTCTCGTTATTACGTCTGGAGCCGCGAAACCCCGCGTCCGGGACACGTGCTTTCGCTTTCCAGAACGAAAACAAATCATTTGCGCAATACCGTAACCAGTGGATCGGTTGGCGCCGACGATAGCGCGGTGCGTGCTGCAGCCTCACTACAAGCGAACATCAATTCAGGTCATCAATCGCGAAGTGTTCGGGCGCTCCCGCCTGGTCACCATTTCCCTAATGAGTGACCGCACGCCTGATCCAGCGCGGGACCGTGTGATCGTATTGCGTCGACGGAATCGCGGCGCTTTGGGTGGACTTTGCTGGTTGACTGGAGCCAATCTGAAGGAAGTCGACGAGATCCGTGATTTCTTCTTCAGTGAGCGCGTTCTTCCAGGCGGGCATTGATGTGCCGGGGATGCCATGGCGGATGACCTCGATCAGATCCGAGCCTGATGTTATTCCCGGGAAGTAGTTACGCCGCAGGTCGCGCGGACGAGGTTCTAGAAAGCTGCCGATCCAGTTTCTGCCGGACCCGTCCGCTGCATGACAGAAAGCACAGTTCGCCAGGAACAAGGCTTTGCCGCGCGTTTGCGCCTCTGACAACCCGGCATCCGGTTGCGGCTGCGCATGCGCCAGATACGGTGAGACGGCAAGATCAATGGCTGATACTTGAGATTCTGCAGTGTGGCGCAGGGCGTTCTGTGTCGCTCCGGTGGGGGGCAGCAATTCCGGCGGCCGCGCGGCGTGGCAATCCAGACATGTATCTGTGCTCCTCGGATAGCTTACGGCTCGTGGCGACCATTCCAGTGGGCCTGGTTGGCTGGCGTTTGCCTCGTGACAGGTAATACATGCCGAGAGAAAAAGGTTCTTGCCGATTCGCTGGCGCGGGCTGAGCTGCTTCCACGGCGTGTTGACAGGTACGTTGCCCAGAACAAAATCGAAAGCGGGTTCATATCGCTGGTGGTTGTTCCAGCCATTCTCGGCACTGTGATAGCGCAGATCCCGGCGTTCTTTCGACATGAGTTCAGTCGTTACGTAGTCTATGACCGCAGCCATGTCTTCGGCTGTCAAGACACGCGAGAACGAGGTCATTGCTGTACCGGGCCGACCTGTGCGTATCGCGGAGAGCATCCTCTCACGAGTCAAAACTCGCGGGTCCGAGCGGCTGAAGTTGCGTGGTTTCGGGTCGAGAAATCTCGCGGCGACCGTGTTGGCGTTTCCAGAGTAACCATGGCACTGGTAACAATAGAACTCGTATAACTGTTTCCCGCGGCCTACTTGCGGCGACTGCGAACTGTCGGACCGTGCCTGCAATGCATATAGCGATAGCAAGATCAGGCCGCAGAGCCAGGCCGTTTTTACCCGCTTCCGGACGCGTCTTGCCGACTGCCTCGCTTGTATGCTCATCAATTCCCCGGATGCTTTACCAACTTATGCCCAATTTTCATTAGCTACGCGTGGTTTTTCAATTGACCTTGCTCAAATAAAACGAAGAACGCGCCGCGCTATGTGACTTAGTCACATGACTTGCCCGGACGGTTGATTCAGCATACCCATAAAGCAACGTCCAGGGAGGGGCGAATATGCGACAAGCCGGTTGTTATGCGCTGACTGCTGTGTGCTCGAGCAGTTGTGTCCGGTTGCGCGGCGGAGTCGTTCCCGGGGAGGCGCGGCGGGACACGCACTGCGGTGGATGCACTAGCGTTAACTCAGTCGAGTCAGGGACGGAATGATCCCGGAGATCGGGCACTTTGCCCTCATCGTCTCGCTGATCATTGCTGGAGCGCAGGGCGCATTCCCGCTTTTCGGTGCCGCGAAGGGAAACGCGGCATGGATGGCTGTAGGCCGGTCTGCCGCAAGGGGCCAGACCGCGTTTCTTTCCATTGCGATAGTCGCACTCGCATACGCATTTATTGCCAATGATTTTTCTGTTACCTATGTAGCGCAGAATTCGAACAGCGCGTTACCGACGCAATATCGTATTTCGGCAATTTGGGGTGCGCACGAGGGTTCCATGTTGTTGTGGGTCTGGATACTTTCCTTGTGGACCCTCGCTGTGACGTTTTTCTGCCGCAGTCT
This sequence comes from uncultured beta proteobacterium, assembly GCA_963792855.1. GTDB lineage: Bacteria > Pseudomonadota > Gammaproteobacteria > Burkholderiales > Eutrophovitaceae > SG8-40. Next base: position 306,844 of record CAWBXZ010000003.1, on the reverse strand, counting down.
GCCAACGGTGCTTGTTGCACGCGTGCTTGGTGTATTGGGGCTGGTTTCTTTCGGATTCCTCGCGTTTACACTCGCAACGTCAAATCCGTTCGACCGCACGTTCCCGCCAATGGCCGACGGCCGAGATCTCAATCCGTTGTTGCAGGACCCGGGGCTGATTTTTCATCCGCCTCTCCTTTATGCGGGATATGTCGGGTTTGCGGTCGCGTTCGCGTTCGCGATCGCGGCGTTGCTCGGCGGCAGACTGGATGCGGCCTGGGCGCGTTGGTCACGGCCGTGGACATTGGTGGCATGGTCATTTCTGACGCTCGGTATCGCACTCGGCAGCTACTGGGCCTACTACGAGCTGGGCTGGGGCGGCTGGTGGTTCTGGGATCCAGTGGAAAATGCGTCGTTCATGCCGTGGCTCGCCGCGACAGCCCTGATTCACTCCAGCGCAGTCACCGAGAAGCGCGGTGTGCTGAAGGGTTGGACGGTATTGCTCGCCATTTGCGTGTTTGCCTTGAGTTTGCTGGGTACGTTTCTTGTTCGATCCGGTGTGCTCACATCGGTACACGCGTTTGCGACCGATCCGGCGCGAGGCGTTTTCATACTTGCGCTACTGGTTGCCGTGATTGGAGGATCGCTGATTCTCTACGCGTGGAGAGCTTCCGTTGTCAGCAAGGGCTCGGCGTCGTTTTCACCGGTTTCGCGCGAGGCGTTTGTACTCGCGAACAACGTGCTGTTCTTCGTGGCGATGGCGACGGTATTGCTGGGTACGCTCTACCCGCTCGCCGTGGATGCCCTTGGTTTCGGCAAGCTTTCCGTCGGCCCCCCCTATTTCAATGCAGTGTTTATCCCGCTAATGGTGGGGGTGGGACTGATCATCGGTCCCGGTGTCGTTTCCAGGTGGCACAACGACACCGCCGCTCGAATCGGCGACCGCTTGCGCGGACCTGCAATTCTTGCGGCGGTAGTCGCTGTTTGCGTCATTGCCGTTACTCGTGACGGGACGGGGATTCGCGCCAGCCTCGCACTGGCGCTTGCGTTATGGGTTGTCGCCAGCACGATCGCCGCCATGAATGTGCGGCTGGGCCCGGTCTCGACATTGCCCGGCCGGCTGGCGCATCTGCCCACCGCCCAGTGGGGCATGGTTGTCGCGCACATCGGTTTCGCTATCTCGGTAGCGGGCATCGGACTTTCGAGCCTCTACAGCATCGAGGCGCATCGACGCATGGAGCCGGGAGACCGCGTTGAAGTCGCAGGTTATAGCTTCGTTTTCAGGGAATCGCTCAATGTCGACGGCCCCAATTACAGCGCCAGTGAAGCGATCTTCGAAGTCCGCGATGGCGGAGCAGGCGTGAGGGTGCTGCGGCCGCAAAAACGCATCTACTCTGCGAGCAATATGCCAATGACGGAAGCGGGAATCGACGGCGACTTCACACGTGATTTATATGTCTCTCTCGGTGAACGGCTGGATGGCAATGCCTGGAGCGTGCGCATCTATGTGAAGCCCTTCATTCGCTGGATCTGGCTTGGGGCACTCCTGATCGCGGCCGGCGGTTTCCTCGCAGCCGGTGACAGACGCTATCGATTGATGCAGCGCCGAACCGCGGCAGCCGCCGGAAGATTGCCGGGTGCGATAGGCGGGCAGTAAACTCAAAGACATGCGTAATCGCTTACTGCCACTTGCCTTCTTTGTCGCTCTGGTCGCCTTGCTGGCAGCCGGATTGACGCTCAATCCGCGTGTCGTGCCCTCGCCATTGATTGACAGGCCGGCGCCCGAGTTTTCCCTGCCGCAGGTCCACGACGTCGCCGCCGTAGTCGGAAGCAAGGAGATGCTGGGGCAGGTCGTCCTCCTGAATGTGTGGGCATCGTGGTGTGTGTCGTGCCGCCTTGAACATGAACTCCTCGTGAATCTGGCGAAGTCCGGTGAGGTGCCCGTTTATGGGCTCAATTACAAGGACAAGCGCGAAGATGCGTTGCGCTGGCTGGAGTATTACGGCAATCCCTACGTGGCGAGTGCGCTGGATGCCGATGGCCGGATCGGTATCGATTTCGGCGTATATGGGGTGCCGGAGACATTCGTAATCGATGGCAGCGGGGTCATTCGCTACAAGCACATTGGACCGATTGATCAAAACACGCTCGACGAGAAAATCGTGCCGCTGGTGCGAGAACTCAGGAGACGAAACACATGACACGGATCTGGATCGCGGCGCTGCTGATGCTCGTGACCCTGGCCGCAGGCGCAGCAGAGTCGCCTTTCGTCTTCGACAATGTTGAGCAGGAAACGCGTTTCTCGAGATTGATGACCGAGCTGCGATGTCTGGTTTGTCAGAATCAGTCTCTGGAGGATTCCCATGCGCCGCTAGCGCAGGATCTGCGAAAGCAGGCGTACGACATGATGCGCGAAGGCGCGACCGACGCCCAGATCATGGAATATATGGTCAATCGTTATGGCGATTTCGTTCGTTATCGTCCGGCCTTCAAGCCACTTACCCTCTTTCTCTGGCTCGGACCGCTGCTACTGCTGGTGGCCGCTATGGGATTTGCGTGGCGCTGGCATCGCACCCAGCGTGCATCCGACCGGGGGTCTCTAAGTGCAGATCAAGTGGCGCGCGCCGAGCGACTGCTCTGTGAAGAAGTTTTTCCTGAAGGAGCCAGCCGCAAATGATCACATTCTGGATTCTGGCTAGCGTGATGATACTCGTCGCGGTCGCCTTGCTGATTGTCCCGTTGATGCGGAAACGCCCGGAGAAAGCAATCGCCGGCATGTCCGCGAGTGTTGCGGTACATCGGCATCGCGCGACTGAACTGGAAAACGAACATGCACGTGGAATGGTATCGGCCGAGTCTCTGGAAAGAGCGCGTAGCGAGTTGAAGCGCGAACTGCTTGATGACACCGATACCGATGAACCGGTGCTGGTCACGTCGACCGGCGCAACGAAGGCGATCTTCGCAACCGCCGTCCTGGTACCGCTAATCGCTTTCGGGCTGTACTTGTGGTCGGGCAGCGCGGGCGTGGTCGTCGAGGCCGTCGAGGCCAGTAAAGACAGCCAATCTTCCGGACAAGTTGCCCGGCAAGAGGAAATGCACGGCGTGTCCGAGATGATTGGTCGCCTCGAACGCAAGCTCGAACAATCTCCCGGCGACGCGGAAGGCTGGATCTTGCTGGGCCGGTCCTACGCCTACCTCAAGCGCTTCGATGCGGCTTCGCGCGCCTTTGCTGTCGCTGTTGATCTGAAACCCGATGATCCCCGCCTTCTGGGCGATTATGCCGAGGCACTCGCGGTGACTCGTAACAGTCGTATCGATATGGAGGTGATGGGATTGGTACAGCGGGCGTTGGCGATTGACCCGGACACCGGGAAGGCACTCTGGCTTTCCGGATTGGAACGCTACCAGGAAGGCGATCGCGCCCAGGCGCTGGCTATCTGGAAGCGCCTGCGTCAGCAAATGCCGGCAAACAGCAAGGATGGGCAGACGCTCGATGCCTATATCGCGCAAGTTTCGAGTGAGGTAAAGAAGACGGACGTGGCCCGGGCTGAGCCATTGGAAATCGAGCCGGGCGCAGCGCCGACAAATGCTGCCGCGAGCGCGATTACGGTACATGTGGCCCTCGATCCCGCGCTTGCCCGACGCGCATCTGATGACGACACCGTGTTTGTTTTTGCGCGTGCGCACGAAGGACCGGCGATGCCGCTTGCGATAGTGCGCAAGCAGGTGCGTGACCTGCCATTGCAAGTCACCCTTGACGACACGCAATCGATGGCGCCGGGGATGTCCATATCGAAATTCCCCAGCGTGGTGGTTGCTGCTCGCATTTCAAAACACGGTGATGCAAGGCCTCAGGCAGGCGATCTGCAAGGGTTGAGTCAGCCACTGCAGACGGGAACCAGCCGCATTGCGCAGGTGCGGATCGATCAGGTGGTGCAATGAAGACAGACAAGAGTTCGTGTATGGGCACTGACGAGAAGCGTTCAGGCACGCCGCCGAAAAATCGGTACGCAGTGCTGCTGGCAGCATTGTTCTCGTGTTGGTGCCTGTCGTTTACAACCGTGGCCGCGGAAGAAGACGCGGCAGCGTTCTCGGCACGCGGCGATGTTGCTTACAACCGGGGGGACGTTCTGGATGCGATCCAGTGGTATCGGAAAGCTGCAGACCTGGGTGATTCGCATGCGCAGGTACGGCTCGGGTACATATACGACAAGGCCGAAGAGAACGAGCAGGCAGTAATCTGGTATCGCAAAGCGGCAGAAAACGGTGATCTGGCCGGGCAGCACGGGCTGGCGCAGATGTATGCAACCGGTGAGGGCGTAACGCGGGACACGGCGCTTGCCCTGTCCATGATGGAAGAAGCGGCGGAACAGGACTATGTGCCGTCGATTCTTGTGCTTGCCGCGACTTATGAGAACGGGCAGTGATGGCGTCGAGGCCAATTTTCCGGTATCGCTCCAGTACTGGCGCCAGGCCGCCGAGCTCGGTGACAAACAAGCCATGTCGCGTATCGCCAGAGCCTATCGAAACGGTGAGCTGGGTTTGCGGCCTGACGAGAGCGAGGCGGCAAGATGGCAGACGAAGCTGGAAGCCGCGAAGTCGGGTGCCGAGTAGTCGATGCGAAGCGATGACGCGTAATCAGATGAGCGATGATCGAAATGACAGGCGTATGAGAAATGTTGTTGTCACTGTTGGTGTTGTTTTGGGCATGGCGTTGGCGCCGCATGTTTGCCTGGCTGCCGATCCGGCGAACGGCCGGCAAGGGTACGAGCGGTACTGCGTCAGTTGCCATGGTGCGGACGGGCGCGGTGTTGTCGCGAACGCGCCGGATTTTTCCCTCGGTCAGGGTTTGATGGCGCCGGATGTCACCATCGCGCAGACGCTGCGCTCGGGCAAGGGAGGGATGCCTGCGTTTCTCGGCATTCTGTCGAACACCGAGTTGTTGGATGTCGTTGCTTATTTGCGGACATTGCAAAGATGATGAGGCGACCGCTAAGTCTGATTTCGCTGGCGTTGCTGCTGCTTGGAGCATGCTCCGAACAGGGCGATGGAGATGTATCCGCGGCCCCCACGCCACCGGCAGTTATCGAGTCGTTCAATGTCGGTGACAACGTGTTCGTGCGTTCTCTCGCGATTGAGCCAGAGAGCGATCGCCTCTGGGTGGGGACTTCGGTCGGCGCCGTCGAAGTAGGGTTGTCCAACTCCCGAATGCACAACACGTTTACGCGACAGGACGGACTTGCGAATGAGTATGTATTTGCTATTGGCATCGACAGCGACGGGTACAAGTGGTTTGGTACCAACGCCGGCGGAATGTCGCGTTACCGGGCAGGGGAGTGGAAGGTTTTCTTCCCGCTTCACGGACTTGCTGATTACTGGGTCTATTCATTTGCGCAGCAGGGAGAGTATCTCTGGGTTGGCACCTGGGCAGGCGTATCGCGAGTCAACCTGAAGACACTGGAGTTCACCAATTACGTGAAGGAGTTGGTGAACGAGTGGGTTTATGGAATTGCCATCGATGCACAAGAGCGTGTCTGGTTCGGTACCGAGGGCGGGATTTCAATGTACGACGGAACGTCGTGGAAGCACTGGACCCATGACGACGGTCTGGGCGCGGATAACACACGCAACCTTCCCTTTAGTGGCAATACCGGATTGGGCACGCGGACGCGCCATGACCTTTCGGTGCTTGTTGACGGCGGTGAAACCTACAACCCCAACTATGTGTTCGCAGTCCATGCGGCGCCTGACGGCACGATCTGGGCAGGAACATGGGGTGGCGGGGTGGCACGGTTCGATGGCGAGACATGGCGTAATCTCACAGTGGACGATGGCCTTGCCGGCAATATCGTTTACAGCATCGCGCAGGACACATCCGGTGCTATGTGGTTCGGTACCAATCACGGCTTGAGCCGTTTTGACGGGAGCAACTGGACGAGCTATTCGACGGCTTCCGGACTCACTGGTGAGGACGTCTATGCGATTGCCGCATCACCGAATGGAGAGGTTTGGGCAGGTACGAAAGGCGGAGTGACCCGGCTCGGCAGGCGCGAACGAGAGGAAGGAATCAAATAATGAAGAAGGGTATCTTCACCGGCATTGTGTTGTCGTTCGCCGTCATTGGTGCGTTGGGGATGATCGGGCGTGAGCAGCCGCAACATGCTTCGCCGCATCCGAAGTGGCAGGAAGCGAAGAGTTTCAGCCACTTTCGGGTTGGTGACCGCAACGTCAAAGCCATGATGATGGATGGCAACATCCTCTGGGTGGGAACCTCGGGTGGGGTGGTGCGTTATGACACCGCGCGCGACGAGTACGATCTCCTCGATATCCGCAGCGGACTGCTGGCAAATGGAATATTTCACATCAACCGCATTGGCGGGCGTGTTGCTGTTGGCACGTACGGTGGTGGACTTGCGTTGCTGAAACCGGAAGGCGGTTGGGACATCTACAACGTGCCCGAGGGGCTGGCGGATGCCTTCGTCTACTCGGTTCTCGAATCGTCCGATGGGGATATCTGGATTGCAACCTGGTCGGGCGCCAATCGGGTTCGGGACGGTGCACTGGACGACTCGTCAAAGTGGGATACGTTTGATGTCGCCAATACGGGGGGCGGTTTGCCGAACGATTGGGTTTATGCCCTCGCCCAGGGAAAGGGCGACACGATCTGGTTTGCCACCGAAGGCGGACTCGCGCGTTATCAGAGCGGGCAATGGAGCAACTGGAAACATGAAGACGGCCTCGGCGCACCGTACGAGAAAGTGCGCAGCCAGATCAGCGATATGCAGGACCCGGCCAACTATTCCGAACATCACGCACGCCAGAAGCAGGAAATGGGGTTGCAGAATGTCGACGTTGCCTACAACCCGAACTACGTCGTAGCACTGGCTGTATCGCGAGACGGAACGGTGTGGTGCGGAACGTGGGGCGGCGGGTTGTCGCATTTCGACGGCTCGCGTTGGCAAACGTTCACCGTCGAGGACGGATTGCCCGGAAACCATGTCTTCATGCTTTACGAGGATGATAACGGCCATTTGTGGATAGGCACGAACAAGGGAATGGCCCGTTACAACGGACGGGAATTCAAGCACTACACAATGGAAGATGGACTGTTTGCGGAAAACGTGTTTTCACTGGTTGCCGGGCAAGACGGCAGCTTGTGGGTTGGAAGCTACGGCGGCGTCGCGCGTCTCGGAGGCATGTTGTGATGCAGAGAGCCGATGCACCGTCGATTGATGCAACGTGGCGATCAGCGCGAGGTATTGCTTTCGGGCATCAGGAAAGCGCGATAGACATACTCGCTCACATCGGCGATCTGACTTTCACTGAATACATGGCGCCAGGCAGGCATCTCCCGACCTTTCACTCCATTCGTGATGGCAGCATGGAGTTGTTCACGACCAATGGTGCGCCGTGTTTGTGCATCGATGAAATTTCGCGGTTTCGGAAAGATGAAATACGCCCGCGGGCCATTGCCGTCGCCGTTGGGGCCGTGACACGTTGCGCAATTCCCGGCGTAAAGCGCCCTTCCCGAATCGAAATTCCCGCGAGGTGTTACCGGAGGCGCAGTTACCTGCGCCGCCGAGTCTCTTTGCGATGTCGCGTCAGTTTGATTGACGCCGGTTTGCATGAACTTCTCGCGAATGTGGTCAACGACGGCAAGCGCCTGCGTTTCCGACAGTCTTGTACGCCATCCGGTCATCGCCGTGCCAGGACGTCCGTCGAGAACGGCTTTCAGCATGCGCTCGCGCGTCAGCAAGGATGCCGACTCGGCGCTCGTGAAATCGCGCGGCGGAGGAATCAATCCCTGACGTGCCCGCGAAAGACCGTCGCCGCGGTCACCATGACAGACCGAGCAATACTGATGGTAGAGCTCAGCGGCTTCCGGTTCTTCGGCCCATGCAACGCTCGCGCCCAGACAAGCGAGGGCAAAAGAGGTCAGGCTGAGATGAAGACAGAATCTGAAGGTGTGCATTGGATTGGCGTAGACCGCGTCGTAGACCGTATGGAGGATTGGGTCATATGAGTTATCGCGACATGATTCAGTGCGTCTTGCTGCGTCTGGCAAGTCTAATCCGGCCTGGCGGTGGGAGTAAAGTGACGGCGTCCCATTTCCCGGCGATATTGCTGGCGAGCGCATTGCTGGCGGCGTGTGCCAGCGCGCCCAGGGAAGCTGCGAATGAGGCAGAGCCTCTGGCGTTCCCTCCGCCGCCGGACGAAGCACGGCTGATCTTCGAGATGACGCTTATGTCGAGCACGCAGGTGACAGCGGACGAGGACTCGGCCTGGCGTGCCATGATCACCGGCGAAGTCGATCGTGGAGAGGGATTTGCAAAGCCGTTTGATGTCAGTGTCTGTCGTGGCACTGTCTTTGTCAGTGACACCGTTCGCCGGCGCGTCCTTGCGTTCGATTTTCCAGCGCGCCGTTTCTACAGAGTCGGTGAAGAGGAACCTGGCGCACTGTACAAACCATTGGGTGTCGCCACCGATGCCCAGTGCCGTCTGTACGTGGCAGACGCGAGTCTGCATCGGGTGATGGTGTACGAGAAATCCGGCAGCTTTGTCGGTGCGATTGGTGGCCCCGACTGGTTTCACAATCTCTCGCACGTGACGGTCAAGGCCGACGGCTCGCGTCTATACATCGTGGATACCGGCGGCGTCGATACCCAGGATCACCGGATCAGGGTTTTCGACGGCTCAAGCGGCGAGCATCTGCGCGACATTGGCACGCGCGGCACTGCCGAGGGAGAGTTCAATCTGCCGCGCGACGTGGAAATGGCGCCTGACGGAAAACTCTACATCGTCGATGGTGGCAATTTTCGGGTGCAGGTGTTTGAAGAGGACGGCACGTTCGTTCGCACATTCGGGTCGGTCGGGTCGCGATACGGACAATTCAGCCGACCGAAAGGCATTGCGCTGGACCCCGCCGGCAATATCTATGTTTCCGACACAGCGTTCGGGAACTTCCAGATTTTCAATTCGCAGGGGCAACTGTTGACGTTCGTCGGAGGCCGATCCAATCAGGCCGGGCCGGCGCGTTATACCCTGCCTGCAGGAATAGACGTCGATGAGGACGGAAGGGTCTATTTTGTAGACCAGTTTTTCCGTAAGATAGATATCTTTCGCCCCGCGGGATTGGCCAAACAAGACGGCTATCTTGCAGGGATGAAAGCAGATCCAGATGATACCGCGAGCACGCGCAGCAACGAACCGCGGTAGCACGAAACTGCAGCCGCGCAGCAGCGGCTCGAGGAGGCGTAAAGTGGACAGGGCCGCATTCGCGACGAAACTTCGAGTCATGGAACAGTATCAATTCTTCCGTGATGCCAATGCGGATATGCAGTCTGAAATGCTGCAGGCGTCGAGCGAAGCAAGGATGCCCGCAGGCACTATCGTATTTGACCGCGGCGGCTCATGCAGCTTTGTGGCGTTGATAGGGTCGGGCGCTATCCGCGTCTACATTGCCAACGAAAACACCGGAAGAGAGATCACGCTTTATCACGTCGAGCCGGGACAGACCTGCCCGATCAACCTGCTGTCATCCTTGCTCGGCAAGCCGGTTCCGGCGACTGCGATTGTCGAGACGGACTTGCATGCGGTCACTCTGCCGGTTCGTGAATTCAAGAAATGGGTTGCACAGGACGATGTGGTACGCGATTTCATGATCGAAGGGTTGGCAACGCGTTACGTCGAGGTGTTCGAGCAAATACACGAAATCAGTTTTGGCAAGCTTGATCAGCGTCTGGCGGCGTATTTGATCGACAAGTTTTCCGAGGTCGACGAGGTCGCCGCCGATGTTTTCCGCTACGCATGAAAAGATCGCGACGGATCTGAGTACGGCGCGCGAGGTCGTAAGCCGCCTGGCGCGGGAATTTGAGCGCATGGGGGCCATTGATCTTGGCCGCGGGCGCATGACGCTGCGCGACGGCCAACTCTTGAAGTTGATTCGCGGCTGAAACGGCTGACGCCATATCCGGTGTAGCCTCCGGCGCTGGCGGCGACCCGCTCTCGTCGGCGCTTTCTCCCGTTGCCTTTCCCCTCTCACTGGTGATCTCTTGCCATCCAGGCTTGCCCTGCTGACGTCTCAGCCTGCACACGTCCCTGTCCGTCGCGATAGCCCTGTTTAATGTGACAAAGTCACTGTGTAACCGCGGTCACAGATTAGCGGTATCGCGAGGCATAGGCTTCGCATCACAGGGGTGGCAGTGTCAGTAACCGTATTGGTACACTCCGAAATCATAACAAGCTGGGCATTTCGCATAAGAGTATTTCGAAGGTGCCAACAGCAGAGTCAGGGGGAAAACATGACTGGAGAATTTGCAGTTCGCAGGTTTGCCCGCGTGAATGGCACGACAGTGATGGCGTGTCTGATGGCTGCCGTATTTGCATTGTTCGCAGGGACCGCAAGCGCCCAGACGGCCGGAAGCAAGCACGATCTTGGGACCAATGGTGGAGCCCAACAGAAAACGACCCTAACACAACAGAAGTTTGTGTATTTTGTCATACACCTCACGGTGCGGATACCTCGGCGTCTGCCCCGCTCTGGAACAAGAATCTTGCGCAACCAACCGGCGGTTACCAGCGTTATTCGACCCTGAATACCAGCACGCTCGACGGCCATGAGGCGCCGGTGGGGTCGGTATCACTGGCGTGCCTTTCCTGTCATGACGGCACCCAGGCGATGGACGTGCTGATCAATGCGCCGGGGCAGAACGGGTACACAGCAGGAGGTGCCGAATTTGATCCAGCTGCGGTTGGAACAATGACCGGCACGCCGATACCGAACCTGGGTACGGACCTTCGCAATGACCATCCGATCAGCATTCAGTACGCTGGTGGCGGCTGTTCCACGGCAGACACCGCGTGCACAAACCTGGGCGACAAGGATTTCGTTACGCCTGCCACCGCCCTGATCAACAATGTCCAGCAATGGTGGGTGAATACCACCGCAACTGGCAGTACGACGGGTCGCGAAAAGACCGACATGATCCTCTACACACGTTCGGACGGTCCGTCGGGTTTGACCGAACCTTTTGTCGAGTGTGCAAGTTGTCACGATCCCCACGAAGCAACGGTGCAACCGGTCAGCTTCATGCGTATCAATAACCAGAACAGCGCGGTCTGTCTCGCTTGCCACAGCAAGTAACCTGCAGCGTGGCTCCCCGTGCCGATTCTCGATCCATGTTTCCAGCTCATCGCGACCTGTGGAGGACACTTCCCGAAGTGTCCTCCGAACCAGACATGTGGTGATGCAATAGTGCGTCGCCGGGCAACCCGGCGACTGCGCGCGTTAGCAGCATTGCGTCGCACCTTTGCCCATGCCATTGCTGCGGGCCTTCTTTTCGCGCTGTTAAGTCCACTGGCCGCCGCGGCGCCGTCCAGTCACGTAGAAGCGTTGGCAACAGTCGGTGACAGCGTGATTACCGTTCAGGAATACGCCATGGCGTTGCGCAGTGAGGCGCTCCGCCGTTTTTACCATTTCAGGCCACCCGAAAAGGAAATGGCGGAATTCTATCGCGAGGTGGCGGAACAACTGGTCGAGCGCACGCTTGCCACGCAGGAAGCAAAGAGGCGTGGTTTGCTCGCTGATCCTGAGTCCGTCGATCAGCAGATGCGCCTTGTCAGGGCGCGAGTCGCGAAGCGAAATGAGCAACAGCATGCCGATGAGCAGTTCTGGCTCGCGGTTCGTAAACAGATAGAGCAGGAACAACTCGTCGGAAAACTGCGTGAGCAGGAGCAGGCGAAAATCGCACCGACAGATGAAGTGCTCCGTAACTATTACCGGAACAATCCGGAGAAGTTCACCGAGCCCGAACGCGTGCGCGTGTCGCTTATTCTTTTGCGGGTGAATCCATCGTCACCCCGGACCGCCTGGGAAGCAGCACGTCGCGAAGCGCAGCAATTGCTCGAGCGGCTCGGAAAGGGGGCGGATTTCGCTGAATTGGCACGACTGCATTCTTCCGACGCCTCCGGGGCCAAGGGAGGAGATATGGGGTACGTGCACAAGGGCGTGTTGAGTGCCGAAGTGGAAGAGGCACTGGCCGGCAAGCAACCGGGAGAGGTGACGGCGCCGCTGACGGTTCTAGAAGGCGTGGCCCTGTTCAAACTCACTGATCGACAGCCGGCAAGATTAGCGGAATACAAAGACGTCAGGGATCGCGCGGCGGAGTTGTGGACAAGCGCAGAAAGAGAGCGCGCCTGGCGGGTCCTGATCTCCGATTTGCGATCCGCGACAACAGTGAAGATCGAGGAAAAATACCTCACGCCCGGGTGAACGATAGGACTTGATCCTGCGCGCGATGGATTGCCACGGACACCCGGACTCGCTGCGGTTCACTAACGGGACGAATCCGGTTGAGGGGGGGGCGTGGCGAACTGCAACAAGCTGCACAAGGTTTGCCGCCTCGGATTGATCGTACTCATCTGTTCAGTGAGTCAGGCAGCTTTCGGCCAAGCTGTCAGCGGATACCTGGAGTATCAGGGCAGGAGGGAAGCCCGCGAGGGAGGCGGAAATGTGACAGGTAACCAGGCGACGTTGCGTGTCGATGCAGACACGCCGGTTTGGAAACCCTGGCTGGCGCAATTCACCGCGGGGTTGGGGTTGACCTACTACGAGACGACGCAGGATGACTTGTCGCAAACGGGGACTCAAGTTACAGGTGGTGCGCGGTTGCGGTTGCTTCCCCGAAGCATCTTTCCGTTCGAGGCCTTCATCGATCGATACGACAGCGACGTTGATGGTGAACTGGTCGGGCCGAGCTACGCACAGACCCGGTACGGTTTTGTGCAGACGTATACGCCCAGTGTCGGTTCGCTTTACCGGTTGCGCTATGAGCACTCCGATCGAACCGACGAGAACCGTTTCGAAGGCGCGGGAGAGTCGAATACGGAAGAAGATCGAATGACTTTTGAACTTAGCCGCGCCTTCAGGAACCAGACATTGAACTTCAGCTCGGACTATGACCGCATCGACCGGGACGTTCCGGAGACGACAAACCTGAGGGGGGTTAACGTTCTCCGGCATCAATACAGCCCCGGTTCGACGTTTTCCGTCAATACGCTGCTATCGGACGTCAGGACCGAGTTCGAACAGCAAGCGAGTTTTAATCGTACCGAGCAGACGCAATTCACCAGCAACGCGTTCTGGCGCCCGGAAACGGCGAAACCCCTGTTGGTTACGGGTTCAGTGCTGGCATCCGGTTTCGGTAGTCAGAGTAATGGTCCGGAAACGGAAAGCACCTTGTTGACGGGTTCCGCGACGGCGAGTTACCAGCTCAGGCCTGCGCTGTCATGGCGGACCAGTGCAAGCTTGTCGGAGAGTCGCAATAACGCGTCAGAGCGCCGTACCTCGCTCGCAAGAACAGGCCTCACTTACTCGCCGGGTTCAATTCCACTGAAGAAATGGTTTTACGCTTACTCGCTTTCCGGCGACGTGGGATCGCGCACTGATACGGCAGCTCAGAACACGCAGGAAGCGTCAGCGTCATTCAGCCAGACGCTGAATCGGTCACGAAATTTGCGCGGAGGCACCGGTGGCGTTTCGTTTTCCCAGCAGCTTTTCGTTATCCAGGATACCGCCGACCTGAGAGAGCAGGGTATGAACAACTCCGCCACGGCTGACTGGTCCTCACGTGTAGGCAGAAAATCAATGTATTTCCGGGCACTGGCCAGTGACAACAGGCGTATCGACGGGACGGATATTGGCTTCCAGATGATCAACTTCCAGGCCAATGCCAGTGTTCAGGCGACCCGCTTGTCCTCTTTGGCGGGCAATGCAACGCTGCAGTGGACCCGCAACCGGGACGACGTGTCTACGACGCCCTGGCTAAACAGTGGCAGTGTCAATGCGGTCTACCGTCATGAGCGCGCATTCCGTATTCCGCTGCTGCGCTTCTCTTCCGAACTGCGTCTTCTCACTGAGGATCTCGCGCTGGCCAGGGAAGACGAAATCGGAACGAATCGCCGTGAAACGGCTGCCTGGATTAACCGTCTGGATTATCTGATCGGCCGTACCCAGATCACACTTAGAGGTCAGGTTTCCCGGGTTGACTCAAGGGACTACCAGTTGCTTTACCTGCAGATCAGACGCTACTTCGGGCGTTTCGCCCAGTAGTTCATGCTGGCCGGAACAGATACTCGCAAACTGATGACCGTAAGAGAATACGATGAGACGAAGAAAATTTCCGGATAGAACCGACCTCACATTTGTGATGTGGATGGTGTTCGCCCTGTTGTTCGGTGTACTCGTAACAGTCGATATGACGCGGGCGGAATACGGGGATGTCGTTATCAATAACTACTCCGACGATGCCGGCATGCGCCCGGTGATTTTCCCGCACTGGTTTCACCGGGTTCGTTTCCGCTGCAAGGTTTGCCACGCTGATCTGGGGTTTCAGTTCAAGGCCGGCGGTAACGATATCAACATGGTAAAGATTATCGAAGGACAGTATTGCGGTGCCTGCCATAACGGAGAAATCGCCTGGTCGGTCGAGAACTGCAATCTGTGCCACAGCGGCGTGCCGGAAACACCGACCCAAGTACACGAGAGTACTCTGCAGAAGCTGGTGGCGCCGTCGGATACCAGAAAATCCGGTCAGAAGTGAGGTGGCAAAGTGAAGCATGCACATGACCGTCGTAGCTCACCGGTATCCCTGGTCCGGTTAGCTGCCGTGCTCATCGTCGCCGCCGCTCTGGCGTCTGTGGCAATCGCGGCCGATCCGAACGCGTTCAATCGCCTGATGCCGAACCAGAGCACGCGTAATCCCCCGCCGTCGGAAGACGGCATTCACGATCCCGTGAATGACGGGACCTTGATGCTGCAACCGCCGAAGGAAGCATTCGGTGTCTTGCCCAAGAGTACGTCGGGCAACTACGTCGACTGGGTCAAGGCCCTGGACGGCGGCAAGATTGCTCCTCGTTACGACAGGCTGGACCCGAAAGCGGAACCGATCGTCATGGACCTCGACATCATCAGGGAAGTGAAGGGATCAATGCCCGATGTCGTGTACCCCCACAAACAGCATACCGAGTGGCTCGATTGCTCCAATTGTCACCCGGCGATCTTTGTTCCGCAGAAGGGTGCAAACCAGATCAGCATGGCGGCGATCCTGATGGGGGAGAAATGCGGTGTCTGCCATGGCAAGGTGGCATTCCCCGTGTCCCAGTGTATTCGCTGCCACTCCAAGCCGAAGACTGCTCCAAAAGCGATCGGAAGTGACTCGCAGCCGGCGGCCAACGCACCGACAGGTTCATCAAGTGGCGCGGCCACGGCAAAGTGATTGTGCACGTCTCCCCGAAGACGGGGTCGTGGCCGGTTTTATTCTCGGTGTGCTGGCATCATTCGCCTTGTTATCGGCACAGGCTAATGCAGATGAACGGCCGGCGGCGGCGCGGGACCGCGAGCTGGCGTCTGAGCAAAAGGTACTCGAGAACAAAATTGCGCTGATCGCGCGGATGCTCGATGGCCAGGCGGCTCAGCGCGTCCTTGGCGCAGACGATTCCGCTGCTACGGAAAAGCTGAGTGCTGCGAAGGCGGCCTACGCCGAGGCGTTGAGCGCGATCGAGCGGCGACAACTTGCCAAGGCTAACTTCCACGCGGACGAGGCGCTGCGGCTGGGCGGTCAGGCGATTCGCGAAGTGGCGACACGCGCGCCGGACACTGCGCACTGGACCAGACGTTATCAGGACGTGCATGAACGCGTCAGTTCCTATTGTCTGGCCTATGCCCGCGTGTTGTCAGACGATTCGCGCACCGATAGTGCCGCCATCCCGCAAGAAGAACTCGACCAGCTGATGTTGGAGGCGGAAAAGCTTGCTCGCAATGGAAAGTATGAAGAGGCGGTGACGAAGCTCTCAGCTCTTGCGGCGGAGCTCGAAACCGAGTTGGTGCGGCTGAGGCACCAGCAGACACTGGTCCACGAGCTGAAGTTCGAAACGCTTGAAGAAGAATATGCGTACGAACTAGAGCGTAATCTCAGTTACGCGATGCTGCTGCAAATGGCGATCTCCGGGGAGGGTATGCATCCGGTGGCCAGTCAGCAGCCAAAGATCCTGCAGGCCAACGAAAGTGAGCGCGAACGTGCGGAGAGAGTAGCAGTCTCGGGCGACGCGGCGCAGGCTCTGAAGATCATCGAGGCTGCGACCGACAAACTGGTCCACGCCTTACGCGAGACAGGAATGTACCTGCCTTGAGTGCCGAATCGGTGAAAAGGTGCGGATAATGATGGTGATCGCGTCACATGTCAGAAAGTTGCGTGGCGAACTATGGGTTTTGCGCGCAATGGCGCTCGTAGCGTTTATGGCGATGATTGGCTATGCGCCGCTCGTTATTCCGGCGGAACAGCAGGACGGCAACCAGCACGGTGGGCGGTTGGATTATGTCCGGCGCCTGATAGAGGATTCATCGGCTGCAAAGCGTATCGAGGCAAGTGGCAACGAGAAAGCCAGGGCGTCGCGTGAGAAAGCCCGGAGCGTGCATCGGCAGGCTGTTGCCGCCCACACTGAGGGAGAACACGCGCGAGCCGACGAATTACTGGTGCAGGCAACGCGGTTCATGCTGGAGGCAGTCCAGCTCGCGGAGAGCAACAGCGACACAAACGCAAAAAAGGTCCGGGATTTCGACGCGCGCGCTGAAAGCGTCGATGCGCTCACCATGGCGTTCGAGCGCATATGCGAAGAGAAAAAGTGCGATCCAGCTGAACGAGAAAAAGTTCTGCGAAATGTGAGGGAGAAGGCTGTGGAGGCCACGCGTTTGCGGGATTCCGGAGATATTGATGCGGCGAGGACACAGCTTGACGAAGCCTATGTGGCGATCAAGATTGCAGTCGAGCATCAGAGAAGCGGTGATACGCTGGTGCGGTCCTTGTCGTTTGCAAACAAGGAGGAAGAGTACGTTTACGAACTCGACCGCAACGATACGCACCAGATGTTGATCAAGCTGCTGCTTGAGGAAGGGGGGCGTAGCAAGGCCGAAAACCTGCAGAAATTCTTGCAGGATGCGTACACGCTGCGCGGCCGGGCCGAGAAGGAAGCTGCAGCCGGCGAGTACGAAGCCGCCGTCAAGTCCCTCGAAAGCAGCACGGCGGAGCTCGTGCGGGCGCTGCGCCGAGCAGGGATTTACATACCGGGATGACGCGATTCCGGGCTGTAATGGTGCGCATTCTTGTCAGCGTCGTGCTGGGTGTCTTCTCGTTGTGCCTTTGGGCGAATGACTCGCGAAAGTGGACGTCGCTTGAGAAAGATGGGCTCCATGATCCGGGGAACCCGGCGCTGCAGGTAATGCAACCGCCGGCGGCAGCACTGCGACTGCTGCCGCCGGACTCCGCGGGGAACCTCGTGAACTGGGTGAAAGCCCTGCGGGATGGTTACATCAACCCGCGCACCAACCTGTATGAAACGACGCAAGTTCGTATCCTCGACTCCGACATTCTGATGAAGCGCACCGCCGAAATGCCTCATGTGCTGTTTCCACATCGAGCGCACACTGAATGGCTCGATTGCAGTAACTGCCACGAGAAACTGTTCAAGTCACAGGCGGGAGCGACCCCGGTAAACATGTTTGCAATCCTGCAGGGCGAGTATTGTGGGCAGTGTCATGGCGCGGTTTCGTTTCCGCTGACCGAGTGCAGTCGATGCCACAGTGTTCCGCGCAATTCGCCTGCTGTGCCACAATCGGCGAAGTAACCGGTCTGCGGTAGTAAAACGCGCCGGATCTTTCAAGGGCTAATTTTGAAACCATTACGGCGCGCTCTATTTGCAGTGGTCATTGCCTTCACGCTTGCTCATATGCCGGACGTATGGTCGGAATATGGCGACGTCGTCCTCAACCGGCGCTCCGAAGAGGCGGGCATGGCACCGGTCGTGTTTCCGCATTGGTTTCATCGGGTGCGGTTTCGCTGCAAGGTATGTCACTCCGAGCTTGGTTTCGAAATGCGCGCGGGCGCGAATGACGTCACCATGAACGAGATTGTGCAGGGGAAATTTTGCGGGAGATGTCACAATGGAGAGATTGCATGGTCCACCGAAAACTGCGGGTTGTGTCACTCGGGATTGCCGGGCTTGAAGAGCCGAATTCATGGCGGTCATGAAACCCTGGGACCGGGACGCTGGTAGAGCGGCACTGGCTGCAGTGACCTTTAGCCGAAGCCGCGTTGCCGTTGTTCTG
Source organism: uncultured beta proteobacterium (assembly GCA_963792855.1). Classification (GTDB taxonomy): domain Bacteria; phylum Pseudomonadota; class Gammaproteobacteria; order Burkholderiales; family Eutrophovitaceae; genus SG8-40. Next base: position 288,705 of record CAWBXZ010000003.1, on the reverse strand, counting down.
ACCCTCCTGCTGTTTGCGGGCGGCTGCGCGGGCGATTCCGCGACAGGATTCGGGGGCGTTGACGCCTGCGCGAAATCCGGTGAGGCGGTCAGCGCTACGCAACTCGGTTCCGTCCGTACCTTTCTTGAGGCGAGCACGCCCGGCAGCGCGCCGGGAACAGTTTTCGGTTCGCTGGTGCGTCCGCAGTTGGTTGCAGCCGCACCAGGAGCATTGTTCATCGCTGACGATGGACTTCGCCGCATATTGCGCGTTGACCCGGTCCAGGCGACGTTCACGCCGCTGCTGGTTCTCGAGGAACGCCCGTCCGGTCTGGCGGTTGATCGTCTCCAGACGCTTTATGTGGCGTTTCCCGGCAGCCGGCGTGTGGTGCAGGTTTCTGCCGATGGCCAGGTTACGAGCATATTTCAGGATCCCGCCGGAAGATTCGTTCCTGTTGACGTGGCGGTGAGCGAAGCGGGTCGCATCTTCGTTGCCGATGGCGTCAATGCCCGTGTGCTGGTGCTCAACCGATATGGCCAGGTCGTAGATAGTATCGGCGAGAGAGGTGACCGCGCGAATCCCTTCAGGAGTGTCGACGCGCTCTGGTTCGATGGCAGCACGCTCCATGTGCTCGACGCGACGGCGCGCAGGATCTTTCTGTTCGATAGCCTCGGAGGCCCGCCGGGCGTAATTGAACTCGGTGATCTGGCGGCCTTGCCCACGGCGGTTGCTTCTGACCGCTGGAAGCGGGTTTTTGTTGCGGACCGTGCCAGCGGCAAAGTGCTCTTGTTCGACCCTGCAAGCACCGCACCGCCGGTTCCTCTGGTCGGCATGCCACGCGTGCAGGATCTCGGCGATATATGGATCGACGACTTCGACGTGCTCTATGTTGTAGACGCAGCAGCCGCGACTGTCCTTTCGTTTCGGATTGCAAGCCCGTGCCAATGATGTAGTGGTCATCAATGCGAATCCTTGCAACTCTTGTAGTACTGAGCATTATCGGTGGATGTTCGTCACCGCCTCAACGCATGGAAATGTTTCCCCGGGACACGGCAGATGAACAGCAGCGGGTCTGGCCGGCATCACCGCAGGTGCCACGATATCGTTACGCTGGTCAGTTGCTCGGCGAGGTCAATTTCGAACGTGCGTCAGGAACTGTCTCCGCTGGGGAGCGCGCGCTACGCTGGATCGTTGGTGCAGGCAGGCGCACAAGGGAAGCACAGATGCTTGTGCGTCCGCAAGGTGGCATGGTTGACACGGTCGGTCGCATCCTGGTGACCGATGTGGGTCGACAGGCAGTATTCGTTTTCGACCCGGATGCCGGGCTCAGTGTCTGGGATCAGGCCGACGGCGGCGAGAATTTCGTCAGCCCCCTCGGCATCACGGCAGGACCGTCAGACGAAATCTACGTTGCCGATGCCGAACTGGCGCGCATCGTGCGGCTCGATGCGAAAGGAAGCCCGATCGGCAGCTTCGGCCAGGGCATTGTCCGACGTCCGACCGGGCTGGTTCGTGACGCGCTGACGGGGCGAACCTATGTTGCCGATACTGCCGAACACAACATCAAGGTTTTTGACGACAGCCACCTGCTGGTTGGTACGATCGGCGTTCGAGGGGTGTCGCAGGGTGAGTTCAACGCACCGACGTTTCTGGCACTCAGGGAAGAGCAACTCGTTGTCAGTGATACGCTCAATGCGCGCGTACAGGTGTTGTCTGGCGAAGGGGAGGCCCAAATGGTTGTCGGTGAACGCGGTTTGTATGTCGGGAATCTGACCCGGCCCAAGGGCGTGGCAGCTGATGACGGTGGACGTATTTATGTTGCCGAATCGTTCTACGATTATCTGCTCATCTTCGATGCGAATGGTCGGCTGCTGCTCCCGATCGGTGGCAGTGGGCGTTCACCCGGGCAGTTCTTTCTCCCGGGCGGCATCTGGACCGACGACGGCAATCGCATCTTTGTTGCGGATGTCTTTAATAGTCGCGTCGTGATCTTTCAGTATCTCGGGGATTAGCAGTGACTCGTCACGGCGTGCAGCGATTGCTTGTCTTGATGGTCACCGCGACAGTGGCAACCGGGACGCTGCACGCCGACCGCATCTCCGACATCGTCAGTACGAAGCATAATCTTTCAGCGACCGGCCCGGGGGCCACTCGCGCGACTGCGCAGTCCGAGGTTTGTGTGTTTTGCCATACGCCGCACGGTGCCAGTACGGCACCGGCTGCGCCACTATGGAATCGCACTTTTTCGTCACAAACCTATACCGTTTACGAGTCTTCATCTCTCGATGCGCAAACGATTGCCGGGCAGTTGCTGGATCAGCCTGCGGGTACCAGCAAGCTGTGTCTGTCCTGTCACGACGGAACCCTTGCCATCGGGACGGTGAATGTGCTGGCCGGCCAGCAGAATGTGAATATTCCCATGTCAGGGACCGGCCCTGGTGGAGCCATGCCCTCCGGCCAGGGTTCGCTCACCGGTTATACGCGAGATCTCGGCACCGATCTGACCAATGATCACCCGATTTCCTTTAACTACGACAGTGCACTTGCGTTTGCTGATGGCGAGTTGCGCGATCCAGCACTTGCTGCGCACATTGGCTTGCGCACACCCGGAGCGAACTTGCCGGTACCGCTCGAGCCGACCGGGTCAGTCGGGCAATCGCAAGTGCAGTGCGGTTCTTGTCATGACCCACATTTGCATGATCCCGTTGCCGACGCACCGATCAAGTTCCTGCGCCTGCAACGCTTCCAGAGTTCGCCACCGGTCGCCGGTTTGTTCAATCAGTCCTCCGACATGGTTTGTCTCGGCTGTCACGAGAAGGACGGCTGGCCCACGTCTGCCCACGCGTTGTTCACGGTCGCCGACGAACCCTATACGACTGCTGCCGCGAACTTGCGGGAGTTTCCGGCCGGGATGCAGGTCTGGCAGGCCGGCTGTCTGAACTGCCATGACCCGCACACGGTACATGGCGCACGTCGTCTCGCGCGAGAGGGAACGGACAGTATCTCGGTACCCAAGAGTGGCGGATCGTCAGCCATCGAGGAAACCTGCTACCAGTGCCACAGCAGCACGCCGGCGATCATCAATTCGGCAAACCAGGTGGCTGACATCAAGACCGAATTCTCGCTCGGTTCGCGCATGCCGATCACGTCGTTTGACCAGCAGGCGGGAAATGAAGTGCACGATGTGATCAATGCAGACTTGATCGAGCCGCAGGATCGGCTCGGAAAGTCCGCCCCGTTTAACCGTCATGTGGAGTGCACGGATTGCCACAATCCGCACCGGGTCATGCGCAACAGTCTTTTCAACTCGACCGGGTCAGACACGGAGCGAACCCACGCGCATGCAACAGGAACGCCGCACAGCAACATCGCGTCGGGTGCACTACGCGGCAGCTGGGGGGTGGAACCTGTCTACAGCGGCGCAGAGTTTCTCAGCTTGCCGTTTCAATATGACGTAAAAAGCGGTGACGCAGGTGACGGTGCCAGCACCGCCGTCGTGAGCCCCCACCTGACTCGGGAGTATCAGGTGTGCCTCAAATGCCATTCGGATTTCAGCTACAACGACAATGGGTCCTATCCGCTTGGCGGCCGACCCAATCCCGGTGATTCGGGCGGGACCACGCTGTCGGGCACCAATAACCTGACGCAGTACACCAATCAGGCGATGGAGTTTCAGGCACCGCCTGGTCATCGCGGAGAGATTACGACTCCCGATTCCGGAGCGGGGCCGGGATTCACGACAGGCAATCACCGCTCCTGGCATCCTGTCATCGATGTCACCGGACGGAGCGAGGGGGTGCGCAATCTGTCGCCGCAAGCGCTTCTGCCGCCATGGCGAGATGCAATCGGGAGTCAGACGATGTATTGCTCTGATTGTCATGGCGGAAGCACGGCGGCCAATACCGTTGTCCCGTCAGGCAACCGGCCGTGGGGTCCGCATGGATCCGAGCATGCGTTCTTGCTGAAAGGAACCTGGAATTCCCTTACCGGTAGCGAATCCCGCGATGCGCCCGGACCGACGGACCCGAATAACGGGCTGTGCTTCAAGTGCCATGATTATCGGACTTATGCCGACCGCAACGGCGACAGCAACGACAGCGGTTTCAGCGGATCGAAGAGCAACAACCTGCATGCTTTTCATGTTGACCAGATCGAGAAAATTCATTGCAGCTGGTGTCATACAGCGGTACCGCATGGCTGGAAGAACAAGGCGCTATTGGTCAATCTGAACGACGTGGGGGCGGAAGCGGGCAATGCATCTCCGGTCGAAGTCCCGATCACCGGAAACGCCAGCGTCTACAACCAGGGACCCTACTATCTCAATGCCAAACTCAAGGTGCGGACCTTCGCGACCAGCGGCTCGTGGGAAGAATCCAACTGCGGTTCCTCGAGCGGGCAGCAGGGTGTGGGACGTGAATGGATGCGAAACGTATGCACCAATCCACCATGACCATGCGCGTTATCAGAAGGTTTGCCTCGTTGCGCCTGGCCTGGCTGGCGATGCTCGGACTCGTGGTAACGGTCATTGTCGCGCACTTCAATGCGCATATCGGATACGTATGGATTGCGTTGCCGCTCGCGCTGATGATCCTGAATCTTCTCGCCGCGCTCGCCACCAACATTCGCCTGCAACGCGAACCCGCACTGATCGTGTTTCATCTGGCGCTGGTCGCGCTGTGTGTGCTTGCAGGTCTGGACGCGGCGACACGATTCCATGGGCGTGTGGAGTTGGTAGAAGGGCAAAACCTTCAGGCTGCTCATGTTCAGGTGGTCGAACGAGGAGTGTGGCACCGGCTTCGGCTGAATGAAGTCGAACTTGTACAGGAGGCAGCGACAGTCGAGTTTGCACCCGGCCTGAACCGACAGCAGACACGCTCGGTGGTTTCGGTGGTCGGTGAAGCTGACACCAGGCGCTTTGAACTCGGAGAAACCCGATCCCTGATCTTGCTCGGTTACCGCTTCGCCACAACCTCCAACAAAGGTCATGCGATGGTTCTGTCGTGGCGAGATGTCAATGGCAGTGTGACCAGGGGCGCGGTGCATTTTCCCTCGTATCCGGCACAGGAATGGCGGCAGCAGAAGACCTGGCAGACGCCGGCGGGAGAAGAGGTGACATTCGGATTGCAACCGAATATACGCCCTCTCGCTGACTCGGGCTGGGTGTTGCGAAGCCGGGACTTGCGGGCAGGTGTCAGCCTCTCCGTGGAGGGCGTACAACACCCGCTTTCGCCCGGCGAATGGATTGCGTTGCGCGATGGCGCACTCCGGTTCGATGAATTGAGGCTGTGGATGGGCTACCGTATCGACTATCAACCGTTGATCAAGTGGATGCTTGTCGTGTCGCTGGTCGCGATCACAGCCCTTTCGTGCTATTTCTACAAGCGATTGTGGCGACCGGTCAGCGATCGTAGCGTCACTCATGAGCGAACTGACAGTGACTTTGTCGCTCGTATCTGAGACTGTCTGGATACGCATCGGGATCTTTCTGCTCATCGCGAACGCCGTGGTCGTGCTTGGATTCGGTGCGCAATGGCGACGTGCTCACTTGTCCGATGGTCTGCTGGCGATGTCGGTTGCGGTAATCGGTATCGGCATTGGACTTCGCTGGCAACAGAGCGGCCAGGGCCCATTCCTGACAATGTATGAGATTCTCCTGAGCAATCTGTTCAGTCTCGGGCTGTTTCTTCTGCTCGCCATCCGGATTGTTCCCGCGGCCCGCAGCGCCGTGACCATCGCGTTGCCGCTGCTTGCCCTTCTTGGCATCTGGGCGCTATTTGTCCCGACTGAAGTAACACCCCTGCCCCCGACGTTCGACAACCCATGGCTTTGGGCGCACGTTCTCGCGGGTAAGCTCTTTCTCGGCGCAGCCCTGGTCGCAACCGCGCTGTCGGTACGCTTGTTAGGCTGTGCGCGTGGTGAACAGGATGCGTCCTCGACTCGCTCCAGCGAGATTCTCGACACGCAAGTCTGGCGGTTCGCGGCGCTCGCCTTTGTATTTGACAGCGCCATGCTTGTTGCAGGTGCCGCCTGGGCGCGAGATGCCTGGGGTCGCTATTGGGCGTGGGATCCTCTCGAAACGTGGGCTTTGCTTACCTGGCTCACGCTGGGTCTGGTGTTGCACGCAAGAGTGAGTTTTCGCTTGCCGAGATGGTACGGATGGATCGGTATGTGCCTCGTGTTCGTGCTTGCCTTTCTGACTTTTTTTGGTGTTCCTTTTATGAGCATTGCGCCCCACAAGGGTGTGATTTCATAGCGGATAGAGGAGAGTGTTTGAATGCCTCTTGACGCAGACATATGGAGTGATCTTTTTTCGTCTTCGGCAGACGTGTCCCAGGCACGCCTGGAGGCCGTGCTGGCCCTGTCCGCAGATGCCATCATCACGATTGACCAGCGAGGCATCATCGAGACTTTTGCGGGGTCAGCCGAGCGCATTTTTGGATATTCCGCGGCAGAAATTGTTGGCAAGAATGTCAACATGCTGATGCCGGAGCCACACGCCAGCCAGCACGATGCCTACATCCGAAAGTATCTTGAAACTGGAGAAACCCGCATCATCGGCATCGGGAGAGAAACGGTTGCGCGCAGGCGAGGTGGCGAGGAGTTTCCAGTTGCACTGGCTGTGGTTGAATCACTGATTCGAGGACGGCGCGTGTTCACGGGTGTTTTGCGAGATCTCTCTGACCGCAAGCAAGTCGAGCGCGAACTCGATACATACCGCACCGGGCTGGAAGTTCTTGTCGCGGAGAGAACCGCTGCGCTTGTCCAGGCCAATAGAAAGCTGCAGCAACTCGCACTGACCGATCCGTTGACCGGTGTTGCGAACCGGCGCAAGCTGGACGAGGTCCTCGAGGTGGAGTTGTCGCGTGCCCAACGGCATCAGACGCAGTTGGCGATGCTGTTGTGCGACGTTGACCATTTCAAGGGGTACAACGATCGCTACGGCCATGCCGCTGGTGACGAATGCTTGCGCGCGGTCGCGAAGGTTTTGTCGGGGATGTTCAAGCGCGCGGGCGAGATATGCGCGCGCTACGGAGGCGAGGAATTTGCTGTTGTGCTGCCATCGGAGAATGATGAGCGGGCACTGGAACGCGCCGAGACGGCACGCCAGGCTCTGTGGGATCTGGCGCTTGAGCACAAGGCCTCGCCTGTCGCTGCACGCGTAACCTTGAGTATCGGTGTTGCAATCAAACAGTCGGGCACGCCGGAGAACGCTCAGCAACTGCTCCAGAGAGCAGATGCAGCGCTCTACCTGGCCAAAAAGAGCGGGCGCAACAAGGTGATTCTGGCAAGCGGGCGACAATGACGCCGCTTATGCAATCGAAAAGACAACAGTAGCCATCGGGTTCAGTGGAGTTGCGTCGCAGCTTGCCACACTCGCCGGAATTCAGTGTGTAAAACCTGAACGAATCCAGTCTTCGCTGCGCACACCTTCAGGCGGATTGACTTCGTCAGCGCTGTAGCGGGTAACGTTGACGATGGCGGTTTCCCCATCGACGCGCTTTGTCATGCCGTAAGCGGTTCCCTGCACGCCTTGATGCCCCTTGCCAAGCCGCATAACCGTCTTGCCGCTCGGGGTTTCGAAACTGAGACCCTCAAACGCGGCGATGATCTGGGCCTGATCCGGCTTGCGTCCGTTTGCCGCTGACCGTGCTTTCTCGTAAGCGGCCTTGGTGCCCAGTATCGCCTGAACGATGTGGTACGAAGTGAATACAGGCGGCATCTTGAATCGTTGTTGATAGGCTTCACTGAACCAGCGATTGAGGGCATTGTCCGGGGCAAACATGCTGTGCGGTCCGCGCGCACCGATGATGGTGCCGTCGGGAATCCGGTCTGCAAGCGAATGCAGGGCGGTTTCACCGGTCGTCAATACCACCTTGCTGCGGCGGAACAGGCCGCGCGGCGTGCCCTGCAGGATCAGCGCTTCGAGGTCGCCGCCCCAGAAACTCGAGTGAATCACGTCGGGCCGGCTCGACAGCAGGGCAGAAATCTCGCCGCCGTACTGGCTTGCGAACAGTTTGGGCATTTGTGACGTGGTGATCTCGATGTCGGGCGAGAGCGCTTTCATCGACATCTCGAAATCGCGCCATGAATCCTGTCCCCATGCGTAGTTCTGGTTGATGCCGGCAATCGTCCTGGTCTCGGGAAAGTGTTGCCTGATGTATTTCGCCGCTGCGATGTTGTCCATGGCCGCATGCGAGTTGGTTCTGAACACGTAACGGTAGCTCGCATCCTCGAATATGCGCGGCGTGCCGCAGTCGAAGAACACGGTGAGTTTCCTTAGTTCCTCGGCAATCGGCGCGACCGCGAGGCAGCTCCCGCTGGAAATGTAGCCGATGACCATGTCCACGTTCTGCGATTCCACCAGCTGCCGGTAACGGGTTGCGACACTCGTTGGCGGTCCCGCTTCGTCCATTACCACCATTTCGATCGGCGTACCTCCGAATCCCTTCGTCCCATAGGGGGCAGGGACCTTGCCTGCGTTGAGTGCCTCGAACAGCAGTACCGCCGCGTTGTGTGCGGGAACGCCGAACGGTGCCGCACCCGGCCCGGAAAGGAAGGTGACGACGCCGATGCGAATCGGCTTGCTTTCGGCCATCGCGCCCTGTGCCGCAAACAGGAAAACAGCAAGAGTCAGCAATCTCAGGAGTTTCTCAGCGCGCATGTTGGTCTCCGCGTGGTCAGGATTGATTCGTCGCTATTCGTCTGCCGGCGATGTGACGACGACAAACTTGATGTCGGTCATGCCGGTGTTGTAGATGGCATGCTCTACACCGGGCGGAATAAAGATCACATCATCTTTCCGCACCACCGTGCGCTCGCCTTCGAGCTCCATCAGGCCTTCGCCTTCGAGTACGTGGTAGACCTGTTCCTGTATGCGATGCTTGTGTGGTGCGACATAAGCCCTCGGCTGATAAACCGAAATGCGGTAATCAATGCTCTTTGACCCGCAGGATTCGGGGCGCACCAGCATTTTCGAGAATGCGCCCCCATAGTGCGCGGGCGGCTCATCCCAGATAACCTCCGCTGCAGCCCGTATAGCGGCGACGGGTTTCTTGCGAACCGATTTTTTCGCTTTACCATGCTTTGCCATTTTTCACTCCCCGGATGGGTTGGACACACCAGTGTAATCGTTGATTCAACTTCATGTTATCGCCCGCGCAACGCCTCGATGTACGCGGCAAGTCCCGAGCGGATATCGAATTTCGGTGCCCATCCGAATTCTTCCTTGGCCCGGCTGATGTCAAGCGCGCCTTTCCTGACCAGTTCGATCTGATTGCCGTGCCGGTACGGCCCGGGGCCGACTGACAGTTTTGCACCCGGCACCAGTTCGCTGACGATTTGCACCAGCTCTTTCACTGTGCTCGCCTGTCCGCTGGAAACGTTGTAGACATCGTACCGGTGTTGGCCATGATCCAGCGTGGCCAGTACCGCCGTGACCCAGTCGTCGACGTAAGTGTGATCGATCGCCGTGTCCGCGCCATGCGGTATGTGCAGCGGGCGCCCCTGGAGCGCCGCGATGACGAGATTGCGCGGGATGCGATCGCGCGGCAATGCCGGGCCGTACACCCAGGAGGTGCGCAGGTTGATGACCTCAAGCCCGTGCAGGTCCCGATAGGTGCGGCCGAGCTGTTCTACCGTCGCCTTGCAAATGCCATAGGGAAGCACTGGCTCCAGCGGATGCGTCTCGTCGATACGGTCCGCGCGGAATGCGCCGTAGGCTTCCTCGGAGCTGATGTGGATGCAGCGTCTGATCCCGCCAACACGCATCGCTTCAAAGACGTTGATCGAACCTTCCACGTTGATGCGCACGATATTCACCGGGCTGCCGATTGAGGACAGTACGCCGACAATCGCCGCGCAGTGAATGACTGCTTCCGGACGATGCGTCAGCACTGTCTGCGCCAGCGCCGCCATATCGGTGATATCGCCCGGCACGCGAATGTAGTTTTCGGACGCGGACAGGTCGGCACCCGGAAAATGCGTGTCGAACGCAATTGCCGTATCGCCGCGTGCAATGAGCGCCTTCGTGACCGCCGCCCCGAGGAAACCACCGCCACCTGTTACGAGTATGCGCATCCTGGCGTGCCTCAGAGATTGAATACGATCAGGCGTTGCTCGGTCATTTCCTCGATGGCATAGCGCGGTCCCTCGCGCCCGATCCCGCTCGATCGCACGCCGCCGTAGGCAAGCTGGTCGGTGCGCCACGTCGATGTGCCGTTGATGATGAGGCCGCCGACACGCATGCGGCGAATCGCCTTGAACGTGGTTTCGTTGGATTTGGTGAAAATGCCCGCCTGCAACCCGTACGGACTCGCGTTGATCGCGTCGAATGCCTCGTCGATCGCGTCGAACGGGATCAGGTTGATCACCGGACCGAAGATTTCTTCGCACACCACTTTCATGTCGGGTTTGACGCCGGTCATGACGGTCGGTTCGAATGCCGCGCCGTGGCGCGTGCCGCCGGTGACTGCGCGTGCGCCACCCTTGACCGCCTGTTGCACCCAGTCTTCGACGCGTTTCGCCGCATTCTCATCAATGAGTGTGCCGACGTCGGTGTCGGGATCGAGCGGGTCGCCGAGCCTGAGTTTGCGCACGTTGGCCTCGACCAGTGAGACGAAGCGTTCGTAGACATTGCGCATGACGTACACGCTTTGTACCGAAATACAGCTTTGGCCGGCAAGGCGCATCGCGTTGCGCGCGCAAACGGCAGCCGCGGCTTCGAGATCGGCATCGTCGCAGACGATGGTCGCGCCGTTTCCGCCGAGCTCGAGCGCCACGCGGCGCAGCCCGCTTGCCGCCCTGATCGCTTCGCCGGCACGGCTCGAACCGGTGAAGGTGATGAACTCGACGCGCGGGTCGGATACCAGTGCCGCACCGATGTCGGCACCCCCATAGACGGTGTTGACCATGCCGTTCGGCACGCCGGCCTCGGCGACCAGTTCGATCAGTCTGTGAACGATCAGAGGCGCCTGCGGCGGCGGTTTCAGAACCAGTGTGTTGCCGGCAGCGATCGCCGGGGCGATCTTGTGCGCGGCCAGGTTGAACGGCGCGTTGAACGGCGTGATCGCCGCCACCACGCCCACCGGGAAGCGCATCAGAAACGCCATCTTGCCCGCGCCCATGGCGCTGCCGTCCAGCGGAATGTGGCGGCCTTCGATGCGGATCGCTTCCTCGCCGGCGAGCACGAAGGTTTCCAGCGAGCGGCGGATTTCCGCTTCCGCGTCCCTGATGGCCTTGCCGGTCTCGCGAGCCATCAGATCCGCGAGCGGCTTCACATCGCGCTCGATGAGTTGCGCAATCTTTTTCAGCAACGCGGCACGTTCGTATCCGGGCAAGGCAGCCGCCGCGTCGCGTGCGCGAACGGCAGCGCTCAGCGCGTCATCGAGATCGCCCGAACTCGATACCGCCATCTTGCCTACGGTGTCGCCGCGATACGGATCGCGGATGTCGCGCAGCGTGTCCGATGTGCGCCACTCGCCGCCGATCAGGGCGCAGGCCACCGGTTGTGCCGTGGTCGCCGGTTGTGTCCGGTTCGCCATGGCTACGACGTCTTTACCGGCTTGCCGAACACCGGTTCCTTGAACGGGGTTGGCGGCAACTGCCAGGTGCCGGTGCTGGGCGGTTTGACCTTGTCGTCGACATGCACGTCGAGCAGGCACGGTTTGCCGAGCGCAACGGCGTGGCGCAGGGCGTCACCGAGTTGATCGCTGTGTTTGACCGTAATGCCTTCGACACCGCAACTGCGCGCCATTGCCGCGAAGTCCGGGTTGTAGGGCTTGCGGTCCGGACCGGCATAAAACCCGGTGCCGATTTCGCGTCCGTCGAACAGGCCGTACTGGATGTCGCGGATGGCCGCCCACGAGAAGTTGTTCCACACCACCCATATTGCTGGAATGTCGTACTCGACCGCTGTTGCCAGTACGTGCGGCGTCATGATGAAGCCGCCATCACCGCAAATCGACATGCAGACGCGATCGGGCGCGGCAAGCTTGGCACCGAGAATGCCGCTGACCCCGAAGCCCATGGCCGAGAATCCCCACGAGTTGAGCATCGATTGCGGCCTGGGCGCGTCCCAGAACTGCATGAACCAGTTGTGATGCACACCGCTGTCGAGCGAAATGATGGCGTCTTCGGGCAGCGCCGCCCGGATATCCTTGACGACGCGCTCCGGGCGCAGCGGTGAGCCGCTGTCATTGAAATGCGGCTTTGTGAAATCGTCCCACTCGCGGCGCCAGCCGTCGATCGCTTCAAGCCACGGGCCGAAGCGACCGCCCTTTAGTTTTCGGTTGACCGCTTCGTTGCACAGTTGTTCGAGAAAGACTTTCGCATCGGCCACAATGCCCAGCGCGACCGGATAGTTGCGGCCAATCTCGGCCTGGTCAATGTCCACGTGCACCAGTTTGGTCGGCGGAATATTCCACGAGTAACCGGGAATCCACGACGACGACGAACGGTCATCGAAACGTGCGCCGACGGTAATCAGCAAATCGCAATGCCGTCCGGTCTGGTTTGCGTGATAGGTGCCGTTGCGCCCGATGAAGCCGAGCGCCCGCGGATGCGAGGTCGGCAGCGCGCCCATTGCATTGGGCGAGGTGATGACCGGAATGTCCAGCAACTCGGCGATGCGCTGCAGTTCGGGGCCGGCTTCGGCGAGCGTGACACCGTGACTGACGTAGAAGGCAGGCCGTTGCGCTGCCTCGATCATGTCGACGACCTTGCGCACGTCCTCTGGCGCGGCGCCGGGCCGCGCAAAGCCGGCCTTGCGGTCCGATGCCAGCAATTCGACGTCGTCTTCCTCCTGAAACAAATTGAACGGCACGTCGAGATTCACCGGGCCGGGGCGCCCGGTCATCATCAGATTGAAGCTCTGGCGCAACGCCAGCGGCAGCATGTCTACCCGCGTCGGCTGAAAGGTGCGCTTGACGTAGGGACGCAGCGCTACCGGGAATTCGGCTGCCTGGTTACGGTGGCTTTCCTGGAACGGGCCGCGATTGAACTGGGATGTGGGCACGTTCGCGGTGATGGCGTAAAACGCCGACGAGTCCGCCGAGGCGGCCGCCGTTGGCATGACCAGGTTGCATGAACCGGGGCCGCAGGAGGTCAGTGTGGCCACCGGGCGATGCGCAACGCGGAAATACGCATCGGCCATGTGGCCGGCCGTTTGCTCGTGGCGCGGCGAGATCAGCTTGATACGGTCCTGCCGCTCCCATAGCGCATCGAGCAGGCCGACGTTGCCGTGGCCGCAGATGCCGAAAACGTATGGCACCTCTTCCTGTATCAGAAAATCGGAGATCAGTTCTCCGCCTTTCATGCGCGGCATGGTATGTCCTTCCCTGTGTGTTCCTATTACGGTGACTGGTTTCGGCGCCTGTTCTCGCGCGGTGCTGCCCGCGGCGCCCCGGGCCTGCGATAATGCGACTATAACTCCTGGAACCATTGTTGGCGGAACGCAAGCCGGGCCGTCCGGACCATGTATATCAGGACCCATCGAGTAGAGGGAAGGGATGCTGCCGGAAAAGTGTGATGTCGTCATCGTAGGCGCCGGAAATGCCGCGATGTGTGCCGCGCTCGCGGCGCGGGAGCATGGCGCCAGCGTCGTGGTGCTCGAACGCGCGCCGGAAGACGAGGCGGGGGGCAACACCCGCTTCACCGCCGGCGCCATCCGTTTCGCCTATGACGGCGTCGACGATCTGCGCGAACTGATGCCCGATCTGACTGAGGAGGAGATCGCGCGTACTGATTTCGGTGCCTACACGGAAGACCAGTTTTTCGACGACATGGCGCGAGTCACCGAGAACCGCACCGACCCGGATCTGGTCGAGTTGCTGGTGCGGCGCAGTCGCGAATCCATGATGTGGCTGCGCAGCAAGGGATTTCGCTTCGTGCCGATATACGGGCGCCAGGCTTTCAAGGTCGACGGGCGCTTCAAGTTCTGGGGCGGACTGACGGTCGAAGCCTGGGGCGGCGGCCCCGGTCTGGTGGATGCGCACATGAAAGCGGCAGCGAAGAACGACATTTCCGTTTTCTACCAGGCGCGCGCCTTGTCTCTGGTGCGCGATGACGAAGGCGTGCACGGCATTCAGGTGCGCTACCAGGGCAAGACCCGGGTGCTTCACAGCAAGGCGGTGGTGCTGGCCGCCGGCGGATTCGAGTCCAACCCGGAATGGCGTACGCGCTACCTTGGCCCCGGATGGGATCTGGCCAAGGTGCGCGGCACGCGATTCAATACCGGCGACGGCATTCGCATGGCGCTGGATGCCGGCGCCTCACCGTGCGGCAACTGGTCGGGCTGTCACGCCGTCGGCTGGGATCGCAATGCGCCCGAGTTCGGCGATCTCGCGGTGGGCGACGGTTTCCAGAAGCACTCCTACCCGTTCGGCATCATGATCAACGCCAACGGTGAGCGCTTCGTCGACGAAGGCGCGGATTTCCGCAACTACACGTATGCCAAATATGGCGCAGTCATCCTGCGACAGCCCGGCCAGTTCGCCTGGCAGATATTCGACGCCAAGGTGACACACCTGTTGCGTGATGAGTATCGAATACGGCAGGTCACGCGGGTGAAGGCAGACACACTCGAAGAACTGGTTTCGCGTCTGGATGACGTTAACGCCGAGCGCGCCCTGGCGCACATTCACGATTACAACAAGGCCGTGCGTACCGAGATCGCGTTCAACCCCAACGTCAAGGACGGGCGATGCACGGCCGGACTGGCGGTGCCCAAGTCCAACTGGGCAAACACCATCGACAAACCGCCGTTCGAGGCTTATGCCGTTTCCTGCGGGATTACCTTTACCTTCGGCGGGCTGCGCATCACAAACGACGCGCAGGTGGTCGATACCGACGGTCTGCCCATTCCCGGCCTGTACGCCGCCGGCGAACTCGTCGGTGGCCTGTTCTATTTCAATTATCCCGGCGGTACCGGGCTGATGTCCGGAACGGTATTCGGCCGCATTGCCGGGGGTAGTGCCGGGCAGGCGGCAGCGTCAAATTGATCGGGCCCCGGACAGACCTGAACGAAGAGCAGTTCGATGTCGTCGTCGTTGGTGGTGGCGGCTCGGGCCTTGCCGCTGCGATCGAGGCGCGCAGTGCCGGCGCGCGCGTTGTGTTGCTGGAAAAAAACGACAAGCTCGGCGGTTCCACCGCCTGGTCGATTGGCTCCATCACGACAACCGGCAGCCCGCATCAGGAGCGCGCCGGTGTGCAGGATTCGCCTGACGATCATTTCGTTGACATGCCGCTGTTTGCCGCTGAGCTTGCCGATCGCGACAACGATGAATTGCGGCGCATCCTTTGTGACGAAGTGCCCGACGCCTTCCGCTGGTTGCTGTCCCTGGGGGTGCGGTTTTTCGGGCCGATGCCGGAACCGCCACACCGGCAACCGCGCATGCACAATGTATTGCCCAATTCACGTTCGTTCATTCATCACCTGGCGAAGCGCGCGCGCAAGATCGGTGTCGACATTCGCACCGGCAGCCGTGTAGTCAAGCTTTCGACCGAAGCGGGCGCCGTCGTCGGTGTGCAAACGCAGAAAGGGTTTTTCCGGGCGTCACGAGGGGTCATTCTCGGTGCCGGTGATTTCACCAACGATCCCGAACTGAAAGCAAAATACATGGGGGCCCGCGAAGCGCAGGTGCAGGCCGTTAACGTGACCGCCACTGGTGACGGACAGAAAATGGCGCTCGAACTCGGTGCGCGCATCGTCAATGGCGATCTTGCGCTCGGGCCGGAGATTCGATTCTTCCCGCCGGCGCAGACGACGTTGTTACGGAAATTGCCGCCCTGGCCGATCGTCGCGCAGACCATGGCGTGGTCGATGGCGCACCTGCCGATGTCGCTGCTGCGCCCGTTCATCATGAGTTTCGTTACGACGGCGCTGGCGCCGTCTCCGGACCTGTTTCGTCATGGCGCGATTCTGGTCAACCGCGACGGTGAGCGGTTTTGCGACGAGAACGATCAACCGGCGTTCGCGCTCGCGGAACAACCGGGAAAACGGGGATACATTCTGTTGGGCGGCGGGGTGGCCCGGCGCTTTTCGAAGTGGCCGCATTTTGTATCGACCGCGCCAGGCGTTGCCTACGCCTACGTTCCGGACTATCGGCGTAATCGGCCTGACGTGTTCAATCAGGCGAACGATATCGCACGCCTTGCGGCGAAACTGAAGTTACCCCCGAAGCGTCTCGAGCGCGCGCTTGGGAGCAGCAGCGGCTTCGACCAGCCGCCGTATGTTTCTCTCGGTCCCGTGTGCCCGGTGTTCGTGCACAACGAAGGCGGCCTGGCGGTGGATTCCCGTCATCGCGTGCTGGGCGAGAACGACCAGCCGATTCCGGGTTTGTACGCAGTGGGTTCGACAGGGCAGGGCGGCTTGCTGCTCAAGGGCCACGGCCACCATCTTGCATGGGCGTTCGTATCCGGACGGCGGGCGGGGCGTATTGCGGCATCCGGTTAACACGGCATACAGGATCGTGATGTGGCCCCGGACGCGCCTTCGCGCGCGGGCGGCTTTCCTGAAGTCCATATCTGTCAGTCATCTGTAAGTCGCCGGCGAGCATCATGCATCCCGTCGCCCGTACGAATGTATTCCGGGCACTGAAACGCGAGGTTAGCCGCCAGCGATTGCCTTACAATGGCCCGGTACCGGGTGGAACGATTCAATGGCAATGTGTTGGTGCTGGACAACAGGCTCGCAAGCCGATTGTGCTGCGACTTTCATCAATTACAACAAAGACATTAGGAGGCAATGATGCAGGACGACAAATCAACCCTCAAAACCCGCCGTGATTTTCTTGCGATGGCCGCGACTGCGACGGCCGGTCTCGGTGTCACATTGCCTCTGGCAGGAACGGCCGCCGCTGCCACCGGTCCCGGCACGGACTTCACCCGCTGGATCGATAGCATTCCCGGCACCCACAAACAGGTCACGGACTGGCCCGATCTCAACGGTGGCATGGGGCTGGTCTATACGCTGTCGTTTCTGATGACCGCGCCGGTAGCCTATGGCGTGCCGGAAAGCGAAACGGGCGCCTTGCTCGTGATTCGCCACAACACCATCCCGATCGCGATGCGGGACCCGGTGTGGATCAAGTACAACCTGGGTGAATTGTTCGGGATCAATGATCCGGACACGGGCAAGCCGGCCTTGCGAAATCCGTATTTCCTGCAGCCTGGTGGGCTTCCATTCCCCGAAGCGGCGCTGCAGAAACTGATAGACCGGGGTGTGAAGGTCGCCGCATGTGAACTGGCCCTGACCTTCTGGAGCAGCGTCGTCGCGGGCAAAATGAATGTGCCGCATGAAGAAGTCAAGCAGGAATGGATCGATGCGATTCATCCCGGCATCCGGGTCGTGCCGTCCGGCACGGTGGCGTGCAACGGCGCGACTGCGCGCGGTTGCGGATACGTATTTGCGGGCTGACCCCGCAGGTACCGGATACAAGCCGCTTCGCATGGCCGGCTCCACCGATGGAGCCGGCGTGTGCGGGGCGCGAGGCAGCCCGCGCCAGAAACCGCCACGGTGGCGTGATTGCCCGTTCGCATACACTTGAAGTATGGTCGAAGACTCAAGGTCTTTGGCTGACGGGCGCTCGCCGCCTGTCACGTTCGCAATCGACTTCATGTTCCTGATCGCGCGTATGTGGAAAATCATGCTGAAGCTTGCCGTTGTCGGCGCTCTGGCCGGGCTCTCGCTCTGCGCGGCGGCGCGCCCGAGCATCGAGGAACTGCAGGCGCGCGATTTTCTCGATGACTACGAAAGCAATATCGTCTATGGCTACAACATTGTCATGGAGACCGAACGGTATGCGGCGCGCTACGTTGGCAACAAACTTCGCTGCACCAACTGCCACCTGAACGGCGGTACCACGCCTGATGCGTTTCCATTGAACGTTGCCGGCGTGTATCCCCAGTGGCGCTCGAAGAACGGTGTGCGCAATGGCATCGTGCTTCGCATTCGCGAGTGTTTCCTGTACAGCCACAACGGCGTCTTGCCGCCGGATCATGCGCCTGAAGTGCTGGCGGTAGCCGCTTACATCAACTATCTGTCTGAGGGCGAGGTCATCGGCAAACGCCCCGAAGGTGCTGGTGTGCCGACGATTCCGGATACCGGGTTCGATCCGAATCCGGCGCGAGGCGAAGTGGTGTACAAGCGGGCGTGCGAGCTGTGCCATGGTGCTGACGGTGCCGGCACTGCGGCGGCACCGCCTCTATGGGGCCCGGATTCCTACAACTCCGGCGCGGGCATGAACCGGATCGACAAAGCCGCGGGCTTCATCTGGGCGAACATGCCTTTGGGCCAAAGCCGCAGTCTTTCCCATCAGGAAGCACTGGATGTTGCCGCTTTCGTGAAGCTGCAACTACGCCCGTTCGACCCGAGAGAAGGCCGGCTGGCAAAACTGGCCGAGCGCATCTGGCTTTTTATTTCCGGATTTTTTGGCGCGGAGCAGCCTTGAGCCTGCGCGGATACGCGAGGACGCTGCTGAGCGAAATGCGTCCTGATTTTTCCTGGACGCGCAGCGTCAACACCCGAAGGGAGACGATTTCCGGAGTGACGGGCGCCGTGCTTGTCATTCCGCAGGCGATCACGTTTGCCTACCTGGTTGGAATGCCGCCCGAGTACGGGCTCTACTGCGCCGTGTTCGTCGGATTCTTTGCCAGCTTGCTGGGCAACACGCCAATGGTGGGCGGGCCGAATACCGCAATGTCGATTCTGCTGGCCCTTACCGTCATGCCCTTCGCGGGCCGGGGCAGCCCCCTCTACATCGACTACGTGTTGTTGCTCAGCCTCGTCGTCGGGCTGATACAGTTGTTGATCTGGTTACTGCGTGGAGCGGAATTCTTTCGCTATTTCAGCCCCGCCGCGATTTCCGGGATCAAGATGGGGGTGGGCGTGCTGATCGTTACTTCCGCAGTGGAGGGCACGCTTGGCGTTGCGCCGTTGACGACGCAGTTCTTTTACGAAAAGTTCTACATCGCGATCGTGTCGTGGAGCGACATCGTCAATCCCTACGCGGCGATTGTCAGCGGCGCTACGGTCGTGAGCGGGCTGCTGATGCGCAAGTTCTTTCCACGCTCCTATATCATCGCCGCAGTATTGATCGGGGGCGTAACAGGAGCCGTTCTGGTGGGATTTTTCGGACCGGTACGCACCGACCTCGAACTGTTGGGCCAGATTCCGTTTCAGTTACTGCCGTTGCGTGTGCCGACTGTCTCCGCGGAGTATTTGCTTGTCATGCAGGAGATTTTCCCCAGCGCCGTTGCGATTGCCATTCTTGGTCTTGCGCAATCGCTCGTCATCGCGCAAGACCTCAAGAGCCATGTCAAATCCCAGGTGAGTCTCGGGCGTGAGGTGTTCGCGCAGGGTGCGTCCAATCTCATCGCGCCTTTCTTTTCGTCCTTCGCCGGATCGGGAAGTTTCAACCGCACCAGTGTGGCAATCAGCATGGGTGCGATGACGCCGCTTTCCGGATTGATTGCGGCCGTTGCGGTGGCGGCCATCGCCTGGAGCCTGGGGCCGCTACTGACTTATTTGCCGATGCCGGCGGTCGCGGGCGTGCTGGCGTTGGTCGGAATCGGCATGATCCAGGTTTCGGAAGCGCGCCGGTTGTTGCGCAGTTCGATCGACGGGCCGGTGTTCGTGATCACCATCCTGACCGTCACCTTTCTCGGCCTGAAAGCAGGCCTTGCGATAGCCGTGCTGCTGTCGCTGGGATTCTTCATCGCGGGTGTATCGAAAGTCGCTCTGGTGATGGTAGACCAGGACGGGGTCGAGCACATTCAGGTAACGGGCAACCTGTTCTACGCTTCGCTCGATGCGCTTTCCCACCATTTGCGCGAGCACCCCGCTTCGAATACCTTGCTGGACCTGACGCGGGTTCCTTATTGCGATTCGTCCGCACTTGCCATGATCGATGCGATCAAGCGCGAACGTACGGAGCACGGCGGACGGCTTGAGGTCGTGACTGCGGATTAGGGCCTGTTAACACAACTGCGCCAACAGGCCCTGGCGCGTTCCCGGGAGTCCTGCGGCCGGCCATCGCGGGCAATCCCGCCGAGCAAGGCAGCGAGCGGCAATATGCGCCGGCCTTGCCCAGCCACGTTCAATGTGAAATGTACTGAACGTGACGCCGGGCGGCCGGAACGAGCAGTTTGACCCGGCACTGTCATATCAGACGGATTAGTATTGAGGCTATCGATAATAACGAAGCTCAGGAGACAGGCAGATGGGACGGCTCGATGGCAAGGTGGCGCTGATCACGGGTGCGGGCAGCGGAATCGGATTGGCGGCCGCCAGAAGTTTCGTGCGGGAAGGGGCGAAAGTCATGCTGGCCGGGCGCAGGCGCGCATTGCTGGCTGATCTGGCGGACGAACTCGGCAGCGCGAACGCAGCCTACGCGACGGCGGACGTGTCGAAGGAAGAGGACAATCAGACGATTGTCCGCCTCTGCATCGAGAAGTTCGGGGGGCTGGACGTGTTTCTGATCAATGCCGGATTCGAAGGCGCCGCAGCCCCCATTCCCGACTATCCGACCGACGTGTTCGACGAACTGATGGCGGTGAATGTTCGCGGCGTTTTCCTCGGCCTCAAACACGCTATCCCGGTAATGCGTGGCAGGAACGGAAGTATTGTCATTACGTCTTCCATTGCCGGGCTCAAGGCCAGAGGACTTGGCAACTCGGCCTATGTCGCGAGCAAACACGCCGAGATCGGCCTGATGCGCACGGCAGCGATGGAATGTGCCGGCGACAACATCCGTGTCAATTGCGTGCTTCCGGGCCCCACCGAAACGCAGATGATGCGCTCGATCGAGAAGAACCGTTCGCCCGATTCGCCGGACACGGCGCGCGCGGAGGTCACTGCGGGGTTGCCGCTGAAGCGTTACGGCACGCCGGAAGAGGTCGCTAACCTGATCCTGTTTCTCGCATCCGACGAGTCGAGTATTTGTACCGGTGGTGTGTACACGGCCGACGGCGGGTTGTCGGCCGGCTGACTTGCGGATATGGCGCGATGCTGGACCTCCAGGCTTACCTGCAACGCATCGGCTACGCCGGCGAACGCGGCACTGAGTTAAGTAACCTCGTTGCGTTGCATCTGGCGCATGCGACCCGCATTCCCTTCGAGAACCTCGATGTCCTGTTTGGGCGACCAATCTCGCTCGCACTCGACGACTTGCAAGACAAACTCGTGCGGCAGCGGCGCGGTGGCTATTGTTTCGAACAAAACAAGCTGTTTGCCGCGGCGCTTCGCGAGTTCGGATTTCCGGTAACGGCGCTGGCGGCGCGCGTGCGCCAGCGGCATTCGACCTTGTTGCCGCGCACGCATATGTGCTTGCTCGTCCGTGCGAGCGGGCGGGACTGGGTTGCAGACGTCGGGTTCGGAGGCGAAGGCCCGCTGCAGCCCGTACCCATGACGGGTGAACCGGTTCGGCAGTTCCTGTGGACGTATCGCGTAATGACGGAGTCGCCGGATATTCGGGTGCTTCAATTGCAGCGCGATCAGGGATGGGTTGATCTTTATGCGTTTTCGCTGGAGCCCCAGGAAGATGTCGATTTCGAAATGGCCAATTATTATGTTTCGACGCATCCGGATTCCCGTTTTGTACGCACGTTGACCGTGCAGCTGCCGGCGCCGGAGCAACGGCAAATACTGCGGGATCGCGAACTGACGACGGATAGCGGCAACGGGACCCGGTCTTTTGTCATTCGCGACGACGAGACAATGCTGGAAGTTCTGGCGCAGAATTTCGATCTGGTGCTGCCGGCCGGCACGCGATTCGGTTTCCTGGAGCAGAATCGCCAGGCGCGTCTCGGGCAATAGTGTTTCGGGAGAAAAACAAATGTCTGACAAAAACTATGAAAACTCGCTGAACACGCACTATGGCCGGCATGGGCTTGGCGACCGGATTCTATCGGTGCTGCGCGAAGAAATGGGCAAGGACCTCGATGCCATTACCACCGACGATCTGTCGCCAGTGGCCGAGTTTCACATCGGCGGCCAGGCCGCAACGATTGAACTGGCGCAACTTGCCGGAATGAGCGCAGGCATGCGGTTGCTCGATCTTGGCAGCGGCCTGGGCGGGCCGGCGCGAACGCTGGCGCAGCACTACGGATGCAAAATCACGGGCCTGGACCTGACGGAAGAGTTCTGCCGTGTAGCCACCATGCTCACGGAGCTGTGCGGTATGCAGGACGATGTGTCGTTCAGGCACGGTAACGCGCTCGACATGCCCTTCGACGATGGCGCCTTTGACCTTGTCTGGACGCAGCAGGCGGGAATGAATATCGAGGACAAGTTACGCCTGTACCAGGAAGCGCACCGCGTTCTGGCCGTTGGCGGGCGACTGGTGTTTCAGGAGGTGTTGCGCGGGCCGGTTACGCCACTGCATTTGCCGGTTCCATGGGCGCGCGACGCGGATCTCAGTTTCCTGCTGCCGCCCGACGCCATTCGCGACCTGCTGGCACAGGCGGGTTTTCGTGAAATGGTATGGAGAGACGTCACCGCGCAGTATCTCGACGACTATCGAAAAGTCGCGGCAAAAACAGCCAGTCCCGCCGGGCCGCCCCCGCTTGGGGTGCAGCTCATCCTGGGTCCGGAAGCCGGGCAGATGCGCAAGAATGTGGTGCGCAATCTCGACGAAAAACGCATCGTCCTGGTACAGAGCGTTCTCAAGAAATCCTGATCGAAGCCGCGCAGGCGGCTGCGGCATAATCGGACCTGTGCAGGAATTCAAACCCGTTATTCCGGCTGTAACGACGGCCGGTTCTTGCTCCGACAAACGAAGCACGCTGAAGAGGTCAACAGATGGCGCAAGGTGAGAGCAGCGAAGGCCGGATTACTACGGAACTCAGAGACGGTGTTTTCCTCATCGGAATTGACCGTCCGGCCAAACTCAACGGCTTCACACCGCAAATGCTGCGCGGCATGGCGCAGGCATATACCGCCTACGAGCATGAAGAGACAGCGCGCTGCGCCGTCGTTTTTGCCGAGGGCAAGCACTTTACTGCCGGACTGGATTTGCCGAAGGTGGCGCCGCATCTTGGTTCGGATGCGCTGATGGTTGAAGAAGGCGAGATCGACCCGTTCGATTTGCGTGCCCCGTTTCGTAGCAAACCCGTCGTGTTCGCTGTCCACGGCATCTGCTTCACGCTGGGCATTGAGATGATGCTGGCGGCGGACATTGTGATTGCCGCCTCCGATACGCGCTTCTCGCAACTCGAGGTCAAGCGCGGGTTGATGCCCACGGGCGGCGCAACGATTCGCATGGTCGAGCGTGCAGGATGGGGCAACGCGATGCGCTATTTGCTCACCGGAGACGAGTTCGACGCCGCGACTGCGTTGCGGCTGGGATTTGTTCAGGAAGTCGTCGAGCCGGGCCGGCAGTTGGCAAGGGCGACGGAACTCGCACAACATATCGCCCGGCAAGCGCCGCTCGCCGTCGGTGCGACGATCGGCAATGCGCGCAGTGCACTCGCGGAGGGGCCAGCCGCCGCGCGCGCCGTGTTCGGAAAAACCCAGCGAGCGCTGCTTGCATCGGAGGACTTTCAGGAAGGCCTGAGAAGCTTCAAGGACAAACGCGAGCCAAAGTTTTCCGGCCGATAACACGAGGCGACCGTTGCGTAACAGGGCGACGGCATCTGACGCCGTCCCGCGTCTTGCCGCTTTCCTTACCATACATTGTCGGCGGTCTTGATGTTCTTTACGTGCGCGATGAATCCATAAGGAGAATCTTCATGATTGCCGTTATCTTCGAAGTGCAGCCGCTGCCGGGAAAGACGCAGGCGTATCTCGACACCGCGCAGCAGCTTCGCCCGCTGCTTGAAAACCTTGATGGATTCATATCGATCGAACGTTTCGAGAGCCTGACGCAGCCGGGGAAGTTTCTGTCCTTGTCGATCTGGCGCGACGAGGAAGCCATTCGGCAATGGCGTAACGTCGAAGAGCACCGGCAAGCGCAAGGCGCGGGCCGGGAGTCAATTTTCGAAGATTACCGCCTTCGCGTAGCACAGGTCGTGCGCGACTACGGTCTGAACGACCGCGAGCAGGCACCGGAGGATTCGCGCAGCGCCCATCGCGGCTGACGCCTTGCTTGCCGTGACGACGCACGAGTGCCGGACCGGGATTCCGGTGGCGATGCCCCGGGTTCGCATCGCAACCTCGGCAACGAGCGAGGCGTTAGCCTCAGCGTGCTTTCGCGACTTTTTTTGACCTGGTGTCTTTGCGTTTGCTGCTCACAACGGGTGCCGGCGGCAATCCGGTGTGTTGTGTGCGGAAGGACTGATATTTCTTCGGTTTGCGCGCACCTTCCGGTTTGAGTCCGGTGCCAGGAGGCTGGATGGCCGGTACCAGATTGCGCTTGCCGGGGCCGATCAGGTCGGCACGACCCATGCGCCGCAACGCATCCCTCAGCAGCGGCCAGTTCTCCGGGTCGTGGTAACGCAAGAACGCCTTGTGCAGGCGGCGCACCCTGAGGCCTTTAGGAATAATCACGTCTTCGCTGTCGCGCGTGACCTTGCGCAGCGGATTTTTGCCGGAGTGGTACATCGCGGTAGCGGTCGCCATCGGCGATGGCAAGAACGCCTGCACCTGGTCTGCGCGGAAGCCGTTTTGCTTGAGCCAGAGTGCCAGTTCGAGCATGTCTTCATCGGTGGTGCCGGGATGCGCGGCGATGAAATACGGGATCAGGTACTGCTCCTTGCCGGCGGCCTGCGAGTACTTGTCGAACAGTTCCTTGAACTTGTAGTACGTACCGACCCCGGGTTTCATCATTTTCGACAGCGGTCCTTCACCGATCGCCTCCGGCGCGATCTTGAGGTAGCCGCCAACGTGGTGCTGTACGAGTTCTTTCACGTATTCCGGCGATTCGACGGCGAGGTCATAGCGTACGCCGGAACCGATCAGCACCTTCTTGATACCCGGCAGCGCGCGGGCGCGCTGGTACAGCTTGATCAGCGGCGCGTGGTTGGTGTCGAGGTTCGGGCAGATGCCCGGATATACGCACGAAGGACGTCTGCAAGCCGATTCGATTGCCTTGCTCTTGCACGCCAGCCGGTACATGTTCGCGGTTGGTCCGCCCAGATCGGAAATCACACCGGTGAATCCCGGCGTCGAATCACGAATCTGTTCCACTTCGCGAACGATGGAGTCTTCCGAACGATTCTGGATGATGCGGCCTTCGTGCTCGGTGATCGAGCAAAAGGTGCAGCCACCGAAACAACCGCGCTGAATCGTGACCGAGAAGCGGATCATCTCGTATGCAGGTATTTTGGCGTCGCCATAATCGGGGTGCGGGACGCGCGCGTAGGGCAGTTCGTAGAGTGCGTCCATTTCCTTCATGGTCAACGGAATCGGCGGCGGATTGATCCAGACATCGCGATCGCCATGGCGTTGCACCAGCGCCCGCGCATTGCCCGGATTGGACTCGACGTGCAGGATGCGTGACGCGTGCGCGTAGAGCACCGGATCGCGTGCAACGGCTTCGTACGACGGCAGGCGGATCACGCTTCGCCCGCGATCGTCATTTTTGACTTCGCGAATGAAGCGCACCACCTTCGCGCCACCGGTACTCTTGAAACCGGTACTCGCGAAACCGTCTTCGGCTTTGCCGGGAATATCCTTGTCAGCCGCCGACGCGTCGCGCCTCGATGGCTGCCCTTCCATTGCATACGGATCGATCGGCGGGTTCAGCGGTCCCGGCATGTCGATGCGCGTCGAGTCGATTTCGATCCAGTCCGCCGGCGTGGCCGTTCGCATGAACGCGGTTCCACGAATATCGGTCAGGCTCTTGATGGTGTCGCGCCCCGCCAGGCGATGCGCGATGTCGACAATCGCGCGTTCGGCATTGCCGTAGACCAGCAGGTCGGCTTTGGAATCGACCAGCACCGAGCGCCGCACTTTCTCGGACCAGTAATCGAAATGCGCGATGCGTCGCAGGCTGGCCTCGATTCCGCCGACGACGACCGGTGCATCCGGGTAGGCTTCACGCGCGCGCTGACTGTAGACGATGACCGAGCGGTCGGGGCGCATTGCCGGCGCTGCGTTCGGCGTATACGCGTCGTCGCTGCGCACGCGGCGGTCTGCCGTGTAGCGATTGACCATCGAGTCCATGTTGCCGGCGGTCACACCGAAGAACAGTTTCGGTCGTCCCAGCGAGCGAAACGCGTCCGCGCTGCGCCAGTCCGGTTGCGCGAGGATTCCGACGCGGAAGCCTTGCGCTTCGAGCAACCGGCCGACAATGGCCATGCCGAAACTGGGGTGATCGACGTAGGCATCGCCGGTCACGAGGATGATGTCGCATTCGTCCCAGCCAAGCTGATCCATCTCCGCGCGCGACATCGGCAGGAACGGCGCCGTACCGAAGCGTGCCGCCCAGTACTTGCGATGGCTGAAGATGCCTTTTGCAGATGTATCCGTCGTTTGCATGGCGGGATTATAAGCGGTGGAGACGTTGCCGCACTGTCACAACACGGCTGCGATCAGTCCCATCGGGACGACAGCGCGCATCGGCGATACTGCCGCAGGGAAAAAAACGGGTCGCTACTCTTCTATCAAGCAACCGCCCGTTGAACCCGGCACTCGCAAACGCGGGTATTGCGGCGACCAACGGCAAGCGGTATCTGCACCGGAGCGCGAGGTGTCGCCGTCGCAGATCAGCAGACGCGATGCCTCCGGGCGCTGATTCAACCGGCGCGCGCCCGCGCGCGTGCAACGTACGGTTCGGCGAGCACGGCACGGGCGCGTATTGTTTCGCGCGCCTTGTTGGCCACTTCTTCCAGATGGGTATGAATCGCGTGCACGCCGCTCATCACCATCATTTTCATATACTTCACACCGGGGTCGCGGCTTGCGAAGCGCATGTTGTCAGGGTATTTGGTCAGGTCGTAGATGGGCTCGAAGTGGCTCTGGATTTCGTAGGTAGTTACCTGCAGATCATGCATTTCCTGCTCGGAACCGGGCACACCATATTTCAGCCGATCGGTAAACGTATAGTACTGCAACGTCAGTTCGCCGACGAACCACTCGATCACGCGCCGCTGCAAGGCACCACCCTCGGTGCGGAAGTGAACGGCGATCTCGTCCGCCTCTTCGGCACCTAGAAGGTTCGAACTCAGTTCGGCCCAGGCGGACTCCAGCCAGACCGGATTGGCCACTTCGACCCGGATCAGTTCGTCGAGTCCGGCGAGCAGTTCGCGTTCGGCGCCCTGCCACTCGGGCGAGTGAAGGTTCCACTGCTCACGGGTCAGGTTGGCGTCCTGGCCCTTGCGCCAGAGCAACTCGCGCGCGGCCGCCAGTGCAGCCTGTTTCACGTAGACACGGCCGATATTGATCGACAGTGAGGTATCGTGCGCCTCGACCAGGCGGTCGATCGCGTCCTTCTTCAGAGCTTCGATATTGTCTTCCTGCGCCAGTGCTGCCGACAGCACAAGTGCTGTGACCAACCCTGCGAGCCATCGATACCGCAACACTTCCACTTCTCCTTTCACACTTCGTTTGCAAGGTGAGTCAACGATTGTTTCCGGCCGAAAACACTTGCCCCCCGACTTCGACAGCCAGGGTCGGGATCGTTCCCGTCTACCGGGTTTCAGGTCTGTTATTCGAACACCATTCCCGGGATTCTGCGTTGACGTGCCTCAACAAGCCCCTCTCCTGCAGGAGAGGATGCGTTGCACCTCTGGTTACATCAGGAAGGCCGGGCGACTTCCTGCTACTCGCATGCGCGCTTGCCGGACTGGCGCCACTCCCCGGGCTTGAGTCCCTCTATCGTGTACTCGCCAATCGAGTAACGCACCAGCCGCAGCGTTGGGTGTCCGACCGCTGCCGTCATTCGACGCACCTGCCGGTTGCGTCCTTCGGTGATCGTGATTTCCAGCCAGCAAGTGGGAATCGCCTTGCGCACGCGAATGGGCGGATTGCGGGGCCAGAGTTCGGGCTCGGCAATGACGCGGACCTCGGCCGGGGCCGTGGGCTTGCCATCGAGCGTGACACCGCGTCGCAGGCGCTCGAGTGCGTCGTCGTCGGGCGCGTTCTCTACCTGTGCCCAGTAGGTTTTCGGTTGCTTGAAACGAGGATCGGACAGGCGGTGCTGTAACCGACCGTCGTCGGTCAGCAGCAACAAGCCTTCGCTGTCGCGATCCAGGCGCCCGGCAGGGTAGACATTTTCGACGGCAATGTAATCCGCCAGCGTTAAACGGCCTCCGGTGTCGGTGAACTGGGTGAGCACCCCGTAGGGTTTGTTGAACAGGATCAGCATGGTGTGTGGCCCACTGTGATGACTTGCGCAGTGTCGAGGGGAACTTATCCGAATACGGAAAGAAAGACCACGATTTGTGTTTGCCGATCGTGTTCACCGATGGGTGATCACGGGCGCGAACTCTGGCGCGTTGAATGATGATTCGTTCCGACGAGCAAACCGATGGCGGCCACGGTCGCAAATGCGGCACCGGCGAGAAATGTCGCCGCCGGCCCGGCGACACTCCACAGTAAACCCGCGACGACGCTCGCCAGTAACAATGCCGCGCCACTGACGAGATTGAACAAGCCGAATGCCGTGCCGAGCAGGTGCGCTGGCGCGGTGTCGGCGACGAGTTTGGACAGCAATCCCTGGGTGAGCGCCATGTGCAGTCCCCACAGTGCGGCACCTGCCAGCACGGCCGGTGGCGATGTCGCATAGGCGAGCACCAGGTCGGCGAGGATCAGTGTTCCGATGCCGAGTAGCAGCAAGGTGCGTTGGCGCATGTAATCGGCAGCGGCGCCGGCAGGATAGGCGGCGCCGGCGTAGAACACATTCATTACGATCATGACTGCCGGCACGTAGCTGAGTGACAGCCCCACGTCCTGCGCGCGCAACACCAGGAATGCCTCGCTGAAGCGCGCCAGTGTGAAGACGGCGCCCAGCAGGACCACCAGCCAGTAGCGCAACGGCAGTCGCCGTGCATCGGCAAGCGCGATCGGGCGTCCTGTCCTGACCGGTTGCGCAGCGCGTTTCGGCTCGCGGACATAGACCATCAGTAGCGCAACGGCGACGAGTGCCGGTACCACCGCGAGCCACATGACCAGCCGGATGTCGTTTGCCAGCCAGATCATCAGCACGACCGCCAGCAATGGTCCGAGCAGGGCGCCCACGGAATCGAGTGCCTGCCGCAGGCCGTAGGCGGCACCGCGCATTCGCGGTTCCGTCAGCTCGGCGACCAGCGCATCGCGTGGTGCGCCGCGTATGCCTTTGCCGAGCCGATCGACAAAACGTGCGGCAAATACCCAGCTGACCGACGCTGCCAAAGGGAAGACGGGTTTGGTCAATGCCGCGAGCGCGTAGCCGAAAACCATGAGGAATTTGCGCTTGCGCAAATAGTCGCTGAGCACTCCCGAAAAAACTTTCATGACGGCGGCAGCGGCCTCGGCGACGCCTTCGATGATGCCTACGGTGATCATGGAGGCACCCAGCACCGTGACCATCAATACCGGCAGCAGGCTGTGGATCAGTTCCGAGGACATGTCCATGAACAGCGACGCAAATCCCATTGCCCAGATGCCGGCCGGAAGACGGCGCCAGGACCGCTGCTTCGAGGAAGCAGGTGGCATTGGGGTGTTCACAGTGAGCCGGTCAGCGGGACGCGACCTTGCGAACCGTTATTGAAGATCGCGCGCAATGCCGGCTACACCGAGGCCGTTTGGCGCTTTGGTGTTGCGCCGAAGCAGTGTTTCACCATTGACGAGTCCGCTGGTGTAGCGATCATCACCGGTTTCGTCGACCAGCACGCCGAGACTGTAGACGGGATTCTGTGGTTGAAAGTGGTAGGCATTGTCTCCGGCCGCACCCTGTGTGTTGCGCCCGGAAGACCAGTAGACGTCGTCGCCGGAAGCGTCGCGCAACAGCGCG
This sequence comes from uncultured beta proteobacterium, assembly GCA_963792855.1. Lineage (GTDB taxonomy): Bacteria > Pseudomonadota > Gammaproteobacteria > Burkholderiales > Eutrophovitaceae > SG8-40. Next base: position 258,859 of record CAWBXZ010000003.1, on the reverse strand, counting down.
CGTGATTGCTGGGCGGCTGCACCCTGGCTCAGTGTCTGGGCACGATACACGTCGTTGCCACCGCCTTCGAACAGCGCGGCAATCGACTGGTCCCATGCCGCACCTTGTCCCGCTGCAGCCATGGCCCAGTAGACGTCGTCGCCGGAAAGGTCGTAAAGCATGCCGAACGCCTGGTGTGCGGCAAACCCCTGTGCGTAACGATTGCCGAAGTACAGATCATCGCCGGTTGCATCGTAAAGCAGCCCGACGCCCCAGAAATACCCGCCGCCCTGACTGAATTCACCGCCCTCGTAGCGGTCGTCACCGCCAAAATCGAGCAGGATGCCGACGCCGCCCGAATCGTAGGGGCGGATGCCGACGCCAACGCCCTGACTGAATGCCATGAACGAGCCGGCCGTGTCATAAGCGGATTGCACCGGTCCGTTGGCGCGGTAGAAGTCGCCGCCGCCGGCATCGATCAGAATTCCCATGCCGCGCGGACCGCCTGCGCCCTGGCTGAAAACCTCGGAATCGTAAACATCGGCTTCTTCGCCCAGGTCGACGAGCACGCCGGCACCGTACAGCCCGGCACCGGCCGACCACGCAGCGCAACGGTAGCTGTCTGCTCCGCTGTTGTCGAACAGGAAACCGAAGCCCAACGCACCGGTGCCACAGCCGCCGAGTGCGCTGCGGTATTGATCGCTGCCGGAAACGTCGAGCAGAACCGATACGCCCAGCCATCCGGCGCCAGGCCCACCGCTGTGCGCATGGTACTGGTCGTCGCCGTCGAGATCGACGATGGTCTGGGTCTCGGGCGGAACAACATCTGTCCATTCATACAAGTCATTACCGCCGACATCGATGACCGCGTAAATCCGGTCCATGTTGTAGCGGTTGACACCCGGCCCGCCGATGACGACGTAACCGTTGTCGACCCGCACGAAGTCGATGATGCTGCCTTCGACGAACGCTTGCAGATCGGCGGGCGGCTGGCGCGCTTGGCCTGACGCGGCCGGTATGCGTTCGATGTTGGTGATGAGATCGTATGCAAGTTGCAGCAAGGCCGCGGCATCCAGGCGCATGCTCAGTTGCATGGCGCGAACGCCGCGCAGCACATCCGGTTGTGCGCCAAGGGTGCGGTCCGCCGCCGTGGTGCGCATGAGATAGTGCAGGTCGGCGTGCGCCAACGTACGATCGGTACCGGCCGCAGCAAATATGCCGCGCACCCTTGCGTTGGCGTCGCCGACGGCCTGGGCGAACGCCTGAAGTGACACGGGCTCCGCTTGCTCCCGTGCGGTTGCCGGGCATTTCAGTGCCAGCGTTTCGCACAGCGTATCGACAACGGCATGACGTTCGAATTCGAACGGATGCAGTGTCTGTGCAATCGCGTTGCTCCAGTGATGCATTCCCGCGGGATCGATGAATGCAGAGCGAATCAACGGCAGTTTGTGATAGCCGGTGTCGTCAGCCGCGAGTACGACAAACATGCGTTCAAGGGACGCGGCGAGCGGCTCGGCTTCGGGTACGGTTGCGAGGGCCTGATCCAGGGTGCTTTCCCTTGCGCGGCCCGATCCCGAACCTGGGCTATCCGGTCCCGGCAAGCCGGTCGAGGAAAATGGAATGGCGGAAGCAAATCCCCCCGGTGTCGCCCAGCGCTCGCGCGTGTCGACCGTGAGCGTCATTGCCAGAGGCTTGCCGTTACGCATGACGACCAGTGCCAGCCGGTCGCCGGGCGAAGATGATTCGATCATGCCGTAGGCTATGGCGGCATCGACTTCAAGCCGGTCAATTTCGACAATGCGATCGCCTCGCCGCAAGCCGGCAATGGCGGCCGGGCCCGCGATGACCCCGAGTACAACGGCGCCGCCTTGATCCGCATCGCCGAGCCATGCGCCCACATACGGTTGGCCCGGTTGTGCAGTCCGGGAGGGTATCGCCGGCGGGGATTCGGGTTGCGCGTCGGTGCGTCCAGCGTCTTGCGTTGCACAAGCCGCGACCGTCACAAGGCAGGCGAGGGCTAAGGTCATTCCGCGTTTCACCGACCCAGTCTACCTTACCCGCCCTCCGGGGGGGCGTCGGCTCGTGCCCGGTTAGGGCCTGTTAACGCAGTTTTGGTCGACGCGCCGGTGGCCGTGTTGCTCGTCGCTTATCTGGAGTAACCAGACTGCGCTCCTCGCGCCTTGCCTGGCCCATCCTGGGGCGCAACGTGTTGATCACATGGTTGCTAACAGGCCCTGACTCACACCTGGTTACGGATCCAGTTCGTCAATGCGTTCGCGTCCATCGCACCGGACTGGCGGGCAACCTCGCGGCCGTCCCGGAACAGGATCAGCGTCGGAATGCTGCGGATATTGAACCGGCTGGCGGCGTTGGGATTGTCATCGGTATTGAGTTTCGCAAGCCGCACGTTGGGCTCGAGTCTTGCGGCAGTGCGTTCGAAGTGCGGCGCCATCATCTTGCACGGCCCGCACCACGGTGCCCAGAAGTCAACCACGACCGGAATACTGCTGCGTTCGACGTGAGCCGAAAAGCTGGCGTCGGTCAGAATGATGGGAGCTCCCGTGAACAGCGCGCCTTTACATCGTCCACAAGTGGCGTTTTCCTCCAGGCGGTTTTCGGGAACGCGATTGATCGCGTTGCAGCGCGGGCAGGCGACATGATGATTGTTGTCCATGGGGTGAGCAGCCTTTCGTTAGCTATTTGACGAAAATGGGGCAAAGGGGCAGGAATTCAAGGGCCGTGCTTCGGTCAGCCAGCTCGGTCAGGGGGATTGTCCAGGCACCTGAAATGGGGGGGCGCGGGGAAATCGAATGCCGGGTTCTTGTCCGGGGTGCGCCTTGAGCCCCGGTGTCCCGCGTGATACCGTCATTTCTTTTCCGACACCATTTGCCACCGAAACAGTGGCTCGAAAGCCAAAGGGACTTTGCCGATGGATACAACAAGACCAATAAGCGCATTGATGGTGCGCACGTTCCTGTTATTGGCAGTAATGCTGCTGCTGTTTCAGTTTCAAACGCGGCCGGCGGTAGCGGCGGGCGCAGTGGCGATGCAGGTCGAGCGCATCATCAAGATCGCGATCATGGAATACAACTCTGCCATGCGTGACGGCGATGCCGCCCGCTGGACCAAGTATTTCACCGACAACGTCAAGCGCAATGCGCCGCAAGCCTCACAAGAGGGGATGAAGGCGTTTTCCGATTACTATGCCTGGGAGTTCGGGAATTTCGATGCGGCCTGGACGACGAAAAGAATGATCATCAGCGGGCCGGTTGGTGCCGTTGAGTTAGAGTGGGACGCGGTTCACAAGGCTTCGGGCAACCCTGTCAAGGTGAACATGGTGGCGATTTTTGAACTGGCATCGAGCGGCAAGTTCCAGTCGGTGGATTTTTACTTCGACAGTGCCGGGCTTGGCGATTACCTGGCCGCTTCCGATAGTCCCAACTGATTTCTTTGCGCGACGGTGAAGCCCGTCTGCCAACGAAGCATCATCACAGGAGAATTTTCATGAATCGGTTGTTGGCAGGCGTGGCGGCGCTTGTGCTTATCGCGTACCTGCCGCCGGCGCCGGCGCAGGAGGCGGGCGCGGATTGTCCTCCAGGCGAGGGCTGGCTCGAATGCAGGGCGGCTGCAGGCGACCGGCTGGCGATTTACCGGCTGGGGCGCACCGCTTACGAAGAGGCGCGCGAAACAGGAGATTTTTCGCAAGCGCTCAGCATGGGGCGCGAGCTCGCTTATCAGAAAGACAAGAACGGTGAGCGTTTGCTGAAAATGGTGCACCTGCAACTGAGCTGGGGAAACCACAAGGATTACGTCCAGGCGTACGACTGGATGGTCGAGGACCAGCGGAAGGGTTTTGACTACCTCGACAATCTCATTGGCAATCTGGCGGAGAAGATGACGCCGGAACAACTGGCCAAGGCAAAAGAGCTGGTTGGCGAGTAACGGTTTGCAGGGTTGTACGGGCCGGTGTTTTGACAGGATGTTTGCGTACTGACCCACGTAAAAAAAGCGAGTTCCTTCTGGAGCTCGCTTTTTTGTGACCAGGGTGCCTGTTGGTTTCCTGAACCGATGACTGCCGGCCGCTGGTCCTGCGGTCTGTGCCGGACTACTGGCCTTTCAGTTCAGGCAGCCTGAGATCATCCAGAATGAAATCCGCGAGTGTCGCGATCTTCTCGTCATCATAAATGCCCTGGAAAGGCGGCATACCCCTGTCCTGGCGGCCGTACTTGATGATGATAATGAGTTGCGCGCGTGTCAGTGTAGTCTGGCGCAAATCGGCACCCGCGCCACCCTCGCTGTGGCCGCCGCGGCCGTCATATTTATGGCACAGCACGCATTTCTGAAACAAGTCGCGTCCACCGATGCGCGGAACCACGATTTTTGGCCGGCCGTCGTCTTCTTCGGCATGTGCCACGGGTGTGCTCATCGGAACGCCGATTGAGAAACCAAGCGCCGCGAGCGCGATCAGGCTGGCGGCAATGGTCTTTCCTTTTAGGGTTTTCATCTTGGTCATGCGGGTTGTTGTCTAGCGTCTGTTTCGATAGTGATTGAAGAAATTTTCCCGAAGTGCCTTCAGGCGCAGGTTTCGCCGTTGGCCACCATGTTCAGACGGATGGCGCCTCCGAAACGTTGACTGCGGAACCATCTTGCGACAGTTCCGCAGTTTGCATGAATAAGCGGCGAGGCCGACTTGGGTGTCGGCCTGCGCTGCTTACAGCGCCGAGTTCGGCAGTTCGAACACGTACAGCACGTTACTCGGAACCTGGGACTTCAATTCCGGCGTCGCGCTGACGAACCACTGCGGCCAGGCGCCGCCCAGACCCACTTCAATGGCGACGTACTGCTTGCCGCTGGACATAAAGGTCATCGGCGGTGCATTGATGGCCGAGCCGGTGTCAAATTCCCACAGCTCCTGGAGCGTGTCCGCATCCAGTGCGACAACCTTGCCTTCGGCGTAACCGGCGAACACCAGTCCTCCGGCGGTGGAGAGCAGGCCGCCCAGTTGCGGATACTTGGTCGAATGCTTCATGACCACTTTGCCCGTTTGCACGTCGATCGCTGTGATGCTGCCCCAGATGCGGCCGCAGTCGGGATCCTCGAAGGTCGAGAACGGTGCACCGCCCAGGAACAGTTGGCGCGGCTTGTGCGCACCGGGGACGGTCACTTCGGCGAACGCCTTGTTACAACCGTCGATGGTCGGGATGTAGTAGTAGTTGGTTTCCGGGCTGTAGGTCGTCGGTGGCCAGTTCTTGCCGCCCATGTGACCGGGCTTGAGCGTGCCTTCGATCGTGCCGCGGCCTTCCTTGGCGGTGCCACGAGCTGCAGCGGTGCCTTCCACGTAGGTCTGCACATCCGACTTCGGATCGTAGGTCTTCGGCTTGCAGTTCTCGTCGAGACCGCCGCTCCAGTTCAACTCCTCGACGAACTGGGTACCCCACAGGCACTTGCCGGTTTCGCGGTCGAGCGCGTAGGCATAACCGTTACGGTTGGCATGCAGCGTCGCACGAACGAACTTGCCGTTGATATTCGTATCGACGAAGGTGTTCTCGGCGATGGAGTCGTAATCGTACGGATCATTCGGCGTGTGCTGGAAGCCCCATTTGATCTTGCCGGTGTCGGCATCGAGCGCAATGGTGCTGTCCGTCCACAGGTTGTCACCCGGACGAAATGCGTTGTCCCAGTCAGGCCCCGGGTTGGCGGTACCCCAGACGATGATGTTCAGCTCGGGGTCGTAGGAACCGGTAACCCAGGTGGTGCCGCCGCCGGTTTTCCAGGCGCCGTAGTTGTCCTTCCACGTCTCGTGGCCTGGCTCGCCCGGTCCGGGGATGGTATGCGTGCGCCAGCGCTGTTTGCCGGTCTTCAGGTCCATGGCTTCGATCCAGCCACGCACGCCGAATTCGGCGCCGGCCATGCCGACCACGACCATGTCCTTGACGATCAGCGGTGCGCCGGTGAAGGTTTCGCCCTTGCCCGGGTCGGCAACCTGGACTTCCCACACTTTCTGGCCAGTGGTCTTGTCCAGTGCCAGCACGCGGCCGTCAATCACTTTTGAGACGACCATGTTGCCCGCCAGTACTGCGCCGCGATTGTTGATACCGCAGCAAGCCACAGTGGTGGCGTAGTCACGGTCGGGTGCCGGATCATACTGCCACACGATGCGGGGAGAACCACCGCGCGTGTCCAGCTTGGTTACCACGCCCCAGCCGGTGGTCAGGTAGAGAAAACCGTCTTCTGCTGTCGGCGTGCCTTCGAGACCGGCAAACGGAAACACGATGACTTCCTTGCCGCCACCTTGCGTGCCGCCCATTGCGAACGTGAATGCGACCTTCAGTTCCTTGACATTGGATTTGTTGATTTGGGTCAGACCGGAGAAGCGATGCGCTTCGAGGTTGCCATGATGGTTCAGCCAGTTCTGCGGCTCCTTCTCACTTTCAATCAGCCGCTGGGTTGTTACGTCGCCCGCAACAGCCGTGCTGACAATTCCGGTTGCTGCCAGAACTGAAACGAACCGACCGAGCGAAACTTTCCAACTCGTTTTCATTGGTTACTCCTCCCAGAGTTTTTATGTTGTATTGATAAATGTCTGCGGCCTGCATTGCTCTGCCGCCGGAACACACTCATCACGGGCAATTCTACAACCAAATTCCCGACCGTCCGAGTGCTACTGGCGGCACCGTCTTTGCCGCATTGCGCAAGAAAACGCCGGGTGTTTGCCTTGAGCGAGCAGAAAGATCAGAAACGGGCAGCAGACCTGGCACGCGGACCAGCATCCGGGAAACGTGCCGCAGATCAGGCGTTGCGGCCGGATTTCATCGGAGCCCGTCAGGCAGCCCGGAGCGAGCAGATCAGGGGCCAACCGATTGCAGCTGCGGCGGGTATGCGTGTTGTTTTGGCAGGAGCCGAAAAAACCGGAGCGCGGATCGACGCTCAGGTTGTCTTGGAGGCGTGAATCGTGTCACGCAACGGGGTCAAGCGAAGAAGGCCGCGGTTTGTGAAGAGTATGATCCGGATGGTGACCTGCCTGAAATTGGATCAACGCCAGATGCTGGTTCATGCGCTTTCCTGAATGATGCGCCGCGCGATTGTCGTTTTGTCGTGGGCGGCCGGAGTGGTTGTTGCACTGTTGATTGCGCTCATCGTTGCAGTGCTGACCGTCGACCCCGATTCGTACCGCCCGGCAGTGCAGCGTCAGCTTTCGGACGCGCTCGGGCGTGAAATTTCCATTGAACACCTCTCGGTCGGAATATCCCTGAATCCGACTATCGTGGTTACGGGATTACGCGTGGCCAATCCTTCGTGGGCGTCCCGGCCCCAGCTTGCGACTGTCAACGAGATTGCGGTGCGGCTGGACTTGCTGGCGTTGATCGGTGCCGAAGTCGAAATTTCGCGTGTCGAGATGGATGGGCTGGACCTGTTGCTCGAGCGCGACGGCAACGGCGTCGGCAATTGGGAACCGCCTGCCCGCGAACACAAGAGTGCTGCCGATGGCGCAGCAACGTTTCCGGACTTTGATCTCATCACCGTGCGTGATGCAGAGTTTGGCTGGCGTGATTCCGGCGGTAGCACAACGGATATTCGCATCGAATCGCTGGATGCGGTATTGCGCGCGGAAAGCCCGCTCGAAGTTTCGGTCACGGCGCATTTCCGGCAGGAGCGGATTCGCGCTGAACTCAGATCAGGCGCTTCATTGCAGGATGCGCTCGCTGGCGGGCCCGTGTCTGCGTCGCTGGCACTGGATGCTGCGCAGACGCGCCTGGATCTGGACCTGATGCTGGCCAGCCTGTTCGAACCGGAGCGGTTCGAGGCGAGAGTCGCGGTCAATGGGAAACGTGTCAATGCGTTATCGGCGCTGCTCGGCCAGGACTTGCCGGCATGGGGTCCGTACGCCGTTTCGGCAAAGATTGATTTTGATGATGGCCGGGTCGATGTCTCCGAATTGCGCATGGTTATGGATGGGTTGCCGGGGGAGGCGCCGTTTGCGGCCTCGAAAGTGAGTGTCACCTCCGGACTTTTCTCGTCGGGCCCTGAAGTGGCGACGTCGGTAACGCTTTCCGGCACAATCGACGGCACCAATTTTCTGATCGATGCCACCACTGCGGAAATCGCCAGCTTCATGAATCGCGCCGATGGCGGTATCTGGCGAGTCCCCTTGAACGCCAGGGCCGTCGTGGGCGAATTCAAGCTGGACGTAGCGGGCGAATTCGGGCTTTCGGAAAACAATCTGTCGTTTGCTGTTGCATCCCATGTCAAGGGTGACGCCAGGGTGCCAGCGCGAATCCTGGCAAACGCCCGATTGTCCAAAGCGCTCGACGTGGATCTTGGCAGTCGTATTGCTGGCGACATGCAACGCGTCACGCTAAGTGATCTGGCAGGCTCGGTTGCGAACTGCACCGTGGCGGGAGATCTGACCGTGCAATATGGTCCCCGGCTCCAAATCAACGCAAGGGCAGCGCTCGGGCGACTCGATATTGCCGCGCTTGACCTTATCGATGAGCTGCCGCCGTCGTCATCGAAAAAGCCGGCACAGAACGAAACGCCGGGGTGGATATCTGCCCTTGATGCGGTCCTGCAGTTGCAGGTGCAGGAAATTGCCGGTTTGCCGGTGGCGTTGTCAGGCCTGTCGGCGCGAGGGACGCTGCGCAACGGCGTTCTGGACGTGCGCGATTTTCGCGGCTCGGTCGCCGATACACCCGTAATGGCGGATCTGGCGCTGCAATTCAGAAACAACCGGCCTCACATAGTCGCCGACGTTTCGGTTCCGGTGCTTGATGTTTCGCGGCTGCCGCGCAACAAGCCGGAAGAGTCGGAGGACGATACGAACGCGCTCGATGTGCCTTTGCCGCTGTCAGTACTGCGAGATATGGATGCCGATGTGAAACTCGATATCGCCCGGTTCAAGGCGACACCGGTATCCATTGCCCGGTTGCGTGCTTCAGCGCAGCTACAGCGCGGACGCCTGCTGGTGCCAGCCGTCGACGCCACGGTCGCCGGAGTGACGTCGCGAAGCACGCTGATTCTGGATGCGAGCACAGATGACGTGCGCGCCAGTGCGTCGATGCAATCCGACCACGTAGATCTCGCCAGGCTGCTGGCGGAACTGGAACTGGAGTCACCCGTGGTGGGTGCGCTGACCGATGCGGGGGCAACTCTCGATACGCACGGAACCACGCTGAGGCAGTGGTTACGCAATGCGAAGATTCGCGTGGCGACGGGTCCGTCCAGGCTGACAATGAAGGAGCACCAGGAGGAACTCGAGATCGAACGCGCCAGCGTTGTTGCCAGTCCGGATGTCCCGGTGTATGCCGAGATGCAGGCTCGCTACGGCAAATTCCCGCTAACGCTGTCGGCGCGCGGCGGTGCGTTGGGCGAGTTGCTGGAGAACCAGCAGGCGTGGCCGAAGTTGACTGCTGAGCTCAACACGGTCGTCCGAAAGCAATCGGTGCGGGTCTTCGCCGGGAGCGCATTGGGGCCTTTGCGCAGCGGGCGTGACGTGCCGGTTCGCGTGGAAATCCGCACGCCGAACGGGCGCGCCATCGTCGCGGGCACCATCGTTGAACTGCGCGACGCTGCGCGGACACCACTGGACATTGACGTGAGCGTCAAGAGCCTGGCGCGGTTACCCTTGTTGACCGAGGAGTCGCCGCTGCCGGATATTCCACTCGTGGCGAGCGCCAAGGCACGTATCGACGCCGATGTCATTTTGCTGGACCGAGTCAAGCTGCGTGCGGGTGAGACGGATTTGTCGGGCAGTATTCACCTGCAGCGCAAGGACCGGGTCAAGCTTGCCGTCGACCTGTCGGGCGAGATGATCGACCTCACGCCATGGCTGCGCGAAGAACAAGACAAGCTGCCCGATAATTCGAACGTGGCAGTTGACGAGGGCGGGGGGAGACTGGACGAACCCTTCGATCTGGCCGCCGCCAGAGCAATCGATGCCATGGTGGGTTTGCAGGCACGTCGTCTGGTTGGGCCGCAACTGGACCTGAATGATTTTGTCCTGCGGGCCGAACTTGAAAGCGGACGACTTGATCTGGCGGCATCGATTGCCGAAGGAAAGACGTCTGTCGGCCTGCAGTTTGACGCGCGCGCCGACTCTGCAGTGGTATCGACAAGGATGGAAACGAAAGATCTCGACATCGAATCGCTCAAGCCGGCGGAGATGGCTTCCTCGCGGGAGGACAGGCCGCGCATATCGGCAACTGCGCGTTTTGCCGGCATTGGTGAAACACCGCGTCAGGTTTTCAAGTCTGCAAAAGGCGAGCTTCTGGCGACAGCGGGACCAGGACGCGTAGGCAAAAACGAAACACCGTTTGCGTTACAAGCTGTTTCGTCGGATTTGCTCACGACTCTCCTGCCCGGCAGAAAGCCGGAAGACTATTCTTCGCTGGAGTGTGCAGCGGCGCATTTCGATGTCGCGGACGGCGTGGCGAGCTCGTCCGACGGAATCGTGCTGCGATTCAAGCGCCTCGATATTTTTGGCAGCGGTGCGGTCAATCTTGTCACAAGAGAGATTCTTTTCGGCTTCAAGGCGGTACAGCGTAAGTTTCTGAGCCTGAGCGTACTTGACCTTGCAAGCGAATTTGCGACTATTGGCGGCACCCTGGATAAACCCAGGGTCGGGCTTGATACCGGTGGCGTGTTGTTCAAGGGCGGTGCGGCATGGGCAACCGCCGGACTGTCACTGTTGGCGACGAATTTCCTCCGGAAACTGGAAGCTACCGAAGATCCATGCGCGAGGATTTCGGAACAGGGTCGTACGGCCGCCGACCCTGTCGACACGCTCATCAGAAGCCTGAACATCCCGGGCACCAGCAGCCCGCGTTAGCCTGTCAGTTACCGCTGCACAACTTCTGCAGCGCACGCTCTTCGCACGCTTCCTTCGTGTTGTACGGATTTTCCTGCATGCATGCTTTTACAAACTTTCTGGCGGCTTCCGGGTCCGGGCACGTATCGAATTTGTCGGCCAGAGCCGCAGGAACAAACACCAGCATCGCTACCGCGATCGCGAATCGTTCAAAGAACCTCATTTTGAAACCCCTCCAGATGACGCTTTTCATTTTCCCGGAAGGGAGGACGGGGCGTGTTGATGCCGGTCAAAAGTTGGCGTCAGAGCCGGCCGCTGCGCTTTATTTGCAAGTAACTGTTGACGAGGGCGATGGGTAATTGCGCGGGTTCGACATCGACGCACATTGCGCCCATTCCCTCGAGGCGGTTGAACATGCGCCTGCGGCTGTGAAGGTAATCGGCGACGGCCGCGTGCGTGATGGCGCGGTCGAAATTGTCGACACGGGTTTCGAGCGCCCGGGAGAGAATGCTTTCGCGCAGCGAGGCGAACATTACCAGATGGCGCGATTGAAGCAGTTTGAGCGCGGGGGAGAGCGTGCCGTCATCCTCGTCGCGAAGATTGGAGAGCACGACAACCAGTGCGCGCTTTCGTACCCGCTGCATCAGATCGAGAGCGGCAAGACGGTAGTCGCTCGCGGCAACTGTCGGTTGCAGGTCGTAGACACCATTGAGGATGGTGTTCACCGTAGCGCGCGATTTGCGCGGCGACAGCCAGCGTGCCGGGCCGGACATGGTGAGCAGACCCACCGCGTCCCCCTGGCGCAGCCCGACGTAGGCAAGCAGCAGGGCCGCGTTGACGACGTGGTCGAAGTGGGAGATTGCATCATCGCGCGCTACCATGCGCCGCCCGCAATCGAGAAGCATCACGATTTGTTGATCGCGTTCGTCCTGATATTCGCGTGAAATCATTTTTTGCATTCGGGCACTGGCCTTCCAGTCGATCTGCCGTTGTGCGTCGCCTTCACGGTATTCGCGCAACTGATGGAAATCCAGACCTTCGCCGCGGCGCCGGCGCTGCAGCACGCCGATCTGCGAGAGATGATGATCGGTTGCCATAAGGGCGAAGCCGGCGAGCCGTGCAAAATCGGGATAGACGCGAACGGTTTGTGCCTTGCCGGCGAGGCGCTGAACGCGCCACAAACCAAACAGTGAAGCAATGCGCAATTGCACCGGTCCGAATTCGATGTCGCCGCGTTCAAGCGGGCGAATCCGGTATTTCAGTTCGGACCAGCCCCGGGCCGGCAGCGTCACCGATTGCGGCAGTCCGTCGGCGTCGAGTTGAGGCGGATGCCAGTCGTACACGTCGACGCGCAATGCGCGCGCTGCCGGGTTCTCGAGCCGGATCGACACCTCGCCGGCGGCACCCAGTGGCAGTGAACCCGGCACCTGGCGCGCCGCTGCGGGCACTGCCATGCGGCGAGCGTGTGCCGCGTCGGCAATCGCCACGCCCAGCAGTAGCAGCAACGCGCCTGGCCAGACAGTGGCGACGGCGGCGGATAATGGCACCGGCAGGCCTGCCAGGCACAGCCCGACAAACAGCAGTACGAGTCTGCGCGATGGGATCAGCATTCTCGCGTTTGCGGGTTCAATGGCTGCATCGCCTCGCCGTGTCGTTGTTTCCGGCTGCCGCTCTGGGCTCTAGCTGCGGGGCGCCTTGACTTCATCGAGCACGCGCTCGAGGACGCTGTCGGTAGAGTGGCGCTCGATCTCCAGTTCGGGCGAGAGGGTTAACCGGTGGCGCAGCGCGGGCAGCGCCACACTCTTGATGTCGTCCGGGGTTACAAAGTCTCGGCCCTGCATCATCGCAGCGCTGCGCGCCGAGCGTACCAGTGCGATGCCGCCACGGGGACCTGCGCCGGCTGCGACACCGCTCCAGTTACGGGTGGCGCGCACGATACGAACCGCGTAGTCGAACACGGTATCGTCGACGTGTATCGATGCCGCCGCGTTTTGCAGCATGACGATGTCTTCCGGCGTGACGATACTGCTTACGCTGGACACGTTCAGTCTTTCTCCCACCTGGTTGCCGGTGACGCGAGCCACCATGCTGATCTCTTCATCGGGTTCCGGGTATTCAATGCGCACCTTCATCAAGAAGCGGTCGAGCTGCGCTTCCGGCAGCGCATAAGTGCCTTCCTGTTCGATCGGGTTCTGGGTTGCAAGCACCATGAACGGCTGCTCGAGCTGATGCGATTCGCCTTCGATGGTGACCTGACCCTCCTGCATCACTTCCAGCAACGCAGCCTGCGTCTTCGCCGGAGCCCGGTTGATTTCGTCGGCAAGCAGCAGGTTGGTAAAAACCGGCCCGTGTCGCGTCGTGAACTGGCCGCTTTTCGGATCGTAGAGTGTATGTCCGGTGACGTCAGCGGGCATCAGGTCGGGTGTGAACTGGATACGGGCGAACGCACCGGCGAATGTCCGGGCCAGTGCTCTGACCAGCAGCGTCTTGCCGAGGCCGGGCACCCCTTCGATGAGAACGTGTCCGGCTGCGATCAGCGTGGTGAGAATCTGCCCAACGGTGTCGTCCTGGCCGACGACCGCATTGCCGATTTGTGTGCGCAGATCGCGCGCGATCGCGCATGCCTGTTCCAGTTGCCGGGTTGTGTCATTCATCCGGGTTGTGTCATTCATGGTGAGGTCTCGTCATCGTTAGTGTCTGCAATGAAATGCCGCTGTCGGGTTGCCGGGTCAATCGTGTCGTGCGGCGGATCCGGAATGACGGTCGGCGAGGAGGGCGGTCACCTGCTGGTATACACGAATGGTCTGCAGGAACTGCATCATGTTGCCGCCTTCCTGCGGTTGCACGATGCGCTGCGCATGCTCCTCTTTCATGCCGAGAGCCCCCGTCAGTAGCGACACGCGTTCGCGCGGCGAGGCGCTCTGAAAATAGGGCAGCGATCGGCCAACCCGGCGCAGGCAGGCTTCGCGCGATGATTCCAGCAGCCGTGTGGCGTGGCCATTCGACCAGAGAAAGCGTCCGCTTGCGCGCAGATGGTGTAGCAAGCTGCGGCGCGCGCGTTCAGGGTCGGGCAGGACCGGACCGAACCGTGGGCCGACACGCCACAACCATAGCAGCAGTGCGATCGCACCGCCTGTCAGCGGTGCCCAGGCATAGTTTGCAAGCCAGTCGATCAACGATAACTTTCCGGGACGGCTGAAAAACAGTACCGGTTGGCTGTCGGTGGTGCCCGGTTTCGCATCCGCAACGGTGCGCCTCCCCGCCGGCAGAGCGAACGCTCGCAGCCGAACAAGATCCCACAGAAACTGCGCGTGATCGAGACTGCCGATTGCGCCATTGGACAGGTAGTCCAGATCGCTGAGCGCCGTGACGAGGCCGTCGCCGGATCGCAGCGTCAAAAGCCAGGTGCCGGATCGGTTCCCGGCACGGAACCAGGCGTCATCCGCTTCGAGGTAAACAACGCCATGCAGATCGACGGTGGCGGCCGCTGCTGCGTTCGGTAGCCTGACCTGATCGAATTGCCGTTCACCGGTTTCCTCGGTTCCCCGGTTGCGCTCTTCGCGTTGTACAGCGCTGCGCTGCACACCGAACGCGTCCAGCAGTGCGTCGGGCCGCGCCGGGGGCTCGGCCTCGACAATGAGATAGCCGCCTTGCTGCACCCAGGCGATGAGTGCCTCGCGCAAACGAGCGGGGATGCTCTGATGGCCTTGCGGAACGATTAATGTCGCACCCGATGGCAGCGTGCGCAATTCTGGCAATGTGCGCAGTTCGTTCGCGGGTATCTCTACACGGTTCAGAAAACGCTGCGCCGCAAGCCAGGGGTTTCGCCTTGCTTCTCCACGATACCCCGTCCACTCTGATATCGGTAACGCGTTCGTGCGTCGCAAGAAACCATGCGGCAGCGGCGAGGCCGATGGAGGCGATCAGAATCGCCACGAGCGCTTCCCTCAAAGTCATGTTCGCCGCCCCGCTCCCGGACCGGCTTGCGACCCGAAGTGCGCATCCCAGCTGCGGCAAAGTTCATTCAACTGAACCTCGTCAGGTTCTCTTTCACCGTAGGCGAGTTCTTGCCAGGTTGTCACGAGAGTCCGAAAGTAACCTGCACCGGCATCATTGAGCGCGGAACCGGCGGAACGTGCGCACTCGCCCTCGGTGGTGCCGGCGTGTATGGTGAGGCGATGGCGGTGGATCAGTGTCGAGAGCGCACCGCGATAAAGTAGCGATAGTGCCTCGCGTATGCGTCCCTCTTTGGCCATGCGCGAGGCGGTAGCGGAGATATCCGGGGGCAGGGACTCGGGCGCGATGTTGAGACCGAACAGGTTCGCGGTTGGTGTATTGCTCTGCGCCTTACGTTTCCGTGGTTCGGGAACGTAGCGTCGCAGCGCAAAAAACAGAATCACGGCCACTGCGCCCATCGCGAGCCACAGAAGTCCTTGCGAAATGTCAGCCATCAACAACGCAAGATTTCGCCAGAACCGGGCGAAGGGCGAAGGCTCTTCAGTGTCCGCTTCCTGCGGTTCGAGGGCGCGCCAGCGGGTGACATCCCGGTACTGGTCGAATTCAGGGTCTGCCAGCACTTGCGCGACTTCCTCCGCGGCATTCGGTGCACGCAACTCGGCGGCGTATGTCCTGTCAACCGCAGAAACGGACAGGACCGCAACGCATAGCAGGATTAGCGTTGATGCTGCCAGGGACCTGAGCCGGGCGCCGAGCTGGCGCAAACGGATTTCCATGTCCCAGCCCTCGAGAATGGTTCGGCGGTTCAGGTAGAGGCTGAAGCCCGCCGCAACATAGAACGGCTCGATCAGGGAAACGGCAACCGCATAGCAGACTGCTTCGCGTCAAACCCCATGACTTCAGATCGAAGAGTTCCAGATCGCCAACCTCGCTGCTGCCCTGGTAACCGGGGATCTCGCCGCCGGACGGGATCAGCATGGCTCCGAGTGCGACGAGGGAAAACATTGCGACCATTTCGAAGTGTATGCACACCACGGTAAGCCAGACTCCGGTGCCGCGAAGACGGCTGCCGAGAACAGCGCGCCTTTGCCGGGCAGATTTGCCGGCCTGTTTTTCAAGTGATGTAACCGGCAACTGGAATGAGCGTGCCCATTCGAAGCGGCGCAGGCTCAGAGCGAGAAGCAGTCCGGGGCGCAGCCAGTCCCCGGCGCTGCGCATTGTCGCGACAACACCTGTGTGTTCGCCGAACACCAGGCGGCTGAGACCGTGCAGCACCGCGCGGTCGAATAGCGGTTTGAGCCACCACAGCACAAGAACTGCGTAAAACTTGTTGGGAAACACCAGCAATGCCACAGCGGCTGACGGAACATACAGCGTTAACCAGATTCCCCATGCCTGCCGCCACCATTGACGTGCCATCTGGAATCCGAGATCGAGCGACTCCCAGCCGGAGCGAGGCCGCACACCGACCGTCATGCGTTCAAGCTGCACGATGGCGCCCCGCGATCGAGAAGTAAGCCACGACCAGTGCCCACAGCGTCAGGCCCACGCCGTATTTGACCGTTGGCGGGAAACCCTTCAGCGGCGACCAGAAACCTTCGATGAATGCGGCGATCAGGAACATCAGCGCCGCACCGTACATGATGCGGATGGCCGGCCTTGCCGCCTTGACCAGTGCGGCTTTGCGCGTGAGGTTGCCCGGCGCAATGACGGCGCCGCCAAGCTTCATTCCGGCAGCACCCGAGAGCACGATCGCGGTGAGCTCCATCGCACTGTGGCCAGCCACAAAGGACCAGAACGGTTCACCATGACCAACGGCCGTCAGGTAACCGGCGATTGCGCCGATCACGGTGCCGTTGAACAAGAGATAAAAAACGCTTCCAAGGCCGAACGCCAGTCCGGTGGCGAATGTCTGGATCCCGATCTTGACGTTATTCCAGATGTAAAAGGCGAACATCATGACGTTGTCGTCCGAGTCGCGCTGCCCCAGCCGCGCATTTGCCGGGTCGTACATTTCCTCATACTCGGCCAGTTGATCGGGGGAGACGAAATGCAGGACGAAATCCGGATACCACTGCAACGTCACCAGCAGCAACAGCAACGGACCGAAAAACAGCAGTGCAGAGGTCAGCACCAGCCAGCGCTCGGCGCGAACCACGGCGGGAAATCCATTGGAGAGAAACGCCAGCAGCCGCGTGCGTTGCCCGCCGGCCGGACCGTACAAAACGTGGTGCCCCCGCAACACGAGATGATTCAGCCGGTCGACCAGGTCCGGGCTGTACTGCCGGTCCCGCGCCAGGGCCATTAACTGGCAGAGTTGCCGATAGGCGGCGGGCACGTCATCGGTTGCGAGACCTGCGCCAGCCCCATGCTTCATCTGGCGCCATTGTTTCGGCGTGAGGTCGAGCCATGCCTCGAAGCGCTCGATTTCGTCGCGATAGCGGTTTTCGAATGCGGCCTGTTTCATCCTCTGCCAGCCAGGTGGTTGGCGATGCCGACAATTTGTCGAACTGCTGCCTGACCGGTGTTGTCTCCGACGAGCGGGGAAACGATTTCCGCCAGCTCGGCAGCGCGCTCGGGCGTGATGCGGGAAGTGCGTTCGGCAAAGTCGAGCAGCGTTCTTTGTTCCGCCAGCGACAGCGTCATCAGCGGAGCGACGGGCGCCGACTCGGGAATGCTAGTCGTCGCGGGTTTCTGCTCACGGTACACAACCAGCGTGTCGGCGGCGAGATCACCGAGACGCTTGAAATCGCGATTGACGACCATGGCAAACAAGCCGATGAAATAGAGGAAGGGCAGAAAGTCGAGCGCCCGCAACAGATTGCGCGTGAGCGACGCGGGCCAGCGAACCGGCGTGCCGTCGTCGTTGAGAACCATCAATCCCATGGCGCGTTTGCCCGGCGTGGCGCCTGAAGCGAGCACTTCGAACACGACCGGATAGATCCACTCGAGCAAAAAAGCGGTGAGCAGGAATATCGCCATGCCGAACTGACCCAAAGCCGAGGCGGCGATGGACAGGGCGATCAGGGTGGCACCGCGTATCAGCAGGTCGAGCAGATAGGCAAGCGCCCGCGGTACGGGACCGGCGAGCCGCAATGTGATTTCGATTCCCTCGGGGGTTGCTACCTGGCGCGCGGTGTCGAGCACAGTCTCCGGATCACACTTCGTAGAAGACGTCGCGGTAGCCTGTATACAGGGAGGCCATCAGAACAGGACCGAAAATCAGCCAGCCGAGCAAAAACGGAATGGATGCGGCGATCGCAAGCAGAAATACCATCACGCCGTAGACGAGAAATGCCCAGATGTTTTTCGCGCAGCCGGAGAAGCTTGTTTTCAACGCCTGAATCACGGTGAAATCGTTCAAGGCCACCAGCGCGTAGCTGAACCACAATGCCATGTAGACCGGTACGCTCAGGGCCATGACAACCAGACCGGCAAGCAGGATGGCGATGACAAAGGCCGGATCGGAGGGTTCCGGGCTGTTGATTCCGGACAGAACCAGCGCCGCGGCCGAGCCGAATATCGCCGCGATGACTGCGAAGATGACCAGATAAAGGAGCAGGGTCGCCAGTCCCACGCCGGCGAGCCTGGCGAAGCGGGTACGGAAGCCCGCGAAAAAATCGCCAAAAGTGATTTCTTCCCCCATGAATGCCTTGTCGCAGGCGAGCATGACGCCGCCGATCAGCACTGGCATGACGAAATACATCGCCACAGGGCCAATCACCGGAATCGCGCTGGTTCCGGCACCGATGATGAAAAAGATGATGAATACGCCCATCCATAACCAGACACGCGATTTGGTGAGTTCTCTCGCCGATTTGATCCAGTCCCATCCGTTGCCGGCCGGCCGGGAGCGGCCCTCGGCGATGAAGTTTCCCTGGCGAGCCGGTTCGGGAACATCGGCAACGTGGGTCGTGGGCGCTGCGTAAGGGTTGGTCGACATGGTTTTTCCTCCTGCTCAGGCCGGGTCTGTTGCGGGCGGGGCGTCGGCGGCCCTCCGAGGCATTATCTGCGTGCAAGTGTCAGGCCATATGCTATTGATATCTAAGCGACTCACGAACATTACGGGGCTTATCCCCTGAAAATCAGGCCATCTTGCGCCAGTCTTTCCTCGTTGCCCCCGGACTTGCCTGCCGGTGCGCGGAGGGTTGCGACGCTCCGCGCCGGTAAACGGTCAGATGCACTCGCGGCGGCATCAGAACTTGCCGAATTTCAGGTAGGCCTGCTGCGGGTCCATGCCGTCGAGTATGGCCGTTCGCACCCTGTTTTCGGTCGAAACCACTTCCTCGGTTCGACTGACGACATCGGCTGCGATTTCCGCCGGCAGCACGACCAGCCCGTCGCGGTCCCCCAGAATGTAGTCGCCGGTTCTGATGGTAACGGTGCCGATGGTTACCGGTTCTCCGAAGCGGTCCGGAACCCAGCGCGCAACGATGTCGGCGGGCGTGGTGAAACTGCAGAACACCGGAAATCCGATCTTCAGGATGAACTCCGTGTCGCGGCATCCGCCGTCGACGACATAGCCGCGGACTTTCTTGTAGTGCAGGGTCTCCGCCGACAACTCGCCCATCAGCGCCACCATGTGGGTATTCGGCTGGCATACCAGGACTTTTCCCGGCGGTGCGGCTGATAGCAGACCGGTCCATTGCACCAGTGTGTCATGCGGGTCGCGAGACTGATCGATATGGCCGCTGACGGTGTAGATTTCACCCGCCAGTTTTCTGGCCGGATCGAGTGACTTGATCTCGTTCGGCAGCACACAGTTGCCATGCCCCATGGCGCGCAGCACATCGTGCACCGCTCCTGTATACAGTTTTTCCAGCCGCTCGGTCAGATCTGCAGGTTTGCTCATGTTCATTTCCTCAGGTTATGACGGCGGGCGCGACGCCCTTGTGTTTGCGCAGTGCGAGCAACTGATTGGCCGTCAGTGCGGCGATGACGATGGCCCCGCCAATGAGAGCCGCATCGCTTGGCCGCTCGCCTACCAGCGCCCACACCGACAAGGTACCGAAAATGGTCTCGAGTATCGACACCAGGCCAATCTCCGCCGCCGCCAGCGTGCGCGATGCGATCATTAACAATACGCAACCGAGCCCGAGCTGGACTGCACCCATGATGGCAAGCAGAACGAGGTCGCGGCCGCTGACTGTAAATGGCGAAGCGAGGGGCAGGGTAAGTGCGGCCGAAACGACGCCGGCGACCAGAATGGCCGGAATCATGTCTACCGTGGCGTGCATGCGTCTGAGCAGGCAAACGTTGAGGCCATAGGCGACCGGGACCGCCAGTGCGACCACTGCTCCGATCCAGCGGTCATGTGACGCGGCACCAACGAACATGACAACGATGCCGAGAAATGCCGCCAGCATGGTCAGCCACGTGCGCAGCGCGACCCGCTCGCGTAGAAACAGCCAGCCGAACAATGCAGCAAAAAACGGCGCGCTACTGATGACGATGAGGGTGTTGGCCACAGTCGTGTGCGCCATCGCAAAGATGAAACCGACGAACATGATGGTAAACAGGGCGCCCGACACCATGCCGGGGGTGCCGACAGCGCGTATTCTTCGCCATGTTTTGCCGCGGTGTTGTTGCCATAGCCAGCCGCCGAGAAACAGCACCATGAAGACCGAGCGCCAGAAGGTGATTTCCCAACTATCCGTCACCTGCATATTGCGCACCAGCACTCCTGCGCTGGACCAGCACAGTGTTGCGCCCACCATGAGCAGTAACGCGCGTTGGCGCGCGTGCGTGGGGTTCATGCGAGCGCTTGCGGGAGGGCGACGTCGAAGCGTTTTGCAAAGGGCGTCAGCGCCGGCATGATCGACGGGTACAACGTGACGCCGTCGCGCAATTGCTTCTCGCGACGGCGCAGCCCCGCTTCTCCGGGAAGACGCACGCGCTCCACGCCCGGGCGCGGTGGTGTCGCACGGCAGGCATCGGCCACCCACGTGGTTTGTTTCAGAAAGGCATCGCGGCCACCGAACAGTGCCGGGTTCAGGACCTGGACGAAGACTTCCCCGCTCCAGCCCTCGATCGGGTCCGCGCGGCCGTGACCGCACAGGCCCATGGTGAGCGCTTCGACCAGCAACCCCAGCGCGTAGCCTTTGTGGCCATACTCTATTCCGCCGATCGGAAGCAGCGCACCGGGCGGCTCGCTCGACACAACCGTGGGATCGTCAGTCGGGTTGCCGTCGGCATCGATGAGCCATTTGCCCGGCAATCGTCCGCCTTCCCTGGAGAGGCGGCCGACCATGCCGTTGGTGGTGATCGACATCGACACGTCGATCATTACCGGGTCGCCTGTGGTAGGCCAGCCGGCGGCAATCGGATTGGGCGTGATGACGCCGGCGCGACCGCCGTGTGGCGCCACCGAATGATTTTCCGGTGCCGAGGAAATGACCAGCGCCACCAGTCCGCGGTCGGTGGCGCGTCTCAGATAGGCGGCGAGGCAGGCAATGTGATGCCCGCGGGCGATGGTGACCGTGCAGGTGCCGTGTGTTTGCGCGCGATCGCAGGCAAGATCGACTGCTTTCGCAGTGAGCCAGGTGCCGGGCAGGCGCATGCCGTCCCAGGCCACTGCCGCCGGCAGGTCGGCGATCACCCGCGGTTCGCCACTGGTCGCCAGTTCGCCTTTGTCGATGTCTTCCAGATACGGCCCCAGCAGTTGCAGGCCGTGCGTGTTATGGCCGAGCAGATCCCCCTCGACGAGTATCTCGGCAACGACTTTCGATTTATCGTTTTCCATTCCTGCCTTGTCGAGCAGGGCGGTTGCGAAATGAGTCAGCGCGTGCGCGCTGTAGCGTGGTGAGTTCATACAAAAGGTCGCGGTTGATCGAGACTGATAAATAGATCTCACCACGAAGACGCGAAGACACAAGGAATCACGAAGACTTCATTGCTCGTTCTTGTTCTCTTGGTGTTGCCTGGCGTCTTTGCAGTGAGGTTTCAGGGTTTGTTCGTCAGGGCGAGCGAAGCGCCTGACCGAAAGAGTGCGTCAAGCGCTACATCATGATGATTTGCCGCACGGTATGTCCCGATGCCAGCCGGTCGAAGCCTTCATTGATCTGTTCCAGGCTGATGTGGTCGCTCATCAGTTTGTTCACCGGCAGCATACCCTTGCGATACAGGTCGATGTAGCGCGGCACATCGCGCGTGGGCACGCACGATCCGACATAGCTTCCCTTGACCGTCCGTTCCTCGGCGGTCAGGTTCACGTGCTGCAGTGGCCAGCGCGCCTCCGGGTGCGGCAGCCCGGCAGTTACGGTTGTCCCGCCGCGCCGGGTAATGCGATATGCGAGTTCCATGGCCTGCACCGAGCCGGCCATTTCGAAACCGAAATCGACGCCTCCGTTGGTAAGCTCCTTGACCAGATCGATTGCGTTCTCGTCCCTGGCGTTGACCGTGGCCGTGGCGCCCAGCTGTTTCGCGAACTCAAGCTTGTCGTCATGCACGTCGATTGCAATCACCTGGGACGCACCGCCGACTTTTGCGCCAATCAGCGCGTTGAGGCCAACGCCGCCAAGCCCGACAACGGCAACACTCGCGCCCGGGAACACCTGTGCCGTGTTCAGCGCTGCGCCGACGCCGGTGAGCACGGCGCAGCCGAACAATGCGGCCTCGTCGAACGGCAGCTGGTCATCGATTTTTACCAGCGAGCCACGATTGACGACGCAGTATTCGGCAAACGCGGAAACGCCGACATGGTGGTAAACGAGTTGGCCATTCTGACTCAGCCTGATCGCGCCACCCAGCAGGGTACCCGCCGCGTTGGCTTTCTGTCCGGGTTCACAACGGCCAGGGTGGCCTTCCTTGCAGGCAATGCATTCTCCGCAGCTCGGCGCGAAGACGAGGGCGACGTGATCGCCTGGCTTGACATCGCTGATGCCGGGCCCGCACTCGATGATGACGCCGGCGGCCTCGTGACCGAGCACCATGGGCATCTGGCGCGGCCGGTCGGCATTGACGGTCGACAAATCGGAGTGACAGAGACTCGCGGCCTTGATTTGCACCAGCACTTCACGTTCACCGGGCGGTGCAAGTTCGACTTCCTCGATCTGCATCGGGCGGGATTTTTCGTAGGGTTGCTTCAATCCCATTTCCCTGATGACTGCGGCCTTCATTTTCATGTTTCCAGTCCTTTAACCATTGTTTGTGTGTTGATTGAGCATTCGGATCTGATCAAGTGCTCAGAAAATTCTTTCACCACGGAGAACGCAGAGGAAAACCAAAACTGTCGCCACGAAGACCCGAAGGCACAAAGAGACACGAAGTAAAGCAAGATATGAACGGAATCAGATTTCTTTGTGATCCTTGGTGTCCTTTGTGTCTTCGTGGTGAAGTTTCTTACCTGTTTTACTCCGCGTTCTGCGCGTTCTCCGTGGTGAGAGTGTTTTGGCTAGTAAGTCGTCCGTCCGCCCGATGCATCAAACACCGCGGCGGTGCTGAATGAGCAGTCCTCGGTGCACAACCAGGTGATCAGTGCGGCAAGTTCTTCGGGCTCGCCCAGGCGCCCCATGGGGATTTTCGACTTCATGTAGTCGATGTGCGCTTGCGAGACCTGTTCGAGAATCGGCGTCTTGACCGTCGTCGGCGTAACGGCGTTGACCAGTACACCTTCGGTGGCCAGTTCCTTGCCGAGCGATCGCGTCAGCGCAATGACGCCAGCCTTGGCCGCAGAGTAAGCGGATGCAGTGGGATTGCCTTCCTTTCCGGCAACCGATGAGATGTTCACAATGCGGCCGTATTTGTTCTCCATCATGTGCGGCGTGAGGGTGCGGCAGGTGTAGAACGTTCCGGTCAGGTTGATATCGACCACGCGCAGCCATTCTTCCGCGGGATACTCCCACACCTTTGCGTTGACGCCAGCCACACCGGCGGAGTTGACCAGTGCGTCTATCTTTCCGAAGGCTTCCAAAGTGGACTTGAAGGCGGCCTCGACCTGATCGAGCCTGGAAACATCGACCTTGCAGTAATGGGTCCTGACGCCCTTGATGCTTTTGGCGATGTCTGCCATCGCTTTTTCATTCATGTCCCATATGGCGACGTTTGCCCCGGATTCGGCCATCCTTCTGATGGTTGCTTCTCCGATTCCGGAAGCACCTCCGGTGACGACGGCACAACGGCCCTGCAGATCAAGCTTGTTCACTTTTCTGGTCTCCCTGTCCTGATGCGCTCCGACCTCGGTGGGCGGGGCCGCACGAAAAGACCAATACTAATAGAGACTCGCGGTGCGGACCAATCCGCCGGCTTGCGACGCCGTGCCGGATTCACTGCAGGGGCGCGGTTGCGTTGCGCCGCTCGTTGCGAACACCCGGAGCAGTGGTTTGGTGTCGGGGATATACTTCATAGTTGATTCAAGCGCGCCATGCGGTGTGGCTGTGAACCCTGGAGAAGGCATGACCGGGCCTGCGGGCCGGGGGCGCTTCTCGATGGACTGATCTGGAGGGCGGAAGTATATGAATTCAAAACTGAAAGCTGCAATTATCGGTTCCGGCAACATCGGCACCGACCTGATGATCAAGATCATGCGCAACGGCAAGTACATCGAGATGGGCGCCATGGTTGGTATCGATTCCGCGTCTGATGGCCTCGCCCGCGCCGAACGGCTCGGCGTGGCGACCACCGCCGAAGGGGTAGAGGGCCTGGTGGGCATGCCGGTGTTTGCCGATATCGATATCGTCTTCGACGCCACGTCGGCCGGTGCCCATATCGCCAACGAGAAGCGCTTGCGCCAGGCCAAGCCGGGTATCCGGGTCATCGACCTGACGCCGGCAGCGATCGGTCCTTACTGTGTACCGGTAGTCAATCTCGAAGAACATCTCGACGCCAGTAACGTCAACATGGTGACTTGCGGCGGGCAGGCGACCATTCCGGTGGTGGCAGCGGTAGCGAGCGTGGCCAGTGTGCATTACGCGGAAATTGTTGCGTCGATCGCCAGCAAATCTGCCGGACCGGGTACGCGCGCGAATATTGACGAGTTTACCGAAACCACGTCCAAGGCCATCGAAGTCATCGGCGGCGCGAAAAAAGGCAAGGCGATCATCATTCTCAACCCCGCCGAGCCGCCGTTATTGATGCGCGACACGGTGTACGTGCTCTCTGATGTCGTGGATACGGCGAAAGTCGAGGCCGCAATCGAGAAAATGGTGGCGCGGGTCAACGCCTATGTGCCCGGATATCGGCTCAAGCAGCGAGTGCAGTTCGAGACATTCGGCAAGCAAAGAACCCGCTCAACATCTCCGGCATGGGCAAGATGACCGGATTGAAGACTTCGGTGTTTCTGCAAGTGGAGGGCGCGGCCCACTATCTCCCCGCCTACGCGGGCAACCTCGACATCATGACGTCCGCTGCGCTCGCAACCGGTGAGAAGCTGGCCGAGCGCGTGCTCTCTGCCGCCGAAGTCGAAGCGGCCTGAAGGAGGATTTTTCGTGGACAAGAAGATATACATTTCCGACGTTACGTTGCGCGACGGGTCTCACGCCATCCGTCATCAGTACGGTATTGATCACGTCAAGGCAATCGTCCGGGCGCTGGACAAGGCACGCGTGGATTCGATCGAGATCGCGCATGGCGACGGCCTGCAGGGTTCGTCGTTCAACTATGGATTCGGCCGCGCACACCGACGTCGAATGGATCGAAGCAGCGGCAGGTGAACTCGATCACGCCAAAATTGCCACGCTGCTGATTCCCGGTATCGGCACCGTGCATGATTTGCGCACCGCTTACGATGCCGGTGCGCGCGTGGTCCGGGTTGCGACCCATTGCACCGAGGCCGACATTTCGAAGCAGCACCTCGAATACGCGCGTGAAATCGGCATGGAGCCGGTCGGTTTCCTGATGATGAGCCACATGAACACGCCCGAGGGCCTGGCCCAACAGGCGAAACTGATGGAAAGCTACGGTGCTGTTTGTGTCTACGTCGTTGATTCGGGCGGCGCGCTGAACATGAACGACATTCGCGACCGCTTTCGCGCGTTCAAGGACGTGCTCAAGCCCGAAACGCAAACCGGCATGCACGCGCATCACAACCTGAGCCTGGGAGTGGCGAACTCGATCGTCGCCGTCGAGGAAGGTTGCGACCGCGTCGATGCCAGCCTTGCGGGCATGGGTGCCGGCGCGGGCAACGCGCCGCTGGAAGTGTTCATTGCCGCCGCCGAACGCATGGGCTGGAACCACGGTTGTGATTTGTACACGCTGATGGATGCCGCGGAAGATATCGTGCGCCCGCTGCAGGACAGGCCGGTGAGGGTCGACAGGGAAACGCTCGCGCTGGGCTATGCCGGCGTGTACTCGAGCTTCCTGCGCCATGCCGAAAATGCCGCCCAGCAGTATGGCTTGAAGGCAGTCGATATCCTCGTTGAACTCGGCCGCCGCCGCATGGTCGGCGGGCAGGAGGACATGATTGTCGACGTCGCGCTGGACCTGTTGAAAGCGGAAGAAGAGAAAGCCAAGCGCGCGGCTGCTTGAGGATATTTATTCAAGCGCTCACCGCGGAGGGGTCGGAGAAAAAGCAAAGGGGAAAATGTGCGTCGTTATGGCGCTCGGGGTAGCCGCTTCGGCGAGCCGCTCACGATCGGGCATGTCACCATCGCCAGCGGCGATTACATCCTCGGCGACCGCGACGGCGTCGTCGTCATTCCCGGCGCCATTGCCGCCGAGGTCATCGCCAAGACCGAGGACGTTATCAGCACCGAGAGCAAGGTGCGCAGCGCGATCCTTTCGGGCATGGACCCACAGGAGGCTTATCTCAAATTCGGGAAATTCTGACCGCTCATGCGAGTTTCACCCGGAAGCAAACGAACAAGTCGTCGAGTTTTTCCGGTTGCAGCCCGGCCAACCGAACATCCAGTGTCAGCTGCGCGGACCCGATAGACATGGGCGCCGCCTGAGTAAGCAGCTTGGAACCCTGCAACCCTAACGGATAACCTGCCACAGGTTGGTCCATCGATATCGCCACGGTCTTCCTCGCAGTGGCGGGTCCATGAACAAAATTGAGTTGCGGCGCGGGACTGTTGCCCAGCGCTTCCTTCAGCATGGCAAATCCCTTGAGCTCCTCGACGTGCAAGGTCGAATCGCGAAGCAGGGCACCGAAGCGCGACGCATCAAGCGCCAGGACTTGCCGTTCCGGCGCGCCAGCCATCAGGGCTGCCCAGGTTGAGGGGAACTCATGCCGCAGACTGAAGGCCCGCCACAGTCCGCCCGTAGTCTGCCCCAGGACCGAATAGGCATTGAGTGCGGATTTGAGTCGACCGCGCACATCGTTCTCGAACGTCGGACTGCCGGCTCGCGCCGTAAAGCGGACCTGCAGGACCAGATCGGATATGGTGCTGTAGTCGAAGGCCCGGAAATCGCCCGCCAGTTCGAACTTCCACTCGCTGTCGGCAACACCGGCGCCTTCGAAGGGTAGATAGCGCTCGTCCCGGAGATTCGCTTCGAACATCCCGGCATCCGCTTGGCCGCTGCTTGTGGCGATCGATGCGGTCGCGGGCGGAAAGCCATCCGGCGCAGGTCCCGCTGCCAGCGACGATGTCGCTCTCGTGAAGCTTCTGGAAAGGGTGAGCGTTCCTGGCACTCCGGTGTACGGCCCCACCACGCAGGGCACGGAAACCGAAACGAACTTGATGCGGCGCAGGAAGTGTCCGGGAAAGTCGAGGTCGAACACGACCTCCGGGATCCGGAACGAGCAGCGCCCGGTCAGGCGCAGATTGATCAGCGCCAGCGGATCAAGTATCGCCAGCGAAAGGCTCTTGGTCAGTTCCAGTTCCCGGACATTGCTGCGCAGGTACTCGGCATCCATTCGCCACAAGTCGAGGGCAAGCTGTTCCCCGGCGAGCAGGCCCTCGCGAAGATTGTCCCAGTAGCCTGGCCTGATGAACTGCGACGGGTTCTCCACGGCCAGCTCACGGTCGAAGGTTCTCTGCGCTGCCTTGGCAAGTTCGAGTGCCACTTGGTAGGCACGAAAGTACACGCCGGATAACTGGCGGATCATCCAGTGATACAGCTGCGCCGAGGAAAACTTGCCACGCAGGTAGTCCTCAACCTCGGTGGCATTGGCGGAGGCCGCGATCTGGTAGTCCAGTTCGGCCGCCGCGATATCCCTACGCAGCGCTGCCGCTTCCATCTGACGGTCGATTTGTTCGATCTCCGCCGCGATCACGTTGTGCTGGTGGGCCCACTCGTCTCGCCGCCGTTCGTGTCCAGCCACCGTGGCACTGGCCGAAGCCTGATAACTCGCGTTCGCGGAAAGGGCTTGGAATACCGTCGAAAATGCGCTCAAACCCTGACCGACATTGCTGCCCCCGTAACTGATGGACGTGCTCGGACTAGGAACTGGAGGAATAGTAGGCGTAGTCAAACCCCAACTGAAATTAGGGACGAAGTGGCCAGTTGCCGCCAAAGCGCTGATGGTGCTCGCCGTCAGCGCGAAGTTGTTGGCGACGTTGGACAACTTCAGATGCGCGATTTCGCGCTGCGACAGGCCAAGCTGGCGTGCGTCCACGTCGAAAAAGCTCTCAGCTGACCGGCTCGTGACCGGTTCAATGCGCGCAACTCTCGCATTCCGCACTGGCGGCGCAAGGTCATTGCTCGCTAGAAGCTCACGGAAATGCCGCAGCCGCTCGACCGCGCCTTCCCTGGTCGAGCTCAGCACCGAAAGCTGGGCTTCCGCCTCGGCGACCTGTTTCTGCCGCACGTCGCGCTGAAGCACCGCCAAGGCGCGTTCATGACGCGAACGCAGCAATGAAAGTTCCTCGGCGTCTCTCTTCTCGATTGCCGCCAGCAGTGCGGTGCCCAGAGCCTTCACCTCGCTGCACAACTGGGCAGCCTTCTGTGCGGTGGCGACATAACGATAGGGAACACTGGGTTCCGACAATCCCGCCACGACATCCGAAATGTCGAGGCCCATTGCCGCTGCCCGCACCAGGATCGCAGGGTCAAGCGGCGGGCCGAAAAGGCTCCCGACCGCGCCCGACCTCACCCGCTGGAGGCTGGCTTCGACGCGTGCCCACAGATCCATCAGGACATCATTGGCCGGAATGCAGAAGTAGCGTAAATCCAGGTTGGGCGTTGCGGACGTGCCGCTACCACCGTTAAGGGGGACCGCTCCTATGGAGAGGGCAGCCGCAGCCGGATTCGACAATGAATCGAAGTCGGTCAGGCGAGAAAACGTTTCCGGCTTTCGGGCGGTGCCAGGTACCGGTGCCGCAGGCCGCGGGCCAAGAAGGTTCGCAGCAAGAACATAGAGCTGGGTCGCCTCATTGACCGCTTCAAGCGTATTGCGGCGGGCGATGTCATCGCCCCAGGACAACAGGTTCTCGATGTACTCCTGCAGGATCGCAGCGGCATAAGAACGGAGCCTATAGCGTGCCAACGCATGCGGCTGGAACGGCTGGTCTTCCCATGCCTGCACCTGCTGGTCAAGCCTGTTGCGGTCCGCAAGCAATTCGAATAAGGACTGATCGCGCTCCAGCGCTTCCCGCAACGGTCTGCAACGCCACGCGAACAAACCGGCAGCCTGGGTCTGGCCGCGGCCCAGCGTGGGATCGAAAATCGTGTGGTACCAGCGCTGTGCTTCGGAGTAGCGTTTGTTCTCGCCAAGCCGTTTCGCGATGACCCAGGGTATGTGGAAGAAGATTTCCCAGTTGTAGACCGCGCTGGAGCGCGCATGGTCGAACTCCACGCCTTCCGGCACGAACGTGACCGCGACCGAAGTTGCGCTCGATCTCCGGATCGCATTGGAGACATCGCTGCCGCCGCCTCCGGCCTGCAGTGCGGGAAGCGCCAGCGACGACGACTGCAGCCGTGCCCAAGCTCCGAACAACGCGGAGTCGCGCGGATAGTGAACGCTTTGCAGGCTCACAGTGCCGCGGGATCCCACCGTCACCGACCCGTCCGTCGCGTACATGTACAAAGGTTGCTGGGTGGCGTCGCAGAGATAAGCGCCGTCTGAAGTCGAAATTCCGAAAGGGCTCTCGAAGCCCAGATCGGGATGCGCCCCGACGAGCCATGCGTAGGCTTCGGATCGGAAAGTGAGGCCGGAGCGCTGCGCATTGCCAAGCAGGAGGACGTCGCCTGCCCTGACGTTCAACACGCCCTTCGACGTTGAGGCGTAGGACAGATGCAATTCGGCGCCCAGAGGCCTGTAGCCCATGCCGCGGTGAGATGTATCGGCCGGCCTTTCCAGCAAGGCATCGATGTGCGCGGGACTACGTTCCACAGCACCGGAAGGCGAACACAGCAGCCCTTCGATCTGCTGCCAGTCCACGGCGCGGGATGGGTCGGCAGGAACTGGTGGCGGATCAGCGTCACAATAATCGGCAACTTCATCGACATGTATTGAGGGGCATCCACCCAAAGCCCTTTCCCCCCGCTCGTTAATAGGTTGGTGTAGTTGCCAATGTAAGGATCGTTCGAGTGAAAAAACCACGGTAGGTCATTGCCGTTCAGCGAAAGCTTCAGCTCCATGGTGCGGCTCGATTTCAACGGAGCAAGAAATCTAACAACACCATCGGCGTTGGTAGTCCCTAACCCTTCTTGTATGATAATAATGCCGACCTTGTAAGAAGTAGTGACAACGATTCCCGGGATACCTACGTCCTGACGCGTGGCATAAACCAGCTTCAGTTCGACTTGAGTTGGGAACGGATTCTCCCCCTGCGAGATGGGCCAAAACTGCAACTGGGCAGGCTGGGCTATTGCGGTCTGTATTGATCGCTCGACTGCTGTAAACGCGAGCACGCTGACCTCGCCCGTTGGGAGCGCAGCGGACCGGAAAACAAACGAATCCCTTGCCTCCTTGCCCGCAAGCCGCGGCTGGGTGAAAGCCTGGCCCACAAGTTCCTTTGCTTTCCAGCCGGATTCCGTGCGCCGGCTTCGCGCGAACTGGACCTTCCACGCTTCAACCGAACCGGCGTCAGCCGACTGCCCAGCCCCAGAGCGTGCGTCTTCGCTGATGATTGCCCAGATCAATTGGAGCCGCTTGCCATGGATGACCGGAATCAGGAAATCCCCTTCGACATCGGCTTCGATCTTTTCCCAGGCAGTCCACGCGTAGTTCCGGATCCTGCGGCGGTAAAAGTAGCTCACCGGGCCGGTACGCGTCCTCGCGAAAAGATGGGTGACATCACGCCCGCGGTCATCTGTTTCATTGTGGATCGCCACAAGCTCGAGCCGGCTGACCTGTCCCAGCTTGTCGAGATAAGTTCCGAACGCGACTACCGCACGTTCTGAAGTCAGATCGGACTGTTGCAGATCCGATTCGAGTTCGCGGAAGAACGGAGATTTGTCGTCTCTGAACTCGGGCTCCAGCCAGTTTTCCGGGTACAGGAACACTTTGCGGTTGGCTTCCCAGACGCGAAACCATTTGCGCCACTGGTTCCATTGCACCGCATCCGCTTCGGTGAGGCGTGCGGCCGGCTCGAGATTCATCAGCATGCGCTGGATGAACAACTGGGCGGCAAACACTGCTTGCGCCATCCGCGTCGAACGCTGCTCCGATGCCATCTGCACGTCGATCAGATATCTTGCGAAGAGCTCTCCCGTATCCGCGACCTGTTCACGATGGAGCAGCAGTTCCACCAGTGCGTTGCGGCAGGCGTCACGCAATGCCCTCGCGTGTTCCGCCTGCACGCGCACCCGGTCGGGCGCTTCGAGCGACGCGAGAACGGCGCTCTGTATCATTCCGGCCACGAGCAGCCGGTCAGGAAAATTTTGCGAGGTAGTGCGAAACCAGGACGCGGGTTCCGCTGGCTCTACCTTGAGGCGGCGCGCGAGCCTGCTGGCGAGTGCCAGCCGCTCGGCGAGTCGAGGGTCCCAATAATCCGCCGGGAAAACCACACCCCAGGCTCCGGCTGCAGCGGCGATCCCGGCAAGCGCGTCGATCTGCTGCGGAACAATGTCCAGTTCGATGGCCAAGGCTTGATTTGCCGCCGGCCGGGTGCTGGTCGCGATAGCGGCAAAGTAAGCTAGCGCTTGCGCATCGACCCCTTCGCCTGCGGACCAAAACTTTGCCCAGCGCGCAAGCCGCTCCAGCTTCTCGAAGTGATGGCCCGCGTCCGCGGCCCTAACGGGCAGGAGGTCGAGGTCCAGCCAGCCGCCGGATGCCGCGTGCTCGAAAACCCAACGCCAGTGCTTCCGGGCAACCGGGATCGCCCGGAGCAGATAGGCGGCTTTCGCGAACAGCGTGAGGGCTTCGATGACCGCGGGCGCAGTCGATCGGTCGATCGGCGAGGTGGCCGGATTCGGGCTACCGGCTGGCGGCCAATTCTGGCG
Organism: uncultured beta proteobacterium; assembly: GCA_963792855.1. Lineage (GTDB taxonomy): Bacteria > Pseudomonadota > Gammaproteobacteria > Burkholderiales > Eutrophovitaceae > SG8-40. The sequence continues at coordinate 226,854 of CAWBXZ010000003.1, read as the reverse complement.
ATCATTGAGCAGCCCGATCACCGATAGCCGCGCGTTGGCAGCGAGCTGGCGGTCTCTCGGCGCATGCAGCCAGCGGCCAGCAAGCTCCTTCGCGGAAATCGCATCCAGGTCCGCCAACTCCGAAAGGGTGCGAACAATCTGCTCCTCCCGTACCGGTGCGGGATCGTTCCAGAGCAGTTTCAACTGATCGTGCAGCGCCTGTGCCACGGCGGCAATGCGGATTTCCTGTTCTGTGTTGGAAGCAACTTCGAAACTCAAGGCAAGCGCGACTGCATCGCCCGACGCCGAAAGGGCACGATACAAACCCCATCTGGAGGCAACACGTTCGACCGCCCGGAGCAACGGTGGCATAGCGGCATTGAAGGGCTGCTCCGACAGCAATGCCAGAAAGCGCCCGAAATCCTCCACGGGCGCATCCAGTGCCTTCGCTAGAATGACATTTCGATAAACCTTGCTCAGTGTGCCAAGCGATGCGGTCGCTGCGCGCGAAAGCCCGGCCAGTGCCAGCCATTGATCGAGCTCCTGGTTGCCAATTCCCAGCGACTCCGGAAGATGGTCCCGCAGCCGATCGAATGTTGGCCATCCGGTCACGGACCCCGGATCGGCGGGGAGCAGACCCGCCAGCGTATCCGTGGCACGAAACACTTCCTCGTAGTCCGACCGCAGGCTACGGAACTGACCATGCGATGCCTCGACATAGGCTCTCCTACCAAGGTCGGCCCAGAGCACCGAGAGCTCTCTGATGGGGAGTTTCAGGCGATCGCGAATCTGCAGCGCAATGGCAAGCCGCTTCAGGGTCGCGGACCAGCCTGGCACACCGACCGCTGCAAGCAGTGTGTCGAGTTCCGGAACGCTCAGCCCTGTCGCCCGCAGCAGGCGCACGAATCGGTAAATGGCGAGGAACGGTTGCGCATCCGCAATGCCGTCCAGCCTGAGCTTGCGCAGGTCGCAAGTGCCGGGATCTGCGGGATCGACGGAGACTATTCTCAGTGTGCCGGCTGGATTGACGAAGGCGGCACTTAACACGCCGAGGACCTCACTATATTCGAGGCGGCTGCGCTCTACCAAGAACGACAGGCGACCCACGATGGCTTTCCATCCGACAATGCGCGGACGGACTGTAACGCTATCGAATTGCGGGCTGGGATCATCCACCTGCGCCGCCACGTCGCTGAATCCCCAGCGCAGCGCGACGTCAGCTTCAGCGAGCGGCGTGGCCGAGGCCAGTTCTCGAAGCTCACGCGCCGAGAGCTGAAGGCGAGAGAGGGCGGCATCGTCCGCGGCATCGTCCTGAGCGCCGGTACCGAACACCGCGCGCAGGTCGCCTTCCTGGAGGCCGCGGGCACTGAGAATGCTACGTACCGAAACATTTGGCAGGTCGAACGGCATTGACCATGGATAAACCGCGTCGGCGAGCACGTCGTACGCACCCATGATGTGTTTCATTCCGGGAACATCCGTCGCTTCGCCCAACTCGCCGGACTGCGGCCATGGGGCAGCGCGTACACCCGGAAGCGGCGGGCTCACCAGCAACGCAGATCGATTGAGCAGGTCGACGACCCAACGGTCGTCCCGGACCCGCCAGCGCGCGCCCGGAATCACCGCCTCGACACTGGCTCCGGCCGAGATTCGAATACCAGCAACGGCGAGTTCGGCTGCCAGGCTCCCGGGCAGCGTTCCCTGGTTCAGCTCCGCGACAAAAACTGCTCCGCTGGAAGTACTGGACAACAGAAGCCACTCGGGGTCTCTCGATGTGACAACTGCCCGCTCCAGGACTTCGTTGACCAGGTCGACGTAACTGACCTCAATTTTTTCATTTGCGCAATCGAGAAGCACTTCCTGCAGGTCCGGGCGCCGCTGCAGCAGCACTTCAAGCGGCGTGCGTCCCTGTGTCTGCCCGGCATCCCGGAGGAAGTTCAACAAATCGGCCAGATAGGCGGCCTGGCTGAGCACTGAGCGACACGACTCGCACGCGCAATGCCCCTGGGACAATGCCAAGCCTGCCAGCGTTGTTGCGCCTCCAGCAGTAGTGGACATGCCACGCAGAGCGGCAACCGGCGGGGATGCATGCCTGGCCACCGCACCGATAACGGCGAGGGCTCCATTTTCGGCAGCCTTGATGTAACGGTCGAAAACCTCATTCGAACGGTCGACAGGCCAGGCCAGCTCGATGGGATCGGTTCCCTTGCCGGTCATCTTCTCCGTGAACCGGGAACGTCCCGCTGCGACGATTTCACCGACCGAACGGAATCCGGCCCGTTTCACGTCGGCGACGTCCAGGGAATTCCCCGTGGAGGCCAGGAGGCCATCGACTTGCAGCAGTTCCAAAGCTGCCTGATGTGGTATGGCGTCCTTATTGATCGCCTGGCTCAGGGCATGCGCGATCGACGCGTCTCCACTGCCGGCCAGCTTCACCGCCGGATGTTCCTTCTGGAGACGGTCGAAAGTTGCCCTGGCTTCCTTCGAAAGATCGAGCTCTCCGCTTTCAAGGCGAGCTTGCGCCGCCTCCGAAAGGTAAGCAGCATCCGCCCTTCGCATCAGCTCGTCCGCTTTCTGCGTTGCCGAACCCGAACTCGAACCGGGTTCCTGGCCTGAAGACGGCAGCGCCTTGGCCACTCTCAACCAGTGGTCGCGCGAGAAACGGACAACGTCCTGCGGACGCGATACATCCGGCAGATCAGCGGAAGACGACAACATGCTTTTAAACAGGAGCGCGTTCCCGGCAGCAACTTCGGCATAGGCGATTGCCGTACGCAATATCGGCAGGCTCTCGCGCTCAGCCTTGCTAAGTGCCTCATCCTTTTCCAGCTCGCTGACCAGCGCTTCATGCAGAAGTCCATCCCGCGCCGCCAATAACGCAACGCGATCCAGGACCGACATTGGCAATCGCGTCCGCAGGCTGCCCAAGACTGTGCCGGTGGAAATTCCGCCGGGGGCGGGCTCGCGTTCGACTGCAAGCGGCGCCCTGAAGCGATCCCACGCATCGAGCAACGCCAGCTTCTCTTTTTCCAGTACTGAGGGAATGATCCGGCGTTCCAGCGCCCACTCGAGGGCGGATTGCACCACGGGCCTGGGCTGGACCACGAGCTGCTCCAGGCTATTGCCGAGGCTCGCGCGAAACAAGCCGTAGAAGAATTCCGGAGGCAATGCTGAGCCTGATGATTCGCGGGACTTTTTAGCAGGGGATGGAATCTGATTTGCGGCGAGCTGGGCGTCGACGAACATGCCGAGCAACTCCGCGCCGAGGCCCGTTTCCTTTCGAAGGAAACTCACGTCCTCCGGTACAAGGTCACCAATTCCCAGGTCGGCTCCACCCCCTCCCTGGCCGGCCAGAAGGGGCCAGATCGCCAATGCGATTCGCTCGTACTCGGATTTCTGCTCTGGCGCGGGTCCGACGACAAGCTCGACCACTGTTTCGGGGGCGCGACTATTCGGAATAATCTTCTCCACCAGAAGAACGTCGTTCTTCTTGCCTTGTGCGAAAACGCGAACGATGAGGTCCGCATGCCCAGACTCCGCTCTCGTAAAATCTTCCCTCTTGAAACGAATTGCGAAAGTCCCGTCCGATTGAGAAACGGCACTTCCGAGTTCCTGCTCAGTGCGAAGGTCTTTGTCGAGAGCAGTGACATTGAGCCCACGCGCCGGCGAGTTGTCGAAGTAGAGCACCGTTCCGCGGACTGCGAACTGGCCTACGGGCAGGGAAATATTAAGCTCATAGTCTTGCGGCGCATTGCGCCTGGTCTTGCTTTCGAACAACTGCCCGCCGCTGGCGGACAAAACGCGCACGAAGACATCCGCGCCCCGACTTTCCTTTGAAGAGCGTCGAAATCTGGCGTCGTCGTACTCGATCCGATAGCCACCCTTGTCGTCGGTGACCGCTTCGCCCAAACGGTCCTCGCCGCCGATGTCCTTGTCGAATGCAACTATCTTGAGTCCGACAGCGGGAGACTTGTCTGGGTAGGAGACCAAACCTCGGACGACATACATGGCAGAACTGTTCTTTCCTGTTTCGATCGACCGTGATCCCCGCACGGCAGTGGTCGATTTCGCTCTGCCCGACGCTGCACGCTTGGCTAGTGCAGAAGTTTCCTTCGAGCCAGGCTTGCCTTTGGATGTCGTCTTCTTGTTTACCACTTTCTCTCTCCCTAAGAGATCAAGCTGCTGACTCTGCCGCTGTTCCGGTTATGCAATATGCCAAGCCTGACCTGCTTCTTCGCGCTTCTTCGCTGTGTTTTCTAGGTTGTCATGCTCGGGTGTAATCTTCCTGCTGGCCGATGAGGATCTCTCCGATGTGCATGAAGAGCCAAACCCTGTCGACAATCTCACGATCCCAGGTCTTTTCCCACTTGACACCTCTCTGATCAAAAATCGTTTCTTCAGGCAAGAAACCCACATCAATCATAAAATTCCGCTCTTCCGTGGAAACATCCTCGTACTTCATATTAAGAATTCTTACCACTTCGGTCATCGTCTTTTCTCTTCCTTCCGACCACAACCACATGAATGCATACTGCCCTGCAAAACTTGCTGCAACACTTCCGCTGCTTGGTTCGCCAACAGGGCCTGCTTTCGTCGGCGGTCGTCCTGCCGCTGTCGTGGGCGTTGGTGTCGGCGTCGTTGTCGGTGTAGGTGCCGTCGGTGCTATCGGCTTCGGCGCGTTTGGCACTCGCTGTGGCACCGAGCCGAGCGCCTCTCGCTGTCGGGAGGCCACCTCAACAAGAACTCGAGCCTGGTCGGGCGGCACCTGCGTGCTCGCATAACTAAGCGAGTTCAGGGCTTTCACCTCTTCAAAAAATGGCGTCGCTGTAGGAGGTAACTTCCCAGACCCCTGAAAGCCAGATACAACTTGAGGCTTCCGACCAAAGCTAACATTTTCTGGCGCAAGCGCTTGAGGTTTGAGGTTGCTGGCTGCGGCCGACCCTTCGATAGTCTCAACTCTCAACTGGCCGACTCCAACTGTTTCATTGAATACCTCGCCCGTAACACTTGACCACGCAGCTCGGTTTATGGCGCTCTGGGCTGGAGTAGTAGATCCACTATGGCCACCCGATGTAAAAGCACCTTGAGTTTGACTAACGGCCAAGGTCGGCGAATGAAAGGGATCGGTCGCGCCAGACCGAGGTGTGTAAGAAGCACTCTGCATTACATGATGGCCTCGTACATCCGAGTATTTTCCAATAGTGAGGGGCACGCACATGGGTCCATCCTGCATTCCATCTCGGTCGACATGAAGCATTGGGGTCGCGCTAGCATAGAGATAAAGATTTATCCCGGATGAAGTTCCCTTTGGATCACCACCTGTCCATCTCCCCAACCACGCCACGTAATACCTCGCCGCGTGATAATTCAACCCACTCTCCTCATCCCTCTCCATCCCCGTATACCGATACCGCCTCGGCGGCGCCTCGACAGCCGAATTTATCAGCCGATAAGCGCTGGTTCCATACGGATGGAATTCCTCGTAAGAGATCACCCGCGCGGTGTCGTCCAGTTCCAGGCCGACGGAACCGAGGTGGTTGCCATACTGGTAGCGCCACAGCGTCTGCTCGGGCACGGCCAAGCCGTCCGGCCTCGCGTCCCGGGTGGAAATGACGTCGTCGACGAGCAATACCCGCTGCTCGCCTTCGAACAGGTGCAGCGATTCGATCTCCTCGACCACCGCACCCGAAGAAATCCGCCGCCGGTAGAGCTCGTAGCCGCCCAGGTAAATGCGGTCCTCAGTCGTTCCGGCGTGTGGATTTGCAGCGCCGGCGCCAGCGCGGGTCCTGTGCTCGATGCGCTTGCGGGTGCGCTGCTTGTCGATCCCGTAGTTGTAGAAAGCATCGCCGCCGCCCTGCAGGTCGAGCGCGCGGATCATGTCGCGCCAGTCCCAGCGCATATCCAAAGCCGGCGCTGTGCGGTGGAGGTTGAGCATGTTGCCGTGCGGGTCGTGGCGGTAGGTCACGGCGTCGGCGGTCGTGTTGTTGTACCAGGTCCGGTCAAGGCGATTGCTGTCGGCCTTTACCGTGTAATGCCGAGTCCAGCCCGTGCCCTGGTCCGGCAGGTGGCGCATATCAATGAAGTTGCCGACCGAATCGTAGGTATAGCGCTGCGCGTAGTTGCGCGGCACGTCCGCCGTGGGCACGGGACCGCGCGGCCACGTGCCTTCCGGATGCGGCGGCGGCGATGGCGCATTGGGATTCTCACGGCCGGTGGCTTCGATCAATCGATAGATCGCGTCATAGATATATTCGTGTTCCGGACGGATGGCCGAATTGTTCAGATAGACCGTTGCCTGAGCGGCATCCTCGATGTGCATGATGTTGCCAACTGCGTCGTAGGTATAGCTCAGATCCTGGTGGCGCCCGGTCTTCAGCGTCAGCAAGCGGAAGGTCTCTGCGTCGTAGGCATAGGTGGTCATCGTGCCGTTGCCCAATGCAAGGCTCAGCTTCTGGCCCTTCTCGTTGTAAGTGACCTCTTCGATAGCCATCGACACCCGGCCGCCGGCACGGTCAGCGCCGGCCGCCGTCTTCGTCGCCCGCACGGTAAGCTGCTCCTTCAGGAGCGCGCCCCGCTCGTTGTACTGCGGCTCGTAGATGGCCACCCGGCTGCCGTTGCCGCGATGCCAGTTGTACAGACGCGTCATGCGGCCGAGGGCGTCGTACTCGGTGATCTGCCGGAACACCTCGGTTTCCAGCCGTGCCTGTCGGTCCGTGAGATTCCAGTCCACCACGGCAGCTTTCACGTCGGCGACCAGCGTGCGCGTGATTTCCTCGACACCGCCCTTGAAGTCGAGGCGCTCCACGGTGGCGCGCCCGCTCGGGTCCCAGTGCCGGATGGCCTGGCCGACCAGGTTGCGCTGCTTCGCCGCGTTCAGATCGGACCCGCCCTCGGGCAGCGACGGACCGGCGGTGTCGCAATAGTCGAAGGCCTCGATCAGCGCCGGAGTGCCGCCGTTGATGCTCAACCACTGTCCGACCGGGCGATGCAGGCTGTCGTAGCGGGTGCGGAACACGCGCTGTTCCGCGATGACCGGGCCACCCGTATCGTCCGTGCGGTCGTTGGCGTCCCAGGCCAGCATCGGCTTGCCGGCGGCGTCCATGATCATCCAGCGATCACCGGCGTCCATGCTGTGCTGGCAGAGCAGATTGCCGGCGATGTCGTAGCACGGCACCGCATCGACCGGCATGTCGTAAGCCGGCCGCCAGTCCGGATTCGGGTCGTCGTACAGCGGCGTGTGGTTCGTGCCGTGCGGCGCGATGTACTGCATGACCTTGTTGCCGCGCGCATCGACGATCCACAGCGGTTTGCCTTCGGCGTCGAGCTTGGTAAACGTCAGATAGCGTTCATCCAGCCATGGGCGGTCGGGTAGCGCGGTGTTGGCCAATCCGGCAGCCTGCGAGGGCACTTTATTGTGCGCGATCGCGATCACCTCGCGTCCAAGGCTGTCGAGCAAGATCAACGATGGCGTATCGGCGTGCAGCGCGGCCAGCCCGGCCGCACGCCGGTTTTCCGCCGATCCGAATTCCGCAAACTTCGGATGCGCCGGGTCGGTGCGGCGCCGGTACCAGTCGCTTTGCCAGGACGGTGTCGTTCTGGTCGAAACTACGCACATGCCAGGGCGAGAACTCGACCCGGCTGAACGTACCATCCGGCATTTCCACGCGCACCACGCGCCCCGCGGCGTCGTAATACAGCACGGTGGTCACGCCGTTCGCCTGCGGCAGCTCGCAACCGAACCGCTCGCTGAAAGCCGGTTCGTACTGCTTGACCGGCTTGCCCTTGTTGTTGAGCACGGTCAGGCCGTTGACGATCCAGCGTGCCGCCGCGGTCGCCGGGTCGGGCTCGGCCTGCGCCTTCTTCATCAGCACATTGCCGCCGCCGTCGGAGCATTCCAGCGAAACCTGGAGCTCGCTCTCCGGGTCCTTGTGCTCGCTCCCGCACGATGCCGCAGGCACCGGCCATGCGGGTCGCGTCGCCGAAGTGATAGACGAAACGCGACGTGGCATGACCCAGCCAATCCCTGGCTTGTCGCAAGTTCAGGACGCTGTCCGTGCAAAAGTCTTGTACGTCGGCAGCCGGCGGATTCGCCAGCGCGGCATCGAAGCCTTCGAGGTCGTCACCCTCCCAGCCGTTGCCTGCCCGCTTGCCCTTTGCCGCCGCAGCGACGACCAGCCCCAGCGCATCAAAATAGACTTCGGCCCGGTTGCCGTTGGGATCCAGCATTTCCAGCGGCGCCAGCACGCGATAGTCGAAACGCTCGACGACGCTTTCGTTGCCCATCGCGTCCCGGCTCGAACGGACGAACAGGTCGAGCGGGTCGTATTCCAGTGCTGTGACATTGCCGAACGGATCGGTATAGCGCTCGGGCAGATAGAAGTGCGCCGCGGCATCGGTGGCGAAACCGGCGACGCCGGACGCGATCCAGTACTGCTGGTCGAGCGGTGCGGTGGAAACCGGATTGTCGGTGAACAGCGAGTCGCCGCGCCGGTAACCGCTGACCGGCCCGCCGGCGGCCTGTTCGGCGAGCGCGGAAAGCGCTGCGGGCAGATGCGTGGTGCCGGTGAACACCCGCTGCAGCAGGTCCCGGGTCAATGCCAGCTTGTAGCTCTCACGCGGCAATGCCAGCGCTCCGGTTTCGCCGAAGGCGCGCGCGCCCATCAAGTCGTCGGCGAAGAACAGCGTGCGCAGGCATTCGACCAGCCGCCGCTGCGGCGTGGTGCGGTCCGGCGTCTGGTGATAGGGAATCTCCGCCGTGCCGGCGCCCGCCAGGTTCGCAGTCCGCAAGCCGTTCCAATGTGAAATAGCGCCCCGCGGCCGGCACGATGCCCGTCACCTCCCAGGTCTGCGTCTGACAGGGAACGCGCAAGCGCCGGACATCGTTGCCGACGACGTCGTCGGTGTAACGGGTGCTATTCAGGGCCAGGTGACGCTCGCCGTTCTGCACCTCGCGCACCAGCGCAAGCTGCTCCGGGGTCAGGGAGCTGTCGGTATACGCGCCGATGCGCGGATACGCCGCCGCGACCGACTCCAGTACGTTGCCGTACTTGTCGATCTCGAGATTCAGCGTGTGCGCGATGCGCGGATCGGGCGGGGTCCCGGATACGCGCAGGTCGTGTTCGTAGTGAAAGGTCAGCGCTTCGCTCTCGGTCACCAGGAACACCGCGTGGCGGTTGTCGCCGCGCGGCTGAAGTCGCCGGATCTCGCAGTTGTGAAAGGCGGTGCTGAACAGCCGGACCGGAATCTCGCGACCGTCCTCCAGCGCGTCGACATCGAGCTCGAAGACTTCCTGGCGCAGGGTCATGCCCTTGCAGGCGCGCGCGGCTTCGCGCCACTCCTCCGCCGTGAGGTCCGCCGGCAGCGCCGGCTGGGGCAGGCGGTGCTCGGTGAAGCCGGGCAGGTTGAAGTACTCGCGCTCGAAGGCCGCGAGGATGCGATCGCGGTCGATCGCGGCGCCGGTGTGGTGCCAGGTCACGGTCTTGACCGGTGGCTGGTAGAGCGTGCGCTCGTTGGTTACATACGGACTGCTTGCGTTGCCTGCCAAAAACTCGCCGTAGTTCTCGACATCCACCTGTTCGACGCGGCCGAAACCGCGGAACTCGCGCTCCTCGCCGTCGAAATAGCCGTGGTGGTAGCTGTAGGTGCTGGAAAACTTCGTTTGCCGCCATTGGTCCTCGACGGTCACACGGGTTACGACATGTACCGGAAACGGCAGCCGGGTGATCCAGGGCCTGCCCGCGGCGCGATCTGCCAGATAAAAATGCGTCGACGACCGGTACTCCAGCGTAGTCGTGGCGCCCAGGTTGTTGTCCACGTTCAACAGCAGGTGCGGCTTGGTCCCCGCCATCAGGTCGATGTAGCGCAGCGGCTGACGCGCGTCTCCCGGCAAAGGCGACGACCAGACCAGGCAGGCGGTGCCGCGCCCGAGCAAATCGATCACCTGCACGTCGGAAAGATTGTCGATGCGGGGAAACTGCGGCAGCGCGCGCCCGGCGCTCCAGGCGTTGCCGGATTGATTGAAGTTCAGCACCGGCCCGTCGGCGTGCAGATACACAATGTCGGTCGGGCCGGTGCCGTCGATGTCGGACAGCCGGATGCGGGCCGGATCGAACAGGTCCGGCTGGTCGAACCATGGCGCGCGGTCCATGCTGACCTTCGCGCCGAAACGGCCATAGCCGTGGTTCGGCCAGTAGCAGACTTCACCGTTACGAATGCGCACCAGGTCGGTCAGCCCGTCGCCCGACATGTCAGCGAGAAACAGGGTCTGGGTACTATCGGCGAACACCAGGTGAGGACCCTTCTCTTCGTCGAGAAATTTCGCGGTTCTCCGCGCAGCGGCGAAGCCCTTCTCCCCCAGCGAACGATGCCAGACAAAAGCTTCTTGCTCAGACACCACCAGGTCGGCCAGCCCATCGCCGGTCAGGTCGAGGAAGCGCACGTTCGGATCGCGCCAGGAAATATTCGGCGCACTTTCAAAAGGACGGAACCACTCCCAGCCTTCGTCTTGGGTGCGCTCCATGAATCCGCTGAACTGCGCTTCAGCGACGACCACGTCGAGCTGGCCGTCCCCGGCAAGGTCCAGCAACTGGTGGGCGCCGCGCGCGGCGATCGAGGGGTGTGTCGGAACCGGTTGCATCGGCGCGAAGCTTCCCCCGCCAAGATTGCGCTTGTAGTACCAGGCCCCGTCGCGCTCGGCCAGCACGCCGGACAAGCCCTCTCCATCGAGATCGACCCACTGGTAGCCGTCGCCTATTCCGACAGGCAAGTTATCGAGGTTGTCGCCGGACACCGCTTCGATCGGCAGCGCCGCCAGTTCGGCCGCGGACGGACTGGGCGAATAGCGGAACGCAACCGGGGGCAGCGATTTTCGATACAAGCCGCTTCGTCCGGCAAAGGCGACGTAGCCGGAATGCGTGACGGACTCCAGGAATGTTGCCGAAGAGGTTTCGCGATACGCAAAATCGGTGGATTTCACCAGCACCGGCTCCGCACCCAGCTCGGAAAAGCGATGGAACATCAGCACCCGCCGGCACAAGCGGTAGGTGCGCACTTCGAAGCCGGCGCGATGGCTGGAGAACGGGTCGGCGCGCACCGGCCAGGTCGCCCCGGCAGGCGCCTGTGCTGCCGCGGTTACAAACACCCGGCCCTCGGCATCCGCGGGCGCCGCGCTGTAGTGCCCGTCGCCGTAATCGAACACCGCTTCGAAATGCCAGGTCACCTGTGCCGGGTATCCCGGCGCCAGGCGCGAGGGCGAATTGCCGTAGCGGATATGCTTGATGTAGGTGCCGGCACCGACCGACGCCGCGGTCCGGTTGCGCTCGTGCGCCTGCCCGGTGTCCACGCCGTCGCGGTTCTCGCGCCGGTACTCGTACAGGACGACATTGCCGCGATCGTCGAAGGTTTCGCAGATCAGCCAGTTGAAGATGTGCGCCGGATTCGCCGGATTGAATACCCGCGAATCCGCAGTGCGTCCGTAATAGGTCGTGACGTTGTCGCGGGAAATCGTGCGCCAGAAGCTGTCGGTGCCATCCGCGCTGACCCAGCGCTCGATGCTGGCGAACAAGCCTTCGATGCGCGGGCGATAGGCGTGCACCTGGTATTGCATAGTGCCGAGCGTATCCGGGCGGGCCGTCTGCCGGCTCCAGCCGGAGTTGCCCTGCGCGAGGACAGGCACCAGGTCCTCGGCGCCGGAAAGCAGAAAGACGTCGGACTTCTGGGCGTCGTCGTAGGTCGGCAAACCCTTGTCGGTCTTGCGCGAAATCGACGGTAACGCCAGGTGCCAGCCCAGACCGAAGGGGCCGTTGCCCGCACCGGAATCATAGGATAAAGATAGTTGCGGACCGAAGCCGTCGCGCCCCGAAGACAGCGCGATCGGCACCGACATCGAACCGGTGCCGGTAACCGGATTGGCGAAGAACTTTTCGCCTATGCCGCGAATCGCGCCTCCGCCTTTCGGCAAGGTAACAGTGGGCGCCTGCGGGCCTGAATTGCCCCGTTCCGTTTCATGCGTAGCCCGTTCGCGACTACCTGCACCCCACATCGTCCTTGCACCTGACCAATCAGCTACCGGACACCTATGGAAAAGGCTTCCACCGACGGTGGCTGCGCTTCAATTTAACCGGTTGCAATCAGAATAGGTACTGAAGGTCCGGCTTGCAGAATTCAGGCTGCCAGGAACGATAACGAACAGCTCAGCACCCTGACTCGCAATTTTCAACACCATTCTATATCTGATGATTGTGAATTTGTTATCGACGTTGTCCCGACGCGTGCGGCAAGTGTGTACGGGGAGGGCTTGCCAGTACATCTACCAGTCCGCCGAGGCTGTCGATATTGTGCGCAGGCAGGAAGTCATCGACGTGCTGGAGCATGATGCGCACACCGGTGGCGAGCGGCTGAAAACCGTCAAATCGCAATAATGGATTGAGCCAGATCAGCCGGCGGCAGGATTTGCGAAGCCGCTCCATGGAAGACTCCAGGCGTGTGCCGCTGTCCCGGTCGAGCCCGTCGCTGATCAGCAGCACGACGGCGTTTTGTCCCAGCACGCGCCGTGACCAGCGCAGATTGAATTCACTGATAGTGGCGCCGATGCGTGTGCCGCCGGACCAGTCGCCGACTGCGCGCGCGACATCGCCAAGCGCCATGTCCACGTCGCGATTGCGCAGGTAACGCGTGATATTGGACAGGCGGGTGCCGAACACAAAAGTGTGAACGCGGTCCCGGTCGTTGGTGATGGCATGCATGAAGTGAAGGAACATGCGCGAATACCGGCTCATCGATCCGGAGATATCGCACAGAACCACCAGTGGCGGATGACGTTTGCGCAGCGACCGGTGGGCCAGCGGAATGACATCCATGTTTCCGCGCAGACTCGCGCGCAGCGTGGCACGCATGTCGATCAGGCGCCCGTGCGCTGACGGGTGCAGGCGGCGCGTTGGAATTTCCGCTATCGGCAGCCGAAGGCTGGCGATCAGCTTTTTCGCCTCGGCCAGTTCAGCGCGACTCATGGTGTCAAAATCCTTCTGACGCAATTGCTCGGTGTGAGAAGCGGCGGTACCGGTTTCATCCGGTGACGCTTGTTCGAGAAGGACGGCTTCGCGTGTCAACCCCAGCGCTTCGGCGACGCGCAGCCCGGGTAGCGTCTCGTCGTGCGCTGCTTCAATGTCCTGCGGGCCGGAACGGATCTGATCCAGCAGTTCGCGATGGCGCCAGAACAGGCCAAAGGCCTGATCGAACACTTCGAACTGCTCGCGGCGATTGAGAAAGAGGGCAGCAAGCGTCCAGTAAAAATCATCGCGCCGGGCAACACCGGTCAGCGCCAGCGCGCGCAAAGCGTCGATGACCCTGTCGGGGCCGACCGGCACGCCGGCGCGGCGCAGCGCGCGTGCAAAGTGCACGACATTTTCCGACAGATACCCACTGGGAGGGCTGGCAGCGGGTGGCATATTCACTCCGGCTGTTCCGCTTTCAGTGGTTGCGCGAGAGTTCCGTGCGGATTTCCGCCAGTATGCGCGAGGCTTCGTCGCCGCGCACGCGCGCAACATCGTCCTGGTATTTCAACAACGCACCCAGTGTGTCGTTGACGATTTCGGGATCGAGAGACGTACGATTCAATTCCACCATTGCGTTGGCCCAGTCGATCGTCTCGGCGATGCCGGGCAATTTGAACAGGTCCATGGCGCGCAGTTTCTGGACGAAGGCCACGACCTGTTGCGCAAGCGCCTGCTGCGCACGCGGCGCCTTGCGCCTGACGATCTCCAGTTCCTCGGCGCTACCCGGGTAATCGATCCAGTGATACAGGCAGCGTCGTTTGACCGCGTCGTGAATTTCGCGAGTGCGGTTGGAGGTGATGATGACGACAGGCGGTTGCTCGGCGCGGATGGTGCCGATTTCGGGGATGGTTACCTGGAAGTCGGCCAGCACTTCGAGCAAATAGGCTTCGAACGGTTCGTCGCTGCGATCGAGTTCATCGATCAACAGCACCGGGGGTGCGTCTGACGGTTCCAGCGCCTGCAACAGCGGACGGCGGATCAGGAAACGCTGCGAGAAGATGTCGTTTTCCAGTGTCTGGCGCGATTCGCTTCCTGCCGCCTCGGCCAGCCTGATCTCGATCATCTGCCGCGAATAATTCCATTCGTAAACGGCTGAAGCGATGTCCAGCCCTTCGTAACATTGCAGCCGGATCAGGCGCCGGTCCAATGCCTGGGCGAGTACTTTCGCGATTTCGGTCTTGCCGACGCCGGCTTCACCTTCGAGCAGAAGCGGCCGGCCCATTCGCAGCGCGAGGAAGACCGCCGTAGACAGCGGCCGGCCGGCGACGTAGTCGGCGGCAGATAACAGCTGGTGCGTGTCGTCTATGGAGTCAGGATAACCAGGCGGCTTATCCTGCAACTTACCCCGCAGCTTATCCTGCAACCGCCCGCTCCACGGCGCGTTTGGCCATGACAGCGACCAGGTGCGCGCGGTATTCAGCGCTGGCATGCATGTCGGCGTTCAAATCGTCACTGGCTACTGTGATGCCGGCAATCGCGTCCGGGGTGAACTTCGCAGCGAGCGCCTGTTCCATTTCCGGCACGCGGAAAACGCTGGCGCCGGCGCCGGTGACCGCGACCCGTACCGCATTGCCGGTCTGCGCGACGAATACGCCGACGATCGCGTACCTTGAGGCCGGGTTGGCGAATTTCATGTATGCGGCACGCCCCGGCTTCGGAAACCGGATTGACTCGATGATCTCACCGGGTTCGAGCGCGGTCATGAACATGCCGGTGAAAAAATCGTCGGCAGCAATTTCGCGCTGATTCGTTTTGACTGTTGCCCCCAGTCCGACCAGGCCGGCGGGATAATCGGCGGCGGGATCGTTGTTGGCCACCGATCCGCCGATGGTTCCCATGTTGCGCACCATCGGATCGCCAATGCTCTCGGCAAGTTCCGCAAGCGCGGGAATCTGCTTGTTGATCTCCTTCGAAGATGCGACTTCGGCATGGGTTGTCATGGCACCGATGGTGACGCCGCTGCCATCCGCCTTGATGCCCCGCAGTTCGGCGATGCCGCCGAGATCGATGACATCGGTGGGGGCCGCAAGACGCAGCTTCATCGCGGCGATCAGCGTCTGGCCGCCGGCAAGCAGGCGCGCATCTTCGCCGGCGCCGAGTTTTGCGGCGGCATCGGCGATGCTGTTGGCTTTCTCATAGTTGAATTCGTACATGGTGATCTCCGCGGGCTTCGTGCTGTTTCGCTACTGTTTCTGTCCGTTGGTGGCGTTGCGCAGGCAGTTCGCTGTTTGACCGGCGCGCTTGTCCGCCGCCGTCGCTTTCGCTGCTGCCGCGTTGTTTATTTCTTCATTGCGGCGGCACCGGCCTTAACCGCCTTGACGATGTTGTGATATCCGGTGCAGCGGCACAGGTTCCCTTCCAGCCCGTCGCGGATCTGCGTTTCATCCGGGTCCGGGATGCGCCCGACAAGATCGATGGCGCTCATGACCATGCCCGGCGTGCAATATCCGCATTGCAGGCCGTGATGGTCGCGGAAGGCCGACTGCATCGGGTGCATGTTGTCGCCGGAGTCGGCAAGTCCTTCGATAGTAGTGACGCTGGCGCCGTCAGCCTGCACCGCGAGCAAGTTGCAGGATTTAACCGCCCGCCCGTCAATGTGAATGGTGCATGCGCCGCACTGCGCGGTGTCACAGCCGATATGAGCGCCGGTCAGGCGAAGCTGGTCCCGGAGAAAGTCGACGAGCAGCGTGCGCGA
Source organism: uncultured beta proteobacterium (assembly GCA_963792855.1). Classification (GTDB taxonomy): domain Bacteria; phylum Pseudomonadota; class Gammaproteobacteria; order Burkholderiales; family Eutrophovitaceae; genus SG8-40. The sequence continues at coordinate 211,128 of CAWBXZ010000003.1, read as the reverse complement.
GGCAACTTCAGCCGTGACTGCATTGCCGTTGACGGTCATTGATAGCCGGACTGGCATACGATTTTCCTTGTTCAGCGTTTGATACGTATCGAATGGATAGGTATTGGTTTGATGCGTATCGGTTTGATCGGGTTCGGTTTAATCAGTATCGGCGCGTCAATGACGACACACCGGCAACACGCAATGCTAGACAACGTGTGCGCGCATATCAACCGAAGTTTGCAATCGGCGGCTGACCGATGGTGCGAGTGTCGTAGAATTCGCACTAGGGTTCCGGCGCAGCCGGGCGGGGACCAACAACGAATGACTGTAACCTGGACGGGACACGCAAATGGCTAAATACGGCATAGGACAGGCAATCACGAGGCGCGAAGACTTGCGGTTGTTGCTCGGAACGGGGCAATACGTTGATGACATGACGTTGCCCGGGGAGACTTTTGTTACGTTCGTTCGTTCCCCGCACGCTCACGCGCGAGTCGTATCGGTAGATACTTCGGCCGCCAAAACGATGCCTGGCGTCGTGGCTGTTTTCACTGGCGCTGATCTCAAGGCCGATGGCGTTGGCCCGTTGCCGATCGGGCCCGGCTTGAAACGCGCCGACGGAAAGGACATGGACGGTCCGCCCAACGACCCGCTCGCCGTTGATACCGTGCGCTTTGTGGGCGAAGCGGTTGCCGCGGTCATCGCCGAAACCCTGGCCCAGGCGCAGGATGCTGCCGAACGGGTTCAGGTTGAATACGAGGAATTGCCGGCTGTCGTGACAATCGCTCAAGCGAAAGCGCAGGATGCGCCGCAGATCTGGCCTGGTGCGCCGGGCAATATTGCTGCCCAGACCGAGTTCGGCAAAAAAGACGAAACCGATGCCGGCTTTGCCAGGGCAAAACACATTACCAGGTTGTCTTTGCATAACCAGCGGCTGGTACCGGTGACGATGGAGCCGCGCGGCAGCATCGGTGATTTTGACAAGAAAAGCGGGCGTGTCACGCTCTGGACCAGTTGTCAGAACCCGGCCGGGCTGCAGGGCACGCTGGCCGATGCGGTACTGAAAATCCCGAAAGAGAAGGTGCGGGTTCGCGTTGGCGATGTTGGCGGTGGCTTCGGCATGAAAACCCAGCTCTACCCCGAAGACTGTGTCTGCGCCTATGCCGCGCGCAAACTCGGGAAGCCGGTTCACTGGCGAGCCACGCGCAGCGAGGAGTTTCTGGCGGGCAACCATGGCCGTGACCAGAGCAGCAGCGCCGAACTCGCGTTTGACGCCGACGGCAAGATACTGGGATTTCGCGTGGAAATCGAAGGCAGCATAGGCGCCCACGCGAACGGGCCGGGTGCAGTCATTGTCGTGGCAGTTGGCCCGAAGGTCGTAACCGGGGTATATGACATTCCGGCGCTGCATCTGCGCGGCACGGCTTATCTCACCAACACCAATATCGTGGGCGCGTATCGCGGCGCCGGGCGGCCGGAAATGATATTTCTCATCGAGCGTCTGATGGATCAGGCGGCGGCGGAAATGAAGATCGATCCAGCGCAGTTGCGCCAGCGCAACATGATCCGTCCCGAGCAGATGCCTTACAAGACGCCGATGGGCGAGAAGTTCGACAGCGGCAATTTCCCGCACATGCTCGGCCGGATACTGGAGCAGGCGGACTGGAAGGGTTACGAAAAGCGCAAGCAGGAATCGGCGGCACGCGGCATGTTACGCGGCCGGGCGATCTCGACATTTCTTGAGTGGACCGGGGTGGTTCATGAGGAAACCATCGACTTGCATGTCGAAGCCGACGGCAAGGTCCGCGTTTACACGGCGATGCAGGCCATGGGCCAGGGGATCGAAACCAGCTATATACAGATCCTTTCAGAAACCCTCGACCTTGATCCGGAGTGCATCGAGATCGTGCAAGGCGACAGCGATGTCGCGCAGGGCATCGGCAGCATGGGTAGCCGGTCCCTGTATATCGGAGGCTCGGCGATGCAGACCGCTTCGAAGGAGGCTGTGGAAAAGGGCAGGGAACTGGCGGCGGAATCACTGGAGGCGTCTGCGGCGGATATCGGTTATCAGGACGGGCGTTTTACCGTCGCGGGGACCGACATGGGCATCGACCTGTTCGAACTCGCTGCCAAACAACCGGAGAAACGCATCGCCATCAAGACGACGCAGAAAGTCGACGGACCATCCTGGCCCAACAGTTGCCACGTTTGCGAACTGGAAATCGATCCGGAGACAGGCGTCACCGAAATCGTGCGCTACACGACGATGGACGACGTTGGCCGCGTTATCAACCCGCTGATTGTCGCCGGTCAGGTCCACGGCGGCATTGCGCAGGCGGTGGGGCAGGCGCTGCTGGAGCAAGCCTGTTATGAGCCCGAAAGCGGCCAGTTGCTCAACGGATCATTGCTGGATTACTGCCTGCCGCGTGCCGATGATCTGCCGGATTTCGACACGCATACCGATGAGTCGACGCCTTGCAAGATCAATCCGCTCGGTGCAAAGGGTGTGGGGGAACTTGGAACGGTGGGTGGTACCCCGACGGTGCTGAACGCCGTTCTCGACGCGCTGCGCCCGCTTGGTGTGCAGACCATCGAGATGCCGGCGACGCCGGAAAAAATCTGGCAGGCAATCCGGAGCGCGAAGAAGGCAGCGTGAATTTCCACCGCTGCGCGGTACTGCATGGATGAAAAATGCCCCGGTCTGTCGGGGCATTTCTCGCGCAAGCGTAGCGGCCGGGCGCTGAAGAGCGAAGCTAGTTTTGCAACACGCGGTTGACGTGGTGCGCGATCGCCAGGCAAGAGGTCAGCCCCGGCGACTCGATGCCGAACAGGTTGACCAGCCCCGGGACGCCATGTTCGTCCGGCCCGTCGATGCGAAAATCCGCGGCAGCTTCCTTCGGTCCGGAAATTTTCGGGCGAATGCCGGTATAGCCGGGCTGCAGCTGGCCGTCCTGAAGACCGGGCCAATAGCGACGGATCGCTTCGTAGAACAGCGGTTCACGAGCATTATCGAAGGCATAGTCGACGCCTTCCACCCAGTCGAGATCGGGGCCGAAGCGCGCTTGCCCGCCCAGATCCAGCGTCAGGTGCACGCCCAGAAATGCCGTTTGTGCCACCGGGTAGACGAGGTGACTGAACGGCGATTTTCCCGACAACGTGTAGTAATGCGCCTTGGCAAAGTACGCCCGCGGAATCTTGTCTTCGGGCAATCCGCTGATCGCCCGGGCGACATGCGGGGCGTGCAGGCCGGCACAATTCACGACGGTGCTGCAGACGATGGACATCGGTTCGGCGCCACCGACTTCAAGTTCAATGCCCTCATTGGTGATTTTCCCGGACCCGATAGGGCTCTTGAAAACCATCATCGCGCCGGCGTTCTCGGCATCACCCTGCAGGCTGAGCATTAATGCGTGGCTGTCGATGATGCCGGTAGATGGCGAGAACACGCCGCCGACACAGCGTAGCGCCGGCTCCATTCGGGATAATTCGTCTCCGGACAAACTGCGCAGGTCGTTGACCCCATTGTCTTTGGCCTTTTCAATGTAGCTGCCGACCGCGGCGAGTTCGGACTCGTTGGTCGCGACGATTACCTTGCCGATCCGGGCATGCGCGACATCGCGCTCCCGGCAATAGGCGTAGAGCAGTTTCTTGCCCTCGACGCAAAGGCGTGCCTTGAGCGAGCCTTTCGGATAATAGATGCCGGCGTGTATGACTTCGGAATTGCGCGAACTGGTGTGGGTGCCTATCGCGTCTTCGGCTTCCAGCAGGATCACTTCGCGTCCGGCAAGCGCAAGCTCGCGGGCAACTGCGAGCCCGACGACGCCGGCGCCAATGACGGCGCAATCAATTCTTTCAGTCACGGTACACTTTCCGACTTGTGGTTTTGTTGCTGCTTTTCTCAACCGCCAATGTTAACCGATGAAGTCCATGCGGCCGCGGCTGCATCATTGTGGAATCTGTTCCGGTCGAACAGGAACGCAATGTTTGATGCTCTGAGTCCCGCATTGCGCGGCATGCCGGCGGATTGCTGGCCTGACGTGGGTGTGCTCAACGACGCTGCGCGCTCGTGCGACCGGATGGTCGTGAATGCAGGGGGAGAGCCGATAAGTTTTGTTCCCCAGGTTAGCAGGCCGGTACGTTTTGAGGACGCGTTCGAGCCGCGCATCTACCTCAAGGGTGAAGTGATGGTTCGCGAGTCGAGCTGGCACGATGTGTTCAACGCGCTGGTCTGGATGGCGTTTCCCGAAAGCAAGGCGGCCATTAACGCCCGTCATTACAAGTCGTTGAGGGCACAGAAGGGCCCGCAACGTTCGGCGGTGGGTGATGCGCTCACCCTGTTTGACGAAGATGGCGTGGTGGTGCTTTCCTCGAATGCCGGATTGCTGGATTTGCTGCGTCGCTTCCGGTGGAAGGAGTTGTTTCTCGGGTGCCGCGAGGCGGTGTGTTCAGATATGCGATTTCTGATGTTTGGCCACGCCATGTACGAGAAGGCGCTGAATCCGTTTATCGGAATGACGGCGAAATCGGTATTGCTTACGGTGCCTGCCGCAGTAATCGAACTCGAGGGGGTATCGCTCAACGCAGAGGCCGACCGGCGTTTGGCGGCGTACATAAGGGAGCCGGGAAATTTTCTCCACGGCAGGTCGCTGTCGCCCTTGCCCCTGCTGGGCGTTCCCGGTTGGTGGGCGCCGAACGAATCCGCCGCGTTTTACGACGACGCTTCGTACTTCAGATCCGGACGGCTCGGAGCCAATGCGTGCGGATCGTCCACCGGATCGTAAAGGGCTGTCTGGTTGCGGCCAAGCCGCTTTGCCCGGTACAAGGCCTTGTCTGCCTTGTCGACGACGACGTCGACGTTGGCGCCGTCGTCGGGGTAGCTGGCAAGGCCAAGACTGACCGTCACGCTGAGGCTGTTTCCGCGGTACTCGAACCGCGAGATCTCAAAGGCCTGACGGATGCGTTCCGCGGTTTCCATCGCACCCTGACGCTCTGTTTCCGGCAGAAGTATGATGAACTCGTCGCCGCCGTAACGGGCGACAATGTCGGAACGCCGCAATTCTTCACCCACCTTGCGAACAAGGTGCTGGAGCAGCTTGTTGCCGGCATTGTGGCCGTGTGTGTCGTTGACCGTTTTCAGATTGTCAGAGTCGATCATGATGATCGACAGCGGGTGACCATGCCGGACCGATTGCTGGAAGGTGCGCCGCAGAATCGTCGAGAAAGAACGCATGTTGTATACGCCCGTCAGCTCATCGGTGTCGGATATGCGTTTGATCTTGGCCATCGCGTAGCGGATGTCTGCCGACAACATCGTCGTGATGTAGGCCACCAGCACGATCGGGGCAATCAGGGCAAACAGCATTACCCAGTACGAGAGCGTGTCCGGTTGGTGCAAACCGGCATGGTCTGCCATCGCCACGTAGCAAAGGATTACGGCGCCTGTCAGAACGGAGGTAATCAGTTTGCCCAGGATCAGCGAACTGGCGATGATCGGCAGCAGATAAAGATTGAGCAGGGGGCTGTCGATTTTGCCGGAGTACCAGGCGACCCAGGTGATGAAGGCGAACATCACCACCGTCTCGATGGCCAGTTTGGTGAGCGTTTCCTTCTTGTAGAACTGCACGTAGTGCAGTGTGAGGATAAACGCGCCGAGCAGGCCCAGGGCCGAGTAAATGGCGAATCCGGATTCTTCATCCAGGTCGACGGCAACCAGATAGACGAGAACCAGCACCACCAGCAACCACTGGATCTCGGCAACAGTGCGTCCGAACCCTTTCAGTTCGTCCTGATCGGGCCCGGTCAAGAAGGCGTTCGCTTTCAGCATGTCGGATGGGTTTGGCGAAAGGGCTGAACCGGGTCGGCTGGTCGTTCGGGCAAATTGTGAGGGTGGCCCGGTGTTCGGGCGCGCAGTCTTTGCAATCTGGTGCAACAACCGTACCTACGGTACTGGTGACCAGTATTACCGCAACCGTGGATGGGTGGCCGCCTGTTGCCGCCGGCCGCTGGCCGAGGTTCTCTCGAGGTCGTTCGATCCATGATCGAGATCGCTCATGTATGCGAGCGCACACTAACCTCGTTGGTTTGACAGAATAACCGGAATCAATCTAAACTCCGGCTACAGATTAGATTTAGTCTAATTCCTGTCGTTGTCAGTGTGTACGTCCCTGGCAACGTTTTGGGCGTCTACAAATCCTAACTATTTTGGGGGTATTCATAAAATGGCTGCATTGAAAGGTTCGAAGACCGAGCAAAGCCTGAAAGAAGCATTTGCTGGCGAATCACAGGCAAACCGCCGTTATCTTTACTTTGCCAACAAGGCCGATGTCGAAGGGCAAAACGACGTTGCCGCTGTTTTCCGCTCGACAGCGGAAGGCGAAACTGGCCACGCGCATGGTCACCTCGAGTATCTCGAGCAGGTGGGTGACCCGGCAACCGGGCTGCCAATCGGCCGCACCCGTGAGAACCTCAAGGCTTCGATCGCCGGTGAGACGCACGAGTACACCGATATGTATCCCGGCATGGCGAAAACCGCCCGCGACGAGAAGTTCGACGAGATTGCGGACTGGTTCGAAACGCTGGCGAAGGCCGAGCGGTCTCACGCCAATCGTTTCCAGAAAGCGCTCGACGCCCTGGAAGACTGAGGGTCTGCTGCGGCTGCGAACCGCGCGGCCGCTGTCTCATCGATTCGCGAACTGTCCTGCTGATTGACAGGGCAGTTCGCGCTTGTTGACTGTTATTTCGACACTGGTGATCCGCCAATATGCGCGAAGGAAGCCTTGAAGCACCAACACGACACCCCATCGACTGGAAATCGAAAGATTTTCACGATGAAACCAAACTCTTCGACGAACTGGAGCGGGTGTTCGACATTTGTCATGGTTGCAGGCGATGCGTGAGCCTGTGCACCGCTTTTCCGACATTGTTCGATCTTGTCGACGAGAGCGAGACGCTCGAGGTCGATGGCGTCGACAAGAAAGACTACTGGAAGGTTGTTGACAAGTGCTACCTGTGCGACATGTGCTACATGAGCAAGTGCCCCTATGTGCCGCCGCACGAGTGGAACGTCGATTTTCCGCACTTGATGCTTCGCGCCAAGTCACTGAAGTTCAAAAAAGGCGAGACGCGTTTCCGTGACAAGTTGTTGTCGAGTACCGATGCACTCGGCAAGCTGGCGTCGATTCCCGTTGTCGTGCAGATCGTCAACGCGGTCAACAAGAACGGCACAGCGCGAAAGCTGATGGCTTCCACGCTCGCCATCCATGAAGAGCGTGAGCTGCCGGAATACGACAGCGCGACGTTTCGCAAGCACGCGCACATTCGCGAAGACTTTCCCGTCAAGGACGGCAAGAATTCGCCGGGCAAGGTCGCCATCTTTTCTACCTGTTATGTGAACTACAACGAGCCCGGAATCGGGCGAGACCTCGGGCTCATTCTCGAGCACAACGAGATTCCTGCGAGGATCGTCGAAAAAGAAGCCTGCTGCGGCATGCCCAAGCTGGAGCTTGGTGATCTCGACGCTGTAGCGGCACTGAAGGAAAAGAACATTCCGGTGCTTGCCTCACTCGCGCGCGAAGGTTACGCGATCGTGACACCGGTACCATCCTGTACCTTGATGTTCAAGCAGGAACTTCCGCTGATGTTCCCCGACGATGCCGACGTCAAGGCGGTGGCCGAGGCGATGTTCGACCCGTTTGAGTATTTTGTGTTGCGCAACCGTGACGGGCTGCTCAAGACGGATTTCAAGCGCCCTCTTGGAAAAGTGTCCTATCACATTCCTTGCCATCTACGGGTGCAGAATATGGGGCAGAAGACACGCGAGTTGCTGGAAAAAGTGCCCGATACCGTGGTGACAACCGTTGAGCGTTGTTCCGGTCACGATGGCACCTGGGGGGTCAAGAGCGAGTATTTTGCCGACTCGATGAAGATCGGGCGCCCGGTGTTCCGACAGATGGCCGAGCCGGAACCGGATTACATCAGTTCAGACTGTGCCATTGCCGGCCGGCACATCGCTCAGGGCATGCGTGCGGCTGATGCAGCGCCTGCTGAAAAGCAGCACCCGTTGACTCTTATACGGTTGGCCTACGGGCTATAACGTCCTGGTTGGGAGACGCACGATGCCGGTTGTTAGCCGAAAAAGCCTGATGTCGCTCGAGGAATATGCGGTCAAGCGCAATGATTTCCGCAAACGCGTCATGGCGCACAAGCACAATCGCAAGGTCCACCTTGGCGAACACGTGACCTTGCTGTTTGAAGACGAATTGACGATTCGCTACCAGATCCAGGAAATGCTGCGTGCGGAACGGGTGTTCGAGGAAGAGGCGATCGTCGATGAGCTGGAGGCCTATAACCCGCTGATTCCGGACGGCAGCAACTGGAAGGCGACGATGTTGATTGAATACCCTGACGAATCCGAGCGTAAGCAGGCGCTCGCCAGGCTGATCGACATCGAAGACAAGGTATGGATTCAGGTCGAAGGCCAGCCGAAAGTGTTTGCCATCGCGGATGAGGACCTGGAGCGCGAAACGGACGAGAAGACCTCCTCGGTTCATTTCATGCGCTTTGAACTTACGGCCGGGATGAAACAGGCCTTGAAGCAAGGGCATTCGCTGGCAATCGGGATCGACCACCCGAATTACACCGTATCCGGGGACAAGGTGAGCGAGGCGGTCAGGCAATCCCTGATGAATGACCTGGAACTTACGTCATGATTGCTCACGCGTGCGATGGCAACGATTTTCGCTCCCGGCCAGGCACAAGTGACGCCGTTTGGTCAACCCAAAGAAGGAGCGAGTAACGACATCGGGGGCGAAAACTCGTGCAATCCCGAAGGGTTACGCCCAGAACACGTCCCCGCTACGTTGTTCGGCTTGTCGATACTGCCGGTATTGAGGGCGCCTCTCCCCTTGCGGACAGCGTGTTCCGGGCGTAACGCATCGTGCGATCAGTCATGACGCAGGTTCTGATGGTTTGGTCGCTGCGGGCATGTCCAACGGCTCCGGACCGCCGTAAAATGACGGGGTAGTCGCTCAGATGCGGCCATACGCCCTCATAATCAGATAAATGTGGTTTGAGCAATGAGCATGATCAGCGAGATTGAGCACAGGCTGTCACGGCTTGGTTTGCCGGTTGCGGTGTCACTTTGGGACGGCAGCACCATCTCCCCCCGGGACAAGGCAAGAATTCACCTGACGCTCAAGTCACCAACCGCCATTTCTTCTCTGGTGCGCCCGAGTCTGGGCAAGATCGCAAAGGCCTACGTCGAGGGACAGATCGATATCGAGGGCGATGTCCGCGAGACCATGCAGATCGGCGAGAGGCTGGTTTCCGAGAACGCGACTACCTACCAGCGCCGAACCGCGATTTTTGACTGGTGGAGACATACCCGTCCCGCAGACCGGCGCGCGATACAGCACCACTATGACGTCGGCAACAGTTTTTACGAGCTGTGGCTTGATCGGAACCGGGTCTACTCCTGTGCTTATTTCAAGAATGCCGAGGACAGCCTCGATGTTGCCCAGGAACAGAAGCTCGAGCATATATGCCGGAAGCTGCGGCTCAAGCCCGGTGAGCGATTTCTCGACATCGGTTGCGGGTGGGGTGCACTGATCATCTGGGCTGCACGGCACTACGGTGTCAAGGCAACGGGAATTACGCTATCGGACGAGCAGCACGCGTTCGCAACCCAGCGGATCAAGGAGCTGGGGCTGGAGGACCGTTGCGAGGCGCGTTTGCTGGACTACCGCGACGTTGCACCGGAAGCGCCTTTTGACAAAATTGCCAGCGTCGGCATGTTCGAGCATGTCGGAAAGAAAAATCTTCCGATCTACTTCGAGAAGATCTACTCCTTGCTCAAACCCGGCGGGGTGGTTCTGAATCATGGAATCACTACCAATTCCCTGGACGACGGGGCGCTCGGTAGCGATATCGGAAAATTTGTGGATGAGTACGTGTTTCCCGGCGGGCAGCTGGTGCACGTTTCCCGCGTCATCCGTGAAATGGCGAATCAGGGACTGGAAACCTGGGATGCGGAATCGTTGCGCCCGCATTATGCAAAAACGCTCTGGCACTGGGTCAGCCGGCTGGAGGCCAATTCTGCGCGAGCCCGCGAACTGGTTGGCGAGCGGCGCTACCGCGTGTGGCGGATTTACATGGCAGGGTCTGCGCATGCTTTTGAGCGCGGCTGGATATCGGTATTCCAGATTCTGGGAACCAGGCCCCTGGAAAACGGTTCCGTTCCTTACCCATTGACGCGCGACCATGTCTATGCAGCGGATGATTCCTGACGGTGTTGCGGCCGGTGCCGCCTGCTTTTTGTTGGGGATTCTGTTGGCGGCTTGTTCCTCACCCACCGGGCCTGCCGTGGATCGCGAGGCCGAAAAGCGAAAGTCGTTCACACGCGAAGAGGTACCCGGGTCCCAATGGCAGGAAGCGGGAATCGTACTGCCTGCTTTTCCGCGCGAGGAGGACCTCATCGAAGTCGAGATATCCGGTCCCAGGACCTTCACGTTCCTCGTCGATGCCAATTCCGTCAGCGTTGGCAGTGATGGTGTGGTGCGCTATTCGTTGATAGCGCGATCTTCAGCGGGAGCCCGGAACGTCAGCTTCGAAGGCATGCGCTGCGAGACGAACGAATACAGAACGTATGCTTATGGCTCGCCCGACCAAACTTGGGCACCGGCCAGCGGAGACAACTGGTACCCAATAAGGCAACTGCAGACGAACAACTATCGCTTTGCACTTGCCACGTACTATTTTTGCCCTTACCGCATTCCGCAAAGCAGTAGCAGCAAGGCGGTTGCCGCGCTCAAACACGGCATACCGCATCCTTCCGGCCGTTGAGAGTCACTCTCTACGCCGCTGACGCGAGGTCGGCGTTGCCCGTTTCTGCAACAGCCGAAACCCGGTACTTGCTCAGTTACAGGTAACGACTTCGCTTGCCACGCCGCTCATGCGATGAGAGCGTGAGTCCGGGCAACTGCCGTGTCGCTATGGCACTGTCACAGGAGAACGAGGTTGTCCCTGTGAATGAGTTCGGGTTCGTCCACGTAACCCAGTTTTGCCTCGATCTGCGCAGAGGGTGTTTTCAGAATTTTCGCAGTCTCGGCTGCGTTGTAATTGACCAGGCCCCGGGCGATTTCGTTGCCCGCCTGGTCCATGCAGCTGACGACCTCGCCGCGTTCGAAATTGCCGGATACTTCGACGACGCCGATCGGCAGGAGACTCTTGTGGTCGCTTGTCAGTGCCTTGATTGCGCCATCGTCCAGCCTTACCCGGCCGCGCACCTGCAAATGGTCAGCAAGCCATTGCTTGCGGGCGGCCAGCGTCATGGTCCTGGCGCGTAACTGGGTGCCGGCCGCTTCGCCGGCGGCAAGCCGGCCCAGGATGTCCGGTTCCTGGCCCGAGACGATGACCGTGTGTGCCCCGCTGCGGGCTGCGCGTTTCGCCGCCAGCACTTTGGTAATCATGCCGCCACTGCCAAGGTGAGTGCCGACACCGCCTGCCATTTTCTCCAGCGCCGGGTCACCGGCGTCGGCATTTGAAATCAGCTCGGCATCCGCATTGCGGCGCGGGTCCTTCGTATAAAGGCCGGGCTGGTCGGTCAGGATGACCAGCACGTGCGCCTCGATCAGATTGGTGACCAGTGCCGCCAGGGTATCGTTATCTCCAAATCGAATTTCATCGGTCGCAACCGTATCGTTTTCGTTGATGATGGGGATTGCGCCCAGGCGAATCAGCGTGCGCACCGTCGATCGGGCGTTCAGATAACGTGTTCTGTCGGACAGGTCATCGTGCGTCAGCAGAATTTGTGCTGTGTGCAGGCCAAATTTACGGAAACAGGATTCGTAGGCCTGCACGAGGCCCATTTGCCCGACGGCTGCCGCAGCCTGTAACTCATAGACGGCGTGCGGACGCTTTTTCCATCCCAGGCGCTGCATCCCTTCGGCAATCGCGCCGCTCGATACCAATGCAACTTCGTAGCCGCGCTTTCGCAAATCCGCGATCTGCTCTGCCCAGTGCGCAAGGGCGACGTGATCGAGCCCTTGTCCACCGTTGGTGATCAGGCTGCTGCCGATTTTGACGACAACTCTCCGTGCAGCGGAAAAAACGGTGTCGTTATTCACAGCGCGCGGGTTCCCAAAGACGTTTCCGGGGCCTTTGTTCCGGCTTCGTCGGTTGCAGACAGGTAATCCATGATGGCGCGCGTCAGCTCGGTGCAACCGGTGCCCGCCAGCGCCGAAACGGTGAAACTTCGCTCAGGTACGCCGAGTCGTTGGCGGTACTGCTCCATGAAATCCGCAATCGCTCTTTCGCGGGCTTCTTCCGCAATGAGATCAATCTTGTTCAAGACGAGCCAACGCGGCTTGGTGAACAATGTCTCGTCATATTTGCGCAACTCCTCGACAATGGCCTTTGCGCCGGCCACGGCGGCTTCGCTCCCGCCCTCAGTGGGCGCGATGTCGACCAGATGCAACAGCAGCCTTGTGCGCTGCAGATGCTTCAGGAACTGATGGCCAAGGCCCGAGCCTTCGGCTGCGCCTTCAATCAGGCCGGGAATGTCGGCAACGACAAAGCTCCGGTTCAAGCCCACACTGACAACCCCCAGATGCGGCTGCAACGTCGTGAAGGGGTAATCGGCGACCTTTGGGCGCGCGGCAGAGACGGCACGGATAAATGTTGACTTGCCAGCGTTAGGCAAACCCAACAAGCCAACGTCTGCCAGCACTCTTAACTCAAGCCGAAGCCGCCGACTCTGCCCGGGTCCTCCCGGCGTACACTGGCGAGGGGTGCGGTTGATGCTGGACTTGAAATGAATATTTCCAAGACCGCCGTTACCGCCTTTGCAGATCATTTCGGTCTGCCCGTCGGTTGCCAGATCGGCCAGTTGCTCTCCGGTCTGCTCGTCGGTTACCACCGTGCCCACTGGTACCCGCAACACGACGTCTTCGCCCGCTTTGCCGTAGCGGTCCTTTCCTTGTCCGTTTTCACCGTTGTTCGCCCGATGAATGCGCTTGTAGCGATAATCGATCAGCGTGTTGATGTTGCGGTCCGCCCGAATGAACAAGCTGCCGCCGCGGCCCCCATCGCCGCCACTGGGGCCGCCGCGCGGTACGAATTTTTCCCGCCTGAACGCAACGACACCGTCGCCCCCCTTGCCGGAGTGCGTTTCGATGATAGCCTCGTCGATAAATTTCATGAGCAGATTTGCAGTTGCACCGGTGTCCTGGCAACAAAAAAGCCCTATCGTGTCCGATAGGGCTTGTTCTTCTCCAGATGGAAATCCCTCAGGCCGGAACGACGCTTACTGTTTTCTTGTTCAACGGGCCTCGCTGACTGAATTCGACACGACCATCGATCTTGGCGAACAAGGTGTGATCGCGTCCCATTCCGACGTTTTCTCCGGGGTGGACCTGGGTGCCGCGCTGCCGGATGATGATGCTTCCCGCAGGAATCACCTGGCCTCCAAAGCGTTTTACGCCAAGCCGCTTTGCATTGGAATCGCGCCCGTTCCGAGAGCTTCCACCTGCTTTCTTGTGTGCCATTTTGCTGCTCCTTCCTCAGGAATGCCTGTGCCGGTCAGACCGAGATCTGATCGACCTGGATCTCGGTAAAGTTCTGCCGGTGACCCTGTTGTTTCTTGAAGTGCTTGCGACGGCGCATCTTGAAAATGCGGACCTTGTCGCCGCGGCCATGGTTTACGACAGTCGCCTGTACCGTAGCGCCTTTGACCAGGGGCTTGCCGATCGAAACCTTGTCCCCGTCCGCCACCATCAAGACCTTGTCGATGGTAATCTGGCTGCCGACATCCGCAGCTAATTGTTCTACCTTGATTTTTTCGCCAGACGACACACGATATTGCTTGCCGCCGGTCTTGATAACCGCATACATTTTCGAGCTCCTGACAGGGCCTCGGGAAAACCGGGCATACTACAAAAAAGGGGCGGGTTGCGCAAGCCAATCAGAATATTCGAGGCATCGTATTGCAATTGCGCCTGCTCTTCCTTGACACTGTTACGCCGCAGTTCCTACCATCCCCGATTTTTTGCAAATTACTGTGCCTCCGGAACATTTTACCGATCTGATCGCTGAGGACATGTTGGCCGTAAACGCGGTAATCCGTGAGCGGCTGCATTCAGATGTCACGCTGATCCGGCAGGTTGCCGAGTACATCATTTCAAGCGGCGGAAAACGGCTGAGACCAGCACTCCTGATCCTGGTCGCCGGAGCCTGCGGCTATCAGGGACGCGCACACCACGAACTCGCGGCAGTCGTTGAGTTCATCCACACGGCGACCTTGTTGCACGACGACGTGGTGGATGATTCCAGCATGCGCCGGGGGCGGGCTACCGCGAATGCGGCGTTCGGGAACCCGGCATCAGTGCTTGTGGGCGACTTTCTCTATTCGCGGGCGTTCCAGATGATGGTGGGCGTTCAGGACATGCGGGTGATGGAAGTGCTTGCTGACGCGACGAATACCATCGCCGAGGGTGAGGTGTTGCAGCTCATGAGCATCCACAACACCAGCATCACGGAAGATGAGTACCTCCGTGTTGTGCGGTCAAAGACGGCGAAATTGTTCGAAGCCGCGGGGCGGCTGGGCGGCATCATATCGGGTGTCTCGAGTGAGCTTGAACAAGCGCTGGCAAGCTATGGTGCGCATATCGGCACCGCCTTCCAGCTCGTTGACGATATTCTTGATTATTCGGGAGAGTTGGAACATACGGGCAAGAACATTGGCGATGACCTTGCCGAGGGCAAGGTGACGTTGCCCCTGATATTTACCATGTGTCACGCCAAGCGGGGGCAACAAGACCTGATTCGCAAGGCTGTTGCCTCACCGACGGAGACGGACTTCGAGCCGGTAGTGGCGGCAATGCGCGAATGTGGCGCGCTCGACTATGCCCGTTCGCGAGCGGTCGCCGAATCCCGTCTCGCAACCGCAGCGCTTGAATCGCTGCCAAATTCAAAACACCGGGATTGTTTGCTAGAATTAGCCGCCTTTGCGGTCAGCCGCAATCACTGAACTGATCACCGTCGGGGTGTAGCTCAGCCTGGTAGAGTACTGCGTTCGGGACGCAGGTGTCGGAGGTTCGAATCCTCTCACCCCGACCACGCCTTGGGCTACAGAAACTTCTGGCCTTGGCGTTTTCTTATGCATCCATTGTCAGGGTGTTGCCGCAAGTCCGCTGCGAGTAGAACCGCCCGGCACGACGGGGCGGGAGAGTTGGTGAATCCGTACCGTTGATTGCCTCGCCAACGCCCTGCATGGGCGCGCGAATTCCGTAAACAACCAATCCCCGTCGTGGTGACACTACATATATAGGGCGTGGTTGCGGGAATTTCGGGTAATGTCCCGACGGAGGTAACCAATGCTCTCCGAGCCGCCCAAAAGCGACAAGAAGCCCTTGCCCTGAGCGTGCGAGTTTCTGTGGGTCGGGACAATCAGCCTGAAAGTCTCGTCAGGCAAACCTGAAAAATGGAATCTGGTATCGGGAAGGGTCGTCGGCAGGCACATCGACGATGCGGCGATCGATGACGGGATTGTCGATGTCTGGCAAATGCAGACTCTTGCCCGGCGCGGATAGTTGGATGACACAACGGCGGAGCGGGTGCAATCGGGCAACATGACCAACGGCGCAGCGATAGCGGGGCTGGCAGGTGGCCACGGTGCCGGCGGATGTACAATAAGCGCCGCTCGACTCCTGTAGTCGCTGATGATTGCCGTTGACCGTCGGCGTTTTCAAATTTTTCGTGAATGGTGTGGCGCTTGGCCAAGTTCCTGCTTCTAATTGCTGTTTTTGTCGTCGCCTATGCGGTTATCAGGAACAGTTCGCGGCGCCGCGATGCTGGCCGCGAAGCGCCGCCAGCCGGCGCAGAGGACATGGTCCGCTGCAAGGTTTGCGGAATTCATTTGCCGCGCAGCGAAAGCCTGACATCCGGGGGCGAAAGTTTCTGTAGTGAGGAGCATCAGCGCATTGCCAACAAGTGACCTGGCTGGAAACGCAGCGATGACGGGCTCTCGCGGGAGTGCCGGTTGTCCGTAGCGTTACCTGATTCCATCATGCAGCCGGGGGGCGAACCGGGCGCCGGACACTGGCAGTCGCTCCTGTACTTCAACTTCTACCGGTTGATCGTAGCCTTCGTACTGCTCGGCTCGATCGTCTGGCTTTCGGACAGCATCCCGTTCGGCTCCTATAACCGGGGCGTTTTTCTCTATGCGGACCTGATCTACATCGCGCTCACGGTTGCTGCATTTGCGCCGATTCTGTTGCGGCAACCGGGGTTCCACCTGCAGTTGTCGGCTTATGTGGGCCTCGATGTTATTGCGGTCACGCTGATGCTCCACGCCAGTGGCGGCGTAACCAGCGGGCTTGGGCTGCTGCTGCTTCCGTCGCTGGCTGCAGCCGGGCTGATGGCGATGGGTCGCTTGACGCTGTTCTATGCGGCGCTTGCCTCGATAGGCATTCTGGGCGAACAGTTGTACGAGGTCCTGTTCCTGGGTGGGAATTCCGCGCTCTTTCTGCAGGTAGGCCTGATGAGTGCAGGCTACTTTGCTACCGCATGGCTTGGACACTCACTGGCGAGTCGGGCCGTCGCGATCGAAGCGATTGTTGCGCAACGCGAAGTTGACCTGGCAAGCATGGCGGAGATCAACAAACTGATCATCCAGGACATGCAGGATGGCGTTCTCGTTGTGGACGAAGAAGGGGTGGTCCGCCAGATCAATACGCGCGCCGAGCAGGTGCTCGGCCCAGTGGCACTGGACCAGGAAGTGAAACTTGAGGACTATTCGCCAAGACTGGCCGCTTATCTGGAGGAATGGGTCCGAAACCGGGGAGTTCAGGCCGAACCGATGCAAACACCTGACGGAGGGCGATCGATTGCGCCCCGGTTCCGCACCGTGGGCAAGGGGCGAAGCGCGGGTGTCGTTGTTATTCTGGAAGACCTGTCACGTGTCCAGCGCCAGGCGCAGCAAATGAAGCTGGCCTCACTGGGACGGCTCACTGCCAACATCGCACATGAAATCCGCAATCCATTGTCGGCGATCAATCACGCAGCAGAGCTTCTCATCGAGGAGACAAACCAGGCTTCAGGCGAAATGCGCCTGCTGCAGATCATTCATGACAACACCCAGCGCCTCGATCGCATGGTTCAGGATGTTCTCAGGCTCAACCGTCGGGATCGGGCTTTAAGAGAAACTTTCAGCGTGGTCGATTATTTGCGCACGTTTGTCGGTCAGTTCGCGGAGATCGAGAAAGTCGCCGATGGCGTAATCCGGATTGACGCGGAGATCGAGCCTGACGTGACTTTCGACCGCAGCCACCTGAACCAGATCATGTGGAACCTGTGCAGAAACGCGTTGCGTTACTGCCGCAAGCAAGCGGGAAGCATTGTCCTCGCGGTGCGCCGCACAGGCCGGACGGGTAGCATAGAGTTGAGCGTGAAGGATGATGGTCCCGGAGTGGCAGAAGCGTTACGCAGTAACCTTTTCGAGCCGTTCTTCACGACTGCATCGAGCGGCACCGGCCTGGGCCTGTATATTGCACGTGAAATATGTGAAGCCAACGGCGCAACACTGGAATATGTCGATCATTCCGGTGGGGGCGCGCAATTCAGTGTTCTTTTCAAGGGAGCTCAGCAGTGAGACGCAGGGAACAAAGCGGCGGGGTGATCTCGCGCACGGTGCTAATTGTCGATGACGAAGAGGACATCCTCGAGCTGCTTGAATTGACGTTGCTCAAGATGGGACTGGATGTCGAGCGCGCCTCGTCCGTGAAGCAAGGCATCAAACAAGTCAAGGAAAAGTCATTCGACCTGTGCCTGACTGACATGCGCCTGCCGGACGGCGATGGCCTGGAACTGTTGAAGTACATTTCCGAGAACGACCAGGATCTGCCATGCGCGGTCATTACCGCGCATGGCAATACCGAGAATGCGGTAGCCGCTCTCAAGGCCGGCGCATTTGACTACCTTGCCAAACCGGTATCACTCGAGCAGTTGCGCACGCTGGTCAAGTCGGCACTGTCTCTGCCGCAACCGGGGGCAAGTCCGAAGTCCAGTGGCGGGCACGAATTGCTCGGCGATTCGTCAACAATGCAAGGGGTTCGCGATCTGATTGAGAAGCTCGCGCGCTCCGAGGCACCCGTGCAGATCAGTGGTGAGTCGGGTAGCGGCAAGGAGCTTGCAGCAAGGCTGATTCACCGCAAGAGTGCCAGGGGTGACAAACCGTTTGTTCCGGTCAACTGCGGCGCCATTCCGGAAAATCTCATGGAGTCGGAGTTTTTCGGTTACAAGAAAGGCGCGTTTACGGGTGCCGATGCCGACCGGGTTGGATTCTTTCAGGCCGCCAATGGGGGCACACTGTTTCTCGATGAGGTGGCCGATCTGCCCCTGCCGATGCAGGTGAAGCTGCTCAGGGCGATTCAGGAAAAGAAGGTTCGAAAGGTCGGCTCGACCCAGGAAGAGGCGGTCGACGTCAGGATTATCAGCGCCACACACAAGAAACTCGGAGAACAGGTCGACGCCGGCAAATTCCGTCACGATCTGTATTACCGGCTCAACGTCATCGAACTGAGAATGCCGGCGGTTCGGGAACGCCGTGAAGATATCCCGTTATTTGTCGATGCCATTCTCGAGAAGCTGGCCGCTGCGGTCGGTGCCAAGAAGCCGGAAGTCAGCCCGGAAGCGCTGGAAGCGCTTGCCCGCTACGATTTCCCCGGCAATGTGCGAGAACTGGAGAACGTGCTCGAGCGGGCGCTTGCGTTGTCAAGTGACAACTCGATCAACCTGAACGATCTGCAACTCACGCCACCGGCGGTTTCTGATGACATTGCCCCATCCGTGGGAGCCAATGGAAAGTATCCGCTACAGGATTACCTGGATCGTGTCGAGAAAGACGCGATTCTGGAAGCTCTTGAGAAGACGCGGTTCAACCGCACGGCGGCTGCCAAGCTGCTCGGGATCACGTTCCGGTCGATGCGCTATCGCATGGAGCGTTTGGGAATCAATTAACGGCGAACAGCGATTGCACGCGGCCGTCGATATGGACCATGCAGACTGGGTAGTCGACTCCGCTGGCGTGCTGCCCGCGGCCCATCAGGTCCCGTCCCCGAACTGTGACGCGCGGCCGCCAGGTAGCCGCATCGAGCTTATAGTCATTCACAGCATCAGCCTGCCGCCGGGGTGTTTCGGCGGCAGCGCGATCGATGAGCTGTTCACGAACTGTCTCGACCCGTGTGCCGACCCCTATTTCCGGGAAATAGCAGGGCTGGAGGTCTCCGCGCATTTTCTGATCCGGCGCGATGGCGAACTCGTCCAGTATGTCCCATGTCTCCAGCGCGCCTGGCATGCAGGCGCTTCGCAATGGCGCTCGCGAGAGCGCTGCAACGATTTCTCGATCGGAATCGAACTCGAGGGCAGCGACGACTTGCCGTTTGAGGAGGCGCAGTACCGGGTGCTGGAGCAGTTGACCCGTGCCCTGCGCGAAGCCTACCCGATTGCGGACTGTGTGGGTCACTGCGAAATTGCCCTGCCACGCGGGCGAAAAACCGATCCGGGGCCGCATTTCGAATGGGCCAGGCTCGCAGGACCGCAACGAACCGCGCGCCGCGAGGTCTGAGTCCGGCAAGTCATCCGGGTTGTCCGTAACCGGGCGCGTTCGTGCCGTTTGCCGTGCAGATTTTCTATACCGACCACTTTGTGTTGCCGCTTCCGGAGGGGCATCGTTTCCCGATGGCGAAGTACGCCTTGTTGCGACAGCGCGTCGAGGCGGCAGATCTGTCCCGTGGCGAGCCTTTGCGAGAGCCGCTGGCCGTGAGTGACGATGACTTGCTGCGCGCGCACGATGCTGCGTATTTGCAGCGCGTGGTCACAGGCCGCCTCGCGCCTTCGGAAATACGCGCGATCGGCTTTCCCTGGTCCTTGCAGATGGTCGAACGCTCGCGCCGATCGACCGGCGCCACTATCGAAGCCTGCCGCGCCGCTCTCGCGCATGGGGTGGCGGTGAGCCTTGCGGGCGGCACGCATCACGCTTTCAGGGATCGTGGCGCCGGCTATTGCGTTTTCAACGACGCGGCCGTTGCAGCGCTCGCTATGCAATCCGAGGGGCGGGTGCGCAGGGTCGTGATCGTTGACTGCGACGTGCACCAGGGTGATGGAACGGCAGCAATACTGGCCGATGACCCTTCCATATTTACATTATCGATACATGCGGCCAGGAATTTTCCGTTCCGAAAAGCCGAGAGCGATCTCGATATTGCGCTACCCGATGCCACGAATGACAGCACCTATCTCTCTTCGCTTGCACACGGGTTGCACCACGCTTTCTCCGCATCCCAGCCGGATCTGGCGATTTATCTGGCCGGTGCAGATCCGTTCGAGGGCGACCGTCTCGGGCGTCTTTCTCTGAGCAAGGACGGACTTCGGTTGCGTGACGAAATGATGTTCTCCGTTTGCGCCGATCTGGGAGTGCCGGTCGCTGTCGTCATGGCCGGCGGGTACGCGCAGCGAATCGAGGACAGTGTCGACATACATTTCAATACAGTGCAGATAGCCAGCGAACACGGTTAGTGAACGCTGAATGACATTGCGTGCCCGCATCGCATGCGCGGGCGTGATTCCTGTTCGTCAAATCCTTCGGCGCGCACAGCCGGACGGCGAATGTTTTGATGTCCTTGCTATGTTCGCGCGTTACTTTCGCAATTGTACGGGCGGCATTTAATTCTAAAAGAAAAAGTTCTTGACAGAAAAATGACGACCACTAGAATTAGTGCCGATCGACGCGTGCGGCACAATATCTTGTGTTTGTCAGGACAGCGTCGTTTATCTGTCCGGCGAAAGCGGGCTAATTCGAACAACGACCGAACAAGAATTGTCGCCGAACGGCGACACATGAGACTGAGGAGAAAGAATGCAAGTAACCGCCAGCGTTTCGTCGTCCAATGTTGCCACCAACTTCAAGGTGGAAGCGCCAAGGGCAGACGACCGGCAGCCTCAATACGAAGATTACAAGGTCATTCGGCGAAACGGCGCCGTGGTCGGTTTCGCGCCGGCCAAGATCGGCGTGGCAATGACAAAGGCGTTCATCGCTGTTAGTGGAGGCCAGGGCGCGGCGTCGGCGCGCGTGCGCGAAGTCGTCGCCAGCCTTACCGATAACGTCGTCAAGGCGCTCATGCGCAGGCATCCTGGCGGCGGCACTGTTCATATAGAAGATATTCAGGACCAGGTTGAATTGGCCTTGATGCGATCGGGCGAGCACGAAGTCGCCCGCGCCTATGTGCTGTATCGGGAAGAACGCAACCGCGAGCGCGCGCGTCAACGCGAAGAGAAGGCTGCCGAAACGCCGGCTGCCACCATCAGTGTCGTTGAGGACGGTCAGCGATGCCCGCTCGATGTTGCGGCGTTGCGGGCGCTGGTGAAGGATTCCTGCGAGGGGCTGGGTCAGGCGGTGGATGCCGAGCGCATTATGGGCCTGACGCTGCGCGACCTGTACGACGGTGTGCCGATGGACGAAGTTCGCAAGAGCATGATCCTCGCAGCTCGTTCGCTGATCGAGGACGAGCCGGCATACAGTTATGTGACCGCCCGTTTGTTGCTGAACAGCGTCCGCCACGAAGTGCTGGGCGAAGAAGTCCCCCGAGCGGAGATGCATGCCCGGTACGCCGATTATTTCGCGGGATTTATCGAAAAGGGCGTTGAAGCAGGTTTGCTCGACGAGCGCCTCCTGCAATTTGACCTCGTTGCGCTATCCAGCGCTCTGGACGCGACGCGCGATCTGAAATTCGGGTATCTGGGTCTGCAGACCTTGTATGACCGTTATTTTCTGCATGTTGACGAAAAGCGCATCGAGCTTCCCCAGGCGTTCTTCATGCGTGTGGCGATGGGGCTGGCACTCAACGAGGTGGAGCGCGAGGCCCGGGCGATCGAGTTCTACAACGTCCTGTCAAATTTTGACTTCATGAGTTCGACGCCGACGCTGTTCAACTCGGGGACGGTCCGCTCCCAGTTGTCGAGCTGTTATTTGACGACGGTGGCGGACGACCTGGACGGGATTTACGAAGCGATCAAGGAAAACGCCCTGCTTTCCAAGTATGCCGGCGGCCTTGGCAATGACTGGACGCCAGTGCGCGCACTCGGCTCGCACATCAAGGGTACCAATGGCAAGTCGCAGGGTGTGGTGCCTTTTCTCAAGGTGGTCAACGATACGGCGGTTGCGGTTAACCAGGGCGGCAAGCGCAAGGGCGCCGTGTGCGCCTACCTGGAAACCTGGCACCTCGATATCGAGGAGTTCCTGGAGTTGCGCAAGAACACCGGCGATGACCGGCGGCGCGCGCACGATATGAACTCGGCCAACTGGATTCCGGACCTGTTCATGAAGCGGGTCATGGAGGGAGGCGACTGGACGCTTTTCTCGCCGTCCGAAGTGCCCGATCTGCACGAAAAGTTCGGCAGGGCTTTCGAGGCGGCTTATGTCGAATATGAGAAAAAGGCGGCGAGCGGTGAAATCAGGCTGTTCAAGAAACTGCCGGCGGTGCAACTGTGGCGCAAGATGCTCTCGATGCTGTTCGAGACCGGACATCCATGGATTACGTTCAAGGATCCGTGCAACATTCGCTCCCCCCAGCAGCATGTTGGCGTCGTTCACAGTTCCAATCTGTGCACCGAGATCACGCTGAATACCTCCGATACGGAGATTGCTGTTTGTAACCTGGGGTCCGTCAATCTGGTGGCTCACCTGAAGGACGGCAAGCTCGACCACGACAAGTTGAGGTCGACGATTTCGACCGCCATGCGCATGCTCGACAACGTGGTCGACATCAACTATTACGCGGTTAACAAGGCGCGTAATTCCAACTTCAAGCACCGGCCGGTGGGTCTGGGCATCATGGGTTTCCAGGATTGCCTGCACCAGATGCGCGTGCCCTACGCATCAAAGGAAGCGGCCGAGTTTGCCGACCGTTCCATGGAGGCGGTCTGCTTTTATGCCTATTGGGCATCGACCGATTTGGCCGAAGAGCGTGGCCGTTATTCGACATTCGACGGTTCGTTGTGGTCAAAGGGCATATTGCCGCAGGACTCGCTAAAGCTTCTTGCGGAAGAGCGTGGCGGCAATGTGGAGGTCGACATGAGTTCCACCCTGGAGTGGGACGGACTGCGGGACCGTATCAAGCGCTATGGCATGCGCAACTCCAACTGCGTGGCCATTGCGCCGACGGCGACCATCGCAAACATTGTCGGCGTTTCCGCGTCCATCGAGCCTACGTATCAGAACCTTTACGTGAAATCCAACCTTTCAGGCGAATTCACCGTGGCCAACGAGTACCTGGTCGAGGATCTGAAAAAACGCAACCTTTGGGACGAGGTCATGATCGCCGATCTGAAGTATTTCGATGGCTCGCTTGCCCGGATCGATCGGATTCCGTCAGAGTTGCGCACCTTGTACGCAACTGCCTTTGAGATGGACCCGTCGTGGATCGTCGAGGCAGCGTCACGGCGCCAGAAGTGGATCGACCAGGCGCAGTCACTCAATATATATATGGCGGGTGCCTCAGGTAAGAAGCTTGACGAAACCTACAAGCTTGCCTGGAAGCGCGGACTGAAAACCACTTACTACCTTCGAACGCTGGGAGCCACGTCGGCCGAGAAGTCAACTGTTCGCTCCGGAACGCTGAACGCGGTTCCCTCCGACAGCGGAGACGCCTTCGGGCAGTCACAACCGCAGTTTTGCGCTATCGATGACCCGGACTGCGAGGCCTGCCAGTGAACTTGTTGAAGCGGGTGCAGCGGTCATCGCGCCGGCGCGTGGAGTTTCACACTCGCAACAAGAGCCGTGATGGTGCACGGGTTGTGGTTTCCGCGGCCCTGAATCGACGCGATGCTGCGCCTGTTTCGCAACGGGAGACAGAATTGTTCATGAAACCGTACCGGAAACTCGCCGCCGCCTAGTCGGCAGTAAACCAACAATATCCAGGCCCAAGGCCGACTGTTTGGAAAGGCAAGGAACTGATGCTGCAATTTGAAGATTCAGACATTACCATCACCAACAATCCGACCGTTATGCACCGCGGTGAGGTTGACAGCGGTTCAGAGGTGGCAGCGAAGCAGGTTGGTACGGCGAAGCGGGTTCGCATCGAAGACAAGCGCGTGATAAACGGCAAGGCCGATGTCAATCAACTTGTGCCCTTCAAGTACAAATGGGCCTGGGAAAAATATCTTTCCGGCTGTGCCAACCACTGGATGCCCCAGGAAATCAACATGAGTCGCGATATAGCGACCTGGAAGGATCCGGCCGGGTTGTCAGAAGACGAGCGATTGATCGTCAAACGCAATCTGGGCTTCTTTGTCACGGCAGACTCGCTCGCAGCCAACAATATCGTGCTGGGAACGTATCGCCACATCACTGCGCCGGAGTGCAGGCAGTATTTGCTGCGCCAGGCTTTCGAAGAGGCCATTCACACGCATGCGTATCAGTACATAGTCGAGAGTCTTGGTCTCGATGAAGGAGAGATATTCAACGCTTATCATGAAGTCGGCAGCATCCGCGATAAGGATGATTTCCTGATTCCGTTCATCGAGACGCTGACCGATCCATCGTTCAAAACAGGAACGCCTGAAGCGGATCAGAAACTTCTGAAGAGTCTGATCGTTTTCGCGTGCATCATGGAAGGACTGTTCTTTTACGTCGGTTTTGCACAAATATTGGCACTTGGACGCCAAAACAAAATGACGGGTGCAGCGGAGCAATATCAGTACATTCTTCGCGATGAATCGATGCACTGTAATTTCGGAATCGATCTCATCAATCAGATCAAACTTGAAAATCCACACTTGTGGACTGCAGAGTTCCGGGAAGAGATTCGCGCGCTTATGCGTAAGGGTGTGGAACTTGAATACCGTTACGCGGAGGACACAATGCCGCGCGGTGTGCTGGGATTGAATGCACCGATGTTCAAGGAATACCTGCGCTATGTGGCGAATCGTCGGTGTCAGCAGATCGGTCTTGATTTGCTCTTCCCTGGTGCTAACAATCCGTTCCCGTGGATGTCAGAGATGATCGATCTGAAAAAGGAAAAAAACTTTTTTGAAACGCGTGTCACTGAATACCAAACCGGTGGTGCGCTCAGTTGGGAATGACGTTCATACCTTGCAGAAAATGCTTGGAAAGCTTTTTGCTTAGTGTATGCAGCGAACTGCGGTCTCAGTACATTGGAATAGAGGCCGGGCAAGTGAAGTGCCGAAGTACATGTTTGCAACACGCACCGATTCCTGAGTGGTGCATTACGGGGCTTGATGGGTAAGAGACGAGTAACACGTTTTTATATCAACACCCGCGCTCATGCAATTTTCAAGGGCGTGTACGGCCGGGGTTAATGAATCCCAGTCTGTGGTTACGGTTCTGTTCGATGTTCCGGTTCTCTGCCGGACATGCCGACGCCGCCTCCGGCGATCGGCGCGATCTCTATTTTTCTACTGTTTCCTTTGGAAAAAGTTCTTTCTTTTCCGAAGGTTCTCGAACTGTTCGTCAGTCGCTGCCATGCGGTTATATGGTCCTGCGGCTGTCGCCAGTCGGTGAGCAGGCGGCACTATGAAAGCCAGCACACCGTTTTTTTCAATCAAAGTAGGAGGTAATACCCATGGCAGTTAAAAAGAAGGCTGCGAAGAAAAAGCCGGCGAAAAAGGCCACCAAGGCCAAAAAGCCGGCGAAGAAGGTTGTGAAGAAGAAGGTCGCCAAGAAGAAGCCGGCGCGTAAGACGGTTGCCAAGAAAAAGGCAGCCAAGAAGAAGCCGGCACGCAAGGCAGCCAAGAAAAAGGTTGCCAAGAAGAAGCCGGCACGCAAGGTAGCCAAGAAAAAGGTTGCCAAGAAGAAGCCGGCTCGCAAGGCGGTAGCCAAGAAGAAGCCGGCTCGCAAGGCAGCCAAGAAGAAGGTTGCCAAGAAGAAGCCGGCTCGCAAGGCAGCCAAGAAGAAGGTTGCCAAGAAGAAGCCGGCCGCAAGGCAGCCAAGAAAAAGGTTGCCAAGAAGAAGCCGGCTCGCAAGGCAGCAGCCAAGAAACGCGTAGCCAAGAAGAAGCCGGCTCGCAAGGCGGCAGCCAAGAAAAAGCCGGCGAAGAAGGCTGCCAAAAAGCCAGCAGCCAAGAGAAAGGCGGCTTCCCGCAAGAAGCCCGCTTCCGTCTCTACGGCAGCGCCGAAACCAGTGTCCGCTCCGGCGGCCTGGCCGTTCCCGGTAGCAGGTAACCGGCCGAACTAAGCGCTAAATGAGGTGCTCGCGGGCAGTCTGCGTCCGTGACGGATACCAGTCACTGAGCCGCGAGCATTATTCTCTTCAACCAGCCGGTACGATCGGCATTTTGGCGTGATCAGCGCCTTTCGGCGCGACTGTAGCGTGACCTTTCCAAACGTCGGAATACGCGCGCCCGCAATCATTGTGGTTTCTGCACTCCGTCCGGTGAGTCATCCGCTACGATAGCGGACGATTTCACTCGCATCGCTCTTGATGCTGGCTGGCGCTTGTGTAACCCTTCGTCTGACAATTCCTGCTGATTCTTGTTGTGTCCGGAATGCCTATGTACAGATGGGTAACAGCGTTCGTTCTGGTTTCTCTTCTGGTGGCGCGCAACGCTGCCGCCGATGGCGCGGTCGTCGTCAGGGCGATCGAGGGCCGATTCGATGATGTCCGCGAACGTGTCATATTCGCCGTTCAGGGCCAGGGGCTGGTCGTCGACCATACGTCCAGGGTCGGGAATATGCTCGAGCGCACGGGCAAGGACCTTGGCGAAACCACCCAGGTCTTCGGTGATGCGGAAGTGCTCGAGTTCTGCAGCGCTCTGGTTTCGCGAAGGATGGTAGAGGCAGATCCACAATTGCTGGCGTTCTGTCCCTACGGTATTGCCGTCTATACGCTGCCTGGAGAACCGCAGACCACCTATGTGTCCTATCGCCGTCTGGTCACAAATCTGGTCTCGCCGGAACAGAAGGCCGTTCTTCAGCGGGTTGAATCGCTGCTCGAAACCATCGTCGACGAAGCATCCATGTAGTTCTCTTGACTGGCACATGGGGCGCGACCTCTTGCCTGCGCGTTTGTATTTTCAGGATGGCCGTTTGTCTCGCTGTGGAGATCAGGATGGAACGACGAAAAGTCAGTTCAAGCAAGATTCGCTCGGTCGGCTATGAGGACAGAACCCGGATACTGGAAGTCGAACACAACGACGGGTCTGTGTACCAGTACTCGGGTGTCTCGCAGGAGTTGTACCGCAGAATGATGGCAGCCCCCTCCATCGTCAGCTTCTATCAGGACCGGGTGGAGGAAGATTTCAGTCGCAAACGGATGCGCTGAGTTTCAGCAATCCGGCTCTCCCGGCTCGGGACGGGGACAGCGGTCGAAGCCGAACTTTGTCGGTACCTGATCGGCGATGACGCGGCCTACCGGCACGCGCTTTCCACCGTAGCCAAGCCAGATCCCGCTCGTGCCGTGTGCTGCCCGGCTACCGAATGCTTTTGTCACGGTTTCATCACCGAGCGGTCGTCCAGCGGCGTCAGTGAACCATGCGGCAACTTCAGCCAGATCGCGATCACACAGCGTGCCCACGCCACCTCCCGGCCACCGCAATATCACCGTGCCGTCTTCGTCTAACCACGCGCCGGTAATCTGTTCGAGTATCGATCCCGTATGCGTGACCAGGCGGGTAGAGGCGCCGGTAGGGTATGTCGAACACACGAATGGGGCATACGCCAGAGATACGAATACCCGCTGGGGACCGTTTTGAAAGAACCATCGCCCGCGCTCGTCGGCCTGGTAGTTTCGTCCGATGAATTCGCTGATGGCAGGGTTGCTGACACGCTGATTCTTTATCGACCAGTTGCCGCGCCGGTCGAGTTCGACCCATCCGAATACGTCGGGGACATTGGGCCACTTGGCCATCGATTTCAATACGATTTCATCCATGGTCTTGCGCGTCGTCAAGCATTGGTCAGTTTCCTCACTTTGGTGTTGGTTCTGTGCGACCGCGGCGGTTGCGCATATCCTGACGCGTACAGAGGCCATTTTATGTAACATTCGACACTATAGAAGGCATCGCGAAGCTGACGTCGCGGAAAACAGTCCGGGAGGTGCGTTTGATAACGTTTTACTATGGATCGGGTTCGCCGTTCGCGTGGCGTGTATGGCTTGCCCTGGAGCACAAAGAACTTGCCTATGATCTCAAGGAGATGTCGTTTTCGAGAGGCGATCTGAAAACCGCCGATTACCAGCGTATCAGCCCAAGGGGCAAAGTGCCCGCGATCGAAGACGATGGTTTTTCTCTTTATGAGTCGGCAGCCATTGTCGAATACCTCGAAGATCAATACCCGGAAAGTGGAGCGCCATTGTTTCCCGGTGATGCAAGAAGCAAAGCGCGTATCCGCTGCCTGGTGAACGAAGCCGATATATATCTTGACGCCGTGAATCGCAGACTGCTGCAAGCCGTTTTGTTCACCAAGAAAGAAGACTGGGACGAGGCCCGTATCGACGCTGGCCGTAGCGCTGTCGCGGCAGAACTCTCGATTTTCGAAGACCGGCTGACGGGCGACTATTTTGGCGAAACAATCTCCGCGGCCGACTTCACTATTTTTCCAATGATTGCACTGTTGTTGCGCATGGATCTCCGCAAACCGGATCTCGACATGGCATCGCTTGTCGGCCCGAAGATGTCTGCGTGGATGAAGCGTATCGAGGCCATGCCTCTGCATGCGAAGACCTATCCGCCACACTGGACGGCGAAATGAGAATCCGCATCACGTTTCCCAAAGGCGAGATACTCGCCCGTCTCGATGATACGCCGACTGCCAAAGCGTTGAAGGAAGCCCTCCCGTTCGATTCCAGCGCCAGCACCTGGGGGCAGGAGGTCTATTTTTCCGCTCCGGTCTCGGTTGAACTCGAACCCAATGCGCGCGAAGTGGTCGAGCCGGGAGCCGTGTGTTTCTGGGTCCAGGGTCATTCTCTGGCGCTGCCGTTTGGCCCGACGCCGGCGTCGCATGCTGACGAATGCAGGCTGGTGACGCGGGTAAATATTCTTGGGATGCTGGAGGGTGATGCAAACCAGCTGGCAGCCATCAAGGATGGTGACGAGATACGGGTGTCCGCAGCCTGAATCCGCATGCTGTCGGCTGCGCGGTGTAGACTCGGGACGTGCCGTGCAGGCCAGTCTTCCCGAAGGTTGGCTGTATCGCGTTTGAAGCGTGCCGGAATCGACTGATTTCGGCGCATGTTTTGTCGATTTTTTTCCAGGACTGCTCTTTATGTCATTGTTGCTAGGCTGTGTTGCCGACGACTTCACCGGCGCAACCGATCTTGCCAGTACTCTGGTGAAAGCAGGAATGCGCACCGTTCAATTGCTTGGCGTGCCGCGCCGTGAGTTGCCGGTTCCTGACAGCGATGCCATCGTGATTGCGCTGAAGTCGCGTAGCAATGCAGCACAAGAGGCTGTCATGATGTCTCTCGCTGCGCTCGGCTGGCTGCGTCAGAACGGGGCGAGACAATACTATTTCAAATACTGTTCGACCTTCGATTCCACCGACAAGGGCAATATCGGCCCGGTCGCCGATGCGATGCTGGAGGTGCTCGATGCACAGTACACGGTGTTCAACCCGGCATTTCCGACGAACAAACGCACGGTGTACAAGGGCCATTTGTTTGTCGGCGATGAATTGCTGTCCGACTCCGGCATGCGCAATCATCCGTTGAATCCAATGACGGATTCATCGCTGGCGAGAGTACTGGCACGCCAGAGCAAGCATAAAGTCGGATTGATACAGTACGACACCATCGTACGCGGCGCCAAAGCGGTGCGCGAAGAAATGCAACGCTTGTCCGGGCAGGGGCTGCGCCACATCATCTTAGACGCCATTACCGATGAGCATCTGATGACGCTGGGTGAGGCGTGCGCTGATCTTGTGCTGGTCACCGGCGGTTCGGGCATGGCAATGGGTTTGCCGGAGAATTTCCGGCGCAGCGGGGATCTCAAGTCGGGTGATGCCCAGCAAATGCCGAGCGTCGAGGGCGCGGCGGTCGTTTTGTCGGGAAGTTGTTCGCTTGCCACCCAGGGACAGGTGGAGCACATGCGCCGCGGCCACGATACGTTTCAACTCGATCCGGTTGCTATCGCGCAAGGACGCGACGTCGCCTCGGAGGCAACCGAGTGGGCGCGGGCCAGAATCGGCGACAAGCCGGTCCTGATCTACTCGACAGCCGCACCGGAGCAGGTAGGGGCTGTGCAAAGCAAGCTTGGACGGGAGCATTCCGGCGCGCTTGTCGAAGAAACAATGGGCAAGATTGCCAAAGAGCTGGTAGCGGCCGGGGTGCGCCGTCTCGTGGTCGCAGGCGGTGAGACCTCGGGCGCGGTCGTTAGCGCACTTGGTGTCGAGGGATTGCACATCGGCAGTGAAATCGACCCGGGCGTGCCGTGGACCTTCTCGATCGGTGAGCCGCGGCTTGCGCTTGCGCTGAAATCGGGAAACTTCGGCACGGAAGATTTCTTTACCAAAGCGTTTGAGCGACTTTGATGAGTGGTTCCGTAAGACAGGAGTGGTGTGAGACGGTGAAATCTGCGGCTACCCGGCCTGCAGCCACAGATCCGGTTCGTGCCACGGCGAAAAACCGCGTTGAGTTATCTTCTGCCATCCAATGAGCGATACCAGACTCAGGGAAGAAATCTGCCTGCTTGGAAAGTCCCTGTTCGACCGCGGGCTGACGGTCGGCAGTTCGGGCAACATCAGCGCGCGCACTGAAGAAGGCAACTGGCTCATGACGCCCACCAATTCCTGTCTGGGACGGCTTGATCCGGAGCGGCTGTCGCTTGTCGATGCGCAGGGAAAATGGCTGGGCGGCGACAAGCCGACCAAGGAGTCGTTTCTGCATTTGTCGATGTATTCGGAGCGCCCCGACGCAGGTGCAGTTGTTCATCTGCACTCAACCCACTCGGTGGCGGTTTCGGTGCTTGCCGACATTAACAGAGACGAACCCATCCCTCCGATCACCGCCTACTACGTGATGAAGATCGGCCGGCTCAAATTGCTTCCGTACTACGCGCCTGGCGATATGTCTTTGGCCAATGCAGTGCGCGAGGTCGCAGCGAAGCATCACGCCATACTGCTTGCCAATCACGGGCCGATCGTGGCCGGAAAGACCCTCGAATCGGCCGTGTATGCCAGTGAGGAACTGGAAGAAACGGCGAAGCTGTTCCTGTTACTGCGCTCGGACAGGATGCATATTCTCGACGCGGATCAGGTTGCCGAGCTGCAGATGAAATGGCCGTCGTGAAAGTACTGGATCATGGAAAGCAGGAGGTGGCGAAAGGCCAGTGTCACGCGCATTGAAGGGAACATAGGCGGCACGGCGTAGACGTTGCGCACGCGCGAGCGTGCGACGCCCGGCACGCGGTCTTGTCAGTCGCTGAATAGTTCCCGGGTGCTTTCCCGAATGCCCTTGCCGACCTTCTTTCCGGCCCGGCCGATATCCTTGCCAACCTTTTTTCCGGCCTTGCCCATCTGCTTTGCGGCCTCGGCGGCGTCCTTGCCCAGTTTTCGAATCGGATCGTCGGCAGCGTGTGCATCGCAAGCGCTGAATGTTGCCGCGACTGCCAGAACGAGCAGGATTCGAGTTAATCTTTTCATGGGATATGCCGACTTTGTTTCGCTAGGGCCTGTTAACACATAATTTGGTCGACGCGCCGATCAAATATGTGTTAACAGGCCCGAGACCGAGCGAGAAACATGCCATTTTTCGAGGATTCTTGTTGCTAGAATCGGTTTGTTGCGCTGAGGGATAGAGACAACCATGTTCGGTTTCGATATTGCTTGCAGTGCGATCGGAAAGGCGTTGGCCCGTTACCTGTCGAGCCCGCTAAGACATTTCAAGCCACTGGCGGTGACCGATACCAGCGCATTGCGCCGCTCGCTGTACCCCGGCGACGTCCTGTTGGTCGAAGGTAACACCCGCGTCTCAACGGCGATCAAGTATCTGACGCAATCGACATGGTCGCATGCAGCGATGTATGTAGGTGTCGTACCCGGCGTGGCGGGTAGCGATAATGATCCGAGGGTGCTGATAGAAGCGGATCTCGTAGAAGGCATTC
The DNA here is from genome assembly GCA_963792855.1 of uncultured beta proteobacterium. Taxonomy (GTDB): domain Bacteria; phylum Pseudomonadota; class Gammaproteobacteria; order Burkholderiales; family Eutrophovitaceae; genus SG8-40. The sequence continues at coordinate 179,044 of CAWBXZ010000003.1, read as the reverse complement.
GCGCAGTTACGTTGACGACCTATTCCGGTTTTCACGTGCGCATTTGCCGGCCAGTCGGGCTATCGGAAGCGGAAGTCAGCCGGGTCGTTGATTTCGTCGTTTCCCGTCTGGGCAACCGTTACGATCTGAAGAATGTTATCGATCTTGCGCGTTACCTGCTGCCCGAACCGCCGGTGCCGGCCCGCTGGCGCCGCCGTATGTTGTCTCTTGGCAGTGGTGAGCCAACCCGTGCTATCTGCTCGACGGTGATCGCCCAGGCGTTTCAATCGATCAGCTACCCTATTCTACCCCTTGCAATGGATGCCGATGCGGAAACCGCAGGCGAATTGCCTCAACGAGACGTGACCTGGACGCGACGGCACCACAGCCTGTTTACGCCCCGTGACTTTGATATCTCGCCCTATTTCTCGGTGATCAAACCAACTCTGGAAGACAGCTTTGATTTCCGCGCCATGAAGTGGCTGGAAACCGGAGCTGAAGAAAGCGCAATCCCGGTGGAGAAGCAAAACGCATCGAATGCGGGTGACGCGTAGAATTGCGATAATTCTTCGAGATAACCGCCGTTCATTACCGCATAAAGAGAGGACAGGCATCATGTTGACGAAAACACTTGCAGCAAGCGCTGTTGCATTTCTGGTTTTTTCGGTTGCACCGGCAGCGCAAGCGGGCAAGTCTTTTCTTCTCAACGGGCTCGACAGCAAGGTGGATTTCAGCGAGCCGGGCAAGATCAAGTTTGTTGAACCTGGCACTGATCTGGTCAACATCATGGACATCAGTAACCCGGCCCGGCCGCGTACCGTCGCCAATCTTCCGTTGTCCAATTCGTTATTCGGCCCGCCGACCAATCTTCAGATTACCCCGAATGAAAAACTCGCGCTGGTGTCGAGCGCCATGAAGTGGGTAGAGGCAGATGGTGCCTGGAAGCCCGCACCCGATGACCGCTTGTTTGTGGTGGATCTGGAGATTGATCCTCCAGCGCTGATTGCCACCCTCAACATCGGTCGCCAGCCATCAGGCATTGCCATCAGCGCCCGGGGAGACCTGGCGCTGGTGGCGAATCGAGCCGACAACTCGGTCAGCGTGCTGGCAATCGACGGTAAACAGGTCGAACTGATTGATACGGTATCGGTGGGTGATCAGGTCGCGGCGGTCGCCATTACGCCGGACGGCAAACGGGCCTTGGTCGTGAAGAACACCACCAACAAGATCGGCGTACTTTCGATTGACGGGCGGGCGGTCGTCTACCAGGAAAAGCTCGATATGCCGGTTGGGCAGTTTCCCTACAATATTGATATCACGCCCGACGGCAGCATTGCGATCGTTGCGCATACCGGTAACGGCGGTCTGTCGGACGGGCATGTCGACACTCTGGCAGTGATCGACCTGTCTCCCGGCAAGCCCCCCCATGTCGCGAACTATGTGACCGCCGGCGATGCGCCTGAAGCGTTCGCAATCAGCCCGACCGGAAAAATAGCGGTGGCATTGCTGCTTGGCGGTGACGTGCTCCTGCCGCCCGATCATTGGGCGCACTCCCGGAAAGGAAGCATCGCGGTCTTCGCGATTGATGGCCTGGAGCTGAAGTTGATTCAGAAAATCGAAGCGGGCGGCTTGCCCGAAGGGGTTGCTTTCTCGCCCGATGGCGCATTTATGTATGTGAGTAACTTCAAGGGAAAAGTAGTCGCTGTATACAATGTTGATGGCAGGAACGTGAGCGACACGGGAGTGCGTATTACGCTTCCCGGTCAACCTGGTTCGATGCGCGGCCGCGCGCGCTGACGCGCGTTCGCACGCACGCCTGCTGTGAAGAGGGCCCTGGCAAAGGCTGGAGGACAGGATCGAGGCGTGACTTGCCTACGTCGCGGCCGCTTCTGCTCGCCCCGAAACAAGGTCCCGGGCTTGAAGAATGAGGTCGGGATCGTTGTGCGCGAGCAGTCTGGAGTCCGATAGCATTTGCCGCCATTTTCTGGCGCGTGGCTGACCATGATAGAGCCCCAGGATATGACGGGTGATTGCGCGCAGCGGTGTGCCCTGCGCGACTTCGCGCCTGGCGTAGTGCCACATGCGCTCAACGATGTCCTGCCGTGTGCGTGCGTGTTCTGACCCGTGTATTGCGCAATCAAGTGCCGATAACAGATAGGGGTCATGATACGCGGCACGTCCCAGCATGACGCCGTCGACCCGTTCCAGCGCTTTCAATGCCTTGCAAAGGTTGTCGATGCCGCCATTCATCACGATGGTGCACTCGGGGAAGTCGGTTTTCAGGCGGAACACGTAATCGTATTTCAGCGGCGGGACCTGACGGTTGTCTTTCGGTGACAAGCCCGTGAGTATGGCGTTACGGGCGTGAACGATAAACGTCCGGCAACCTGCTGCCGCAAGTAATTCGACGAAGCGCCGTACGAAGTCATAGTCCTCGATCGAGTCGATTCCCAACCGGTGCTTCACCGTAACCGGAAGCGAAACGGCGTCCTGCATCGCCTTGACGCAATCGGCAACGAGTTGCGGCTCCGCCATCAGGCAGGCGCCAAAAGCGCCTCTTTGGACGCGTTCTGACGGACACCCGCAATTGAGGTTGATTTCGTCGTAACCCCAGGATTCGCCCAGTTTCGCACTGCGCGCCAGATCGGCCGGCTCACTGCCACCGAGCTGCAGCGCAACCGGGTGTTCCGCCGGATCGAAATCGAGGTGACGTGCGATGTCGCCGTGAACAAGTGCGCCGGTAGTGACCATTTCCGTGTACACGAGAGCGTGCGGTGCCACCTGCCGGAAAAAATAGCGGCAGTGGCGATCCGACCAGTCCATCATCGGAGCGGTGCACAATTGATGCATCGTTTTGCGCGTCACGGGTATGTTAACGGGAGGAGCCTCATTATTTCATGGAGGGCACCAGTTTTTGGGCACGTTGCCGGGAAATCACCCTGGAGCGATGATTCATTCGCTGCTGATCAGGTTGCCATTTTCCGGCTTTCGTGACGCAGACGACCAGGGAGAGAGGCACCCTGCCCAACACGACGAAGGCCTGGGTGACACTGGTATGGGTCGTCAGTCAGGCAGACCTCCGGGCATCATTGCCTGCGAGCCGGGTCAGCGTAACCTGTGCTCGAGCCGGATGCCGATCAGCAGCATGTCGCTTGCCGGTTGATAGACGGTCATTGGCCCGAATCCCTGCGCTACTTCGTTGACTGCCTCTTCGTTTGATCGGCTGAAACGGTACCCGTCGATGTAGCCTACGATCGCCCAATTGTCCCGAAGGCGGTAGCCAAGATGCGTATAGAGCGAGACCTTTCCGCCGGGGTTCAGCTCGGGATTGCTGTCAAAGCCGATGCTGTCGAGGTGGGCATCCTCACCGACCCATAGCGGATACTTTATCCCGAGAGCATACATCCACGTGCTTTCGTATTCCGAATCGGCGGCCACTCCAGCGCGGACATAAGTGACGAGATAATCTTCCCGTTGCACAGAAGAAAGTTCGCGCCGCCAGGCGTCGATGCCGAGGCCGGCAACCAGATCCAGACTATAGTCGCCGGCCTGCATCGGTTTGCGCCAGCGTACTTGTGCTTCGTTCGTCAGACCCGTGTACCCGGTGGTTCCGGATATCGGCTGGTTGGTGAAAAGCGTGGCGCCAGTGTAGTCGACCGACCCCAGCCACAGTTTCCCGCGATAGGCGAAAACCAGGCCCTCGTAGCGCTCCTGCGTATAGCCCACACCCAGGGTAAACAACCATCCCTGTTCGGTTACAGGCGGAGAGACATTTTCTTCCCAGTCGAGGTACTCCAATCCGGCTGACAGTTCCAACTGTGCGTTGGCGGCACCGGGAAGAAACAGCAACGATATTATCAATATTGTTTGTCGCAATCGCATGACATCGTTCCGGGTAAATGGACACTGAAGGCAGCCGCTTTGACGGGCGTACCGGCCAGGTCGGGACGCCGGCGCGCTTTTCCTTGCGGGAGGCGTCTTTCACGCAGGCGCACCACGCCACCGACCTCAGTCGCTAACGAGGGTGAGGCCGTCCGTCGATTACCGTGTCAACCGCCGGTGACGGCTTGTTTTTGTTCGCCCAGACCGTCGATGCCAAGACGCATCGAGTCGCCCGACTTGAGAAACACCGGTTTCGGTTTGATACCCATACCGACGCCCGGCGGTGTGCCCGTGGAAACGATGTCACCCGGCATCAGGGTGACGAAGTGGGACAGGTACGAGAGCAGTTTCGGTACACCAAAGATCATGGTGTTGGTATTTCCCGTTTGCATGCGTTTGCCATTGACTTCCAGCCACATGGCGAGGTTATGTGGATCGGCAATTTCATCGCGCGTGACAAGACAGGGTCCCACGGGTGCAAATGTGTCAAAACTTTTCCCCTTGGACCATTGGCTGCCGTGCTCCAATTGCCACTCGCGCTCCGATACGTCGTTGCAGATCGTGTATCCGGCGACGTAATCAAGAGCGTCCTTTTCCGCAACGCTGCGAGCCGTCTTGCCGATCACGAATGCCAGTTCCACTTCCCAGTCGCCCTTTTTCGCCCCTTTGGGAAGAATGACCGTATCGTTGGGTCCGGTCAGTGCGCTGACGGCTTTCATGAACACGACCGGCTCTGTCGGAATCGGCATATTCGATTCCTTCGCATGGTCCGAATAGTTCAGACCGATGCAAATCAGTTTTTGAACGCTGGCAACCGGAACGCCCAGCCGCGGATTTCCCGATACCTTGGGAAGCGAATTCACGTCCACGCCGCGTAATTTGGCGAGACCGTCATCGCTGATTGCACTGCCGTCGATATCCCTGATTACACCCGACAGGTCGCGGATGGTGCCTTGCGCATCCATCAGCCCCGGTTTTTCTTTCCCTGCATCTCCATAACGTACCAGTTTCATTGTTTCCTCCCGTTCAAGATTCCGGCCTTAGTCGTTCAATTCAGATTGTGATGCCGCCATCGATGATCATGCTCTGCCCGGTCACGAACTGCGCTTCGTCCGACGCCAGATACACGGCCATTTCTGCTATTTCCTCCGCCGCAGCAAGCCGGCCCATGGGCTGGCGCGCGACAAATTCCGCTCGTGCCCTGGATTCATCACCCAGCGCTTTTATCCGGTCACCCAGGCTCGGCGTATCGACAGTACCCGGGCAGATGGCGTTGACGCGAATGTTGTTCTTCACAAAGTCGATCGCCAGTGATTTCGTCATTCCGATCACAGCGGCTTTGGTTGCCCCGTAAACGAACCGGTTCGGTATGCCCTTGATGGAGCCGGACACGGAGGCGACGTTGATAATCGAACCGCCGCCATTGGAAATCATTCCCGGCAGGAAGCTTCGTGTCACCACATAGGCGCTTCGCACGTTCAGATTGAATGAAAATGCCCAGTCATCATCAGTGCAATCCAGTATGGTGCCATGATGAACAAAGCCGGCACAGTTGAACAGAATGTCCGGTGTGCCGACCTTGGCGGCCATTTTTGCGACCGCGCCGTCGTCAAGCACATCCAGCCGCTGTGTCTGGATATTCTCCACCGTGGATAGTGCCGCCAGTTTATCTTCGTTGATGTCTGTGGCGACGACCTTAGCGCCCTCACGCGCGAAGGCTTGAGCAGTGGCGCGCCCGATCCCCTGCGCCGCCGCAGTTACGAACGCCAGCTTACCGTTCAGCCTGCCGGTCATCCGGCTTCCCTCCTGATTGTGCATGATGAAATCATGAAAGGCCGTATTGTGCCACAGGCCTTTCCGGCGGCCACGGCGGTGTACCAACACCGGCCACCGGGTAAGGGGACTTTGAGGGGTAGCGCAATTGCATTAGACTGCGCCGGAAAGTCTCTTCAACTCCGACTAATGGCTGCCAACCGGATGAATTCAGTTGCGGGTGCCCGCTATGTGAAGGCTGGTGAATCCGCATGCCGCGTTGCAATTGCGCGGACGGCTCGGGTCGGCACGCACTGATTATTGAGCCATGGCATCAGTCAGTCTGAAACATGTTCGGAAAAGTTTCGGTCGAACGGAAGTCGTTCATGGCGTCGATGTAAACATCGACGATGGGGAATTCGTCGTCCTTGTCGGTCCTTCCGGCTGCGGTAAATCGACCTTGCTGCGGATGATCGCGGGGCTGGAGGAAATCACTGCGGGCGAGATTTACATTGGCGACAGGTTGGTGAACGCGATCGCACCCAAGCAGCGCGACATTGCGATGGTTTTCCAGAACTACGCGCTGTATCCGCATATGACCGTATTCGACAACATGGCCTTCTCGATGAAGCTCGCCGGGCGCAGCAAACAGGAGCAGCGCCAACGCGTCGACGAGGCTGCCCGCATTCTGGGCCTTGAAGAATATCTCGAGCGTTTTCCACGGCAGCTATCGGGCGGCCAGCGCCAGCGTGTTGCAATGGGGCGGGCCATTGTTCGCAAGCCGCAGGTTTTCCTGTTCGACGAACCCTTATCCAACCTCGACGCAAAACTGCGTGTGCAGATGCGAACCGAGATACGCGAGTTGCATCAGCGCCTGAAAACCACTTCGGTCTACGTGACGCATGACCAGATCGAGGCAATGACGATGGCCGACAAAATCGTGGTAATGAACGGCGGGCACGTAGAACAGATCGGGTCACCGCTTGATCTGTATGACTACCCGGTCAATCTGTTCGTGGCCGGGTTTATCGGTTCGCCGGCGATGAACTTCCTGACGGGCACCCTTGTTACGACGCCTTCGGGGCGTGCCGTACGCCTTGCGCCGGATTGCGTGCTCGCGGCCGGGCCGACCGAAGAGCCCGATGGGCGTGAAGTCGTGCTCGGCGTGCGTCCCGAGCACTTAGTAATCAACGGGGAGGCGGGGAATGGTCCGGCGCCGTCGGCGGCCGGCGTCGAAGCCGAAGTCGTCGTCACGGAGCCAACCGGGGCGGATACGCAGGTTTTTTGCCGCATTGCCGGCAAGGAAGTCGCCGCCATATCGAGAGAACGCCACCTGTTTGCGCCGGCAACCCGTATCCGCCTCGGTGTGCTGGACGGCAAGGCTTGCCTGTTCGACCCGGAAACCGGGCAGCGTCTCTGATTCCGGTTTCGCGTTGATGCGTTCGCAAGCACTGAATCGCTGGCTGGACAACCGCAACGTCCTCGGTCTGCTGTTCATGCTGCCCGCAGCGGCCATCCTGCTGGTGTTTTTGACTTATCCGCTTGGGCTGGGGGTGTGGCTGGGTTTCACTGACGCGAAGGTGGGCCGGGGCGGAGAATGGATCGGGCTGGAGAATTACCAATGGCTTTGGGAAGACAGCGTGTTTCGCCTGTCGATTTTCAATACGTTCCTGTACACGGTCGTCGCGAGCGTCATCAAATTTGTTCTGGGCTTGTGGCTGGCCTTGCTGCTCAACCGGCACCTGCCATTCAAGTCTTTCCTGCGCGCCATTGTGCTGCTGCCTTTTATCGTGCCCACGGTTCTTTCGGCGATCGCCTTCTGGTGGATCTACGATACGCAGTTTTCGGTGCTGAGCTGGACGCTGGTGAAACTGGGGCTCATTGACGAATACATCAATTTCCTCGGCGAGCCGAACCTGGCGCGTGCATCCACCATCGCCGCCAACGTCTGGCGCGGGGTGCCATTCGTGGCGATTTGCCTGCTGGCCGGTTTGCAGACGATCTCGCCCGCGTTGTACGAAGCCGCAGCCATTGACGGTGCGACTCCGTGGCAGCAGTTCCGCAACGTCACATTGCCGATGCTCTCGCCGATCATTGCCGTGGTAATGACCTTCTCGGTGCTGTTCACATTCACCGATTTTCAGCTCATATGGGTGCTAACCCGTGGCGGGCCGATCAATGCGACGCACCTCATGGCGACGCTTTCCTTCCAGCGTGCCATCCCGGGCGGCGCGCTCGGCGAGGGGGCGGCGATTGCCACGGCCATGATTCCTTTCCTGCTGGCGGCGATCCTGTTTTCGTATTTCGGGCTCCAGCGCCGTAAATGGCAGCAAGGCGGGGCTGACAAATAGGGTCGGCCTGAATGAGGGGAAGCAAGAAAATGGCAAAGAAGCAACAGCGCGAAGGAATGCATTACCTGGAATCGCTGCCCAGACGCTGGGTAACGGTCTACATCCCGTTGCTGTTGTTCCTGTTTGTCCTGTTGTTTCCGTTTTACTGGATGGGATTGACCGCTTTCAAACCCGATGCCGAGTTACTGTCGTCGGAAGGCAATCCTTTCTGGGTGATGGAACCGACACTGGAGCATTTCAGGAAACTGTTTGTCGACACGTCGTATCCGGAGTGGATGTGGAACACGGTCATTATTTCGGTAGTGTCAACGTTCGTGTCGCTGGCGGCCAGCGTGTTCGCGGCTTATGCGATCGAGCGCTTGCGGTTCAAAGGATCGCGCCAGCTCGGTCTGGCCATATTTCTTGCGTATCTGGTTCCGCCTTCGATCCTTTTCATTCCGCTGGCGACGATGGTTTTCCAGCTTGGCATGTTCGATTCGCGCTGGGCGCTGATCCTGACCTATCCGACCTTTCTGATCCCGTTCTGTACCTGGCTGTTGATGGGCTACTTTCGCTCCATACCGTTTGAGCTCGAAGAGTGTGCGCTGATCGACGGCGCCACCCGTTGGCAGATCCTCACGCGTATTGTGCTGCCGCTGGCGGTGCCAGGGCTGATTTCGGCGGGAATCTTCGCCTTTACGCTCTCCTGGAATGAATTCATCTACGCGTTGACGTTCATTTCGGCATCCGAGAACAAGACGGTGCCGGTAGGCGTAATTACGGAACTGGTGGAGGGCGACGTATACCACTGGGGTTCCCTGATGGCCGGCGCTCTGGTGGGGTCTCTGCCGGTCGCGGTCATGTATTCGTTTTTTGTCGAGTATTACGTTGCGGGCATGACCGGGGCGGTCAAGGAGTGAGGCGCGCGAGCGGCGGCCCGATTTTCCCAAGCGCCGGTTGCCGCTGGCGCATTGACGACCGCCGCCTTCCGAAGACGGTGACGCCGCCCAGCGGCGACCGCAATATCGATTGTCGTGCGGCGTTGCGGCTTGTCATGGCACAGCGTACCCGGCCGTTTGGTCCGCCGTCCGGCGCGGTTTTGCTCTGGACAGCATCCTGCATCCTCGCCTCCGCGCGAACCGCAGGCTTATAATGCCGGCACCGAACCGGCGAAGTTCACGTGCTGCAATCACAGACCGCCTATGGGGCGGAACATTCGCTGGAAACGTATTCAGGAGGAAGACCATGCTTCAAGCTGCCGATCTCACGATTCGCCTCAATGCCGCGGATGATGTTGTGATTGCCCGCGCCGAGTTGCCAGCGGGAACCGAGATCATCAAGGAAAAGGTACGCGCCGCCGTGACGATACCGGCCGGGCACAAGATTGCGACTCGCGCCCTCAAGCCGGGCGATCCGGTGCGCCGCTATAACCAGATCATCGGATTCGTTACCCAGCCGATCAGTCCAGGCGACCATGTGCATGTGCACAATCTTGCAATGGGCGATTTCGAGCGTGATTACGCGTTCGGCGAAGACTACGTGCCTACCGAGTTTGTTGCCGAGCCGGCAACTTTCATGGGAATCAAGCGCGACGACGGCCGGGTGGCGACACGAAACTATCTTGGCGTCATCTCCAGTGTGAATTGCTCGGCGCATGTTTGCCGACTGATCGCGAAGCACTTCGACGACGATTTCATGGCGCAATACCCGAATGTCGATGGCGTGGTGCCGATCCACCATCGTACCGGTTGTGGAATGGGGGCGGATGGCGAGCCGATCGAGGTGCTGCGCCGCACCCTGGGCGGGTACGCCATTCATCCGAATTTCTACTCGTCGCTCTTGATCGGACTCGGCTGCGAAGCGAACCAGATCAACAATTTGCTAGCTGCCCAGGGGCTCAAGCGCAGCGACCGCCTCAAGGCTTTCACCATTCAGGATACCGGCGGTACGCGCAAGACGGTTGAGCAGGGCATTGCCATGATCAAGGAGATGTTGCCGGACGCCAATCGCGTCAAGCGCGAAGCCGCCCCGGCGAGCCATCTCATGCTGGGGCTCGAATGCGGCGGTTCCGACGGCTATTCGGGCATCTCCGCGAACCCGGCGCTCGGGGCGGCTGCCGATCTGCTGGTCATGCATGGCGGCACGGCGATGTTGTCCGAAACGCCCGAAGTTTACGGGGCTGAGCATCTTCTGACGCGTCGCGCCGTTTCCCGTGAGGTGGGCGAAAAACTCGTCAAGCGCATCAAGTGGTGGGAAGACTATACGACGCGCCTCGGTGGCGAAATGAACAACAATCCTTCGCCGGGAAACAAGGCGGGTGGTTTGACGACCATACTCGAAAAATCCCTCGGCGCCGTGGCCAAGGGCGGCACGCAAGGCATGATGGACGTGTATGAGTACGCCGAGCGCGTGACTGCAAAGGGTTTTGTGTTCATGGATACGCCCGGCTATGACCCGGTTTCCGTTACCGGTCACGTTGCCGGCGGTGCCAACATTGTTTGTTTCACGACCGGGCGCGGTTCCGCGTATGGATGCAAACCATCGCCCAGCATCAAGCTCGCGACCAATTCCGCGTTGTTCCAGAAGCAGGAAGAAGACATGGACGTGAACTGTGGGGCCATTGTCGATGGCAAGGCCACCATCGAAGAAGTCGGGCAACAGATATTCGAGCTGATCCTGAAAGTGGCATCCGGCGAAAAATCCAAGAGCGAACAATGGGGCTATGGTGAAGACGAGTTTGCGCCCTGGGTACTCGGTCCGACGATGTGATGCGGCCCGGGGACATGAGGCCAGCGGAGTGAGTAAAAAACCGCAGGTTTTTGGCTCAACGCGAGCGCGGTTGATGTTGCATCCGCTATTTCAAGGAGGCTGTAGTGGCAGATGAATTCGGTTCCAAGGAATGGTTCGAGCACTTCCAGAAGATGTGGAATCCGATGAACTTCCCGTTTCCCGGAGTGGTTCAGCCGACGCTCGATCCAAAGGAAATCGAGAGAAAGATCGCCGAGTTGAAAGCGGTAGAAAGCTGGTTGAAAACCAATGTCGGCATGGTCGAAATGACCATCAAGACGATGGAGATGCAGAAAGCGGCGCTGGAAACCATGCACGAGACGGCCCAGCAAAGCGGAAAAAGCGGAAAGAAACCGAAATAGAGCCGGACTGTTCTCGCCGGGCGGTGATCCTCAGAGAAATCGCTTACGGTTCCACGGAGTACGAAGCTGCCCGCGAACTGCGGCAGGCAGTTCTGCGCGCACCCCTCGGTCTGTCATTGAGTGCGGATGATCTGCGCGGCGAAGACCGGCAGCTGCATTTTGCGCTGTTTACCGGCAATGACGAACTTGTTGGCTGTGTCATCGTTGTCCCGGCTTCGGGCGGGCAGGCACGGATTCGACAAATGGCGATTGCGCCCGCACATCAGCGTCAGGGTCTGGCGAGCAAGATGATGCTCGAGCTTGAGGCGAAACTTTCGTCGCGCGGTTTTTGTCTGCTTAGCCTGCACGCGCGCCGTAGCGCCATCGGCTTTTACGAAAAGCTGGGGTACGAAAGCACCGGAAGCGAATTCGTCGATGTGACGCTACCCCATCAGAAGATGTTAAAACGGCTGGTCTGAGCCTGGCGGAACTGGTTGGCGGTTCGTCACGCGGGCTGCCTGTCTGCCAACGCCAGCTTGAGTTTTTCCATTGCAGCAACGAGTTGCGCACGGATGCCGGGTTCGAATGCAGAGTGACCGGCATCGGCGACGACAACGTAGTCGGCCTCTGGCCATGCGGTGTGCAATGCGTTCGCCGCGGCTATCGGGCAAACCACGTCGTAACGTCCCTGGACGATCGTACCGGGCAGATGACGCATGCGTTCAACGCCCGAGAGTAATTGGTTATCCTCGAGAAACGAGCCGTTGGCGAAATAGTGGGCCTCGATACGCGCCAGGCCGAGAGCTACGCGCTCGTCGGCGAAATGCGCTACGGTGGAAGCGCTGGCAAGCAAGGTGGAGCAGGAACCTTCATATGCGCCCCAGTGCCTTGCTGCGTCGATCCGGACTCGCGGGTCATCATCTTCGAGCCGGCGCGAATACGCGGTCAGTAAATCGTGGCGCTCGTTTTCACTGACAAAGCCGGCGAACGCCTGCCAGGCTTCCGGAAAGAACAAGCGCATGCCGTAGAGGAACCAGTCGATCTCACTCTTTGCGGAAAGAAATATTCCGCGTAGCACCAGTGCCGTACAGCGATTCGGATGCGCCTGCGCATAGGCTAACGATAGTGTGCTGCCCCAGGAGCCGCCGAACAGGCACCATGCGTCAATTTGCAGGTGTTCACGCAGCCTCTCGATGTCGGCAATCAGATGGGGCGTGGTGTTGTTGTGCGTTTCGCCAAGCGGCGTCGAGCGTCCCGAGCCGCGCTGGTCAAAGATGACGATGCGATAGAAGTCGGGATCGAAAAAACGCCGGTGGGCGGGACTGGCGCCTGCACCCGGGCCACCATGCAGAAACAGCACTGGTACGCCCTGCGGATTACCGCTTGTTTCCCAGTACATTTCATGCGGCGGGTCGAGCTTCAATCGCCCCGAAGCGTACGGCTCGACTTCGGGGTAGATATCGGTGCGAACGGACGAATCAGCCGGTGCGTTCATGATCGCGATTATAGTGCCCGGCGCTGCACGTTGCGGGCATTGCGCCCGGAGTGGTCTTACCTCATTGGTCTGACTTTGTAGCCGTTTGCGCCAAGCATGGCGGGGATTCCATCCTCGCCGACCATGTGCATGGCCCCGACGGCTACAAATGCCTTTTCTCCGCCAAGCAGCATGCGTTCGATTCGTTGGACCATCGCGACGTTGCGCTCAGTCAGGAAACGCTGGTGAAACTCTTTCGCCATTGCAGCCGGTAGCTTGCGTTCTTCCGCAAGCAGCACCTCGCCGAGCTTGTCCATGTTTCCGGTTCGCCAGGCCATGATCATTTCGGCGACCAGACTCTCTACTTCCCCGCTGTTGATCTCGTCGACGGCGATCTGCAACATGGCGGTCTGCAAGCCCGGAGAAAGACTGTCGAGAATCTGCATTTGCGCGGGCATGGATTCGAGCGCGACGATTTCCTTGCCTTGCTCGCGAGCGTGGCGCGCGAAATGGTTTTCGAGGCCTTGCTCGGGGCTGTATCCGAGCCGCTGATATTCCAGCGCCGTCAACATGAACATCAGCAAGTACGGCTTGATCTGACGGATCTGCTCAAACGGGATGCCATAGCCGGCGCACACCTCAATAACGCCGGCGAGCAATTCCGCATCGAGGTGATTCTCGATGTTGTCAGGCGGTGTATACATCGCTGCCATGGCGGCACTGACCGCTGCCTGTTCATCGGCGGGATTGACTTCCAGCGCCACGACATCCGACTTCCCGAATGCCGACTCTACGGACGCGGGAAGTGGATAAAAACCGGCCTTCCCGACGTGGATTGTGCCAAAAAGGTAGACCGTGTTTTCGCCGGACCGCACCTCCCAAAGTGGCGGGCTATATGCGGACTGCGCCGAGACGGCGAAGGGCATGAACAGGACCGCGGCGAACACGATCAGACGTTGAAAAGCCGGTAGTGCTGGGAAGTTCATTTGCTGATCTCCTTGTCGGCCGCTGGCGGTGTTCTGCGAGAGATGAAGCTGTGAACAACGCGGCGCGGCCGTTTGATTGGCTGCCTCCGGGCACTTCACAAGTGCCTGCGGTTGGGCCAGTCTGATGCTTTATGCAATATCCGGGCTAGGATCAGTCCGTATAATCGCGGTCTATCAGGACCCCACCCGGAGCTTCAATGGACGAACAACTCAGGCGAGCAGCACTTGACTACCACCGTACTCCCACGCCAGGGAAACTATCGGTTACACCAACCAAAGGGTTAACCAACCAACGGGATCTGGCACTTGCCTATTCGCCCGGCGTGGCAGCGGCATGCGAGGAAATCGTTGGCGATCCCGGAACAGCATCGCTGTACACCAGCCGTGCCAATCTGATTGGCGTCATTACCAACGGAACCGCGGTGCTGGGGCTGGGTGCAATTGGTCCGCTCGCTTCCAAGCCGGTAATGGAGGGGAAGGCCGTCCTGTTCAAGAAATTCGCCGGAATCGACGTCTTCGATATCGAGATCAACGAAAGTGATCCGCAGAAACTGGTCGACATCATCGCCAGCCTGGAACCGACGTTTGGAGGCATCAATCTCGAGGACATCAAGGCGCCCGAATGTTTCCATGTCGAGCGCGAACTGCGCCGGCGCATGCGCATTCCCGTGTTTCACGATGACCAGCATGGTACGGCCATCATTGTTGCTGCGGCCATTTCCAACGGTCTGAAAGTCGTTGGCAAGCAAATTGATTCGGCGAAACTGGTTTGTTCCGGCGCTGGTGCCGCGGCGCTGGCATGTCTTGACCTGCTCGTCAGTCTCGGCATGCCGATGGAAAACATCACCGTATCGGATATCAAGGGTGTGGTCTATCGGGGAAGAACCGAAGAAATGGACGATAACAAGGCGCGTTACGCGAAGGATACCGACGCGCGGACCTTGTCTGAAATCATCGAGGGGGCGGATATTTTTCTTGGCCTGTCGGCCGCCCGTGTGCTGAAGCCGGAGATGGTGGCAAAAATGTCGGACACGCCTCTGATACTGGCGTTGGCCAATCCGGAACCGGAAATTCTTCCAGACCTGGCAAAGCAGGTGCGTCCCGACGCCATCATCGCCACCGGACGTTCCGACTACCCGAATCAGGTCAACAACGTGCTGTGTTTTCCCTTCATTTTCCGCGGCGCGCTCGACGTTGGCGCAACCACCATCAACGAGTCGATGAAACTCGCCGCTGTCGAGGCTATCGCTGCGCTGGCCCAGGCAGAGCAATCCGAGGTTGTTGCCATGGCCTACAGCAATCAGGAAATGCAATTCGGTCCCGAGTACCTCATCCCGAAGCCGTTCGATCCGAGGTTGATCGTGAAAATTGCGCCGGCTGTTGCGCAAGCGGCGATGGACAGCGGCGTTGCCACCCGTCCCATAGAGGATTTCAGTGCATACCGAGAGAAGCTGACCCAGTTCGTCTATCACTCCGGCCTGATCATGAAACCGGTGTTTACCGCCGCCAAGCAGAATCCGAAGCGGGTCGTCTATTGCGAGGGAGAAGACGAGAGGGTATTGCGGGCGGTGCAGGTAGTGGTCGACGAAGGCCTGGCGCGACCGATCCTCGTAGGGAGGCCCGAAGTGTTGCTGCCGCGGATCGAGAAATGTGGCCTGCGTATCAAGCCCGAGCGCGACTTTGACCTTGTCAATCCCAACAGCGATGCACGTTTTCGCGACTACTGGCAGGTCTATCACAGCATCATGGAACGCAAGGGCGTATCGGTCGATTACGCCAAGCGCGAGGTGAGCCGCCGCACCACGCTCATGGGCGCCCTGATGGTGCGACATGGCGATGCCGATGCGATGATCTGCGGTACGATCGCGGAGTTCTCTCTTCATCTGCAGTACATCTCCGACGTGATCGGCCTGCGCCAGGGGGTTAACCGGTTTGCGGCGATGAACATGCTGATCCTGCCGCGTAGAACAATCTTCATTTGCGATACATACGTGAACCAGAATCCGTCGGCCGATGAAATTGCCGAAATCACCATGCTCGCGGCGGAAGAGGTGCAACGCTTCGGCCTGACGCCCAACGTCGCTTTGCTTTCGCACTCGAATTTCGGAACTTCACGCGACGAATCAGCTGTCAAGATGGGTCGCGCCAGGCAAATACTGGAACGAAGTGCCCCCCAGCTCGCAGTCGAGGGAGAAATGCACGGCGATGCGGCGATAGATGAAGCGATCCGCACGCGTATTTTCCCCAACTCGCGGATCAAGGGCGAAGCGAACCTGCTCATCATGCCCAATCTCGATGCCGCAAACATTGCGTTCAATCTCTTGAAGGTGACGGCAGGCGAGGGAATCACGATCGGGCCGATTCTGCTCGGTGCTGAAAAACCGGTGCACATTCTGACGCCGACCGCAACGGTCCGGCGACTGGTCAACATGGCCGCCCTGTGTTCCGTTGACGCCGCGTCGCAACGCCCGGCGTCCACGGGCAGCATGATCGGCAACGGAGACCTTTGATGGCGTCGATCGACAAACGCGTGGCCGTGGTAACCGGCGGCAACAAGGGCATCGGTTTCGAGATCTGCCGGCAACTCGCAGGCCGGGGCTTGCGGGTAGTTCTGACCAGCCGGGATGCGGACCGCGGAAACGAAGCCCGGGAAAAACTCGTGTCAGAGGGTCTGGACGTGGTGTTTCACCTGCTTGACGTCGATTGCGATGACAGCGTCGCTACGCTGGCCGCGCACATGGAAAATGAGCAGGGGCGCGTGGACGTGCTGGTCAACAACGCCGGTATCATGATCGATCCCCCGGGGCATGGTGTACTCGATACTTCACCGGCAATCTTTCGCGAGACGCTGGAGACGAACTTCTTCGGCGCGTTGCGCATGTGCCAGGCAATCGTACCCATCATGCAGCATGGCCATTTCGGCAGGATCGTCAACCTGTCGAGCGGGCTGGGCCAACTGGACCAGATGGGAGACGGCACCGCTGCCTACCGCGCCTCGAAGACGGCGCTGAATGCACTGACCCGCATGGTCGCGACCGCCGTCAAGGGTGAAGATATTTTGATCAATTCGATGTGCCCGGGCTGGGTGCGTACCGACATGGGTGGGCCGAATGCTGCCCGTGCGGTCGATGTCGGCGCCGAAACCGCAATCTGGCTGGCGATGTTGCCGCATGGCGGTCCGACGGGCGGCTTTTTCAGGGACAAGGCACCGATTCCCTGGTAGCCACCAGGCCTGCAAGTGCGCAGGCAGTCTACGCAAGTGCCGTGACGCAGAAGCTGCACCAGTAACTCGCGCCTGGCGTGGTGCGTTATCCTGTTAACGGGTACGGCAGACGCGGGCAGTTCAAATGTCATTGACCAGAATCGAGCGTGACACGCTCGGCACCGTAGAAGTACCGGTTGACCGGCTCTGGGGTGCACAGACGCAACGCAGCCTGGCGCATTTCCGCATTTCCGGCGAGCGCATGCCGGCGGAGATTCTGGACGCACTCGCATTGGTCAAACGCGAGTGCGCGAAAGCCAACGCCGAGTTGGGCCAGTTGGACAAGCGTCTGGCAAGAGGGATCGTTCGTGCCGCGGACGAAGTCCTCGCCGGGGAGCACTCGGCAGAATTCCCTCTGCTCGTCTGGCAAACAGGTTCCGGCACTCAGACCAACATGAACATGAACGAGGTGCTGGCGAATCGTGCCTCGGAACTGCTGGGAGGCAGGCGAGGCGAAGACCGTCTGGTGCACCCAAATGATCACGTCAATCTCGGACAATCGTCCAACGACGTGTTCCCAACGGCGATGCACGTCGCGGCGGTCCAAGGTCTTGAAGGACGTCTGCGTCCCGCACTCAAGGGTTTGCACGGTGCTCTGAGAGACAGGGCTCGTCGTTACTCCAGCATCGTCAAGGTTGGTCGCACCCACCTTCAGGACGCCGTTCCGCTCACGCTGGGGCAGGAGTTTTCCGGCTACGCATCCCAAATCGAAAAGGGTCTCGATCGTCTCGAAGCAGTACTGCACGCACTGCGGGAGCTGGCAATTGGCGCCACCGCCGTGGGCACGGGAATCAACACCCATCCGGAGTTCGGCGCCAGGGTGGCGAGCGCATTGGCGCAAGTAACGGGCATTGATTTCGTGACCGCGCCGAACAAGTTCGAGGCGCTCGCGTCAAGCGATGCGCTCGTGTTTGCCCATGGCGGTTTGAAGACGCTGGCCGCTTCGCTGATGAAAATCGCCAATGATGTGCGCTGGCTCGCGTCCGGACCGCGATGCGGCATTGGCGAATTGCGTATTCCGGCGAACGAGCCCGGCAGTTCGATCATGCCCGGCAAAGTCAATCCGACCCAGTCGGAGGCCCTGACCATGTTGTGTTGCCAGGTGATGGGCAACGATGTCGCGATCAATGCAGGGGGAGCGTCAGGCAATTTCGAACTCAACGTGTTTCGCCCCATGCTGGCACATAATTTCCTGCAGAGCGTGAGATTACTGGCAGATGGTGCCGAAAGTTTTCGCGTGCACTGTATTGAGGGCATCGAACCGAACACCGAGCGCATTGCCGAGTTGGTAAACAGTTCGTTAATGCTGGTTACCGCGCTCAGCCCGCATATCGGCTACGACAAGTCCGCCGAAATCGCGAAAAAAGCTTACCTCGACGGTAGTACACTCAAAATTGCGGCCATCGCACTTGGCTACGTGTCCCCGGAGCAGTTCGACGAGTGGGTGAAACCTGTGAAGATGACCGGGGTTTCGGAAGACAAAGACTAACTGCCTCTTGATATCCTGGTCGTGCGGTCAAGCGTGAGCCCGTCTGAATTTCAGTTTTGGGGCGGTGCTTTCTCCAGCGACTCCAGCGGCACCGTTTCCCAGTCAAACTCCCCGGATGACTCTTTCAAGCCAGCCATCCTGCGTGCACTGTTGATGAGTTCCATTGCCTTCTGCTCGTGCTGCACCCAACAATGACGTCTTGCCTGTAACACCTTGTCGGCAATCAGTTGGCTCTGTGCGGGGGTCAGCTTTACGCCTGCCAGGTCGTCGCTCAGGATGCGCATCTCACTCTGGCAGGCTGCGTGGCCGCCTGCAGCACAGAACGCGCTCGCTGTCACCAGCAGTACGCGCCCGATCATGGAAATCGAATGCGCCAGAGTCATGGGCTTTCCCCCATATTGAAGGTCTGGGCAGAACGGATGCACTTGATAGCATGGCGCGGATGCCTTGAATTGAGCACGAATGCCCACACCACACTTTTGTACTTGGACCTTGGTATTAGAATACACCCATGTGAAAGGATTGTGCTTTAGTGTCCTCGATTTCTATCGGTTCGGTTCTAAGCCGCGAATGGCTTGCAGCGCAGCTCGCGCGTCAGCGGTTTGCGGCGCCTGACACCGAGTTGCCTCAGTTCGTTCACCCGCCCGAACGGACACCGATACCGGCCGCTGTGCTCGTGCCCGTTGTCAATCGCTCGACTGGCCCGACGCTGATGTTTACTCAACGGACATCGCACCTGCATGATCACGCCGGGCAAATCAGTTTTCCCGGCGGGCGTGTCGAAGCGGCCGACAGCGACCGTGAGGCGACGGCCCTACGCGAGGCCGAGGAAGAAACGGGGATTGAACGCGGCAGAATAGAAATCCTGGGTCGCCTGCCCGAGTACGACATCATGACCGGATTTCGCGTCACGCCAGTCGTCGGGTGGGTAGAGCCGCCGTTCGATTTGCGCCCCGATCCTTTTGAGGTAGAGAAAGTATTTGAAGTGCCTCTCGAGTTCTTTCTCGATCCGCGTAATCACGAGGCGCATTCGCGCGAAGTCAATGGCAGGGTGCGCCACTACTACGCAATGCCATATCGGGAACACTACATCTGGGGTGCGACAGCCGGAATGGTGCGCATGCTGTATCAACTACTCGTCGACGCGGTTTGATGGCGAAGCTCAAGGCGCCGGTTACCGCCGCCGTGCGCGCACTGAGGGCGCACAAGGTCAGGTTCACCGACCATCTCTATGAGTACGAGGAACATGGCGGCACAGCGGTGTCGGCGCGTGAACTCGCAGTGCCAGAGCATGCCGTTATCAAGACCCTGATCATGGAAGACGAGGCCGGGCGACCGCTGATTGTATTGATGCATGGCGATCTGAAAGTCTCGACGAAGGAGTTGGCACGCCTTATGGGTGTGAAGTCCGTGTCCCCCTGCAGCCCGGAAACGGCAAATCGCCACACCGGTTACGTTGTTGGTGGTACCTCGCCGTTCGGGACGCGCAAGGAAATGCCCGTCTTTATGGAGCAATCCATACTGGAGATGGATCGGATATACATCAATGGGGGCAAGCGTGGCTATCTGGTGGGAATGCTGCCGGCCGACGTGGTTAAGCTCCTCGGGCCTACGTTGGTGCAGATTGGAATCGCCAATGTCTGATCCGCACCGGCGCGCATGGACAAGACCATGATTGTCGAACTTTCCGCGCTTACTCTGTTCCTGATTGGCACCTGGCTTTGGGCTGACAGCATGCGCGCCCGAGAGTCGGCCCTGGATGCCGGGCGGCGTGCCTGTGACGCTGAAGGCGTGCAGTTCCTTGACTGGACCGTGGCAATGAAAAAGATGGGTATTAGCCGCGCATCGGACGGGCGCTTGCGAGTTCGGCGTGTCTACGAGTTCGAATTCAGCGAAACGGGCAATAACCGGCTGACCGGTTCGATCACCATGCTCGGTACGCAACTGATCGCATTACACCTGGCCGCCGGAGATCGTGCCGATACGCGGGTTGCCCACCTTCACTAGAGGCCAGGCCGGCCTCGGTGCGGCTGCCAATTTTGCCTATAACAAACGCCGCACCGGCAGTTTCGAAAATACTGTCCGAATCGGCCGGCGTGTTGCTATCGGGGCTAAGGCTGGCGAGGCTACAACAAGCCGTCAAAGAAATCGACTTCGCCTGTTTCCACTGAATACTCGGCGCCCACGACACTGACGCGTCGCTGCGCAATGAACTGCTCGAGAATCCGGGAACCGTGCCTGAGGTGACTTGCCGAAGCGCGGATATTGGCCCTGACAGCCTGTTTCAACAAAGCATCAGGTGACTTCGTGAGCTCGGTTTCGAGCAAGGGTTCGACGGCAGGCCGGACGCGATCGACGATGGAGCGCAGGTTGGGCGACTGTCGATCGGAAGGCCGCCCGAGTTCCTCGAGCGTCGCCTGAATTGCGCCGCACATGGAATGACCCAGCACCACGACAAGTTGCGTGCCGAAACGCTCGGCAGCAAATTCAACACTGCCTACCTGCGAGGGCGCGACGATGTTTCCAGCCACGCGGATTACGAACAGGTCTCCCACGCCCTGGTCGAAGACGATTTCAGCGGGTACGCGTGAATCCGAACAGCCGAGAATAATGGCGAACGGTTGTTGTTCGGCGACCAGTTCGTTGCGACGGACCGGACTGGTCAGTGTTTGCTCGTCACGCAAGCTCGCCACAAAACGGTGATTACCCTGTTTCAGGCGTTCGAGCGCCTCTGCCGCCGGAATCATCGATCTGCTTCCCGTTCGTGTGTGTAATAAGTTTTCATTCAGGCATTTTTCGACTGAAGCAACGCGCCTGCTGCCATGAGCGCTAGCAGGCATGCGCAAAGCAGCGAAAAGCGTCTGGAGTCGTTGGAATTCATTGGCACTGCGTCAGTTCGGATGGGCCAGACCGATCAACCCAGTCCGCCGGTACTGCGTCAGGAACGTGTGACTGCTGTTGTTGCCGGACACCTGCAGATTGTAATCGATTCCCGGTGAGCGCGGACCTGGCCTGTGCCCGGAAAGCAGGCAGGAACCCGGCGCCTGTCACTGCTACAAATGAACTCATGTCCGCCGGCGGTAGTGCCGAGGGGACGACGAACAGGCATTGCCATGCCAGTAATGCGGCTGTTCCAGGTCTTGTCGATTGGCTGCCGTTGGCGGCAGTTGTCATGGCGGGAGGGCGGCGATATCGACCTGCCCGGTCTGCTCGGGTACGACAGTTTGCCGCGCCAGTCCAGACAAAATCAGGACCGGTCACAGCGCGATGAGAGCACCGGCAGCATGAACGATTGCCGATGGCGAGCGCGATTCTTGCATAGGTCGAGTGCATGCAAAGGCTGTCATGCAGCAAGCAGCCTGACACCTTAGTGTCTTGTTGAGGAATACAAGCCCGACTGCTATTGAAATGCCAGCAACATCAAATGCGTTGTGGCAACATGAGGCGCATCGCTAACGGAGATCAGATGAACACGGAAATCAACGAAGAAGAAGTCTCGATGCTGCGCACCGAGATCGAGATGCTGATGGGGGAGCGCGACGGCCTGCTTCGCACAGTTGGAGCGGCGGCGGTATTTGTCGCGCATCTTGACAGTTCGGTGTTGCCGGAAGAGACGTATACATCGGCCGATGTGCTTGCGCACGCACTGAACGCCTTGCCGGAAGAGACGTTGCGTGATGCGCTCGAAACCGTACGGCCCGAGGTCGATCCGGCGTCGGGCGCATCAGACGGCTGACGTCGCAGCGATGTTTCACGGAGCGTTCCTGACCTTGTGACGGAAGCTGCTCGCGAAAACTCCTATACTGCCCTGGTATTGACCGGCGGTGGCGCTCGTGCCGCCTATCAGGTCGGCGTGCTGCGGGCATTGGCACATATTCTCCCGCACGGTATATCCAACCCTTTTCCGATTGTTTGCGGCACATCGGCCGGGGGGATCAACGCTGCCGCGGTTGCCGCGGGCGCCAACGATTTCCACCGTGCGGTGCGCCGCCTGCAGCTGGTTTGGCGCAACTTTCGCGCGAACCAGGTATATCGTTCGGATCCTGTCGGCATAGCGTCGACAGGGCTGCGTTGGTTACTCGAGCCGCTGTTACGGCGTCTGGGCCGCAAACAACCGGTCGCGTTACTCGATAACACGCCGCTGCGCCAGTTGCTGCAGGAGCGTCTGGACTCTGCATGAACTGGGCGGCATGATCGGCACCGGAGCGCTGCGTGCTTTTGCCATTTCGGCATCGTCCTACAGCACAGGTGAATCGATCAGTTTCTATCAGGGCAACGACCTTCTCTCTGGTTGGCGGCGCGCCCGGCGCGTCGGTGTTCGCGCGCAAATAGGGGCTGAGCATCTGCTCGCATCCAGCGCATTGCCGTTCATTTTTCCGCCGGTGCGAATTGGCGGCGAATACTTTGGGGATGGTTCGATGCGTCAGATGGCACCCGTGAGCCCGGCCCTGCACCTGGGCGCGCAGCGGGTTTTCGTCATCAGCGTCGGCCGGCAGTTGACCGAGGAGCGTGAACGGGTCAACAGCGATGCCTATCCATCACTGGCGCAAGTTGCCGGACACGCGCTGAACAGTATTTTTCTCGATGGGCTCGAAACCGATGTCGAGAGACTGCAGCGGATCAATCGCACGTTGCGGCTGATGCCGCCCGAGAGCCGTGATCCGGATCTGTTTCAGCTTCGCGAAGTCGAAGTCCTGGTCATGCGCCCTTCGGAGGATCTTGGCGCGTTGGCGACGAAACACGCGAAAGCGCTGCCAATCGCGGTACGCTTGCTGATGTCGCTGATCGGTGGGATGCGCCGGGGAGGCGGGACGCTTGTCAGTTATCTGCTGTTTGAAAAAAGTTACTGTCGCGCACTGATTGACCTCGGCTATCGTGACACGATGGCGCGGCGCGACGAGGTCGTCCAGTTTCTCGGAGTCGGTTCGCGGACTGCCAGATAGTGAATTCCGGGAAACCATTTTCGCCAGCTTGCGCTCGAAATAGTGAGCCGATCGCGCAGCTGCTGGTACCTTTGCTGCAAGAAACCAGATCCGTGCTCGAAATTGGCAGTGGCACCGGACAGCATGCCATTTTTTTTGGAGCGCGTTTGCCGCATCTGGTGTGGCAAACATCGGATCTTCAAGAGAATCATCAGGGAATCGAACGGTGGCTCGAGGAGGCTGCACTGCCCAACGTGTTACCGCCGCTGCATCTTGACGTGGACCAGCCTGCCTGGCCCGCACAGCGCGTTGGCGCGGCGTTCACTGCAAATACGTTGCATATCATGGCGTGGTCGAGCGTGCAGAACATGTTCAGCGGTGTTTCACGGGTGCTGGATGCGAACGGATTGTTCTGCGTTTACGGGCCGTTCAGATATGACGCAAGACACACGTCGGAGTCGAATGCCCGGTTCGATGCTTCGCTACGCGCGCAAAACCCGGACAGCGGCATCCGTGACTTCGAAGACGTGCGGGACCTGGCGCAACGCAGTTCGATGACGCTCCAGTGCGATCACGCCATGCCTGCGAACAACCGCTTGTTGATATTCCGGAAGTAGTCCCACCAACGTCACCCGGCGGTTTCCCGGGGGCGTATACTTTGCGGCAGTCGATTGCAGGCCGGAGTGGCCGCACGTAGGCTGCGACCACGTCTGTGCACAAGGCCGTGAATCGACGATAACCGACTGCGACGCACCGAATACTGATAACGAGGAGACCGGTATGAGCGCGATCTGGCTGGCCGTCTTCGGCCTGGTGGTTTTCTTCCTGGGATACCGCTTCTATTCGAAATACATCGCCGAGAGAATTTATCGTCTCGACCCCGAATATGTAACACCGGCGCACCAGTTCAACGATGGGGTCGACTTTGTGCCGACTCAGAAGTGGGTACTGTGGGGCCATCACTTTACGTCAGTCGCGGGTGCTGCGCCGATCGTTGGGCCGGCGATCGCGCTGTACTGGGGCTGGCTGCCGGCGCTGTGTTTGTTTTCGTTCTGGTGCCGGAATTTCTGCCGATTGCCGAGACGCGGAAGGGGATTGACCATCTGGCACAGTATGACCTTCACGTCGGCACACTCGTCATCAACAAGATATTGCCGGACTCGGTGAGCGATCCATTCTTCCAGGGGCGTCTCGAACAGCAACGACAATACCGGGCGCGGATTGATGCGGAGTTTCCGAAGCAGGCAAAGCTTGACCTGCCGTTGCTGAGCCATGACATCGATACGTTCGAGTCGCTGCAGACCATTGCCGGTCGCATCGAAGCGGCGCTGGTATCGGAGCATAATTGACCCGCGCGTCAGTTGATCGCCGTGCAGGCGCGCATTGTTGGTGAAGTTGCATTCACAAGGGGAGAAGCATGAACGTATTCATCACCGGCGCAGCCGGGTACATTGGCGGGTCGGTTGCCGTAACCCTTATCAAGGCCGGACATAAAGTGGCCGGGCTGGTGCGCAATGAAGCTCGGGCGCGGGAAGTGGAGCCGTTCGGAATCGAGCCGGTAATCGGGGACCTGGGCAATTCCGAAGTGCTGGAGCGAGCCGCAGACGCCTCCGATGCAGTCATCAATATCGCGAATTCCGATAATCGGGATGTCGTCGATGTGTTTCTCAATACCATGCAAGGCAGCAGCAAGACGTTCGTGCAGTCCAGCGGTACCAGCATTGTTGCCGATCTTGCCGATGGAGAGTATCCGGGCAAGATCTACGAAGAGACCACTCCGGTTGACCCCTTGCCGTTGCGCGCCGGGCGTGTGGCTCTCAACGACGCAGTGCTTGCTGCATCGAATGAGAAGCTGCGCACCATGGTGATCTGTCCGTCGCTGATATACGGAATCGGGCTCGGTGCGTCAGCTGACAGCATGCAGGTGCCGTGGATGATCGACCTGGCGAAAAAGCATGGTGTCGGGCGCCATATCGGACCGGGCGAGAACATCTGGTCCAACGTGCACATCAATGATCTTGTCGATTTGTATCTGCGCGCACTGGAGAAGGCGCCGGGCGGCGCGTTTTATTACGCCGAGAATGGTGAGAACTCGATGCGGGAACTCGCCGAGGCGGTGAGCCGAATGCTGGGCTACGGGGGGCGCACGCAGAGCATGAGCGTCGAAGATGCTGTCGCCGAGTGGGGCGAGGGCGGGGCGCGCTACACCATGGGCTCCAACAGCCGTGTGCGCGCGGTGCGAGCGCGCCAGGAACTCGGTTGGTCGCCATCAGCACTGTCGTTGCTCGACGAAGTAGAGCGCGGCTGTTACAGGAACTGACCCGCTTTATTTGATCGTTGTTACGGTGATCCGCTGCTCGAATCGCAAGTCACTGGAGTCGACAACTTCGGCGCGCAATTCCCCGTCGCCCTCGGGCAGGAAGTAGAAGCGGAACACCGGATTCTCGCTGATCGTAAAATCGACGTCGGCCGACATGACGAGCTGCTCGGCGTAGTAGACATTTACCTGACGTACGAAATGCGGTTCGAGAATGACATTGGTTGACATCCCGGTGATTTGCGGGTGCTTGATCATCAATTGGGCGGGAACGGGTTCGCCCGCTTCACTGAGCATGTTGTCCATGCTCAGGCGCATCTTGCCGAGCGAGGGGTCTACCGGGCCGCCCGATATCGGTGCTGAACAACCGCCTGCGCCAAAGACCATGGCGCTATCCATCCAGAGCGAACCGTCATTCATCTCGGCAATGGCACGAATCGGTGACGAGCTTTCCATGCGCACGCGAGTTTCAATATCCGCGCGGCCGCTCTGAGGCGTCATCGTGAACTTGACGCCAAACGGCGAAGGGTTTTCATCGATGATTACGTAAATATGTTTGATATAGCGATCCGGCTTCTGGTTGATATAGGTGCGCACCATAACCGGTACCACGGCAGCGTCGTCTGCGCGTTGGTTGACGTATAACTGCAGCACGTCGGTTGCATGCGTGTGAATGGTCCGCTCACCAAACAGCAAAGGTTTAAGTTGCAACCAATTCGCATTCTCGTCTGGCTCGGCAGCATATCCTTCTGCTGCTCCCAGCGAGCAGGCCACAAGCAATGCAACCAGCCTCAGGAATCGTGCCCTCATATCGCATGTCCTCGCATCTGCCCGGAAAGCCTCATTTGAAACATCCCGGATCATAAACCGATATGAAGGCGCCGGTCGGAGCACACCGTGCCTCACGTCACCATCTCCAGGCCTGGAAGCGTGTTTCCACGGCGCGCTGCCGCAACCCGCAACAAGTCCCACAGGCTATTCTGCCGGTTCGAGTCGCACCGCGACGTCGACGATCTCACCATTGCGAAGAACGGATATTTTCACGGTGTCGCCTATTCTGTAGTCGTCGAAAGCCGCAAACAGCTTTCCCACCGACGGCACCGGTTTTCCTTCGACTGCGACGATGATGTCGCCCGGTACAACGAATCCGTCCGGGCGGACCCTGGCGCCTCGCAGGCCCGCGTGCGCGGCCGCCGAACCGCGTTCGACCTGTAATACTACGACGCCCTCGACATCGAACGCCGATGCAAGGCGGCGGTTGAGGGCTTCGTCGACGCGTATACCTATGCCGGGCTGGATATATTTTCCATAGCGAATGATTTGCGGTACCACACGGTTGACCGTGTCCACCGGCACAGCGAATCCTATCCCTGCCGACGCCCCGGAAGGGCTGTAAATGGCCGTATTGATACCGATCAGCCGGCCCGCCGAATCCAGCAGTGGACCTCCGGAATTTCCCGGGTTGATCGCCGCATCGGTCTGAATCAGATGTTCGATATTCCTGCCGTTCTCGGAGGCAAGACTGCGATCGAGTGCGGACACTATTCCGGTGGTAAGCGTCCAGTCGAGCCCGAAGGGGTTGCCGATGGCGAACACCCTTTGCCCGACACGCAGGTCACTGCTCGATCCGAGCGGCACCGGAGGAGGATACCGGTCGCCGACATCGATTCTGAGCACGGCAATATCATGCGCGTGGCTCAGGCCGACCAGTGCTGCCTTGTAATCGCGTCCATCGGCAAGTTTTACCGTAGCCTCGCTTGCCCCTTCGAGTACGTGAAAATTGGTGACGATGTGGCCGTGCGTATCCCAGATAAAGCCGGAGCCATTGCCGCGGGGCACGGAAAGCACGTTACGTGTCCAGAAATCCTGAACCTGCCGGCGAGTGCTGATGAACACAACCGAATTGCGCGCTTTCTCGAACAACTCGATATTGGATTGCTCGTCGGCGGCAAGGTCGCCGCGTGGCGCAACCAGCCGTGGTGTCACGTCGGGCAGGCCCGCGGCATTTGGGCGATGGCAGGTAACGCCAAACCCCGATCAACACGGCGCCTGCGAGGGTAAGCCAGATCAGGCGATACACGAAAAGATCCGGTCTATTACGCATCGATAACAAGCCAGGGTACGCAGTTAACGGTCTGATGAGCGCTCCGCTCTGCGATTACATGCGGCCCATGCGGCCGAAATCAAGTGCCGGGACTTGCGTGCCGGCGATCGTGCCGCGCAGCGCAATTCACTGAGTTGATCCGGGCCATCCCGGACCGGGATGCGCGCGCGCAATCCACCTTTTGTTCAGCGACGGGGTGGCTGAATCTCACTTGCGCCGCTTGCGGGCCTCGGCGAGCTGTTCTTGCAGTGCGTCGATGCGCTGATGGTTGTCCTCCGAGCCAATATAGGTACGGAACAACCATTCCTGCACACGCATGGCGCTGTCCAGATCCTGATTCAATACCTGATTCGACAGGCGCTTGGTCTCGGCGAGGCAGCCACGGTCGTAACCGGCCATTTCTCTGGCAATGGACGCGACTGAGGACAAGAGTTCACCTTCGGGAAAGACCTTGCTGACGTAACCCATGCGTTCGGCTTCCGCCGCATCGTAAATCCGGCCGGTGAGCGCGACCTCCCTGGCGCGGCCCATGCCGATGATGCGCCAAAGCGGGTCCATGATCGGCGTCAATGACAGCACGATTTCGCGCTGACCGAATTTTGCGCGGCTCGAGGCATAGCGGATGTCGCACATCATGGTCAGATCGAATCCGCCGGCGATCGCGGCACCGCCCACTGCGCATATCACCGGCTGTTCGCAAAACAGAATTGCCCGGTAAGCGCGGTGAAACAGTTCGGTATAGGCTTCGTTGGATACCTTCTCCAGCTTGCGGATTTCGTCAAGATCGAAACCGGCTGAAAAATACCTTTCGCCGCCTGTAAACACGATGACGTTGACATCGTCCCGCGCTCCCAGTTCATTGAACATGGCCGTGACTTCGCCCAGCACTGCGGGCGCCAGCGCATTACCCTTGTCCGGGCGGTTGATGGTGACGGTTGCGACCCGGTGGCTGACGTCAAGTAGCAAGTGATGGTAGCTCATGTCCCTGTCGGTTCCTTTCAATGCTTGCTGCATACTGAAGTGATTCGGTAGTGGTTGGGGCGCGGGGCGCGAGCGCTGCCGGTGTAACGTCGCAGCCGCGGCAACGATCCGTCATTTTCCCAGATGTGGCTCTGCGCTGTAATACCCGGCTTATCCGTATGCGTCGATTGCCGGGCACCTTGTCTTGCTGCGACAGATGGAGGCGGCCGGCGTACGCTTCGAAAGACCACCAGTGTTGGAAGCCGACCAATTTCGCCGGATGTTACCGGTCGGTCTTGTTCGGGAGCCATGGCTATAAACTGCGCATGCCGTGTGCGGCTGGTATCCTTACGCCTGTGGAAGTTCCGCTTGGCGATATCGCCCCTGGCCGCTTTGTATGGCGTTATGGCAGGCCGGTGGTTGCCGGCCTTGATCGTTGACCGCTAACGGGCCCGATGTTTGCGGGGTATTGACGTCTGTATTGACGGGGGCCAGGTGAGCCGGTAACAAGTGAGCCTGAATGTGCCGGGAACGGGTCTGGTGATTACTTTACAGGGGAGTTGACTAAGTGGAAAACCAAACAAGTCGGACCAAGGTGATGATTCTCACCGGGACGTATCGCGTCAAGGGCTTCATCAGTCTGGTACCCGGGGCAAGGGTGACCGACTACATGGTTGAGGCCAAGGACTTCATCGCCGTCACCGATGCGGAGGTTCGCGACCTGAATGACCGTCACCTGCTGAACGCACCGTTTCTTAATGTCAGCCGCGATAGCGTCCACATCGTGGCGCCCTTATAGCAGGGCGTGACGGCAGTATTTACAGGCTTGCTCCAGGCCTTTGACCGCTATGACACGGATACTTTTGCTGGTACCGGATAGATCATGACTCTCATTTCTCTCGTTTTCGCGTTCCTGATCGAGCAGCTACGGCCACTGCCGCCCGCAAACCCGGTGCATTCGTTGTTAGCCAGTTACACCAATAGTGTCGCAAGGCAATTCAATGCCGGGGAACGGCGGCAGGGCATATTCGCCTGGCTGGTCGCCGTCTTGCCGTGGGTTCTTGGCGTCATGTTGTTGTATCTCATTCTGGAGTCGGCGAGTGATTTGTTGGCGCTTGCGTTCAATGTTGCGGTGCTGTATTTCCTGATCGGCTTCCGGCAGTTCGCCAACCAGTTCAACATCGTACTGGACGCGCTTCGTAACGATGACACCGATGCCGCGAGGCAGGCGCTCACCGGTTGGCGTAATCAATCGGCCGAGGAGCTCGGTCCTGGAGAAATAGCGAAACTGGCGATTGAAAGTGGCTTGATCGGCGTGCACCGTCAGATATTCGGCGTGATGTTCTGGTTCGTCGTGTTGCCTGGCCCCACCGGTGCGGTGCTGTATTTCCTGTCGGCAATGCTGGTTGACGGGTGGGGTATGCGCGGTGGCGAGGAGTACATGGAATTTGGCGGATTCGCCCGCAAGGCGTTTGTAGTGCTCGACTGGATTCCGGCGAGGCTGACTGCGATCACCTTTGCGATTGTCGGAAATTTCGAAGATGCACTCTATTGTTGGCGTACCCAGTCGAACGGGTGGGGCGATGCCGGGCAGGGTGCCGTTCTGGCCGCTGGCGCCGGTGCCCTTGGAGTGCGCCTGGGTGACGCGATACACCAGGATGGAACGGTCGTTTTCCGGCCGGAGCTCGGGCTCGGTGACGAGGCAGACGTCAATTACATGGCCAGCGGAATGAATCTGGCATGGCGTTCAGTGTTGATCTGGCTTTTCCTGATCGCGCTGGTTACGTTGGCAGTATGGATCGGCTGAGCCGCCGCCGTGCGCTGACTGGAGTGCGGCCCGCCGGCTCGCCCGTTACAGCGCAGACGGCTTCAGATTGTTTTCAGGCCGGTTATGAACCGCTCATTCAACCGTCCCCCGGAGGGCGTGCGCTGAACGGCCGTTCATCGTGAAATCTTGCGCATTGCCGGCTAATCGCGTCGCCGTCGCCCGGTTGTCATCATGCCCACGCAGGCGGCTTCGTTTCCAGTTCGGCGGTTAACGAGACATAAGCATTCCAGCGGCGTGGGTCAATGTCATTACGCTTCACTGCGGCGATTACAGCGCAGCCAGGTTCGACGGTGTGACGGCAATCGTCAAAGCGGCACCGGCCGACAAAAGGCTTGAATTCCGGGAAGGATTCAACCAGGTCTGACTGCGACAGGTGCATCAGGCCGAAAGTCTGTAATCCCGGGGAATCGATGATGCTGGATTCTGCATCCAGACGGTAGAGCTGTGCGCTAGTCGTCGTGTGCTTTCCGGAATCGAGCGCTTCTGAAATTTCCGCGGTGCGCGCTTGTGCTTCCGGGATCAGCGCATTTACGATCGTCGATTTCCCCATGCCTGACTGACCAACGACCACGCTGCGATGGTTTCGGAGGACGCATTCGAGCGGAGATATGTCTTTCTTCGCACTCAGCGGCACTACCATGTATCCCAGCGCGCTGTACAGGGCGAGCTGGATGGCCGTTCTTGCGCTGTCATCGACAAGGTCGGTTTTGTTCAAGGCGATAACAGCCTTGATTTTCTGCTGCTCACAGGCGATAAGGCAACGCATTAGCAGGTCTTCGTTAAACGCTGGCCGTGCGGCAACAACGATGACTGCTTGCGTGATATTCGCGGCAATGATCTTTTGCCGATAGTGATCAGATCGGTACAACAAGGAAGTGCGGTCATGTACCGAGATTATTGTTCCCTGCCTGTCCCCGGAACGTTCGATATCGACGATGTCACCGCATGCGCAAACGGTTTTTCTCCCGCGTGGGTAGCAGTGAAGCAGTTCCGCGCTCGACAACTCCACGGCGTAATGGCGGCCATGAGCGGCGACGATTAACCCGTCCTCGAGAAGTGCCTTGCGCTTTCCTTGCTTCACGCCGTTATTTCGCCCCGATTAACCGTCCATTTGTCGCGACCATTTGCTGTTCAGGTGCCATCCGCTCAGGGCGCATGGTAATGCATGCAGCGAGGCTGGTGTGCAATGCTGTCAATCGAGCGATTTCTACAGCCATCCTCGGCTCGACGAGATGCGTTCGCGGTTCACGTAAAATACAGTCAGCGTCGACGACCCGATGGCCCGGCCGCTTCGACAGCTGCAACCATTCAGTGTCAGGAATCCCCACCTGAAGCCAGTTCATGCCTGCAGAAATCGCCCCCGTTTTCGAATATGTCGGTTTGAGCTTCCAAACCGTTCTTGCCCTGATTCTGTCGGCATTGCTTGGCTTGCTGTTGGCGATCGCGGCGATTTTCCTGATGCGGCGCATGTCGAGGTTTGAGAAGGCCGGTCTCCTGGCAGCGATCGCTACGCGCTGTGCCGCCCCCTTGCGTTTGCTTTTCCCGCTCCTGGCGATGTCTGCCGTGCTATCGGGGCTTGATGATTCGAGTGGCTTCGGTGCGAAGTTACCGTACGTTCTTACAGTACTGGCAATCGTCTCGGCAGGGTGGCTCGCGATACGCGCCGTACGTGGATTCGTTGACTATTTCGTCACCGTCTACAGTATCGACCACAGCGATAATCTGGCTGCACGTCAGATGCAGACACAAATTCGCGTGCTTGGTCGCGTGATGGTATTCGTTGTTTATGTCGCGACGATTGCCGGCGTGTTGATGTCGATACCGAGCATACGGCATATCGGCGTCAGTATCTTCGCGTCCGCCGGTATTGCCGGACTTGCCCTGGGGCTCGCGGCACGGCCGGCTCTCAGCAATCTCATCGCCGGGATCCAGATCGCTCTCACCCAGCCGATCCGCCTCGAAGATGCGATAGTCGTTGAAGGGGAGTGGGGTTGGGTCGAGGAAATCCATATGACCTTTGTCGTCGTCCGGATCTGGGATCTGCGCCGCCTGATACTTCCTATTTCGTACTTTATCGAGAAGCCGTTTCAGAACTGGACGCGAACTACCGCGGATATCCTCGGTTCAGTGATGCTGTACATGGACTACAGCGTACCGTTGGCGGACGTCCGTGCAGAGTTCTCCCGTGCCCTGCGCGAGTCGAAGTACTGGGATGGCAAGGTCGAAGTCGTTCACGTAACCGACTGCACTGACAGGGCCATGCAGATCCGCTTGCTTATGAGCGCCGGCAATTCGCCCGATGCGTGGGAACTGCGTTGTGAGGTACGCGAACGTCTTATCGGTTATCTGCAGCGCAATCATCCACAGTCCCTGCCGAGGGTTCGTATCGAAACGGCGGAAACTGACAGGGTAAATGCGCCGGGGAATGGGGTTTGATTCACTGCGCCGCAGTCCCGGGGTTTTCCGGGCTCCCGCCGCTCGCTTCGCGAGCTTAACCTGCTGTGCAGGTTAGCCTGCACTGAAACGACTCCATTTGCTTGCTACGCAAGCTCTTCGACTAAAGGTCGAACAGCGCGTCGAGTTTCGCCGCGCAAATGAAGTCGTTTTGGCTCCGACGTGACATTGGCTCCGCAAATGTAAGTCTCCACCCGAATGACTTCATCTGTTTGCTTCGCAGATTGTTCGATCAGAGATCGAACAGCGCATCAAGCTTTGCTGCGCAGATTATGAAGACATTTTAGTTCCGGCCGCTGGCTTCGCGAGCTTAACCTGCTGCGCAGGTTAGCCTGCACTGAAACGACTCCATTTGCTTGCTACGCAAGCTCTTCGACTAAAGGTCGAACAGCGCGTCGAGTTTCGCCGCGCAAATGAAGTCGTTTTCACTGATGCCGTTGATGGCGTGGGTCATGTAGGCAACTTCGCATTTGTTATAGCCGACCGTAATATCCGGATGATGGTCTTCCCGGTGAGAGACCCAGGCTGTGGCATTAACGAAGGCCATGGTCTGGTAATAGTCCTTGAAATTGTAGGTCTTGCGTATCATGCCGCCCGAATATTCCCAGCCCTGAACGCCTTTGAGCAT
Organism: uncultured beta proteobacterium; assembly: GCA_963792855.1. Lineage (GTDB taxonomy): Bacteria > Pseudomonadota > Gammaproteobacteria > Burkholderiales > Eutrophovitaceae > SG8-40. Next base: position 145,549 of record CAWBXZ010000003.1, on the reverse strand, counting down.
GTGGCCGATCTGTACTCGGCGTCATCGGATCGACACCACCTTCACAGGGTTTGCATTTCTTGCGGACGAGGTCTTGTGCGGTTGTGCTCATGTTGGTTTACCTGTCGGTGAATTGTCAGGCTTTTGAGAGTTGCTCCAGCCGGGCGATACGTACTGCTGCCGGCGGATGAGAGTCATAGAAAGCCGAGTGCAGGGGGTCCGGCGTCAGGGTCGACGCGTTGTCCTTGTACAGCTTTACCAGCGCACGCACCAGATCACTGGCAGGCGCGTACTCGGCGGCGTAGGCATCGGCCTCGAATTCGTTCTTGCGCAGGTAGGCCGCCAGCAATGGCCGCACGAAAAACAGAAACGGAGGCAGTGCCAGATAGAAAACCGTCAGAACCAGTGCATCCGGTGCTGGATACGCGACATTCAGACCGGTGAACAGCCAGTCAGTGTTCTGTGCAAGACCGAGCAGCCAGAAGAAGACGAATCCGAGCACTGCGAACATGGCTGTGAGTTTGAGCACATGGTGCAGCTTGAAATGGCCGAGTTCGTGGGCCAGGACGGCTTCGACCTCGGGTGCGTCATGGCGCTCGACGAGGGTGTCGAAAAACACGATGCGCTTTGACTTGCCGAAACCGGTGAAGTAGGCATTGCCGTGACTGCTGCGTCTGCTTCCATCCATCACGAACAGTCCCTTTGACTGGAAGCCACAACGTTTGAGGAGGCTTTCGATGCGCTGCTTGAGTTCCTGGTTTTCCAGTGGCGAGAACTTGTTGAACAACGGTGCTATCACGGTCGGTGATATAAACTGGACGAAAAGCCAGAAGGCAATACCCGCAACCCAAGCGTAAAGCCACCAGTGTTCCCCGGCGGTGCTCATCAGCCACAGCAGAATTGCGAGGAAAGGCAATCCAAGCACTGCGGATACGGCAAGGCCGACAACGAGATCCTTGACGAACAGTGCCGGCGTCATCTTGTTGAAACCGAATCGCTCCTCGACTACAAACGTGCGGTACAAGTCGAACGGCACGTCGATCACGGACATCAGCAGGCCGAAGAAAGCAAAGAAAAGGAGGCCGCGTCCGAGATCGTTGTCCAGAAAGTTGCCGGTGATGTCGTACAGTCCTTGCAGGATGCCGCCGAAAGTCAGGGCGAGCAGGACAGCCGCATTGAAAACGATACCGGCCATGGAGAATCGCGACTTGGCCACCGTGTAATCGGCGGCTTTCTGATGCGCGTCGAGCGCGACATCTGCCGCAAAGGCAGCGGGCACGCTGGCACGATGCGCGCTAACGTACTTGACGTGGCGCGATGCCAGCCACAGCCGGGTCAGCGCTGCCACTGCGACAGCGATCAGGAACAGGATGGAGAATGTATTCATGGCTCTGGTTTCTGATTGGGTACTGGTGCCGGATATGACAGAATATCCCGATGAAAATTCAACGAAAAATACCTCTCAAACTTACAAGTGATTATGGCACAAGACGCTAACAATCTGATCTGGCTCGACATGGAGATGACCGGGCTCAACCCGGACGGCGATCGCATCATCGAGGTTGCGATGGTAATCACCGATTCGCAGTTGGAGACGATTGCCGAATCGCCGGTACTGGTGGTGCATCAGAGTACCGAGATACTCGACGCGATGGACCAGTGGAACAAGTCAACGCACGCGCGCAGCGGCCTCGTCGACAAGGTCAAGACCTCTACCCTGAATGAAACTCAGGTAGAAGAGCAGATGCTGGATTTTCTGCAACAGCACGTGCCCTCCAATACTTCGCCCATGTGCGGCAACTCTATTTGCCAGGACAGGCGTTTTCTGGCGCGCTGGATGCCTGCTCTCGAGCGTTACTTTCACTACCGTAATCTCGATGTGTCAACGCTGAAGGAGCTGGCCAAGCGCTGGAAGCCCGAGATTGTTGCCGGCATTGTCAAACACGGAAAGCATGAGGCGCTTGCTGACATCTACGAGTCGATCGAGGAAATGAAGTACTACCGGGCCAACTTCATTCGGGTCTGAGCTTGCCGGGCCGGTCTGCCCGGGGAATCGAAACCGGGTGCCCGAGCGGTCGGCATGGCAGGCAATCGTGCTGCTGCCCAGCGAGCTGCCCGACGTTACGCGTCCACACGTGGGCAATCCTGCGGCACGGGCGATCCCTGCGTCCTTGCGCGCGGGGTATCAGGCGACTTCCAGGCGCTCACTCCAACGTGATGTCGCCGTCGAAACTCACGTCCAGATCGAGTGAGGGAATGCTGAGCTTCATCGACACCGGCAGTTTGCCGAGACCCTCGAGCTTGCCCTCGGCAAGCGCTTTTGTAACAGCCTGTTCGATTTCGCGCTGCGAGCCCACGCCGGTCATTTTCAGAAACTTGCGAATGCTCATGTTGAAATTGTCTTCGTTCATTTTTTACCCCTCAAAGTGCAGATTCGCTCAATCAGTGCGTTGGTTGACGGATCATGGCCGGGTGAGGCCTTGCCCTCGTGCAAATCGTTCAACACGCCTTTGGCGAGGCCTTTGCCAAGCTCGACACCCCACTGATCGAACGAGTTGATATTCCAGATTGCCCCCTGCACGAATACCTTGTGTTCGTACAGCGCAATCAGCGCGCCGACAGCACGCGCATCAAGGCGATCGACGACAATGGTATTGCTCGGGCGATTCCCGGGGAAGCTGCGATGCACTGCGAGCCTCCGGGTTTCCTTGTCGTCGGTTCCTTTCGCACCTAACTCGCCCAGGGCTTCCTCTGCGGTGCGCCCGCGTAGCAGTGCCTCTGACTGGGCAATGCCGTTTGCCAGAAGAATTTCGTGGTGCCCCGGCATTTCCCATTCGCTTTTTGCGGCGAGGATGAAATCGCAGGGCGTAACGCGGGTTCCCTGATGAAGGTGCTGAAAGAAAGCGTGCTGGCCGTTAGTGCCGGGTGCACCCCAGATAATGGGTCCCGTGGCGTAGTCGACCGGAACGCCGGCACGGTCGATTCGTTTGCCGTTGCTTTCCATGTCGAGCTGCTGAAGGTGCATTGGCAGCCACGCCAGATCTTGCGCATACGGAAGCACGGCGTAAGAGGGAGCGCCGAGGAAGTTCGAGTGCCAGATGCCGATCAGCGCCAGCAAAATCGGCATGTTCCTTTCCGGCGGCGCCATGCGGAAATGCTCGTCGATGGCGTGCGCGCCGTCCAGCAGCTGCTCGAATCGCTCGAACCCGACCGCCAGTGCGATCGGCAAGCCGATGGCCGACCAAAGCGAGTAGCGCCCGCCAACCCAGTCCCAGAATCCGAACACCTGCTCCGGCTTTATTCCGAACCGGCCGGTTTCTTCCAGGTTGGTCGATGCCGCTGCAAAATGGCGGCCGAGAATCTCGTCCTGAGTGTAGGTGCCAGCCAAATGAGTGAGTAGCCACTTTCTTGCGGAATTGGCATTCGTCATGGTCTCCTGCGTCGTAAACGTCTTCGATGAAACCATGAAAAGCGTTGTTTCCGGCGCCAGGTCGGCCAGCGTTGCTGCCAGATGTGCCCCATCGACATTCGAGACAAAGTGAACGCGCGGGCCGTTTCGGGCAAAAGGCCGCAATGCTTCGCATACCGTCAGTGGTCCAAGATCGGAACCGCCGATGCCGATATTGACCACGTCGGTAAACGGCTTGCCGGCGGCACTGCGTGCTTGACCGCTGCGAATCGCATCGGAGAACGCGCGTACTCTTTCCAGAACCGCCCTGACATCGGGCATGACGTCGCGACCATCGACCAGCACGGGACGTTGCGATCGATTGCGCAGAGCGATGTGCAATGCCGGCCTGTTTTCGGTCGTATTGACCCGGCGTCCATCAAACATTGCCTGTATCTGTTGCTTGAGACTCGCTTGTTCCGCCAGAGACTGCAGCAGTGCGAGTGTTTCCCGAGACACCGGGTTTTTCGAGAAGTCGAGAAACAGCCCCGCTGCCTCTATGCTGAAAGCCTCGGCACGCCGCGGTTCGCGTTCGAACAGGCCGATGATGTCCGCAGCGCCGGGGCGCGCGGCATGTGCTTCCAGGGCTTTCCAGCTGGGTCGTTCAGTAAGGCGTGTCATGGGCAAAACAAGGAAGATTCAGGAAGGCAGACATACTTGCGCGCGCGGACGCGTGAAGGGTTGATGTTCTCAGAGGCCTGATTCTAATCGCTCCGGGCGCATCTGCGATGGCGGGAGGCGGCGCCCCGGTGGAGCCTGGAATGCCGCCGCGAATGCGACGGGCACAAAAAAGCCCCCGGAGGAATCCGGGGGCTCTTGAGGTGTTACCTTGTTGCGTCGATCAGGCTGCGGCTTTTTTCTTGGCAGGGGCCTGGCGAACGGTGGTGTTCACCGTGGCGGAGGTCACTTCCTGGACCTGCTTGCCTGCCTTGGCAAAAGCATCGTAGGTTTGATTGGCGGCAGCAATCGCGGATTTCATCGCGGCCACGGCCATGTCAGACCCGGCCGGGGCGTTCTTTTCCGCCTGGTCGAGGCCCGATACGATAATCTTGTTGACTTCGGTCATTTTGGACTCGACGATCTTGCCGAATTCATTTTGTGCTTCCGTCAGGATCTCGTAGCTGTCCTTGAGGTAGGTGGCAAGCGCTTCGAAAGCCGGCTGGGCAAACTGGGACTGCATGGCGGTGATGCCTTGAACGTCTTTGGCTTCGGCGATCGCCTTGCCGTTCTCGGTTGCGGTGCTCATCGCGCTCTTGATGGCGGCGACATTCAGATCCAGGGCTTTTTCGGCGGTGGAAGCGGCAATGCCGGCAAGGGCAACCGTTGTGTTGATATTTTCCTTCTGTGCTGCTGTCATTTGCTCAATAACTGTCGGCATAACAATCTCCTGATATGAATGAAGTAACAACCAAATCTACTGCCAACTTCTGTATTCGGTAATGGGCTTTCCGCGACTTTTGTGCGGTGCACCAACAGGGCCGTACTATACCCCTACGAGGTTAGTTGTCAATAGCTGTTGCACACTATTTTTGGTCTCATTGTGAAGGCGCTTGTGAGATTATTTATTCAATTTAACAATAAGTTAATGTATTTATTCATCAGATGAGCGCTTACCGGCACGCGATTTTGGCGCTTCGCGATGCGGTGCGCAACATGCTTCATCCGGCAATTCTGGTGGTCATGTTGCTGCCCGCCTTTGCTGCACTGCTCTTGTGGGCGGGGATATCCTGGTTGTTCTGGGACAGCTGGACCACCGGTATCGAGTCCCTGCTCCTGAACATCAGCAGCGACGGATGGATGGCCCGGTTGGATCCAGCCCGGTTCACCGGCTTTGCTGCCGGGCTGATTCTGCTTTTCCTCATTGCGCCAGCGGCGATGGCAACCGCAATGCTGATTTCGGCCGTTTTCGCGATGCCGATCCTCGTAGCGCACGTGGCGCGGCGCGACTTTCCGGGTCTGGAGCGAAAAAGCGGAGGCACATTTGTCGGCGGCATCGTCAATGCCGTTGTCGCCATTTGCGCGTTCGGATTGCTGTGGATCGCGACTTTGCCCTTGTGGCTGTTTCTCGGGCCGCTTGCAGTGGTGATTCCCTGGGCGCTGTCGGCTTATCTGAATCAGCGTCTTTTCCGTTACGACGCGCTTGCCGAGCACGCCGATGCGCAGGAGATGCAACGGGTATTCTCCGAGCGCTTCTCGGATTTGTTCGTTCTTGGTCTGGCGACAGGACTGCTTTACTTTGTTCCGCTGATTAACCTGATCGCTCCGGTTTTCTCGGCGCTTGCGTTTACCTGCCTGTGCCTGAGCGAGCTGGCGCGTATCCGAGAGAGACAGGGCGATGCCAATGGGGCAGCTGCGTGAAGCGCCACCCGGTCAACGCATTGTGGCGACTGCTCGCGCTTGCCTGTGACGTTCAGCCGATACGTTCGTAGATCGCGGCAATCCCTTGCCCACCGCCGATACACATGGTGGCGAGAGCATACTTGCCGCCGATTCGCTGCAGTTCGTACAGCGCCTTGAGGCTGATGATGCAGCCGGTGGCACCGACCGGGTGGCCGAGTGCAACCGCGCCACCGTTCGGGTTGGTTTTCTTCGGGTCGAATCCCAGATCCCTGGCGACGGCACACGCCTGTGCCGCAAATGCCTCATTGGATTCAATGATATCCATGTCGCCGACTTTCAATCCGGCCTTGCTCATCGCCATTTTCACCGCGGGTATCGGGCCCAGCCCCATTAGTTCCGGCTCGACGCCGCCATGCCCGTAGGCAACAAGCCTCGCCAGCGGTTGTATGCCGCGTTTCTCGGCGGTTCCGCGCTCCATCAGCACCATTGCAGCAGCGCCGTCATTGATTCCGGATGCGTTGCCGGCAGTCACCGTACCGTCTTTCTTGAACACGGCGCGCAGCTTGGCCAGATTTTCCTCCGTAACGTCGCTTCGAACGTGCTCATCGGTGGCGAACACGCGGGTCGCCTTGCGCTCCTTGATCTCGATCGGCAGGATCTGATCGGCAAACCACCCGTTTGCAATGGCATTTGCGGCACGGCGGTGAGATTCGAGGGAAAACGCGTCCTGCTCGTCCCGCGTCAGGCCGTATTTTTCAGCCACGTTCTCCGCGGTGACGCCCATGTGCATACCTTCGAACGGGTCCGACAACGCGCCGAGCATCACATCGACGAGCACCTGATCCCCCATTTTGTTTCCCCAGCGTGCCGTCGGCAGCCAGTAGTTCGAGCGGCTCATGGATTCAGCGCCGCCCGCAACGGCAATGTCGGCGTCTCCCAGTGCGATGATCTGCGCAGCGCTGACAATTGCCTGCAATCCGCTGCCGCAAAGCCGGTTCAACGTCATTGCCGGCACTTCCTTGGGAATGCCGCCATTCATGGAGGCAACACGCGACAGGTACATGTCTTTGGATTCCGTGTGAATCACGTTGCCAAAAACCACGTGACCGACCTCGTTTCCAGCCACGCCGGCGCGCGATAATGCCTCTTTCACACACCGCGCGGCCAGATCGGTTGGCGCGAAATCCTTGAGTGATCCACCGTAATCCCCGATTGCGGTGCGCACGCCTGATGCAATCACGACTTCACGTACTTTGCTCATTCACCCATTCCTCCCGTTATCTGGTTTGCCGCCCGAGTGCATTGCACGCAGGCATGTGCCCTTCAGTCGGACAATTGACCTGTGTTCTTTTTCGACTCTGGTACTCAGCGTTCGACTGCCAGTGCCACACCCATGCCGCCACCGATACACAGGGAGGCAAGCCCTTTTTTCGCGTCACGCTTGACCATTTCGTGCAACAGCGTCACCAGAACCCGGCACCCGGAAGCGCCGATCGGATGGCCGAGCGCAATGGCGCCGCCGTTGACGTTCACCTTCGAAACATCCCATCCCATGTCGCGGTTTACCGCGATCGCTTGCGCGGCAAACGCCTCGTTGATTTCGAGCAGGTCGAGATCGTCGACCGTCCAGCCCGCTTTCTTCAGGCACAACTTGCTCGCCGGGATCGGTCCGGTACCCATAATGCTTGGATCGACGCCCGCCGATGAATAGGCCTTGACGCGCGCGATCGGCGTGAGGCCCAGTTCTTTCGCCTTGGTTGCCGACATCATCATGACGGCAGCGGCACCATCGTTGATGCCCGATGCGTTGCCTGCGGTGACCGTTCCGTCTTTCTGGAATGCCGGCTTCAAGCCGCCAAGAGATTCCGCGGTAGTGCCGTGGCGCGGAAATTCATCAGTGTCGAACACCACGTCACCCTTGCGCGTGGAGATGGTGAATGGTGCGATTTCATCCTTGAATCTGTTTGCCTTTTGCGCCGCTTCGGCTTTCTGTTGTGAGGCGGCGGCAAACGCGTCCTGATCTTCGCGTGATACGCCCCACTTCCTGGCGACGTTTTCAGCGGTAACACCCATGTGATACTGGTTGTAAACGTCCCACAAGCCGTCCACGATCATCGTGTCGATCAGCTTGCCGTCTCCCATGCGAATGCCATCGCGAACGCCAAAAAGCGCGTGCGGTGCTGCACTCATGTTCTCCTGTCCCCCTGCGATCACGCAGTCGGCATCGCCTGCCTTGATCGCCTGAGCGGCGAGGTGGGTCGCTTTCAAGCCTGAGCCGCACACTTTGTTGATAGTGATGGCGGGGGTCATATGCGGTACGCCGGCTTTGATCGCAGCTTGTCTCGCGGGGTTCTGCCCGGCACCGGCGGCAAGTACCTGGCCGAGGATCACTTCCGAGACCTGGTCGCCGGGCACGCCGGTGCGGGCGAGCAGTTCCCTGACGATGTGCGCGCCCAGTTCGGGTGCAGGTGTCTTGGCGAGTGTGCCGCCGAATTTTCCGATCGCCGTGCGTAGTGCAGCGACAATGACTACGTCGTTCATGTTGATTCTCCTGGCTGGTGCGTTATGGCTTCAGGTACATGTCAGTACCAGGGGGCTCTGCGTTGCCGCATGCGGGGCACAAAAAAGCGTCAGAAGTTTACGCCCGTTGGTGCGTTGTTGTCGACCTCGATATTGCATCGCGTGAACAGTAAAATATCGAATAAACAGCAAGATATCGTGTTTCTGCTGCAATTGCACGGCTTGCGGACATGCGGATTGCGCATATATGGTACGCAAACACCCGGTTCGCGAAAAACCGGCGCTGTCCTAGTCGTTATCCTGGGTGAACTTGATGATTCTGCGCCGGTCCCGCTTGCTCGGGCGACCCTTTGCAAACGCCGGCGCCGCGAGACGTTCTGCCTTGCGCTGCAGTGCCATTTCCTCGCGAGCCAGTCGGCTCTGTTCGCTTTCGTTGTAGAGTTTCTGCGCTTCGCTCGCCGGGCCGCGTTTTTCAGACGCGGCTGCGACAGTCACAGCCCACTCGTAGGGACCGGTACGCACCAGCAGCCTGTCGCCAATTTTCACCGTTTTTGCAGGCTTGACCCGTGCGCCGTTGAGCTGGACCTTGCCGCCCGCCACCGCATCGGCGGCGACCGCTCTGGTCTTGTAGAAACGGGCAGCCCACAGCCATTTGTCGAGGCGAACCGGCTTGTCGTTAGCCGTCAAGACGGCTTCGCTTCGCATGGAGGTTCGTCGCATAGTTGCATGCGTTACGGCGCAACTGGCTGCATCTGAAGCATTGGCTTGTCTGCCTGCATTCGTGCCGCTTCCGTGTCAGTGTTTCGTCTGTCCGACCGATGTTTGAAAGTCGGTTGCAAACACCTGCTCGGCATCCACTGCATCGAACACGTACTGGCGTCCGCAGAATTCACACGCGACCTCGATTTTTCCCTGTTCATCCAGAATTGAGCGTACTTCTTCGCTGCCAAGCAAGCGCAGCATCGATGTCACCCGCTCGCGCGTGCACGAACAGCGAAATGCGGTCGGTCTTTCTTCGAACAGCCTGATGTCTTCTTGATGATATAGCCGGCGGATGATATTGCGAGCTGGCAAGTCCAGTAGTTCGCGTTTGGTAATGGTTTCACCGATCATCGTGGCGCGGTTCCAGGCGTCGGGATCATGGTCCGGATGTCCCGGCAGTTGTTGCAGCAGCAGCCCTCCCGCTCGTGCGGTATCGGACGCCAGCCACAGACGGGTGGCGAGTTGTTCGGATTTGGCCATGTAGTGTTCGAGCACTTCCGCGACGGTTTCTCCTTCAAGCGCAACGACCCCCTGATAGGCTTGTTTGCCCGACTCCGGTGCAATGGTGATGACAAACTTTCCATTTCCCAGCAGCTCGCGGATGCCGCCCGATGGCACTTCCCCTTCCCATTTGGCGGTCGCGCGCAGCGTATGCTCGCTGGTTGCTTCTACCACGAGCAGCCTGACGGGACCGTCTCCCTGCATTTGCATGATGAGAGCACCCTCGAATTTCAGCGTTGCCGAGAGCAGGGCGCCGGCAGCCATCATTTCTCCAAGCAAGGCTTCAAGAGGCTGCGGATAGTCGCGCCGCTCGAGCACGGCGCGCCATGTTGCATCCAGCTGTACGATCTCTCCCCGTACCGGTGTGCCTTCCAGGAGAAAGCGTTGAAGCGAATCACTCATGCGGTGGTATGCCTTGCCAATGTCATTTCGAGATCAATCCTGTTTCGGAATTCAGCACCGATTCGAATCCGGCGCGGTTTCAAATGGCGCTAAACCCGATAACCGCCCTCAGCCTCCTGTGCGCTCGTACAGCCGAAAACGCTCGTGCCGATCGCCCGGCCGGCTGCCTTCCCAGAGCAGTTGCCACGGTGCATCGATGATGTTGCCGTCCTCCCAGCGGTCCTGCGTGATCAGGAGGTCACAGCTTTGCTCGGGGCTTCGGCGATAGATGCGGGTGGTGACAATGCCGCCAAAGTAATCGAGCATGGCGCGTTGCGCATCGCCGACATCCTGACTGATGACACACTCGTACTCATCTGGCATGTGGGCGCTTAATTCCGCAACCATCGAGCGGTAGGTCTTGCGTGCGTCAATCCAGTGGAACAGAAGAAATACCGCCAAAGCCCATCCCACGGTGATTCCGGCAGCCCACAGGATGAACGGACGCTCGGCTGACCGCTTGACATTGAACACCAGAACGAACCAGGCAAGCGTGATGGCAATCGCGGCCAGTATGGCCAATATTCGCCTTTCCGGCTGGTACTCCGGCTGCAGGCTGAAAATATGTTCGGCAAGCCGCGTCGGGAAGCCGAACTGGGCGGCGCTGAAATAGACCCAGGCCACCAGCGAAAACACGGTGACTACCATGATGCTGAACCAGTAATAGGCGTTGATTGCACCCCGCGGCAGTCGGGTGATTGCGATCGATGCGAGCAATGCCAGTGGCAAGAGCATTGGCATTGCCATTACATCCCGCGCTTCCCCGGCGAGAGACAGATAGGCGAAGATGGCGACAAAGGTAACCAGAGGCAGTTGCACCTCTCGTTTCGAAAGGCCTTGCTTGCCCTCTATCCAAAGCGACCACAAGGCAAACGGCCAGGTTGGCCAGGCGAACCAGGGCAGTACGCTCAGGAAATAGAGGTTCTCTTCGTACTCCTGGGTTACAAACAGCCCGCGCAGGTCCCGTACGGTTTGTGCAAGCCATTGCGCCAGCAGGTCGGGGTGCCGGAAGTGCAGTGCCAGTGGCCAGGCGACGATCAGTGGTGCAGCGACGGCAATCGCGATCGCCGCACTTTTCAAAAACCGTGCATTACGGTACCGCGGCGAGACCATTGCCATGCCAATGGCTGTTGCAACGAGCATGAGGACGTCCAGTGGGCCGCGTGCCAGAAACAGGAAGCCAAGCCCGACGCCAAACCATATCCCACCCAGTTGTGCCCGTCTCGGTGCGAGTGCGAGCCCGTAAATCCCGACTGCCAGCGCCGCGAGCAGCGGGACGGCGCTGATCAGTTGATGACTTCGCACCAGTAGTCCTGCGCTGCCAATGAGCATCAGCGGCGCGACCCACGAGCAGGTGCCGCCCCACAGTTCGCGTGCCGTGAGTCCCACGAACAGCAGCAGCAAGGTCAACCAGAGCGCAACTGACAGCCTTGCAGCATCGTGCAGCGCAAGAGCAGGAGACAGGGTTATCATGCCCGCAATGGCGCCGTGGTAGACCAGAGGCGGCGTTTCGAGCAGTGGCGTATCCCCGATTTTCGGCACCAGCCAGTTGCCACTTTCGTACATACGATAGGCGGCACCGAAGGTGTAAGCCTCGTCCGATTTCCAGGGGTCGTGCCCTACCAGTCCAATCAGCACCCAGGCTGCGCACAGGGCCAAGGCAAGGCCTCGCGGACTGGCACTGAGCCAGGTGGCGAGGCGTTCGTTTCGCAGGAGGTGTGCCGGGCGCAACATGACGTTTAAATTCCGCTCCGCATGTCTTCGCCCGTCGAGCCCGAAGGGAGGTCTGTCTCCCACGATACCCGTCGCGGGCAGGCTTGAATCAACATGCCGCTATTTTAGAACCTATCGCACTGTGTTTCGCAGCCTGGGCCGGCCTTGGTGGCGATCCTGGCGCCGTTGCCAGATTCGTCAGTCCGGCCAGGCGGCCCACGCCGTGCGTCCTGCCCGCACTGAAAACGAAAAAGGCAGCCATAGCTGCCTTCTGCGAACCGGATGAACCTGCCAGTGCTATGCGGACACGCCCTTTGATTTGACCCCTGCGCGAGCGTACTTCTGTTTGAAACGTTCGACGCGCCCCGCAGTGTCGACAATCTTTTGTTTTCCCGTATAAAAAGGATGGCAGACCGAACACACTTCCACCGTCAGATCACGCTTGAGTGTCGAGCGTGTCTTGAATGAATTTCCGCAGCTGCAGGTTACGTTGACGACCTGGTAATCAGGGTGAATGCCTGTTTTCATGGCGTTTCCTTTCGTTTGAGCGGGCGGATTGTGCGCCCGCAATTCGCGAGGGCGCGATTATCCACGTCCAGCGGTCGTTTATCAAGCATGGCGCCCTTCGTTGATATGCCACCTCGGCGGCGGCAGCGCAGCGCCCGGCGCCTCAGCCCGTCCGCGGCAGGGCCTAGCCCTTGCGCATGCTGTCAAAAAACTCCGCGTTGTTCTTGGTTGCTTTCAGCTTGCCGACGAGGAACTCGGTTGCCTCGAGTTCATCCATCGGGTAGAGCAACTTGCGCAGGATCCAGACTTTTTGCAGGATGTCGGGCTCCAGCAGCAGTTCCTCGCGACGGGTTCCGGAGCGATTGACGTTGATCGAAGGATAAATGCGCTTTTCCGCCATACGCCGGTCCAGGTGGATTTCCATATTGCCCGTGCCTTTGAATTCCTCGTAGATCACGTCGTCCATTCGCGAGCCGGTGTCGATCAAGGCTGTCGCGATAATGGTCAGCGATCCGCCTTCCTCGATGTTGCGGGCGGCGCCGAAAAAGCGTTTCGGACGCTGCAAGGCATTGGCGTCCACACCGCCAGTGAGCACCTTTCCGGAAGCCGGCACCACGGTGTTGTAGGCGCGGGCCAGACGCGTTATCGAATCGAGCAATATCACCACGTCCTTGCGGTGCTCGACCAGACGCTTGGCTTTTTCCATCACCATTTCGGCGACTTGCACGTGGCGTGTGGCGGGCTCATCGAAGGTTGACGAAACTACCTCGCCACGCACCGATCGCTGCATTTCCGTGACTTCCTCGGGACGCTCATCTATCAGGAGCACGATCAGGTACACGTCCGGAAAATTCGATGCGATCGAATGCGCGATGTGCTGCAGCATGACGGTTTTGCCGCTTTTCGGGCTCGCCACCAACAGGCCGCGCTGGCCCTTGCCGATCGGTGCAATGATGTCAATGATGCGCCCGGTCAGGTTTTCGTCCGACTTGATGTCCCGCTCCATCTTCAGACCTTCGGTCGGGAACAGCGGTGTGAGGTTCTCGAACAGAATCTTGTGTTTCGCGTTTTCCGGTTTTTCGTCATTGACCTTGTCGACTTTGACGAGCGCGAAGTAGCGTTCACCGTCCTTCGGAGTGCGGATTTCCCCTTCTACCGAGTCTCCCGTGTGCAAATTGAACCGCCTGATCTGCGACGGGCTGACATAAATATCATCGGGACCGGCCAGATACGATGTGTCCGGTGATCTCAGAAAGCCGAATCCGTCAGGCAGGACTTCGAGGGTGCCGCTGCCGAAAATGCTGTCACCTTTTTTCGCCCGATTCTTGAGAAGGGCGAAGATCAGATCCTGCTTGCGCAGGCGGTTGGCGTTTTCGACTTCGTTGGCGATCGCCATATCGACGAGTTCGCTTACATGAAGGTTTTTCAGATCGGATAGATGCATGTCGGGATGGGAGTCGTGCCGGGAATGACGACTTGCGGAAGAAGGAAAGGGGGGTTATTCCGGGTGGCGGGAAGAGAGAGCTTTCAACCGCCCGTGCTAACCGGGTGCCTCATGTTGGTGAATTGGTCGTCTGGGCACCCGAGGATCAGGCTGGGGCGAAGACTAAACGGTTTCAGATGTTACTGTCAATAAAGGCGGTGAGTTGCGATTTTGACAGCGCACCGACCTTCATCGCTTCAACATTGCCGTTCTTGAACAACATCAGGGTCGGAATGCCCCGTATACCGTATTTGGGCGGCGTTGCCTGATTGTCATCTATATTGAGTTTGGCGACCTTGAGGCGGCCCTCATACTCCTGCGCGACCTCGGTCAGTATGGGCGCGATCATCTTGCAAGGGCCGCACCACTCGGCCCAATAATCGACGAGCACCGGCACTTCGGACTGAAGTACCTCTGATTGAAAGGTGTCATCGCTGACATGGTCGATATTTCCGCTCATTGTTTTGGATTACCTCGGATAAAAAAAGGAAAAAATACTACCGCTTGGGTCGTGGACAGCGCAGGCTGGATGGCCGGAGCATGAGGAGTAGACCGGTATCCTAGCAAAAACCGGGCGCCGGTTGTGAATTTTGGCGCCTTTTTGGGTCCGGGCGCCTGGCCTTGTCCCATTCCGCGATTCAAAGCCTGCTGACGAACCTCGATTGCCACAATTTGGGCTGCAACGCGAAAAACAAGTGCTTGTCTGCCGCGAGGCGCTGCGCGGCAAAGCAGGCCGCCAGTTCTCTTTTGCTAGAATGCCATCCGTGTTTTTCGCGAGACCGGTCGTTGGCACACCAGGTTTGTTGAGGCCGTTTTCCCTGGCTGCAGCAACCCTGATGCCGACTGCCCCCGGGGCGGCTTCGCGGTGTCCAATCAACGCAAGCAAGGATAGTAATGACTTACGTCGTCGTCGAGAGCTGCATCAAGTGCAAGTACACTGACTGTGTGGATGTATGTCCGGTTGACTGTTTCCGCGAGGGGCCGAACATGCTGGTGATCGACCCCGATGAATGCATCGACTGCACCTTGTGTGTGGCCGAATGCCCGGTGGAAGCGATTTATGCCGAAGATGATCTGCCCGAAGATCAGCGCGACTTCCTTGCGCTCAATGCCGAGCTCGCCAAAGCGTGGCCCGGCATAACGGAGAAGAAAGACGCCCCCGACGACGCCGATGACTGGAAGGACAAACCCGACAAGCGTCATTTGCTCGAGCGCTGATCCCCCTTGGACGCGAGCCCGGCGTGCCTGAGGCCCGCTTGCTGACAGAGGTGGTAGCGCCAGACGGCGCGCTCGCAGTGCTGGCGAGGGACCTGTTGGCCGATTTTTGCGAAACGGCCCCCGACCTTTCGGGGGCCGTTGTCGTTTTGCCTAACCTGCACGCGGCCGCCGTGCTGGCGCGGGAGATTGGCATGCAAAGCGGCGGGCCAGTCATGCTTCCCAAACTGACGACGCTCGGAACGTGGGCGGCAGAACAGCCCGTTGCTTGCGAACTGTTGCCGGAGGTGGTGCGCGAGGCGGCATTATTCGACGCATTGCGCGCCCGCAAGTGGCTCGATGCAACGAATCTGTGGCCGCTTGCGGGAGAGTTGTCCCGTCTGTTCGACGAACTCACCCGCTTCGAGGTTGCGCTGCCGGAGTCGATACAGGCGTTCGAAGCTGCGCTTGAGACCGCCTACCAGGCCAAATCCGGTGAGGCCATGCAGTTCGAGGCGCGACTGGTTTACGAACTGTGGCATGCCTCGGCGCAGCCGCACAAAGGCGCACTTGATGCGGCTGCGGTCTATCAACTGCAACTCGCGCACATTGCGCGCCACGCCACGTGCCGGCTGTATGCCGTCGGCCTTCCCGGGTTGATCCCCTGTGAACAGGCTTTTTTCGAAAGCTACGCGACGCGGATGCCGGTCAAGGCGTATCGAGTCGCCGGAGATGCCGGGGATGCTTCGAAACTGGCCCGTTTCTACGCTGCGAGTTGGCCGGCGCCCGCGAAGGAAGAAGACGTGCTGCGCGAGCGCGCTGCGGCTTTCGCCCGTTCGGTGCCGCAAAGCCCGGTTGCCGGGCGGCTCGGTCTGTACGGTGCGCCGAGCCTGGAACAGGAAGCACGCGCGGCAGAAACGCAGATCCGGATGTGGTTGAAGCAGGGATGCAGAAAGGTTGCCGTCGTAGCGCTCGATCGGCTGGTGGCACGCCGGGCGCGCGCTCTTCTGGAGCGCTCCCGAATCATGACAGACGACGAAACCGGCTGGATTTTTTCCACGACCTCCGCCAGTACTGTCGTGATGCGCTGGCTCGATGCCTTATCCAGCGGTTTCTACTTCAAGGATTTGCTCGACCTGGTCAAGTCGCCTTTCATCTTTGCCGGCTGGGAGCAAAGACGCGAGGCAGTCTACGAGCTGGAACGGGCGATTCGTTCGAGTTCGGTAATCGCCGGCCTCGCGGCTTGCCGCTCGGCGGTCGAGTCCGGGGCGAACGGGGGCTTCGCGCACGCCGCAGAGCTTCTGGACCGCGTTGCGGGCGCGGCGCGTCTGCTGCCTCGTGAACGGCGCCGCAGCCTGCATGAATGGCTGGCAATGTTGTTTGGCAGTTTGCGGACGCTCGGCGTCGAGGACGGGCTGCGGGGCGATCCCGCCGGATTGCAGCTTGTCGATTACCTGCAACGCCTCATGCGCGACCTCGAGGCCAGCGCGGAACAGTTCTCGTTCGGCGAATGGCGCGGTTGGCTCGATCGCCAACTGGAGCGAGCGGAATTCCGTGATGACGGCGTTGCCAGTCCGGTGGTCTTCACCCAGCTCTCGCTGACAAGGATGCGAACATTCGATGCAGTTGTTCTGACTGGCTGCGATGCGGCGCACTTGCCGGGCGCGGATCAGCAAAGCGTGTTGTTTGGCGAGTCGGTGCGGGCGCAACTGGGCTTGCCTGTCGCTGAGCACCGGATAGCGCAAATTGTCGACGACCTGAGCGGGCTGCTTTGCCGCAGCGCCCGGGTACTCGTTACCTGGCAGGCACTGCGCAACGGTGAGAAAAACCTGCTCAGCCCGTTGTTCGAGCGAGCCGAAGTGTTTCATCAGCTGGCCTGGGGCAGTAGCCTGAAGGATCATGATCTGGCACGGGAGATTGCCTCGTGGCAGGTTGCCGCACCGGCTCGGGCAGAGTTGCCACCGCCATGCACGCGTCCTGCGCCGGCAGTGGCACCGCAAAGCCTGCCGGAGCGGATCAGCGCCAGCGCTTACAACAGTCTCGTTGCCTGTCCGTACCAGTATTACGGGCGCTATGTTCTTGGGCTGCGCGAACCCGACGAAGTCCGGGAGGAAATGGAAAAACGCGACTACGGCGAGTACGTGCATCGTATTCTTCGCCGGTTTCACGCGCAGTTCCCGGTTTGTACCGGGGTCGTGCGTGAGCAGCTTGAGCAGGTGCTCGCAGAAATCAGTGAACGGGTATTCAGGGAGGCGACCGAGGCCAACTATTTAAGTCATGCCTGGGCGATCCGCTGGGGCGCCACGATTCCGGCTTACCTGGATTGGCAGATCGAGCGCGAGCAGCAGGGCTGGCGTTTTCACGCGGGCGAGAGCAAGCGCGAACTCGAGGTTGAACTCCCCGATGGGGCAACCATTGTGCTCGAGGGCCGGCTTGACCGCATTGATGTGCGCGAAGACAGCGCCGGCGCAGGCTACGCTGTCATTGACTACAAAACGCGTTCGCCAACGGACTTGCGTCGCAACGCCGGCGAACCTGGCGAGGACGTGCAACTGCCAGTCTACGTTTTGCTACTGGCAGGCGGCGTGCGCGAAGCCGGTTATCTCTCGGTTGATAACAAGCAGGCACGCATGGTCTCTCTCGACGAGGGTGCTCTGGGGGAAGTCGGAGAAGCGATGGCACGGTTGCAGAATATCTTTTCGCGGCTTCGGTCCGGTGCGCCGTTGCCTGCCCAGGGAATCGACAGCGCCTGCCGATGGTGTGAGTTGCAGGGCCTGTGCCGTAAACAATACTGGCATGACAGTTACTGACAGGGCCAGTTGCTCAGATGACGATGGAACAACAAATCCGGCAGCTTAACGCCGCCGCTCTGGACCCGGCGCACTCGGTCGTCATTGAGGCGTGCGCCGGATCCGGCAAGACCTGGTTGCTGGTTTCGCGCATTGTCAGGTTATTGCTCGCCGGGGTCCGGCCTTCGGAAATTCTCGCCATCACGTTTACCCGCAAGGCGGCGCAGGAGATGCAGGCGCGCCTGCACGAATGGCTGCACTTCCTTGCCATCAGCGGCGACACGGAGATCGCGCAGTTTTTACGCGACCGGGAAGTCCCGGAGGGCGAAATCGAAGCGGCGCTGCCGCGCGCCAGAGCCCTGTTCGAGGCGTTTCTGACCGACCAGCCAGGAATTACCGTCAGTACTTTCCATGGATGGTTTCTGCAACTGCTCAAGCGTGCACCGCTCGCAGCCGGTTCGGCAAATGGCGCCAATCTGGTGGACCAGGAGTCATCACTCATTGACGAAGCCTGGGAACTGTTTGCCGAAGGCCTGCAACGGCAACCGGATAGTCCGGTCGCTGTGGCGTTGAACTGGCTGCTGGAGAATTACGGCCTGGCGAGCACGCGCTCGCTGCTCACGGCCTTTGTCCGCAAGCGCGCTGAATGGTGGGCCTTTACGCGGTCCAGCCAGGAACCGGTGCGGTTTGCGCTCGATAACTTGCGCGGTGCCATGGCGGTGGCGCCTGATGATGATGTCATCGCAGCGATGTTTGCCGATCCGTCACTCCAGGACGCGCTCGGTGAATACGCAGCATTGCTCGAACGCAACGAGGTCAAGAGCGATGTGGAGCGGGCAGAGGAACTGCGCCTGGCATCCGGTGAGGCGAGATCCCGCGCGTCGGTTCGATCTCGTCTGGCCGGTGTTGATGACCGGTGAGCGGGAACCTGCGTGTGCGAAAAGCCACTGAAGCCGGCAGGCGGCGCCTCGGCGAAGACGGCCAACAACGTTTGTTGTCGCTGCACGGGCAAATAGGCAATGCGCTGGAGCGCGCCCGCGCGTTGCTCGACGAGCAAACGGTTTACAGAATGAATGAAGCGGGGCTTTTGTGCGGTTCCGAATTGCTGACGGGATACGAGTCGATCAAGCGTAATCGCGGTGTCATTGACTATGCCGATGTCGAGTGGAGAAGCTGGTTGTTGCTAACGACAAGCGACTATGCTGAATACATGCACTACCGCCTGGACGCGCGCTATCGGCACATCCTCCTCGATGAGTTTCAGGACACCAACCCGCTGCAATGGCAAATACTGAAGGCATGGCTGGAGGCGTCGGCGGACGTTCAGTCCCAGCCGCGAGTCTTCCTGGTCGGTGATCCGAAGCAGTCGATCTACCGCTTCAGGCGCGCGGAGCCCCGCCTGTTCGAAGTTGGCCGCAGTTACTTGTCCGGGCGCCATGGCGCCTGCAAGCTGGAGCAGAACGTCACGCGCCGTAACGCTCCGGCGATCGTGTCGCTCGTCAATGCGCTTTTCAAGGGTCTCGTGAGCGATTTCAAGGAGCATCATCCGTATCAGGCATCGCTGCCCGGGCGGGTAGAGTTGCTGCCGTTGTTTGACGCCGACAAGGCTTCCGATGCGGGCGAGGGTCGTTGGCGCAATCCGCTGGATGCGCCGCGCCCCGACGACTCTGATCGCAGGCGGGTGCGCGAGGCACAGGCACTTGCGCAGCGGATCGGGACGATGGTTGGTCGCTGGCAAATAGCGGATGGCGAGCGGTTGCGCACATTGCGATTCGAAGACATCCACATTCTTGTCAGGGCGCGTACGCATCTGGACATTTATGAACGAGCGCTAAGGGAGGCGCAAATTCCGTACATCGGTTCGCGCCAGGGCGGTCTGCTTGATACGCTCGAAGCGGCAGATCTGACCGCCTTGCTGCAATTTCTCGTAGTGCCTTTTGCCGACATACACCTGGCGACGACATTGCGCTCTCCCGTTTTTTCCGTCACCGATGCCGATCTGCTGGCAATTAGCGCGACTGCCGGTGCAAGTTGGTGGCAGCGTCTGTGCGCGCTTGCCAGAAACGGTGGAGCAAGTGAAGCGGTGGCCCGGGCGCAACGCCTGCTGGCCGGCTGGATCGAGGATGCGGACCTGAGGCCGGTGCATGACTTGCTCGACCGAATCTATTTCGAAGCCGATGTCATGCGCCGTTACGAGGCGGCGGTGCCGGTGCCGATGCGAGCTGGTGTTGCGGCGAACTTGCACGCATTCATGGAAGTTGCCTTGTCGATCGATTCCGGCCGTTACCCGAGTCTGCAGGGTTTCTTGCACCAACTCGAAAGCATGCGCCGCGCTGCGGCAGAGGATGCCCCGGATACCGGCATCATCGCGGAAGGTGCAGACGCGGTAAGAATTCTTACGGTGCACGGCGCCAAGGGGCTGGAAGCGCCAGTAGTCTGGCTGCTCGACGCGAATGCCGCCAATGCCCGTGCCGACACTTATGATGTGCTGGTCGACTGGCCGCCAGAGGCGGAAGCGCCCCGACATTTCTCGTTATTCAGCCGAAAGAACGAAAGGGGTGAGAGCAGGGCGCAACTGTTCGAGCAGGACGCCTCCCTGGCTGAACGCGAAAACCTCAATTTGCTGTATGTCGCGCTTACGCGAGCAAGGCAGGTTCTGATCGTCAGCGGCATTGAAACGGCCGATGTTGGTGAAAGCTGGTACCGCAGGCTTGCGGCGACCGTCGCCGCGAACGGCGCTCAGACTGCCGATCCGGAGCTCGAACTGCCACCCGCATCCGCCGCGCCGGAGGTTCCACTCGTGCCCCGGACCGGCAGCGCACCGGTTCCAGCGCAGATGCCGATGAATATCGGCAAGCGAACCGATGACCTTGTCGATCCGCGCCGCCGCCATGGGACATTGGTGCATGCCTTGCTGGAGCGGCTCGTGCCGCCTGCAAGCGTGACTGATCGTGTTTTCTTGCGCCGGTCACTGGGTGTCTCCGAAGCCGAGTTCGATGCAATCTGGGATGCAGCGCAAGACATCGTTACAACGCCCACGTTGTCGCGGTTTTTCGATCCCGGCCGATACGAGCGCGCGATCAACGAACTGTCCTACGTTTCAGAAAACGGGGAACTGCGGCGAATTGACCGTGTCGTTGAGTTTTCCGAGGACATATGGGTTCTTGATTACAAGACCAGTGATGTCGCCGATATGGATGGCCTGGAAGCCGCGGCACGGCCTTACCGCACGCAACTCGCTGAATACTGTGCTGCGGTGTCGAAACTCATGCCCGGGAAAACCGTCAAGTCCGCCCTGATTTTTTCCGGAGGAAAGCTGTTCGAACTGCAGTAAGTTGCCGCACGTGCCTTGCCTGACGGGGCGAATTGCGCCCGCTTCCGGATGGCGGTCAGCCAGGTGGCAAGCAGTCAGTAAGTGGCGATCAGTAATGAAATGGCTACGGCAAGCAGCACCGTCAGGTTCAGCGTGCGCAGTTCACGATCGCGCAGCGTGCGCATCAAGAAACCCGGATGTCTCGGCGCGCGCACCAGCCGCGCCCGATCTTTTGGTGACGGATCAGTCAGTCTTCGCAACGCTTCGTCACAATCGAAAGCTCGGGACACGGCAAGCCGGGTGTTCGCATCGACAGGAATTCTGCAGCGCGCCGGGACGTTTTGCAACGCCACGGCAAGCGTGGATTCGAGCTGTGACCGCAAGCGCTGCCTGCTCGGGGACAGGTCGCTTCGTATAGTCCGCAATGCGGATGAACACCACACTGGCGACGGTAGGAAGTGACTGGGGAGCGTTCACCGCAAAAGAGGTCGGCGTGGAGGCGGAAAGATGATGGCGTGTCCGGAAATTCTACACGTCGTGCTTCGTGCAGCATGCTCGCCTGGAAGTTTGTCGGGTTTGCGCCAGATCAATGGCCGCTTTCCCGTGATCGACGGGTACGGTAGTCTGCTTCGGCTCTGCGGGGAACACGTAGCGCACGTTGCGCTGCAATGTGGCTCGTGTAGAGTGCGTTCGAGAGTCGCCCTGTACCGCACAACGGTACCGCGTCGTGCGGCACACTCCGGGCACGTGCAACAGCGGGCATCGGGAGTGCGTGAAAAGCAGATGGCAAGCCTCCCAGCGGGGCACATTGAACGAAAAGACATGATCAACAAGAGGAGGTTGAGGCAGTGAGGCTCGAGAAGAAAGTGGCATTGATTACCGGAGCAGCGTCGGGAATGGGGGAGAGTGCGGCGAAGCTGTTTGCCCGCGAGGGAGCGAAAGTGGTTGTCGCCGACATCCTTGAAGCGGAAGGCAGAAAGGTCGTTGATGAAATCCGTTCGGATAATGGTGACGCCAGTTTTGTTGCGCTGGACGTGACGTCGGAAGCGCAGTGGCAGGCCGCAATTGAAACGACGGTTTCAAGCTATGGACGGCTGGACATACTGGTAAACAACGCCGGACTGAGCGGCGCCGTTCCTGATCGCATGGATGTGGACTATTTCGACAAGTTGATGGCAGTGAATGCACGCGGCAATTTCCTGGGTATGAAGTTCGCGATTGCGCAGATGCAGACATCAGGCGGCGGATCGATAGTCAACATGTCGTCCGTGTCCGGCATCATCGGTCAGGAATTCGTGCACATGGGCTACAACGGCGCGAAGGGCGCCATTCGCCTGATGACCAAGTCGGCGGCGGTGCAGTACGCGAAGGATGGCATTCGTGTGAATTCGGTTCACCCGGGGTTGATGCCGCCGATGCGCACTTCAGTATCGGCCGCCGATCCGGCGCTGCGCGAAAAGGTGATTGAGACGATTCCGATGCGCCGTGCGGGTCGAGCCGAGGAAGCGGCCTACGCCATTTTGTTTCTTGCGTCCGATGAGGCTTCATATATCACCGGCGCGGAACTGGTGGTCGACGGCGGCGCGGTGGTGGCCTGATTGAAGGCACGCACACCGGTAACGCGGTTTTCCGGCAACAAAGGCGCGCTGACGTATTGGTTCACGGCGGTTTGCGATCAAACTGCAGCAAGTCGGCCGGGCGGGCAACGTTGGCAATGCTTTCACCAGCGTTTTTGCGCCGGACGAACGGAGGTCGATACGTTGCCGTCATGCACGACAGCGGCATCGATTCGGACGGTTGCGTTGACGATTGCGATTGCGAGTGGCACATTGGCGGCATCGCAGCACAGCTTGCCGGGGTCGCCATGAAGCAAACGCTTTACGATATTCTCGGAGTCGCGCAGGACAGTTCGTTCGAAGATATTGAAATCGCTTATGCCAGGCGGTTCAAGGAACTGCGATCAGAGACGAGTTGGGACTCGAACAGAATAGTGATGCTGAACGAGGCGCGTGAGGTGCTGTCCGATGCCGGAAGGCGTGCGGCCTATGATTCATCGCTTGCCGTAGTGCCGGCGCGAGCCCGGGCGCACAGTCACGAAGGCGAGGGCGGGGACGCAATGCCCTCCAACGCAAAATGGTTCATCCTCCTCGCGGTGCTGGTGGTGCTCGCCATCTGGCTGGCGATGCGAAATGACACTGCGCCCCAGCCCTCACCGGCAACGCAGGGTGGCGACGCTTCTGCTACTTCGAATGTTCCGGGGCAATCGGAATCGGCTGAGGACGAATCGGCGGTAGAGGTCGAACTGCCGATTGCCGGAGAGGAGCCGCCGGATGCGTCAGACGCGACGGCTGTTGCTCAGGCGGACAAGCCTGTTGCGGCCGTTGTGACGGAAGACGCCGGCGACGAATTCGAGCCGGCGCCTGACGAAAGGGTACCGGTTGCCCCTGCTCCGATTGTTGGAAACTGGGAATGTTTCGATCCGGTAACCGGCCGAACCAGCAGGTATGCCTTTGCGAATGACGGCACGCTCACCATTCAGCAAAGCGGTGGTCAAAAGCAGGTCTATGCTTACGAAGTGGCGGGAGAACAGCTCAGGTTTTTGAACGTTGACCCGCCGAGCGTCATGGGCATCAACGAATTGGGCGCGAACAAACTCATCCTGAACGCTGCACAAGGCCGCCGTATTGTCTGCTCTCGCTAGGGGCTATCAGTGACAGCCCGGGCGATCCGGAGAGGGAAAGCGCTGGCGCGAGCACACGAACGGTAATCGTGCGTAGCGTTCAAATTCAGGCGAGACCGGCCGTCATGGTGGCGCAGTCATCCCGGCCTCACCTGTAACAGCCCGCTTCGTGCGCATGCCTTTGTGATTCCGATGTTCCGGGGTCATAGGCTGCGGGAAGCAACCCCGTCACGCCAGTTTTCCTTTTCTGCCGGTCAGGTCAGCAGATCGCGGTATGCGTGCCACGTCGCATGACCAACCAGTGGCAGCGTGATGATCAGGCCAGCCATGAACGTTGCGAATCCAATCATCGTCAAAGCGGCAATCAGGCCGGCCCATACGGCCATCGGCAGCGGGTTGAGTGCAACTGCCTTGATGCTGGTCATGACGGCGTGCCGCGCACTGCCGCCACGCTCGAATAGCATAGGCGCCGAGACTGCGGACAGGACGAACGCCAGTGCCGCGAGAATGGCGCCGGTAGCCATGTAGGTTACGGCGAAACCGGTGTACGGCCAGTCCACGACGGTACGATAGAAACTGATCTGGAACTCGGGCGATTGGTTGCCGAACGCCTGCTCGAACATCAGTCGCGAGATCAGGGCCCACGCAGCGACGATGATTGCGAGAATCAAACCGAGGCGCGCCAGTGAACCGATATTTTTCAGCGCTTCGTCCAGCGCGCTATCGAAGTCTGCCTTCTCGCCACGTGTGCGCAGTCGCGACAGGGCATAGAACCCGGCCCCGAAGATTGGCCCGATGAGCATGAACCCCGATATAGCAAGAGCAAGCAGTTCAATTTGTGAACTGCAAAGCACAATGACCAACCAGCCCATTGCGGCCAGAATCAGGCCTTGAGACACGCTGGGGATCGGGTTGTGCCTGATGTCATCCCAGGCGAGATCGAGCCAGTGAAAGGGTCTCAGGATGCCGACGTGTTTGACGTTCTCGCCCGTTGTCAGGTTCTCAACCGTGTTGGCTGCGTGTTCCATTACCGGTCCTCCTGCAATGATAACGTTCCGACCAATTCCGGGAGCTGCACTGTTGCGCTTGCCGCAGTGTGACTTGCGGGACATGCACGATCAGTGGCCGCCCGATCCATACTTTCGTTTACGTATCGAACAGCCAGGCTGGATGTGCCGTCAAGCATACACCCCCGCGCTGCGGCATCAAACTCGCCGATTTGCGAAGCAGGCCCGCGAACCAATTGACTGAAGTTTATTGATTCGAATTCAATTGGTTCGAAGACCATCAGTCTGGTGATAACCTGCGGAAAACCGATAATTTCAAAGTCAGGGAGTAGCCGTGTCCGAACACTTTCTCAAAGACAAGACCGCTGTCGTCACCGGCGCATCCGGTGGTTTCGGCAGCGTGTTGGTGGAGGCATTGCTGGCATCAGGGGCAAACGTTGCGGCGCTCGATGTCGACCGTGAACAGCTAGCCCGGCTTGGTCGCGAGCTGGGTAACAGACACGCTGCGTCGAAACTCTTCTGCTGTGCCATCGATGTGGCAGATTATTCTGCCTGCGAGCGCGCCGTCAGCGACACGATTGCCCGTTTCGGTGGCTTGCACATTCTTGTCAACAACGCTGCATTGGGCATGGGGATTATCCGTGAAGATCATTTTTCCAGACTGGTCCGGATTCAGGAAATAGCCCCGGAAGTATGGCAGCGCTTCATGGCGGTCAATTTGTCCGGTGCCTGGAATCTGACGCGGGCATCGGCGGGCCATCTGCTGGCGCAGGGATGGGGGCGGGTGATCAATGTCACAACGAGTTTTTTCACGATGTTGCGAGGCGGGTTCCATCCGTATGGGCCTTCGAAGGCGGGGCTCGAGGCCATGTCCTTCGGGCACGCTCAGGAGTTCGAAGGCACCGGTGTAACGGTCAACGTTGTCGTTCCCGGCGGGCCGGCCGATACGCCGATGGTGCCTGACGATATCGGCGTCGACCGCGACAGTCTGATCCAGCCGTCGGTGATGGTCCCGCCGATTCTGTGGCTGTGCTCCGACGCAGCGGGGACGATCACGGGCAACCGTTACGTGGCGGCGCAATGGGATACGACTTTGCCCCCCGAGAAGGCGGAACAGTCATGCCGTGCTCCTGCCGCGTGGCCACAGTTGGCGCAGTCCCCCGTCTGGCCGGGCGGCAAGCCCGATCGCTGAGCGCGCGTCCTCGAGTCCGGCTCAGGGTTTCGGATCGACGTCGAGGCGAACGATCCAGTCGTCGAAGCCGGGTTTCGGCGCAGGATAACGTGTCATTACCAGGGGGTCATGGCCGGGAATGATGTGCTGAGGCGAAGTGGCGATCTGGCGCAGCGTATTGAAGCCCTCGAGCATTTCAGCCAGGTTGTGCACAATCGGAAAGGCGCGGTCCTGCTCCATATGTGCGTAAAAATGGGATGCATCCGAAGCCAGCACTACCCAACCGCGTTTGGTCTTGACGCGTATCGACTGCAATCCCCTCGTATGGCCGCCAATGTGATGTAGTTCAATACCCGGTGCGATCTGCGCCGTGCCGTCGTGAAATTGCACGCGCTGATCGTGCACGCACCGCACCAGTTCAACGACATCATCCACTTCATAGGGATGTCGCATGAGGTTGTGACACATGCAACGCCCGGTGGCGAACTCCATTTCCCTGTCCTGGAGGTGGAACTTCGCGTTGGAGAACAGCGGCACGTTACCGGCATGGTCGTAATGCATATGGGTGATAACGACATCCTTCACCGTTTCAGGCGTGATCCCCAAAGCCTGCAGGCCCTCTGTGACAGGGCGCAAAATCGTACGGCCGCGCCTGGTGGCTGCCTCCTCGCCGAAACCGGTGTCGACCACGATGGTTCGCGTCGCATTCGAGATTGTCCACACAAAGTAATCAAGCGGCATGTGACTATCGTGCGGATCGCCGCCGATGAAATTGTCCGGCGAGCGCCGCGACACGTGCGCGTATTTGATCGCGTGGATTTCGTACATGTCGTCGTTCATTCTGTTGCGCTCCACATGCGTTTCGATGGTGACGGGCGGCTCATTGTGTTCAGGCCTTTTCCAGTTCAGCCAGTGCCTCCTTGGCATTGCGGAACGAATCGATTCCGGCAGGAACGCCTGCATAAATGGCGACCTGAAGCAAGATCTCGCGTATTTCTTCCTTCGATACCCCGTTGCGGATTGCACCGCGAATATGGAGTTTGAATTCGTGAGGGCGGTTGAGCACGGCGAGCATGGCGATATTGAGCATGCTGCGGGTTTTCTTGGGCAGTTCCTCACGGCCCCAGACGGCCCCCCAGCAATACTCCGTTACCAGCTTTTGCATCGGCATGTTGAAGTCGTCGGCCGCTGCAATGGATTTTTCGACGAATTCGGCACCAAGTACCGACTTGCGAATTTCAAGGCCTCGTTCAAAAAGTTCATCGTTCATGTTTTTCTCCTGTCAGATGTTGATACAGCACGGTTTGAACCAGACTATTTACCATAGACGGCCAGTGCGCACAGAAATGCGTGCCGATGTAAAACCGAACAGCCATGATTGTTACTGTCCGCGCATACCACGTGCACGAGGCCGGCAGCGACGCCTGGAGTCAAGGCAAGCCGCCCGGGAACCGGACCGGCGACCAGGTCCGCAACGAAGTCTGCGGGAGTTGGCCCGCCGTCATCGCAACACAGCCGCGCGCTTGCCGCCTTGAGGCTGCAATCAAACCGCTTGTACTTGAACGCAGGCCTTGCTTCGTCCGGCCCGGCTGTCTCGGCGGTCATTCTCCGGGTGGACGTGCCTTGCCGGAAAAGTCTTCTGGCGCGATTAATCGGCTTGCGCGCCAGCCTCGACGCCGAGCAATTCGGCGAGTCTGCCCGCATCTTCCGCGTTCTCGATGTCATCGACGAATGCTTCGATTGTGCCGGCGTGCGCTTTACCAAACGCTTTTACGGCTTCACGGCGGAAGCGCTCACGTACTTCGCTTGCACTTGCGTTGACAACATCGGCAAGCCGCGCCCGATGTGTCTTGCCGTCCACGTGTACGATTTCGACCTCGGCGCCCTGGCGGCCGGGATAGGCTTGTGTCATCTCATCGTCGACTTCGAGCCTGATCATGGTGATCAACCGGTGCAGAGCCGGATCGTCGAGTCGGTGAAAGTTCAGTTCCGTTACGCTCCCATTCAGCAGCGCCGCAGCCACGTTGTACTGAATGCTCATTTTCGCTTGCAGAATGTTCGCGAATGGCCCGCTGTGATTGCAGCCAGGATAGAGCATGCCGGCACGCGGCACGCGGACACGAATCGATGCAATCGTATCGGGCCTGATCCGTGATTCATGAACGAGGGCAAGCGCTGCCTGCGAGGGGGTCTGCGCGAAATTACATGCTGGCACCGGCTTGTGGTAGACGGACATGATTTCGGGTTCGCCGTCAAATACCGTCACAGCCGAAGCAGCCGCACGTTTTCCGAGAGAGGCAAACAGGCCGGCCTCACCGTCAAGGGCGGATGGCGAAGCAAACGCGCCCGCCTCGGCCAGGCGGGCGGCGGTAAGCGCGTTGCGCGCCGCGTAGCCGGCCTGAAAGAACATTTCGCTACCCCCGGTATGTGCCCACTCGTTGAAGCCGAGGACGGTATTGGCGCCCAGCCCTATTGCGCTCACCGTCGCGTCTCGGTCGAGACCAAGAAGGCAGGCGCCGGCAGCGGCGCCGCCGATTGGTCCGCTGATGCCGGTAGGGCGGCGAACTCGCGCGATCTCGGGCGTCATGGCCGCGCGCCCGACGCGTGCGCCGACTTCGTAACCGGCAACGACAGCCGCACAAAACTGCCGGCCATTTACCTTTCGATATTGCGATAATGCGAGCGCCGTCGGCAACACGACGATCCCCAGGTGGCTGACGCTTCCCGAATGCATATCCTCGCGCACCAGACCATGCCCCATAACGGCGTTGGCAAAGGCTGCATCCGCGCAGGAGGTCGTTGCAGAAATGCCCATGATCGAAGCGCCACTGCGCTGGCCGCCTGCGGGCTCCGCCAGTGACTTTGCCTGCATGCTCCAGGGCAGTTCACGCGATTCGATGGCACAACCGATGAAATCGAACAGGCAGGTCTTTATCTTCTCTGTGACCTTTGCCGAAAGTTCTCGAGAGCGCAGTGAAACAATGGCCTCGGCGATACGCTCTCCAAGCGTCCCCGGCGCTGCATGCTCCCGGGCCTTGACGGCAGGACGAATTACTGAATTCATTGGCTGGTCTCCCGATTGAGCGCGTTGCCGCGTTGCATCAGCCGCGTACTTCGACGCCGGCCCACGACTCGATCACGCGGCACATCGATGTGAAGTCGGAATCAGCGCCGTACATCGCTTTCGTAACAGCCAGCATCTGGCGTACGGTTGACCCGACCACCATCGGCACGCCAAGCGCTTCGGCTTCATCGATGCACAGACTGACATCCTTGTAGGAAAGCCCGGTGGTAAATCCGAAATCGAAAGTGCCGGGCAGTACTGAACGAGGGAACTTGTCCTGTGTCGCGCTGTTGCGGCCCGTGCTGGTGTTGAGCACGTCCAGCATGGTTTTCGGGTCGAGGCCCGCTTTCACACCCATGACCATCGCTTCCGACGTGAGGGCGATCGCGGCACCGGCGAGCAGGTTATTGGCGAGCTTCATTGTTTGGGCTTGTCCCGGGATTTCACCAAGATGGAAGACCTTGCCAAAGGTGCCCAGGAGTTCCTGCGATTCCAGGAATACGTCTTTCGGGCATGCAACCATTATCGCCAGCGTGCCTTCACGCGCACCTTTCACCCCGCCGCTGACGGGAGCGTCAACATAGTTGATCTTCTTGCTCGACAGAGCATCCGCGACACGTTTCGCGGTACGCGGCCCGATAGTCGAGAAATCGACAACGCGTTTGACTGCCGGGCCTTCCAGGACGCCGCCTGAACCGAGGACGACGTTTTCCACGATCTGCGGATTGGGCAGGCTGACAAAAATGGTTTCGGCAACCGAAGCGACTTCCGCGGCCGAGGCCGCGCCTTGCGCGCCCAGTGCTTCCATTGCCGCCATCGCGTCGCGACTCGCATCGAACACACAGACTTTGTGCCCTGCATTGAGGAGCCGTGTTGTCATCGGCCCCCCCATCTTGCCGACGCCAACGAAACCGAGTGATGCAGTGGCCATTAGCCCCTCCCTGATAAAGTTGTTGTTTCTGGCTTGCCCGGAGCAGATCGCCAGTCGTGTTGCGATGATACCCGTAACCGGATGGCAGAAAGTTTCGTGGGTCACTGCGGCCAACGCGTTTTCCGGTTGTCGCGATGTCGCGTCGCAACAAGCCGGTTGATCGCAAGGCACACACATCTCGCTGTAATGACGATGTATTTTTTCAATGTCGGTGCGATGTATTGCGCCGCGTCAGAAAGGCTGGAAAACGGGAGCGAATCTTGCCTTCTGGTTTGGTGGAGTTCGGAAATGGTGCCGATTCACGAACCGTGTTTCGGCGCATGAGAAGGGAGGCAAAAATGCCACAGCGAAACCTGAACGGAAGCAAGAAAGCCCGCAAGAACGGGCATCAGCACAGTAACGGCTCGGCGCGTCCGATCCGCAACAAGCGCGACTACACTCAGGCCGCCCACATCGTGGGTCAGCTCAAGGAGCAGGCTGATCCGGAATCGGCGGCCGAGTTGCGGTTGCAGGCGCTGCTTCAGGAGCTTGAAAGATACGACGACGATATCGATGATTTCGAGTCGGAGTTTACTTTCGAGGACGAATACGACGGACCGCTGCGCCGCTGGTCAGACGATCCGAACGATCTGGACTGATCCGGTAATGAAGCGGATCGCAGTGCCTGAATCCGCATCGTTCTGACTCTTGCCGGTCCGTGCCATCAGTCCCGGTGGCCCGGCTTGCGGCGGACCCGGCAGGTTCAGGCGGCAGGCGGGCTCTGCCATGCTTCGGGGTTGAGCATGCGGCCGGGTTTACCGTCTAGATAGGCGAGCACGTTTTCGATCGATTCCTGATAGAACTGTTCATAGATCTCCCGTGTCGCGTAGCCCTGGTGCGGCGTGAGAACGGTATTTGGCAGCTTGCGCAGCGGATGGCCGGCGGGTAGCGGTTCGTGGTCGTACACGTCGAGCGCGGCGACAAGCCTGCCATTGCGCAAATTCTTCAGCAACGCCGTTTCGTCGATCAGCGGCCCCCGCGACGTGTTCACCAGAATGGCGTTGTCCTTCATTCTTGCGAGTTCATCCGCGCCGATGATGCCGCGGGATTCCTCGCTCAGGACCAGGTGCAACGAGATCGCGTCGGATTCGGCCAGCAGCGTGTCCTTGTCCACGCGTTGCGCCCCCGATGCCCGTGCGGACTCATCGGTCAGGTTCCGGCTCCATCCCAGCACCCGCATGCCCAGCGCCGAGCCATAACGCGCCATGCGCCCTCCGATCTTTCCGAGACCCATCACTCCGAGGGTTTTGCCCTCGAGCACGCCGCCGGCCGCCACTGCCTGCTGAAACCGGCCTTCGCGCATCGAGACATCTGCGGATGGTATGTGACGAGCGGCCGAGAGCAACAAACCGAGCGCCAGCTCCGCGGTCGCTGCGCCCGCCAGCGTGCCTCCGGTATGACAAACGGGAATATTTCTTCTTGTGCAGGCGTTGATATCCATGGTCCACGTCCGCGCGCCAGTGAGCGCGATCATCTTCAGGTTCGTCAGCCGCTCGATGGTCGTTGCGGGGAAGGGGCTTCGCTCCCGCATGGCGATGATGATGTCGAAATCCAGCAGCCGAAGGATCATCTGTTCCTGATCTTCAAAAGGCTTGTCAAAGAACACGACATCGGCGCGTTTGGTCAGCATGCTCCAGTCCGCGCTCTGCTTCGCCACGCCCTGCCAGTCATCGAGTACTGCAATTCTGGTCATGCTGCCAAACCTCCGGTTATGGAGCCGGTTCGCGTGCAACCGGCCCGATCTTTGTGAACTCCGCCAATCTGGTGGCGTCGCGTTCTGCGAGTGTTAAACGCTCAGCCCTTGCCGAGGTGAAAGCCGCCATCGACCAGAATGGTCTCGCCCGTGACCAGCGCAGCACCCTCGATCAGCCAAACCGCGACCTCGGCGACGTCGTCAGCCGTAGCCGGTTTCTCCAGGGGCACCGTTCTGGCGTAGCCGGCCTTGAAGCTGGCGTAATCCTCCGCGTTAAAACGTGCTGAATGCCAGCGTGTGTCAATCAGTCCGGGGCAAACCGCATTGACCCGGACCTCCGGTGCCAGTGCTCGCGCCAAAGCCAATGTCATGGCGTTGAGGGCGCCTTTGGAGGCGATGTAGGCGGTCGATGAGCCAACACCTCTGACGCCGGAAAGCGATGAAATATTGACGATCGCGCCGTTTCCTGTGGCGCGCATCGCGGGCGCGCAGGCGCGTATCATCTGGTACGGGCCGATTACGTTCACTGCGTAAATATTCTGGAAGTCCTCAGCACTCAGGGCGTCCAGGTCGCGGGCGGGGGCGAATTTGGTAATCCCGGCGTTGTTGACGAGCGCGTCGATTCGACCCCACTTGTCGATCGCAGCCTGGGCGAGTTCGCGGCACTCGGCATCTTTCGACACGTCCGCTTTTACCGCGATCGCCTCTCCTGCTTTGGCATTGCACTGCTCGACGACTTCCAGCGCATCCTGCTCGCTGCGGCTGTAGTTGACCAGTACGCGGCACCCCTTTGCCGCGAGCTGTCTCGCGCAGGCCGCGCCCGTGCCGGTGCCCGCGCCTGTCACTATGCAGACTGCGTTCTCGAGATTCATTGATATTCCCCTTCGTTGTCTCGGCTGCCGCTACAATCCGCTGCCGGTGCCGGCAGCGCAATCGTGAACCATACCGGTTTTCTGGCTCGGTTCGCGCGGGCCGGTTTCTTTCGGTCATGGATTTCGTTAGTCTAGGCGGATGAAACAGCAGTTTAAATGAGCCGGGATGACGTGATGGGGCATGTGAAGACCGATGATGGCGTAGAGCTGTATTACGAAGACACGGGGGCGGGAACGCCCATTGTCTTTGCCCATGAATTTGCCGGTGATTGCCGCAGTTGGGAGCCACAGGTTCGGCATTTCTCGCGGCGTTACCGTTGTATCACATACAACGCACGTGGCTACCCGCCATCCGCTGTGCCTTCCGAAGCAGCGGCATATTCGCAGCAGCGTGCCCGCGATGACATTCTTTCAGTGCTCGACGGCCTCGGCATCGAGCGCGCGCATATCGTTGGTCTGTCGATGGGCGCATTCGCGACCTTGCACTTCGGCATGGCGTTCTCGCACCGGGCTTTGTCGCTGGTCGTGGCGGGATGCGGATACGGCGCGCATCCCGACCAGTATGAAAGTTTCCAGCGCGAGGCGGCGTCTCTGGCGCAGACCATCCGGGAAAAGGGCATGGCGCATGTCGCAGCGACTTATGGCCACGGGCCGACGCGCATGCAACTTCGGGACAAAGATCCCCGTGGTTTCGACGACTTCATCCGTTTTTTCAGTGAACATTCGGCGGAGGGTTCCGCCAACACGATGGAAAACTACCAGGGGAAACGTCCGTCACTCTACAGCCTGCAAAAGGACATGGCCGGAATTACCGCGCCGCTGTTGGTGGTTGCAGGTGACGAGGACGATGCAACGCTGGAACCGTCGATCATGATGAAGCGCGCAATCGCATCCTGTGGGCTCGCGGTACTACCCAAGAGTGGCCACGTGCTCAATATCGAAGAGCCGGCCCTGTTCAATCGCGTTTTGGAGGATTTCTTTCACACGGTCGAGGCGGGGCGTTGGACGGCTCGCGAGATCGGGCATTCCTGAACGGCGATGAAAGAGGCACTTTCTCACCTGCGCGTTATCGACCTGACGCGAGTGCGCGCCGGCCCGACCTGTGTCAAGCAGTTTGCCGACTGGGGGGCCGACGTCATCAAGATCGAAATGCCCAGTGTGGCTGCCGATGAGGGTTTTGGCCCCCGGGAAGGTTCGGATTTCCAGAACCTGCAACGCAACAAACGGGCGATCACGCTGAATCTGAAGAGCGAACGTGGTATCGAGGTATTCAAACGACTCGTGAAAACGGCCGACGTTGTCGTTGAGAATTACCGGCCGTCGGTCAAACACAAACTGGGTATCGATTACGAGACCTTGTCAAAGGACAATCCGCGCCTGATTTACGCCAGTATTTCCGGATTTGGTGAGGACGGACCGTACCGCGACCGGGCCGGATTCGATCAGGTAGCACAGGGTATGGGCGGACTGATGTGGGTAACCGGCCTTCCCGGTCAAGGTCCGGTGCGGGCCGGAATCCCGGTTGCCGATCTGAGCGCGGGATTGTTCGCTGCAATCGGCATCCTCATTGCTTTGCAGGAGCGTAGCGTGTCGGGCAAAGGACAGTGGGTGCAAAGTTCACTGTTGTCGGCGATGGTAACCATGATGGATTTTCAGGCTGCGCGCTGGCTGGTTGAGGGTGAGATTCCGGAGCAGGCCGGGAACGATCATCCAACTTCGATGCCTACCAGTGTTTATCCGACCTCGGACGGTTTCGTGAATATTGCCGCTGCCGGTGACATCATCTATGCGCGCATGTGCAACGCGCTGGGTATTCCGGAACTCGCGGATCACGCCGATTACGCCACGGCAGACCTGCGTTCGCAAAATCGCGTTGCGCTCAGCGAGGCCATTGCCGAGCAATCGAAGCGGTTCACGTCCGCCGAGTTGATCGAGTTGCTCAACGGTGCAGGCGTGCCCAGTGGTCCCATTTACAAGATGAATGAGGTGTTCGACGATCCGCAAGTCAAACACCTGGGGTTGGCGACTTCGGTCCCGAGGGGTGGAGCGGGGGAATTCAAGCTGGTCGGACCGGCGATGCGGCTGTCGCGCACGCCAGCGCAGATGAAGCGCGCGATCGGCCCGGCAGGCGAACATAACGAGGAGATTCTCCGTGAACTCGGATACGACGAACGGGAAATCGCCGCACTGCGCTCCGACAAGGTAATTTGAGGTGGACCGATGAGTGACGGGAAACTACGGGTCGAACAGGACGGCGCAATAGGCCGCATGGTATTCGACAACACGGCGCGGCGTAACGCGATCAATGCGGAAATGTGGCGCGCGATTCCGAAAGCAATTGACAAATTTGTCAGTGAGTCCGGCGTGCGCTGTATCGTTCTGCGCGGCGAAGGTGAAACGGCGTTCGCCGCGGGCGCCGACATCTCCGAGTTCGAGACGAAGCGTTCCAGTGATGAAGAAGTCAGTGCGTATGAAGCGGCGGTGACGGCCGCGCATACCGCGATTGAGGCCTCTCCCAAGCCGGTGATCGCGCTGATCCACGGATTCTGTGTCGGCGGGGGGCTGGCGACTGCGCTATCGTGCGACCTGCGCTATGCGGGCGAGAGCGCGCGCTTCGCGATTCCGGCGGCACGGCTGGGCCTGGGTTACGGTGTGCACGGAAACGGCAGGCTGGTGGCCACGGTTGGCCATGCGGCCGCGCGCGAGATCATGTTCACCGCACGCCTCTATGACGCCAGGGAAGCGCTGGCAATGGGGTTGGTCAACCGGGTGATGGCTGACGACGTGCTCGACGCGTTCGTGGAAGAAATGGCAGGCAGGATTGCAGCCAATGCGCCACTGACAGTTGCCGCATCAAAGGTCGCGTTTGAAGCGCTCATCGCACCGCGCGGTGATTTTTCGGCCGCGGAATCCGCGATTACGGCGTGCATGCGCAGCGAAGACTATGTCGAGGGCAGGCGCGCGTTCATGGAAAAACGCAAGCCCCGGTTCAAGGGGCGTTAGTGCTCGCTGGCCTGTCGGCAGGCGGCGTTGGCGGCCGCGCGGACATGCCATGAGCTGATCACGCTATAGGTAAAGAGTGGCATTCAAACGTTCACGCATAAATCCTTGCTCGCGCGGTGTGCCGGTGATTGCGCGATGGTGGGGCGACCTGCTGTACTACTGGCACACGAGCAAGCGCTTGCCCTGGCTGTTCGCCGGTTGTTCGGTGCTCGTTGTGGCGCTGTTCACGATGCTGATGCACGCGGTGGTCGAGGGCGACACAAAACAACGGGAACTGACGTGCCTCGCGAAGAATGTATATTACGAAGCGCGCGGTGAGCCGTTGGAAGGGCAATTCGGTGTCGCGGAAGTGACGATGAACCGGGTGCTCGATCCGCGTTATCCGGAGACTGTCTGCGAGGTGGTGTACCAGCAGCGATGGGATTATATCCGCAAGCGCCATGTCAGCGCTTTCTCATGGACGGAGTTCGACATGGTCGAGGAACCGCGGGGGCGCGAATGGGCGGTCGCAAAGTCGGTTGCGGATGCGGCTTTCCACGGCCGCCGAACGCAGACTCTCCAGGGTGCCGTTCATTTTCATGCCACGCACATCCAGCCAAGTTGGTCGCAGGGCAAGGAGCCGGTGGCGAGGATCGGCCGCCACATGTTCTATCGGTAGGAATGACCCGGCATGGCATTCAGTCGCTGATGGCTGAGAAACGTCAAGATCAATGTGAATGCCCCCTAATTCTTTTGATGGAGAAAACCATGAAACACGTGTTACGGGCATGCCTGGCAGGTGCGTTTCTGTCAGCATCGATTGCGCAAGCGGTCACGATAGACGCACAGGTTGAAGGACCTTTGCTGAAAAAAGACCGTGTTCTGGAGTTTGCGAGACAGAATCTGGAAGGCAAAGTCGCCGAAGTTCCGGATATCGATCAGGGAGGCAAGCACCGTTTGTTCATTCGGATAGCGTCGAAGCACGTTGGGCCGAAGAGCTGGTTTTTGTATCTCGCCGAGGTGCAGTTGCAACGGCGTGTAACAGACGTTGAAACTCAGCGTATCTACTGGGCTTCCGTTCGTTCGGCAGTGCTTTGGGGTACCGTGCCATCCGAGATCGAGGTTCGCGACGCCCTCGCAAGTCTGCTGAAGGAAAAAGTAAGCAAGTGGGAACCCGACTGAGGCCCGGCTTCCGCAGAGAATCGTTCAAAACCAGTTCGTCATGAAGGGCTCGCAAGGAGACACAATGACCAAGAGTAAATGGGTTCTGGGAGCATGCGCGGGGGTATTGATCGGTCTCGTATTTGAGGCGGGCGTCGTTGTTGGAGAAAGCAAGGCGCCGCAGGAACCGCGCGGTGTCAGTGTGGGCTCCGCAAGCACACTGGAGCTAGGACCGGAACTTGACGGCCTTGACGGCCGGCAGTTGCGCGTGCGGATCATCACGTTTGAACCTGGCGGTGCGGTGCCATTGCACAGCCACAATGGTCGGCCGGGCATTGCGCACGTTCTCAAAGGCACTGTGACCGAACACGTCGAAGGCAAAGGTGTCTTCCAGCGCAAGCAGGGTGACAGGCTCGTCGAAGACAGGAATACCGTCCACTGGGTTGAGAACCGCAGCGATGAGATCGCCATGGTTTTTGCCACTGACGTCTACAAACCGTAGTCGGGGACACCAGGCCCTGGACCAATCCGGGCGCCCAGGCTATCAGACCAGGCCACGCCGGTCCGGGAACGCGTGCAGCGGCCAGCGGGTTTCAGGTCAGGGGAGTTGTTCCAGCAAGCGGGCTACTTTGACGGCGGGTTTGCTGTCCGGGTAGGCGGCGACGAGGTCTTCCCAGGCGCTTCGGGCGCCGGCGGCATCGCCCGTTTCCAGATGCGCTTTGCCGAGCAAAAACATCGTATCGGG
The DNA here is from genome assembly GCA_963792855.1 of uncultured beta proteobacterium. GTDB lineage: Bacteria > Pseudomonadota > Gammaproteobacteria > Burkholderiales > Eutrophovitaceae > SG8-40. The sequence goes on along the minus strand of CAWBXZ010000003.1, from coordinate 108,214 downwards.
CGTTTTGTCGCCATCGGGATAGTCGCGCAGAAGTGTTTCGGCGGTCTCGATCGCGCTCTGATATTCACCCTGGCGCAGCAGTGCTTCTGCCAGCCAGTAACGCGCACCGGGAGACATGGGGCTGTCGCCATACAGCTGCAAGAATGCCTGCAGTTCGAGGATTGCCGCGCTGTAGTCGCCCGCCTTGTACTTCTCGAGAGCGGATTCGTAGATCGTCTCTGACGCGCTCTTTGCTGCTGGCGCCTGAGCCGCCGAAACGACGAGATCATGCATAGCAGCGAGCGCTTCTTCGAGTTGCTGCAGCCTGCTTTCCAGCTCGACAATTTTCGCTTTGTCTTCGCTGGTATCGACGTCCGGTTTGGTTTCAATTTTTCTCAGGCGGGTATCAAGGTCCGTTGCGATTTTCAACTGACTTTCCCGTGCGCGTTGAGCACCTGCGACAAGTTCCTCGACCTGGCCCCGCAATCCGGCCATCTCCGACCTCAGCTCTTCGTTCAGATTGAGTAGCTGTATCAGTTGATAGGCGACGCTATCCATTGCTGCCGGCGCTTCGTCATTGGCCGCGCAGGGAATGGCCACCAGGCTGGCGAGCAGCAGGATGAACGCTCCCGGGAGGGGCCTCAGGCGGGTGTGGATCGAATTCATCTGTCTGCTTGCGCGTGGCTTCGGTTCGAACGGCCCGAGCGCGCCGGCAACAACAAGCCTGCTTCGCCGGGCACGATCACGGACTGCTCTCAGTTCTTGAACATCGGGTAGGCGATGTCAGCGCGCCGGTTGCGTGCCCAGCTTTCCTCGTTCGCGCCGTAGGCGAGCGGCCGCTCCGCGCCGTAACTCACTGCTTCGACCTGGCGTTTCGGAACACCCAAAGCCAGCAACGCGCGTTGCACCGCATCGGCGCGACGTTGTCCAAGTGCGATGTTGTACTCCGGGCTGCCGCGGTCATCACAGTTGCCTTGCACGAAAATCTTCACTGTCGGATGCGCAATCAGAAAACGCGCGTGAGCGGCGATAATCGGCGCGTACTCAGCCTTGATCTGATACCTGTCGAAATCAAAGTAGATCGATTGCTCAAGCAGCAGCGGGTTCGCCTTGCGCAGCTGTTCCTCTGTCACCATGCCTACCAGGCTGGTATCGTCGTCATCTTCCATGCGCTGCCTGCGTAACTCCTCGATCTGCCTGAGTTCCTCCTGCCGGCGTGCCTCTGCCTGGCGACGTTGTTCCTCGAGCCTGGCTTCCTCTTGTTTGCGCATTTCTTCCCAGCGTCGCTGTTCTTCCGCCATTCGCTCCTCTTCGAGCCGCCGCTCCTCTTCAATCCGGGCTTCCTCCTGTTTGCGCGCTTCCTCGAGGCGAGCCGCTTCCTGTCGTGCAGCCTCTTGCCTTGCAGCCTCCTGGCGTGCGGCTTCCTGGCGTGCGGCCTCCTGGCGTGCGGCCTCCTGCGCGGCGGCTTCCTGCCTTGCAGCTTCCTGCGCGGCGGCCTCTTGCGCGGCACGCTCCGCTTCGCTCTGTGAACTCCGGCTGCCCAGAGCCGAACAGCCCGTCAGAACAATGACGAGACTCAGAATTAATAGACGTTTCATCGTGCTACCTCCACTCGGTACGATTCATAAGGTCCCCAGGCAACTCCCCGAATGTCATGCGCATAGGTGGAAATTCCCCATCGTGTGCTGCCATCGATGGAAATTGCCGCCAGAGCGCCGCGTCCTTTGACTTCGGTTGCGTACAGGATTGCTTTGCCATTGGGAGCGAACGCAGGAGATCGGTCATCCTGCCCGGACGTCAGGTATCTCACCTCGCCGTTGCCAATATTCTGTGCCGCGATGCTGAAGCGGCCATCCTCCATACGCACATAGGCGAACCACTCGCCATCGATAGCGTACTTCGGGGACGTGTTGTAGCGCCCATCGAATGTCAGGCGCTCGGGGCGGCCCGAACCATCGACGGCGAGACGATAGATCTGCGGGCTTCCGCCGCGATCCGACGTGAACAAAATGTGGCGGCCGTCCGGAGAAAAGTTGGGCTCGGTATCCCGTGAACGGCTGTCGCTGAGCCGCTTCGGATTGCCACCGTTGGCGTCGATCACGTAGATTTGCGAACCGCCGTCCTTGGACAGGGTGACAGCAAGTTGTTTGCCGTCAGGAGACCAGGCAGGCGCAGAATTAGTGCCGCGGAACTTCGAGACGACTTTGCGTGTGCCTTCGGTGATGTCGTGCACATAGATTCTTGGTCTTTGGCGTTCGAACGAGACGTAGGCAAGTTGCGTTCCGTCAGGAGACCATTGAGGAGACATGATGGGTGCATCGGTTTTGTAGAGCACCTGCCGGTTGTAGCCGTCGGCGTCGGCAATCAGGATCTCCGACTTGTGTCCCTCGCGCGAGACGTAGCATATGCGTGTCGCATAGGCGCCGGGATAGCCGGTCAGCTGCTCGTGGACCCGGTCGGCAATGCGGTGCCCGAGGAATCTGACAGTAGACCGTGGTTCGGTCATTGTTTCCTCGATGACGCGTTCCCGACGGGCGATATCGACAAGGGCGTAACGGGCGACGAATTCCTCGCCGTTTCTCGATACTTTTCCGACGACCACCATGGCGGTGCCTGTCGAGGCGAAATACTCGTGGTCGACCGTGTCATCGACGCCGGCCCCCAGTCCCGAGGCTTCGACCACTCTCAGCGCGCTGCTGCGCATCAGGTCCGCGGCAATAATCTGGCCGATGCGGTGTTCTTCCTGCTCCTGCTCGTCACCGTGGAAGGACAGTACGGCGATTGGAATGCGGCTGCCTTCTCCGCCAACGACTTCAACGCTGACCTGGCCGCTCGCTACCCCCGGCAAACCGGCGACAATGAGTGCGCACAAGGCGATCAGGCTGCGGATATCGCGTTTCATGAGAGTCACTCTTTGGGCCGAAAACTCAATAGAAGGTTTCTGAAATTCGCCTGGAACAGGCCTGGTTCCGGGGGAACCGGCAATGGCTGTGCAGCGAGAATGGCTCGCTCCACTGCCGCGTCGTATGTTGCTACCCCACTTGATTGCAATAACCGGACCTGGGTCACAGTTCCGTCGGAAAGAAGAGACACTTCATAGTTTGCTTCGGGATTGCCGCGCAGGTCGGGCGGCAAAATGACGCGTTGGCGGATCTTTGCGCTGATGCGGGCGCGGTAATCGTCGGTCAACTGCCGGGCTGCGGCTTCCGTGGCTGCTTGTGTTTCCCGCTCGTCGTGACGCTGTTGCGCGGCGACGCGGATTTCCTCCAGCTCTTTCGCCAGCTTGCGTTCACGTTCTTCGAGACGTTTTCTCTGCTCGGCAATTCTTGCCTGTCGCTCCTGATCGAGCGTGTCATCAAGACGGGCGCTTTCCTCCTCTCGCAGCAACTGCGCAAGCGCGAGGGCGCGCTGCCGTTTCAATTCTTCGATGTCCACCTCCGGGCGGGGCGCAGGCTGCTCTGCGAGCGCGGCGGTTGGCAGCGACGGTGATGGCTGCGCAATGACACGGCCCGGCGGCTCGGGCGCCGTTTGCTCGAATTTTCGTTCGCGGGCGGGTGCTGCCAGATCAGCTCTCGGTGGCGCCGAAATCGGCGCAGGTGCGGATTCGAGCGCGACATCAAGTTTTGGTTGCGGTGGTGCCGGCGTCGGCGTCACTTTAGCGCTCACCGGTTCCGGCACAAACGCGGCGACGGGTTCTGGCACCGGTTCGAGCGCCGGGCGTGGCGGGGCGGGTTGGGGCGGCTTGTTCACCGGTTTCGACTCGCGTGCCGGAGCGGGTTCGCTGACCGGCTCGACTTTGGCTGGCGCCGGAGCCGGCTTGGGTGTTTTTCGCGCGGTGGTTTTTTTTTCGCTTACGGGCATCGACTCCCACAGCTTGACGGACGCATGCGGTTGAATCTTTTGCTGCCAGCTCATGTTCAGCAGCAGGATAGCGGCGAACGCCGCATGCACCGCGATGGTGAGTATGCCAGCGGCGAGCGGCTTGGGCTCATCGTCGATCCAGCGGCAGGTGTCAAACGCGGTAGTGCTCATTGCGGGGCGTAATCTGAAATTTCACCGTTTGACTCAGGAGCTGGGCAACGCCAGCAGTCCGACATTTTCAACGCGGTTACGTATCAGCATGTCCATTGTCTTCAGGACAAGGTCATACTTGATTTCCTTGTCTGCAGTAATGATGACTGCCTGTTGCGGTTTGTTCTCTTGTTTGGCGCGTATGACTTCGGCCAGTTCCGCGCGGCTCACCGGGCGGGCGTGGCCCGATATGTCGTGGTCAATGACCGAGATCGAACCATTGGCTGCGATTTGCACCTCGATTGGTTCGGCAGGCGGGCTGTCCACGTTTCCAACGGATGGCAGGTTGACGATTCCGGGTGTAATCATCGGTGCCGTGACCATGAAAATCACCAGCAGAACAAGCATCACGTCGATGTAGGGAACGACGTTGATCTGGCTTACCAGCCGGGGTCGGCGGCGAATCGCCACTACGCTTCCTCGCCGGTGTCGGGTTCGCCTTGCAACCTGTTTGACAGTTCTTCCATGAAACTGTCGAAGCGCGTGGACAAGCGCTCAAGATTGCGAACAAAGTGATTGAAACCGATGACTGCCGGTATTGCCGCAAACAGACCCATTGCGGTTGCAATCAGTGCTTCAGCAATGCCGGGAGCGACGCTCGCCAGCGTAGCCTGACCAACGTTAGCCAGGCCGCGGAAAGAATTCATGATGCCCCATACGGTGCCGAACAGACCGATATAGGGACTAACCGATCCTACTGTCGCGAGGAAAGAGAGCTTGCTCTCCAGTCGGTCCATCTCTCGCTGATAGGCGGCGCGCATCGCGCGGCGTGCCCCTTCCAGCTGCGTCCCGCTGAGCGTTCCGCTCGCCATTTGTTTTCGCAGCTTGCTCGCTTCGCGAAAGCCTGCCACGAAAATGCGGCCGAGGCTGGCACTGCGATGCCGTGATTTGACCTCGTTTTCATAGAGCGTGGGCAGGCTGGCGCTTTCCACAAATCCGGCTTCGAATGCATCGGCCTGTTGCACCGTCTCGCGAAACGAGAACATTTTCCGAAAGATGTACCACCACGACATGATCGACATGCCGAGGAGTATGGCCATGACAAGTTGAACCAGGAAACTGGCATTGCCGATCAAGGCCCAGAATCCCATGTTGTGGCTGACTTCCATTTACGATCTCGCTTTTCCTGGCGCAGCGCCGTCTGGCAAGGCTCCATGTGCCCGCGTGGACGTTGCCGGCGGTTATCGTTGGTTCAATTCGGGAGTGATAAGGATGTTTCATCCTTCGTAAGAGCAAAGTCCGTGCTAGTCACACCGCCACCCGCTACCGTGTGTCCGCGCGAAGTTTGGGGCAAGCGGCCCTGATGGTGACGGGCAGGGATAAGCCGGGGTGCCAATCGCGCCGCCCGCTGGTCCTGCTCCGGAGCGGATCATCATCCGTGTTATTCGCGAAATTTCAGCGAGTTAGGGTTGAGTATGGTGGTGCTGAGCGAAGCAGGTCACGGGTATGTCATGGCGACTGATCGCTGCCGGCAAGCGTTCCACCAGCGCCTGCGTGCGATTCCCGGCCGTCAGGCTGTTTTCTGACCATCGATGGCAGGTAAGCCTCAAAGCGGGGGTTTGCGACGAGCTATGTCATTCTTCGTTGGAAGCCAGTGCTTGAGGGGGTGTGATTGACAGAACCACAAGTAAAATCAATCACGTGCAATTCATGCTCGGCGACCTCTCCGGGCACGCAACCGGGTTCTGCGGCATGCGGATCCGTGTCAGCTCGCGCCTTTTGTCCGGACCGGTGCGCTGTGGTCCGGCGCCAACTGTTGCCAGCATCGGAATTGAATCCCGGGACCGGCCGAGCCACGCGGTGCGAGCAGGCGAGCGAGCGGAAGGCTGAGGCGGGGCTGCAATCCGGGCCGGCCACCGTCGCAAGAAAAATGGCCGGCGTCAGTTGAATGTGCCGGACATCGATTCCTAGCGTTCGGCCAATTCGCGCGCGGCGTTTTTGCCCTTTTGCGGGCGATGTCCCGTAAACAGTGCGTTGCACAGTTTGTCGAAACTCATGCTCGGGCATTTCCAGTCGCCCTGGCCGGCATCGCAGCCGATTTTTCTGGCTGTGTCCAGATGTGTGTCCGACGCGATATCGACAGCAATTACTTCAATGTTCAGAGTGCGAGCCATCTGAACAGCTGCCGAGAGCACCGCCTTGCAATGCTCGTCTTCGATCGCCTCGGCAAGCATCCCCGGCGCAAGTTTGATGGTGTGCACCGGCAGGTCGAACAGATAGGAAAGCGCCGAGGCGCCGATGCCGAATTCGTCGATGCAGACCTTGAATCCCATTTCCGATATCTCGAGCAGGGCGGTAATCTGCTCCTCCGAAATGGGCATGGCTGTTTCGTGGATGCAGAACTGCACATGCTGTGGATCGATCTTGGAATCAAGCAACAGCCCGCGCAATTGCCGTAACAAGGACTCCGGGCGAGCGAGTTGCTGGGGCGAAAGACCATGTACTACGCGCATTGGCCAATGCCCCATCGCTTTCCACTTGCGAATCGCCTCGAAGGTCAGCCAGAGTGCGGTCTCGCCCAGCGGAGCGGCCATGCCGGTTTCGTCGGCGATCTGCATGAAGTCGTGCAACTCGATTGTTCCGAGTTTCGGATGTTCCCAGCGCAGGAAGCTTTCGACGCCGTATAGTTCGCCGGACTCCAGTTCGAAAAACGGCTGGAAATGAACCGCGAACTCGTCTTTGAAAATGGCGGACCGGAGGTCGCTTTCGAGCGTCAGGCGTTGCTTCGCCCGCGCTCCCATTTCATCGGAAAAGAAACAGATTCCGCCGCTGGTCGCCTTCTTTGCGTTGTGCATGGCGAGGTCGGAATTACGCAGCAAGGTTGCCGGATCCACGGAATCGGTCGGGAAGACGCTGACGCCGATGTTGGGCCGCGGAGCGAAGCTGTGTTCGCCGATGTACGCTGGCGCACTCAGAAACGACTGGATTCTTGCCGCGAGCTTGCTGATGATGTCGGGGTCTCCGAGACTGTCGATCATTACGGCAAATTCATCACCGGAAAGTCGGGCCATCGTGTCCTGTTTACGGCTGATGCGCGCGATACGCGTGACGATCTCGCGAAGATACTCATCGCCGGCTTCGCGCCCCAGCGTATCGACAATGCTCCGGAACTGGCCGCTGTTGATCGTCAACACTGCGACGAAACGGCCTTCGGCCTGAGCGTTCGTTACCGCGGCTTGCAGTGATTCGAGAAACTGCTCCTGGTCTGGAAGATTTTTCAGCGGATCGGCGGGTTTGTTTGCGTCTGTTTGCCCGGCGCCCTGTTTGCCCTTGGCCGCGTCGCGAAACGAAGCGATCAAACACGGACCGGTCTCTTCGGAATCAAAGCGCTTCAGACTGACGTCGAGTGCGATCTCCCTGCCCTCCTTGGTCAACGCCCGCATATCGTGCAGATGATTGACGCCGGAAGCACTTTCCCCGTTTGCCGCTTTCATCAAACGATCCCACCAGAGCGCGTAGTCGGCGCGCGAGTCCACCGGTGCAAGGTCTTCCGCTTTTTTCTCCAGCAACTCGTCGGCGGTGTAGTGGAGCAAGTTCTGCATTAATGAGTTCGCAGCGACGATCGCGCCGTCTACGGAAATCATCATGACCGGATCTGGGAGGGATTCGATATGTTGTTTCATGCGTGGCTCTTGTGGCGCTCGGCGGCAGACTCGATGGTTCGGGTAAAAAGCAGAAAACATGCCGCAGTGGCGCCGTTTCGCCTGGAAAACCAGAGGAGTGGTAGCCGGCTTTTCGGGTTTGCGCGACGCGATGTATCGCCTACAGAGGCCGACGGGCTGCGACTGCGGTACACCGTCAGTCGGGACGTAAGAGAAAATGGAATATCGTCTTACCGGCTGCTGTTCCCGCCGCGAGTGCGCGAGATAAATCAGCCTGGTGCCGTGTTTCGGGCCGGTAACCGCTGTGCCCTGGTCGGACGACGCGGCGTTCCCGGTCGAGCGCGACTCGTGACGGCGTCAGTGAAACCGGACCGCGAATTTGCCCCCTTCCGTCGGGAGGCGAACCGTCTGATGCGTGGCGCGCAAGCGCGCGGCCGCAATCCTTGTTTGCCCGCGCGAGGACTTACCTGAGCAAGCGGCCGGGCAGTGCGCCAGTGTGCTCGTCATCACGAACGATTTCGGTTCCTGCGACGAACGTATGCCGGTACCCGTCAGCTCGCTGCATCAGCCGTTTGCCCCCCGCGGGCAAATCGTAAACCACCTCGGCTTCGCGCAAGCGCAAGCGGTCAAAATCGATGACATTGATATCCGCACGGTAGCCGGGGGCAAGCAAGCCCCGGTCGCTCAATCCGTAACCCAGTGCACTGTCTCGCGTGTGCTTCTTGACCAGCAACTCCAGCGGCAGCCGTTCGCCGCGTTTCCGGTCCCGTCCCCAGTGAGCAAGAAGATAAGTCGGTGCGCCTTCGTCACAGACGGTGCAAACATGGGCGCCGCCATCGCCGAGCCCCATGATCGTGGCGTCATCGAGCAGCATTTCACGTACGACTTCAAGATTGCCTTCCGAGTAGTTTTCGAATGTGTGCGCGAGCAACCGTTTACCGCCATTTGACATCATGGCTTCCAGGGCGACTTCCCATACGTTGCGGCCCGCTCTGGCAGCCAGGGCGCCGATACTGAGCTCCGGCGGCGGTTCATAGTCGAACTGCTCGTCGACGATGTAGGTTCGGGGCATCCACTGCTGCACCCTGAGCGTGTGCTCATCGTTCGGAATATCGGTCACCAGTGCGCGGCGCAACTCGGAATCGTTCCTGAGACGTTCGTATCGTTGCACCGGTGAAAGATGCGCCATGCCGGTCCAGGCGGGATGGGTGGAGAAAGGATTGATCGTGGTTTCAAGGCCCATCATGATCACGATGGGCCGGCATCCCACCTGGGCGTTGACGTTTAGCCCCTCGGCGCGCGCAGCGTGTACTTGTGCCCGCGTCCGGCGCCACAACTCCGGAGCGTTATTGACCTGCAACAGGAGCAGTGACAGTGGGCGACCCGACAGCTGCGTTGCCATCCGGAGAATTTCGAACTCGCCGGGCCCGAAGTCGGAGTTCACTTCCAGCACACCCCTGCCAGCGCGCTTCATGGCCAGTGCCATGCCTCTCAGTTCGGCCTCGCCCGCGGACAGGCTGGGCGTGTTGCGTCCGTCGCGCGTCAGGTGCTTGGTTGTTCTCGAAGTGGTGAACCCGAGCGCTCCGGCACTCAACGACTGCTCGAGCAAATCGCCCATCCGGGCGATCTCGTCGTCACTCGGGATGCTGGTATGGTCCGCGCCGCGCTCCCCCATGACATAAAAACGCAGCGGCGCGTGCGGGACCTGCGCTCCGATATCGATCGCCTTCGGGGCCTTGTCGAGCACATCGAGAAACTGCGGAAAAGACTCCCAGTCGAATTTCACCCCTTCGGCCAGTACGCTTTCCGGAATGTCTTCCACACCTTCCATCAGGTTGATCAGGAAAGGTGATGCGCCCGGCCTTACCGGCGCAAAACCCACGCCGCAGTTGCCGAAAATCGCCGTTGTCACGCCATGCCAGGACGATGGGGTGAGATAAGGGTCCCAGGTCGCCTGGCCGTCGTAGTGGGTGTGCACGTCAACGAACCCGGGGGTGACCAGCAATCCTTCGGCGTTGACCTCTCGCCGTGCCGTGCCAAGGCCGTTTTCAACTGCGGTCACCACTCCATTGTCGACCGCTATATCGGCGATCCGGGCATTCGAACCGTTTCCATCGATGACGTTTCCCTGCCGAATGATCAGATCATGCATGGTGGTGCTCGCTTGTGGTGGGTAGTAGTGGCTGGCGGGAACGGCGAAAATTGCGGCCGGCTAGTGCAGGCGCGGTTTTTTCAGGAAGTCGTTGCGGTCGGCCGACTTTATTTCGAAGCGCAATACGTCGCCCTCGCGCGCAACCGTCACGGGAACGACGGAGCCAGCCGGACCGGTCTGCCACGCGACGCGGAACAACTGCGCCAGGCGGTTCACCCGTTTGCCGGCAACTTCCAGAACCAGATCGCCTTGCTTCACGCCGGCACTGGCCGCCGGGCCGTTGTCGGCGAGACCGCCAACAACCAGATTCTTGCCCGATTCCGTTGTGTACATGCCCAGCCAGGGGCGTGGCGGCGTGCCGGCGCGTCCGGTGCGGAGCATGTCCGGCAGTATCGGAAAGAGCAGATCGATGGGAACGATCATGTTTCCCTGCACGGTCTCCCCGTCCACGGCTTCCTGGACCAGCAACGAGCCGATGCCGAGCAACCGGCCGTCATTTCCGACCAGAGCTGCTCCGCCCCATTGCGGGTGTGCTGGCGCGATGAACAAGGCTTCGTCGAGAACGTATTCCCAATAACCGGCGAATTCGCGTTTATCGACGAGTTTCGCTTTCAGGGCGTGTTGCCGGCCACCTTGCCCGATGAACACGACATCATCCCCGGGTCGGCAATTGTTTGCACTGCCCATTTCGAGCATCGGTGCGTCGAGTTTGCCGAGGGGCTGAATGAGCCCCAATCCCGTTGCCTGGTCATAGGCCAGCGGGTATCCGGGTACAACGTCGCCACGATTGGTCGTCAGCCAGATTGTCTCGGCCTCGGTGATCAGGTAGCCGATAGTGAGGATCAAACCGTCTTCACGAATGACAACACCGTTGCCCACGCGTTCGGTACCCAGAATGGATGCGGTGAATGCATCTTCGGGTATTTCGGCCCGGACCGTTACCACTGCGTCCAGTACCGTGTCCAGTTCGAAACCGACGTCGCCGTTATCGGGTTGAAGGTTTTCGGGAAACGACCATTCTTCGATGTCAGACATGCGCAAGAGCCGGGACCGTATTTGATGTGTTGATTGCGCCAGCCGTCGTGTTCGACGCCGACATTCACTCGCGACTACGCAAGCATCGTTTACGATGCAAAATTTTACGCGATTGTAACTGCGTAGTCTGCACCGCCGGACCTGTTGACGCTACGTCCGGCCGATGCGCGGCGATTAAAATGCAGTCACACGGTAGTCAGGCGAGGATTTATCCGCGCCTCACGAATCGGCAGGTTGAACGCTGCAGCCAGAGCGGCCAGGGCCGCGTCGAAATACCAGATCAGTGTGTAGTCGCCAAGTTTTGCGATCGCGATTCCACCGAGCCACGCGCCAAGAAAGCCCCCGGTCTGATGCGACAGCAAAGTCAGGCCAAACAGCGTTCCCAGATACCGTGGCCCGAAGAGCTTGCCGATAATCGCCGCGGTGGGAGGGACCGTTGCCAGCCACGTAAAACCCAGGCCGCCCGCAAAAATAAAAAACGTCAGTGCTGTCTTCGGCGCTGCCAGGTAGGCAAGAATCAGCGCAGTGCGGGAGGCATACATCCAGAACAGCAGGTACTTGCTGCGGTACTTCTGCGTGCCCCATCCCGCCATCAGGCTGCCGACCACGTTCGTCGCTCCAATGATCGACAAGGACCAGCCGGCGACCTGCGGTGACAGGCCGCATAGCTGGATCTCACCGGGCAAGTGCGTTACCAGAAAGGTGATGTGAAAACCACAGGTGAAGAATCCCGCGTGCAGGAGCAGGTAGCTGGGGTTGGTCAGCGCCTCCGCGAGCGTGGAACGCAGGTTCTTTCCGGATGGTTGGTTCGCGCCGGAAACAATCTTGTCAGCATCATCATCCGGGTGGTCTGTCGACTTGCGCGCACGCAGCATTCCTGTGAGCGGCAGCAAGGCAAGCGCGACTACCGATAACGACCACATCGCAGCCATCCACCCGGTAGCGCTGATCAGAAACTGCGAGATCGGGGCAAAGAGAAATTGGCCGAACGAACTGCCTGCATTGATCACGCCGGAAGCGAAACCGCGTTTCTCGGCAGGCACGAAGCGACCGACTGCGCCGATGAGGACGGAAAAACTTGCGGCGCCGGCACCGATTGCGGTGAGCACCCCCAATGTCAGGATCAAACCGGTTGATGTTCGTGCAAACGGTGTCAATGCCGTACCGAGCGCGAATGCCAGAATGCCTGCCGCCAGGACGCGGCCCGATCCATAACGGTCGGCGATGGCACCGGCTATCGGTTGCACCGCACCCCATAGGAAGTGCCCGATCGCGATCGCCAGACTGATGCTGACGATACCCAATCCCGTCGAGGTGTTGAGCGGCGAGACGAACAAACCCTGTGACTGCCGTGTTCCCATCACGACCATGAGGATCGCGCTCGCGATCAGGACCATGCTCCAGTAAGAGCGCGGGGTGGGAGAGGCAGATTGAGAAGAGGGCGCAGGCAATGAAATACGAGACGCAATCGGGCAAGAGGTTGGTTCGGCAGGCGCCGTTATGCGGTTGCCGGCATTGCCGTCAGCGTTTCGATCTTGATGCCGTTCGTGTCCGGGAACTCCTGGCGTGCTGGGCGACGATCAGATCCGCAAGCAGGCCAAAGTCGGTTTGCAATGCGCTGCTGCGCCGCATGACAAGTGCGATGCGGCGCGCAGGAATACGATGGGAAAACGGCCGTGCGGTCAGGCGTGTGCCGGTCAGGGCGCCGGCCTTGATCACCATTTCCGGCAACAGGGTTACGCCCATCCCGTTATCCACCATCTGCAACAGTGTAAACAAGCTGGTGGCTTCCAGCCCGCCATGGCGCGACGCCATTCTGCGCGCACCGCATGCCTCGATGGTGTGTTCACGCAGACAGTGTCCGTCCTCAAGCAACAGAACGCGCGCTGGATCGACCTCCCTGATTGCGACCTCCTTCTCGCGGGCCAACGAGTCATCCTGTCGTGCGACAAACCAGAATTCGTCCTTGAACAGTTCCTTGGTTATGAGGTCTCCGGTATCGTAAGGCAGAGCGATCAACGCGAAGTCGAGCACACCGGACTGCACCTGTTCAAGCAGGCGCTCTGTCAGATCTTCGCGCAAGTACAACTGCAAATCCGGGTACGCTTCACGGAGCGAAGGCAATACCTGAGGCAAGAGAAAAGGCGCAATGGTCGGTATCACGCCAAGTCTCAGCAGACCCGCGAGCGGCAGGCGCGAGCCTTTGGCAACACGGACGAGGTCTTCCGCTTGCGCAAGCATTGTTCGCGCGCGGTCAACTGCCTCGGTGCCCATTGGCGTGAACCGGACGTTGCGTTTGTCACGTTCAACGAGCGTCACGCCCAATACGTTTTCCAACTCCTTGATACCGGCTGACAGGGTTGACTGCGTGACAAACAACTGCTCGGCAGCTCGCCGGAAATTGAGTGTTTCGGAAAGCGTGACGAGGTAGCGGAGTTGTCTTAGCGATGGCAGTGCGTTGCTCATGACGCGTCGTCGTCAGAATGCATGGTTCGTTATTCTATCGGTGAGTGCCGTGGCAGGGGCAGCAGCCATTGACGCGTAGGAAAAAGGTAACGGGACGCTGCAGACATCGGCACATGAAAAAGAAGCGCTCTCTGCGTTTTTCCGGCAACGACCCGACCGAGCCGGTCATCCCAAATTGGAAGGGCCCACGAAGATCAATCTTCGTGGGCCCCCTCCCCGTCGCTCTTGAAGGCGACTACTCTCCTCCCCCTGTTACGGGCGAATTCGAATTCTGGAACGCGAATCCTAAGCGGGTTTTGCCTCCGCGTCCAGTTTGCTGCATGCATTATTGAACTTCATTTTGCATTCCATCATGCCGGTGTTTATGGTGCATTGCATCATGGCGCCGTATCGTATTGATTTACGGGCAGTGGTGCACCAACCGGTCTGTAATCGCAACGATGGCAATGATAAAACGGTTCGTTTCGTGATTCAGGTATTGGGCCGGCGGGAGCATTTTTCCGATGCTTCACGGGCCTGCAAACCGGAAGCGGCACATGCAGTTTTCTTGCAGGCATCGATCGCCGCAGCCAGGGAAACCGGCAACCGCAGGGCAGATGACATCTTCCGGATGATCGGAATACTTGCCGGTTTGCGTCCTGATATGCCGGTTGACTTCGATCAACGGAATGGTTGTCGGTGACAGATGTGTCACGCGACTTTATTTCGGTCCGCGTTTTTTTCGCAGTGCATGCTGATCAGAACAGCGTTCTTTGCTGCGCATTTGCGTCGACAACTGCAAGTGCGGTCATGTTGACCAGGCGTCGTACCGTTGCAGTCGGTGTCAGAATATGAACCGGTTTGGCGGCGCCCAGCAGGATCGGCCCGACGGTTATCCCTTCGCCCCCGGCCATTTTCAGCAGATTGAATGCAATATTCGCTGCGTCCATATTCGGCATGATCAACAGATTCGCTTCGCCGCGGAGTTTCGAATCGGGGTGCATGCGATTGCGAATCGCTTCTGACAGTGCTGCGTCGCCGTGCATTTCGCCATCGATTGCCAGATCCGGCGAGGCGCGCTCGATCAGATCGAGTGCTTCGCTGAGTTTCAGCGCCGACGGCGAGTCGTCGGTACCGAAATTCGAGTGCGACAACAGCGCCACTTTTGGTTCCAGGCCGAAGCGCCGTACTTCATCGGCCGCCATCAGAGTGATTTCGGCAAGATGTTCCGGGTTCGGGTTTTCGTTAACGTAGGTATCCGCAACGAATAGTGTGCGTTGCGGCAGCAACAGGACATTCATCGCGGCGAAAATGGACGCGTCCGGCCGTCGTCCGATCACATTGCCAATGTGACGCAGGTGATCCTTGTGGCGACCGAATGTCCCGCACAGCAGGGCATCGCCGTCGCCACGCCGTAACAACATGGCGCCGATCAGAGTGGTCGATTGGCGCACATGCGAGCGCGCGTCATCAGGAGACACGCCCTTGCGCCGCATGATCTGGTAGTAGTCCTGCCAGGTTTCCTTGTAACGGGGATCGTTTTCCGGATTGACTACCTCGAAGTCCTTGCCTGGCGCCAGGCGCAAGCCGGCCTTCTTGATGCGCATTTCGATTACCTCGGGCCGGCCGATCAGAATCGGCTGTGCGAGTTTTTCATCGATGACCGCCTGAACGGCGTGCAATACCCGTTCGTCCTCTCCCTCGGCGTAAATCACCCGTTTCGGTGCGGCTTTTGCAGCCGCAAAAACCGGTTTCATGACGAATCCCGAGCGATACACAAAGTTGCTGATTTTGTCGCGATACGCCTGCAAGTCGGCGATTGGCCGCGTAGCGACACCGCTGTCCATCGCCGCCTGCGCAACGGCCGGTGCGATCCGGCTGATCAGGCGAGGATCAAAGGGCGTGGGGATGACGTACTCCGGGCCAAACGACAACTCCTGTCCTTCGTACGCGGACGCAACGATGACGGACTGTTCGGCCTGGGCAAGATCGGCAATTGCATGAACGCAGGCCAGTTTCATTTCTTCGGTAATCCGGGTGGCGCCGACATCGAGCGCTCCCCGAAAAATGAAGGGAAAGCACAGCACATTATTGACCTGGTTGGGGTAATCCGAGCGGCCGGTGGCAATTACCGCATCCGGACGCACCGCCTTGACGTCCTCAGGCAGAATTTCCGGAGTCGGATTCGCCAGCGCCAGCACCAGTGGCTTGTCCGCCATTGCCTTGACGTCGTCCTGGGTGATGGCACCCGGTCCGGACAGGCCAAGAAAGATGTCGGCGCCGGGCAATGCCTCTGCGATCTTGCGATGCTTCGTGTCACGTGCGTAGCGCGCCTTGTTCGGCTCCATGTTCGGTTCGCGGCCTTTGAAGATGACGCCTTTGGAGTCACATACGACGATGTTGTCCGGCCTGACACCGAGCGTGACGAGCAGGTCGAGACAGGCAATGGCGGAGGCGCCGGCGCCGGAACAGACCAGGCGCACGTCGCCGATGTGTTTGTCCACGACTTTCAGCCCGTTGATCACGGCGGCGCCGACGATAATCGCAGTGCCGTGCTGGTCATCGTGGAATACCGGTATGTTCATGCGCTCGCGCAGCTTTCTTTCGATATAGAAACACTCCGGCGCCTTGATATCTTCGAGATTGATTCCGCCCAGTGTCGGTTCGAGCGCGGCAATGATATCGACCAGTTTGTCGGGATCGGTCTCCGCCAACTCGATGTCGAAGACGTCGATTCCGGCAAATTTCTTGAACAGACAGCCCTTGCCTTCCATGACCGGTTTGCTGGCGAGCGGTCCTATGTTGCCAAGTCCCAGCACTGCCGTACCGTTGGTGACCACGCCGACAAGGTTGGCACGCGAGGTCAGCTGTGCAGCACGTGCCGGTTCCGCTTCGATCGCCTTGCACGCGTAGGCGACTCCCGGCGAGTAGGCAAGTGCCAGATCCCGCTGGTTGGTCAGTCCCTTGGTCGGTACAACTGATATCTTTCCGGCGACGGGAAACTCGTGATACTCGATTGCGGCAAGTTCCAGCGGGGCGGCCATGGATGCTCCTTTTTTCGGCTGACGAAATTTGTGGGTGCAGGAATATGATACGCGCAGAGTGCGCGCGCTTCGGTGCGCCATCGCGCGACGCAGCGTCCGTTTCTTGCTCTATGCATTGTTGCTCGCGGTCACGCGACGATGCCAGGCCGGCAAATCGGCTGGAGCGCCGTGACCGGGAGGCACGCCAATTTCAACGCGGGAGTGATCGTATGCGGGCAACAGATTGAGGTTCGCAATCGTCGGCGCCGGTATCAATGGCGTCATGAGCGCATGGGCTTTGCTCGAAAGAGGGCACGAGGTGGTTCTGTTCGAGCGAGACGACCCGATGGGCGCAACCAGCCGCGCATCGACCAAATTGCTGCATGGTGGTTTGCGTTACCTGGAGCACGGCGATTTCGCACTGGTTCGGGAGGGACTGCGTGCACGCGCATGGTGGCTGGAAAATGCGCCCCGCCACACCCGCACCATAGAGATCGCGATTCCGCTGTATCGTGGTTCGAGGCGTTGGCGCCTGACGCTGAAAAGCGGGCTGCTTTTGTATCAATGGCTGGCCGGGCGCCACAGCCTTGGCGGGCATCGCTGGATGAGCGCCGTTGCGCTCGCGCGCCAGGTGCCACAACTGAGGACAGCCGGTCTGCGCGGTGCGTACGTGTTTCGTGACGGACAGATGGACGATCACGCACTGGGAGGCTGGGCGTTACAGCGAATTGTGAAAATGGGTGCACAGGTCAGGGCGCACACCCGGGTGGAGCGGATCGATCCTGCCGGCGAAGTCATGGCTACGACAGGCCGTGAGCGATTCGACGCTGTGGTGAACGCCTGTGGGCCGTGGGCGGCTTCCTTGCTCGAGAACAGTGGCATGGAGGCTGCGCATCGGCTCGACCTCGTGCGTGGTAGTCATTTGCTGGCGTCCCCGCGCCACCGGTTAGGCTTCCTGGTGGAATCTCCCGACGATGGCCGCCCCTGCTTTGTTCTGCCCTATGGTGAACATACCCTCATTGGCACGACCGAGGTACGCCAGGGTCTGGAGGAGCCGGTGGTATGCAGCGGTGCCGAGCGCGCCTACCTCACGCGTCTCTACGATGCCTACTTCGACCCCTGCCTGGGGCCGGATGACATCTTGTCCGATTTCGCCGGGATCAGGCCTCTGGTCGCTTCGCAGGAAAAAAGAGCGAATGCGGTGACGCGGGAATCGGTCATTGTGCGGCAGGGCAGAACGTTGACGATTTATGGCGGCAAGTGGACGACATCGCGCGAGCTCGGACTGCAGGTCGCCGAAGCGGTCCGGGACTGGCAGCCGGCGATCTGACAGTACGGGGTAGGCCTTTGGCGGTAATTGGCGCAACGCCGCTGCAAGGCACGGATTCGATAGCCTCTATTCGGCCAAATTAATGTTTTGACGTCTTGTGAAAACGGGGGTATAAGGCAGTTTGCAAGATTCTCAAGCCGAGAAATCGTTACCTTGACTTGTCCGCATTGCGGTGCTTTTCCGGTTCCCTGATCTCTCCTTGAAGTTCTGGCATTTCTGGCGAAAGCCTTTTTTGTAATTTTTATCAAGTTAGGAAGAGATATACATGAGTACCGGTACCGTAAAGTGGTTCAATGATTCAAAAGGTTTTGGTTTCATCACCCCGGATGAAGGCGGAAAAGATCTTTTCGCACATTTTTCGGCGATTCAGGGCAACGGCTTCAAGACCCTCAAAGAGAACCAGAAGGTATCGTTTGATGTGACGACTGGCCCGAAAGGCGACCAGGCGACCAACATCAAGCCGATCGACTGATTCCGTAAGGATCAGACAACAAAAAAGCCCGGGTTTTCCCGGGCTTTTTTGTTGGTATTCGTCACGTTGCGGTGTCCCCGCCGACGTTCCGGTCAAGCTGTCGCGTTACTGGTCCGGCGCCGTCGTTCCACCGGTGCTGCGGCCTTGCGCTGCCGACGATCGGCGAGTCCGGCCCGGGTAATGAGTTGCCGCCAAAAACGGTCGCTTTGGTCCGATTTGAACTTGATATACAGGGCTACGTGTTCGGGGTAAGCGGTTTTGGCCCCAAGGCGCGATAGATGATCCGTTCCCTGTGCCTCCGACATCGACGGCGCATTGTCCGACTCCCATGCGCGCATGATGGTCTGCCACAGTGAGATTTCAAAGGGATCGTCGTCTTCTTCGAATCCGTACTGCCATTTGAGAAACGACTTTTCGGCCGGAGAAAGGTCCCGATCACGAATTTTCAGGCTCATTGATACCTCACAGTGCCTTCAAGGGCGGGTATGTGCGTTTGCTGCCGGTCGCCGGAAAAAAGGCCACCTCTGCGTCATGTTTTGAAAAATACCACGATGCGCGTTCAGAATCGACTTTGTCGTTTGCCGGGCTGTCATTCGCGAGTCCTGTGTATGTGACGTTGCAGGGTCCGCAAGGTTCCAGTTCGAGACGGGATTGCACCCCGGAGAGCGGCATCCGGCGGACCTAATCGCCGCTTCTGAGTGTAAACACATGCGGCAGCAGCCAGAACCACTGAATGTAGCCGATCAGTGTCGCTCCCGACCATGTCAGTAGCGCCGGGCCGTAATCGCGCCACACGGGCGGCGATATGCCGGCCGCCCGGGCAGCCGCCTGTGCCATCGGCTCGAAATACGGCACCAGCCAGACCCACAGCAAGCCGCCCGGAAAGGCAATTATTCCCATGGTCGCGTCGAGAAGCTGGCGATGTTCAATGCGCTGGCCTGCGCCATCCAAAAATCCCCAGTCAAACCACCACACGGCGAGTACACCAAGACATATCGCCAGCCAGGAGAGCCTGAGCCTGCGTTTGAGCTGGACGGTCCAGTGGCGAGGGCTTACATAGTCGTTTGATCTCTTGCGTCGTCGGGTCATGTCAATCTGAAATCGCTGCAAGCCGGGCACGGGGGCCAGCCTTCCCGGGTGCTAGATTCGTTTGAATGGCGGCGTGGGACAAGGCAAACTCCTGTGAAGCAAGGATATCGGGGAAATGCAGTGCTGAAAGTTCGGGAGTCATATGATGCCTTGTACGAGGACTTTCGCTGGAACATTCCGGAGCGTTACAACATTGGCGTAGATGTTTGCGACAAGTGGGCCGACGGCAGCGAAAGACCGGCATTGATTCATGAAACGGATCATGGCGAGATACGCCGCTACAGTTTTGACACGCTGCGATCACTGTCGGATCGTACCGCCAACCTGTTCGCAGCGCATGGTGTGGGGCGGGGCGATCGCGTTGCCATACTTCTGCCCCAACAGCCTGAAACCGCGCTTGCGCATATCGCCGCCTACAAGATTGGGTGCCATTGCCGTGCCGCTGTTCACCCTTTTCGGCATCGATGCCCTCAGATACCGTTTGTCAGACTCCAGTGCCAGACTGATCGTAACCGACGTCGCGGGGGCAGAAAAGATCTCGCAGATTCGCGAGCACCTGCCGCAACTCGACACGGTCCTCTGCGTCGATGGGGCGGCACAAGGCGCTGAAGATTATCACCGTCTGTTGCAGAAAGTGTCGGCTTCTTTCGAGGTGGCGGACACGCTCGCCGAGGATCCCGCATTGATCATTTACACCTCCGGCACCACCGGTGCACCGAAAGGGGCCCTGTTGCCGCATCGTAGTCTGCTTGGCCATATGCCGGGGGTTGAAATGTCACACGACTTTCTCGGTGTTGAAGGCGATTTGATGTGGACGCCGGCGGACTGGGCATGGATTGGCGGGCTGATCGACATATTGTTTGCGGGTTGGCATCTGGGCATTCCGGTAATTGCACGCCGGTTCGCGAAATTCGACGCTGAAGCGGCTTTTGACCTGATGGCGCGGCATGCCGTGCGAAATGTGTTCATGCCTCCGACGGCATTGAGAATGCTGCGCACCGTCGAACGCCCGGCCCAGCGCTGGAAGCTGAATCTGCGCTCGCTGGCGAGCGGCGGCGAATCCCTCGGCGTCGAGTTGTTGCAATGGTCCAGGGAGCAGCTCGGCCTGACCATCAATGAGTTCTACGGCCAGACCGAGTGCAATATGACAGCCTCATCCTGCTCCAGTCTGCTCGATGTCAGGCCGGGCGTCATCGGCAAGCCGGTTCCCGGTCACAGGGTTGCGGTGATCGATCGCTCGGGCAATGTCATGCCGCCGGGCGAGCAGGGGAGTATCGCGGTGCACGCGCCCGACCCGGTAATGTTTCTCGGGTACTGGAACAACGAGAAGGCGACGCGGGAGAAGTTCATTGGCGACTGGCTGGTCACCGGCGATCTGGGCGTGATGGATGAGCAGGGCTATCTGACCTTCGTCGGCCGCGACGACGATGTGATCACCAGCGCCGGCTACCGGATTGGCCCGGGGCCGATCGAAGACTGCCTGCTGTCGCACCCGGCCGTGCGAAACGCTGCGGTGGTTGGCAAACCGGACCCGGAGCGGACCGAAATCGTCGCGGCTTTCGTGGTGCTGCGTGACGGCTATCGTCCAGGTGAAGGTCTCACCCGCGATCTCCAGCAACATGTGCGCTCCCGGTTGTCAGCGCACGAGTATCCGCGGCAAATACGCTATGTTGAAAGCTTGCCGCAAACTGCCACCGGCAAGATTATCCGCCGGGCGCTGCGCGACGCGGACAACTGAGCGCAGGCGCGGTGCTGCGCCAGCCGGACGGTGAAAAAAAAGTACTGAATGCCGCGGTCACAGTGGCCACCGGCGCGTCGACCAAATATGCGTTAACTGGCCCTAGATCGAATTGACGAATTTGACCAGGGCGGCACGGTCCTCCGCTGCCATGTTCCGGAACAGTTCGCGTGCCGCGTGTGCCTCGCCCCCGTGCCAGAGAATGGCTTCAGTGACGTTGCGGGCACGGCCGTCGTGCAGCAGGTCGCTATGTCCGTTGACCGTGGCAAGCAGGCCGATGCCCCACAACGGCGGCGTGCGCCACTCACTGCCGGTCGCTTCGAAGTCCGGTCTTCCGTCCGCGAGCTCCGGCCCCATGTCGTGCAATAGCATGTCGGTGTAGGGGTGAATGGTGACATTTGCCGCTGCGGCAACATCATGCGGAAGACCATCGGCAGCGGCTGTTTGCATCTGCGGAACATGGCAGGTACTGCACCGGGCCTCGGTGAAGAGTTGCTCGCCTTTCCTGACCGCCGGGTCGTCCGCGTTCCTTCGGGCGGGCACCGCGAGCGTGCGCAGATACAGCGAGATATTCGTCAGGCGGCTCGGATTGACCTCAGGGCGGAAGGTGTTGCCGCGGCACCCGCCTTGTCCGCCGCACAACGATGCGGATGGCATGTCCAGACATTTCTTCTGGGCTGCCGGGCAGTTCTCCAGCTGGAACAGATAAGTCGTCGCGCCGATGTCGCCGATAAAGGCGGCCGCGACCTGCTGGCGTACGCTGGGCTGGTTTGCTTTCCAGCCGAACCGTCCCATTGCGCGGCGCTCATTTTCGACATCCCAGACCGTATTCGGCCTGCCGCTGACGCCTTGTTCAGCCTGTCGCTTGGCTATGGCGAGAAGCGTTTCGTCAGGCACCGCTTCGAGCAAGCCAAGACCGACGAGTTGTGGCGCCACCCGGAGCGATGTCATGGTCTGGTTCCCGATTTCGCCGAATTGCAATTCGTCGAACCTTATTTGCGGCACGCGCAGGCTGACGATCTCGCCGCCGGCCAGTTCCACCTCGCGTGAAGAGTAGGTGACGATGACCTTTCCTTCGGGAGGAACCCGCCCCTCGATTCCGCGGTTCTGCAACTGGTCACCGTAGTCGGGGTGTGGTAACGGGCCGCCATGCTCGTCATTGCCGGTGACGCTCAGACGCACCAGTGGGCCGCGCGTCGCTTCGCCGCCATCCGGAACGGCCGGCGAGCGCCCGTTGGCCTCGTGACAGCGCACGCAGCGATCTTCGTTGAACGTCGGTCCGAGGCCCCATACGCCCGAGGGATCGGGGGCGACAACCCAGGGCTCATTAAATTGTTCCTTGCCGCCGGCGAAGCGCTTGCCCTGCTTCTTGTCCAGCGTGGCAATGGGAATGCTGTAGGCCGCAGGGCCCTGCTCGGCGATAGTCCATGGCCCTGCGGTGAGCGAATCGGGGTGCAGTGTCTGCGCGGCACCGGCCAGCGCAACCGTCATGCACAGTAACAGCGCGGTGCGCAGGCACGATGCCGACGTGCCGGTCGCTTTCATCGCCCGCATCAGTGATCGTCGTCCCACGGGCTGTGTTTCACCTCCGGTGGTACCCAGATGGTTTGGTAAACCTTCTGCAGGTCTTTCTCCATCGCGATCTCGTCACTGGTGGAGAGCTTTGAATATTTCTCCTGCGTCGGACTGGTGAATCGCTTGGTGTTCAGGCTTGGTGCTGAAATCAATTTGCGCAGTTCGCCTTTGCACTTCTGACAGGCGTCCGGGCGCGGGTCGTTAATTCCGTGCTTGGTTCGGTAGATGATCCTGCACGGATCGCATGCGTACTCGTAAATCGGCACTGCAAATTCTCCCTTTGGTCGGCCCTTTGGTTGCGCAACAGGACCCTGTAGGTCAATCAAGAAAAAGCTTCAATGACGTCATTCTAAATGACACGGGGCCGATCCCGTTGCCGGAATCAGCCCCGTCACGCGCGACCAGTTGTCCGGGTTTTACGCGTGTGCCGTTGCCGTCAGTTCGGCTTTGGCCGTCATCGCAGACTGCTTGTCGATGCCCCAGATGCGCGCTGCGTTCTCGCCAAAGACCTTGCGGCGAATTTCCGGGGTGATCTTCGGATATCCGTGGCCTTCGACCAGTTCGTCGGGAATCTGGAAATTACGGAAGGCTTCGATCTGCCATTGCGGGTTGCCCCACAGCAGCGAGTCGGTGCCCCACAGAACGTAATCCGGACCGAGATCGCGCAACAGCGTTCCCAGCACATGCGCGCACTCCAGTGGCCGGCTGGTAACCGTTGCCGCGAAGGTCGAACCGATTTCGCAGTACAGGTTCTTGCGTTGCGGCTTGAACCCCTTCAACGCGGCCAGTTCGTTGTGATACGGCCACGCCGAGTGATAGGCGATGAAGTTCAGGTCCAGGAAGTCGTCAGCGGTTGCGTCAAAGTCTTCGCAATGCGCGTAACGCGCGTAGAACTGCCCGAACGGGATGCCCTTGTGACAACCGATGTTCTTGACACCAAGCTTGCGGCATTCTTCCCAGATCGGATAGGCCAGCTTTTCATCATCGAACCACCAGCCCTTCTGCGGGGTGGCGTCAAAGGTGTAGAGCTTGAGTCCCGAGATCTTGTAATCGTCCACGTACATGCGCAGGCGGTCCAGCGTTTCTCCCAGACCCTGGTTGGGCGTCAAACCGCCAGCCAGCATGACCGTGTTCTTCGGCCAGTTGTTGCGTACCCCGACCTGGTATTCCATCGGAATCATGTCCTGACCGCCGTAGTGCTCGCGGAATCCGAACGGGTTGAACACGCCAACCGTCGTGTCGCTTTCCTTCAGGATCAACTTGCCGTAGTTCTCGACGTTCATATCGCGCGTGCCATTGGCCATGCCAAACGCCTTGCCGAGATCATCGAGCAGTTGCACGAACCACATGCCGCGTTCCGTGGTGTTCACCCCCAGCTGGTAGTGTCCTGGACGCGTACAAACGTGCGTGTGTACGTCGACGATGAAGTCGCTGCTCGCGCGTGCAACGTGTATCGCCTCGTTCTTGGCATCGATATCCGCCGCCTGGGCGCCATCAATTTCGAAGAATCTTTTTCCGGTGACTTCGTTGGCAGCGAGCATTGCCGCAGAGAATCCGAGCGAGGACTTGATGAAATTGCGCCGTGTCATGCCCGCCGCCTTGGCTTTTTCATCCATCTTCTTGGAAATCTGCGGACCCATATTGCCGGTCATGAACAGCGAGGTGCCGATTTCATCGGCTTTCAGCGGGTCCGTTGGCATTTCATCCAGACCCTTGAAATGATTCAGGATATTGAACTCCATCTGGCGCTCCCCTCCTCAGGTGATTTTTGTCGTTTGTATGCTCGCCGGCGTGCCCTTGTTACACCGGCAACGCACCGAATGTTTTGCAGTGCGGTTGTTTTGCTGCAGTGTTTGCTTTGAGTCTCAGGCAACGAATACGCTAGCCCCCCACGGATCGGTATGTCAACGTGCTATGCATGATTTTTCCTCCGACGGTGTCGGAAAAAGTGTCGCAGGAGTGGAATATTGTGGAAGTTGGCACTCTCCCTCGAGTGCTGCCAGACAATGCCAGGAAGCGTGAGCGGGGCGCATGCTGCGCTGCGCAATCAATGCCGTCACGGGGAATATCCCCGAATGAACAGCCGAAAAGCCCGTAACGCCCGAATCGGTTCAAGTCCTGGGCACTGTGCTTCAAGGCAAGCCTTGTGTCACGAGCGCACGCGCAACTTGTCTGACGATGATGTCTGGATCGGGAAAGTATGCCTTTCGCATGCATGCCGGATCGCGCCGTTGCCCGATCGCGCAACGCCGAACTTCGGTCAGCGCTGTACCTGTGGCGGCTTCTCGTGCTGTATTCGGCATTGTTGACGCCGCATGTATGGCGTGGGTTGCAATTACGTTAATCTTGCACGGACAGCAGGCGATTACAGCGTTTGCGGAGGTTGCGTCTGTTTGCAGGGGCTGCGATGTCGCCCTGGGGCGCGTGCTTCGCACAATGCGGCGGCTCGCTGTCAACAGGGGCATGATTTCCGGTGGTTATCTGCGCGCACTGACCAATCGCGGCAGATTGAGTCGTTGTGTAACGACGTCGACGGGAATCAAGGGCCGTGGCTCAGGCCAACGGCGGCATGACATGTCCTAATTTAACAGCCGGCTAGCGATTGCTTGTCGCCAGGCTGCGACAAACTTTATGGCTTCTCCTGCCTGGCGCAAGGGTTGCAAGTTGTTGCGGGTCAGGCGGTCTTTTCCGGAGCATTTGCGCCCGCAAAAACGGGCGGCAGTAAAGGGCCAGCGATGGCCGCCTAAATCCCGATACAAGGGGGGAATCATGTCGCTAACACAAGCAATCCTTATCTGGCCGGAGCGGCCGGCACTGTCTTTCCTGGTGCTGTTTGTAATCGCTGTCCCGTTTCTCTACGTTGCGCGCGAGCCGGTACATGCCTTGATCGGCAAGCTGATGCGCACTATCACGAACCCGATGCGGCTCATTGCGCGTTGGTTTTCCGATTGCGCGCTCAGGATGCGCGAGCGCAACCGCGAAGTGCTGTTTTCTCTCGGTAGCAGCGAGATGCGCCTGTCGATCGAACGCGAGTTCGAACGGGTCACCACGCTCGTTCAGCGCGATCTGGAAGGCTATCCGGCACTGCAGCGAAAGCTCATGGACGAGATCGCCGTGATCGAGGAAGACTACAAGAAAAGCGGCGAGGTTCCGCCGCCGCCGCCGGAATGGGTGAAAGCGGTTGAAGGCTTCGCAAAGATCAAGAACAACGGGGACGGCGTGGTTGAGCGAATACTGGCCGACATTCGTGACTCGATAGAGGATATCTACAAGAAAATCGTTGCAGAGTACCGGGGCTCCTACCAGGAGCGCCATCACATCCTGAAGCGCTCGCTGCCGTTCTGGCGCTCGGCGAACCAGACGCTGTTGCGGGTCGAGCGCAACATCACCGGCCTGCATGACAGCGCAGCAAAGATCGACGCGAACGTAATCAAGCTGCAAGGGATCTTCGGCAAGAACAACAAGACCGAGAATGTCCTGACGTCCTCGGCCTCGACCCAGTTCTTCATTTCCGCGTTGGTCATGCTGATCGCGGCCGGCGGTGCGTACGTCAACTTCAAACTCATTTCGTTGCCGATGTCGGCGATGGTGGGCGGCGGCGACTACATCACGGCGAATCTGCGTGCGGCCGAGGTCGCGGCCCTGGTTATCATTCTGTTCGAAGCCCTGATGGGACTGTTCCTGATGGAGACGCTGCGCTTCACCAGTCTGTTTCCGCTCGGGAACATTACGGAGAAGATGCGCGGCTACCTGATGTGGGCGTCCCTGATCATCCTGGTCGTGCTTGCCGGGGTCGAGGTGGCGCTTGCCGTCATGCGCGACGCAATCGTTGCAGCGGACGTGGCATTGAAACAGTCGTTGGGTGGCGGTGAGGCGGTCGCGGTGGCCGAGGCCGGATGGGTCACCAGGATACCGACCTTCGGGCAGATGATTCTGGGATTCACGCTTCCCTTCGCCCTCGCGTTTGTGGCGATTCCACTGGAATATCTCATCAATTCGGGGCGCGTCGTGCTGGGCGTGCTGCTGGTGCAGCTATTGCGCGGTGCCGCCTTCGTTACGCGGCTGCTTGCAAATCTGATTCGCGAAGCCGGCAAACTGGTTGTCGGGTTCTATGACGTCCTGATCTTTGTGCCGCTCGCGATCGAGCGCTGGGTGAAGCGTTCGCGCGAACAGAATCCCGGTGCGGGCAAGGTGCGAGCGGTGCCTGCATTTGAAAAGCAAGCGGCGGGGAGATGACATGAGACGCTTCGAAACCAGGAAAATGGCCGGGCTCGGGCTCGGATTGTTGACCGCGGTCGTGTTGTCTTCCTGTGCCGATCAGCAGGACTACCATCACTCCGTATACATGCTGGTTGACACGTCGGGGACCTACGCCGAACAGGTGGGCAAGGCGCAGAACGTCGTCAATTACCTGCTCGGAACCCTGCAGCCCGGCGACTCGCTCGCTGTCGCCCGCGTCAAGAGCCGGAGTTTCAGCGAGAAGGACATCGTTGCGAAGGTGGCGCTTGATACCGACCCTATGCAGGTGACAGCGCAAAAGCGCGCCTTTGCCGACAAGATCAACCAATTCGCCAAATCCGCGAAGTCCGGTGGCGGCAGCCGTTACACGGATATCAGCGGCGGCGTCATTCAGGGGGCCGAGTTCCTCAGGGAAACCGGCGCCGGGCGCAAGACGATCATTATCTTCTCCGACATGCAGGAGGAACTTGATCAAAAGACAGTGCGTGATTTTCCGATCACGCTAGATGGCATTCGCATCATCGCTCTGAACGTGACCAAGCTGGACACCGACAACATCGATCCGCGGCGTTATATCGAACGTCTGGAGTGGTGGGAGCAGCGTGCGCTGGCCGCCGGCGCCTCCGAATGGAAAGTCGTGAACGACATGGAGCATCTCGACCGCGTCTTCTCAACGCGCGGCTGAGCAGGTTGGAGGCATGCGGGACGGCGCAAACACACCGATGTTTGCGCCGTCATCTTTTCTGCTGCCGTAGCCGGTTTCAGGTGCCGGCGGTTTCCCCAGCCTGGTGCCTTACGGTGGGCGCTTCGCCGGCAACGGTGGTACGGCGCATATCCCGAATTTCACTGGTGTCATCGAAGCGGCGGGCACGGTGCATGGTGCGCCGATTGTCCCAGATCACCAGATCGAAAGGTTTCCAGCGGTGCGTGTATACGAATTCGCTCCGGGTCGCGAACTCCGTGAGTTCCTCGAGCAGCACGCGCGCGGCCGGGGTTGGCCAGCCCATGATGTTTCCGGCATGCGCGGACAGAAACAGGGAGCGGCGCCCGTTGCCGGGGTGTACGCGCACCAGCGTCTGCAAAACCGGCTTGAAATTGGCCTGTTCTTCATCGGTGAACTCTCCGAATCCCAACCGGCCGCGCGAGTACATCAGTGAATGTTCGCAAATCAGGCCATCGATCTCTTTTTTCATGGCTTCATCCAGCGCATCGTAGGCGGCGCACATGTCGGCAAACTGGGTCTCTCCGCCATGGCGCGGCACGACTCTGGCCGACAGCAGCGAGAGTTTCGCCGGAGTGGCACGGTAGGAGCTGTCCGAGTGCCAGAACCGGTTGCCGAGATTGAACATGCGCTGACGGCTTTCGGCGCCGAGGATGTTTTGCGCGCGGTCGAGGTTGGAGATGTCGGCCATGAATCTGCCGAGGCGGCGATCCTGCGCTTTGGTGATGTTGGTTTTCAGGTCAGGCACTTCCAGCTTGCCGAATAGCTGGCTGAAGCTCGCTTGTTGTTCGTCGGTAATGTTCTGGTCGCGAAACACAAGCACGCCGTGCTCGTTGATTCCGTCTTCGATGATCGCTGCATCTTCACTGCCGATCGGCCTGCTCAGGTCGGCACCGGAAACTTCGCCGACAAAATGCGGTTGAATCCGGTGAATCTTGATTGCCATATCTGACTCCCTGATTTCTCTGTTCGCTGCGCGGGTATCCGGGTCGGTTAGCTTTGGCTCCAACTGGCAATCTTGCTTACCTGGCCAGTGCCTCGTCGCTGACGAACGGATTGGAAAGTCTTTCCTCTCCAAAGGTGGAAACCGGACCATGCCCGGGAACGAAGGTGAAATCACCGCCCAGCGGCCAGAGCTGTGTCGTGATCGAGTGGATCAGGGTCGGCAGGTCCCCGCGTGGAAAATCGGTACGGCCAATCGAGCCCTTGAACAGCACATCGCCCACGAAAGCCAGCCGGTACTGATGCTGGATGAACACCACGTGGCCGGGCGTATGTCCCGGACAGTGGCGCACTTCCATGGTGATGTTGCCGAACCGGACTTCGTCCCCGGAGTCCAGATAACGATCGGGAACAAACGCCTGCGACGGTGGCAAGCCGAATTGCCTGCCTTGCTCTGGTAGCTGGTCGATCCAGAACTGATCGTCCTCGTGCGGGCCCTCTACAGGCAGTTCAAGCCGTTGCGCCAGATCGGCGGCGGCACCGCAGTGATCGATGTGGCCGTGGGTGAGAAAAATCTTCTCCAGACTTGTTCCGGCGCGCTCGACCGCGCCGAGTACGGTATCAATGTCGCCTCCGGGGTCTACCAGTGCCGCCCGGTTCGTTTCTTCGCAAACGAGCAACGAGCAGTTCTGCTGAAATGGCGTAACCGGAATGATGGCGACTTTCATTTCTCTTGCAATGCCCTGGCCAGCCGGTCTGTTCCTTCTTCCAGGCGCGTTGTGCTGGCGGCAAAACACCACCGGACGAAGCCTTCGCCTTCGGGCCCGAAGGCGATTCCGGGTGCCAGCCCCAGTCCGGCCGAGTCGACCAGTCGCTTACAGAACGCCAGGCTGTCTTTGGCGCCCGGAATCCGGAAAAAAGCGTACATGGCTCCGGACGGCACGCTTGCCTCAATTCCCGGCAGTGTCATCAGGCGTTCGAGCAGAAAGTCGCGCGCGCCCCTGAGCCGTACGTTGAAGTCGTGCACGGCCTGCTCGCCCTGTTCCAGCGCCCGGACTCCGGCGCGCTGTATGAATCCCGGAGCGCAGGACGTGTTGTACTCGATCAGTGTTCCCACGTCGGATGAGAGCTCTTTGGGCATGACCATCCAGCCAAGCCGCCAGCCGGTCATTTGCCAGGCCTTGGAAAAGGTATTGGTGCTGACAAGACGGTCTTGCGGATCGGCGATATCCAGAAACGAAGGCGCCACGCCTTGCTCGTTTCCGAAATACAGCCGTTCATAAGCATCGTCGGCCAGTATCCAGATGCCGTGGCGTCGACAGTGCTCGAGTATGGCGCGTTGCGACGCAACGTCGATGGTCCAGCCGGTCGGGTTGTTGGGTGAGTTGATGTAAACCGCCGTCGTGCCGGGCGTGAGCGTGGCCAGCAGCCGCTCGAGGTCGAGTGTCCAGACTCCGGAGGAGAAGGTCAGCGGGAACGAAACCGACTCCGCGCCGACAATCTTCGGGATTTCCACCAGATTCGGCCAAACCGGTGTGACGATGACGATGCGGTCGCCCGGCCCGGCGAGCGCCTGGGTGGTAATCATCAGGGCCGACATCCCCGAGTTGGTCACGGCGACGTTCTCGACACGCGTATTGCCGCCGGAATTGCCATGCAAACCATTCACATAGTCAGCGATCGCTGCACGCAGCGGTTTGATACCGAGGTTCTCGGTGTAGAAAGTTTCGCCGGCATCCAGCGCTTCGATGGCGGCGCGCCGAATGAACTCCGGGGTGACCTGGTCGGGTTCTCCGAACCAGAAGGCCATCAGGTCCGCCCGGCCCATCCCGGCGTTGGCGACTTCGCGGATTCGCGATACGTTGAGTTGACGGACCGCCTCACGGGCGGCAAGCGGTGAAATGCGCATGTGTGTCTGCGAGCAAAGAGCGGCATTGTCGCACGCTGTACCGCTGCGGGAAACGCGATGGTCGCGGACGTTGCGTCAGGTCAAAAAAAACCGGCTACCTGGGTAGCCGGTCAAATGGTGGGAGCGCGCTTACTCCTCTGGACAGGAGGTGCGCTCCACCTGTCGGGACTCCTTCGAAATTTCGTCTTGTTCGGTTCGGGTGCCGATCCTGCGCTGGATGATCTGATCGTTGTGCGTTGTGCTGTTCCTGAGCGCTTCGATCAACGAAGCGGGTGAGACGCCCTTGCCGGTTCGCCGGGCCGGGGTGGAAGGTGCAGCAGTTCTTGCGTCGGCAACAGGTGCTGGTGCAAGTGACGGTCGTCGCATGGCTGTTCTCCCCCGCTGTGTTTTGTCGTTGTTGATTGTGTTGACGCGTGCAGTCTGGTTCGCTTGCCGGTTCGAGTAAATCGTTTTGCCAATGGTTGCTGCGGGGGACGCTGTTGGTATCAAATAGCGGCACTTGGGCTCGCGACAGGGGATGGGGGATGTCAGAAACGGCCGCCATGGTGAATGGATTGAAGCGGATACTGAAAATGCGGCGCATCAACTATGCGCACGTGGCGCAAGCGCTGGATCTGAGCGAGGCGACTGTCAAGCGCATGTTCTCGAAGAATGAGTTTTCGCTGCAGCGGTTCGAGCAGGTATGCCGGTTGGGTGAAGTGACCGTCGCCGAACTGGCGCGGGAGGTAGACAACGAAAAGAACTACATCAGCCAGCTGACCGAAGAACAGGAGCGGCGCGTCGTCGGCAACACCAGGCTTTTCATCGTTGCCGTCTGTGTGTTGAACCACCTCACCCTCGAACAGATCATTGCCATCTATGATCTGTCGGAAGCCGAGTGCATCCAGCTGTTGCTGGAACTGGACCGCATCCGCTTCCTGCAGCTGTTGCCCAACAACCGGATCAAGTTGCTCGTTTCGAGAACGTTTTCGTGGCGTCCCAATGGACCGATACTGCAATATGTGAAGGAGACGGGGGCCGAAGACTATTTCCGCTCACGCTTTGACGGACTCGGAGAGCACGTTACGCTGATCAACGCTTTGTTGTCGCCGGCGTCGTCGGCACAGATCATCAGCCGTCTGAAGCGCATTGGACGGGAGTTCGCCGAGATGCACGACGATGACAAGCACCTGCCCCTCGGAGAGCGCCGTCCGGCCAGTCTTTTGCTGGCCATCCGCCCCTGGGAGCCTGAAGCGTTCAAGAAGTTGCGGCGCTGATCGTCCAGCGTATAATGCAAATCATTCTCAATACGGTAAACAGTCTTTTCTGGTGTCAGCAGCGATGAATTCCGGTTCGAGGCGGCTTTCCGACTTGCCGTTGGGTGTCCCGGCGCGTGTCAGCCATGTCGAGGACCGCACCTCGGCAGACATGATCGCAGCCCGGTTGCGCGACCTCGGTTTTGTGAAAGACGAACCGGTACTCATCGTTGCCGCCGGTCCCATCGGCGGCGATCCGCTGCTGGTGCAGATTGGTTTCACGCGTTTCGCGTTGCGCCACGGCGAGGCCAACAGAATCCTGGTCGATCCGGTGGAAGGCTGAACGGCGTCATGGCAGAAATGCGTATTGCACTGGTCGGTAACCCCAACTGCGGCAAAACCGCCTTGTTCAACCTTCTGACCGGGAGCCGTCAAAAGGTCGGTAACTATGCCGGGGTTACGGTGGAGCGCAAATCCGGCCGGTTGACGACGCCGTCCGGGCGAACGCTCGAAGTGCTGGATTTGCCCGGTGCCTATACCCTGGCGGCGAGCAGTCCGGACGAGGAAATCACGCGCGATATCTGTCTTGGCCGGTTTTCCGGCGAAGCGCAACCGGATGCCATCATTTGCGTGGCCGACGCGACCAACCTGCGGCTGCACTTGCGGTTCGTGCTTGAATTGCAGCGGCTTGGTCTGCCGATGATCCTGGCGCTGAACATGAGTGATGCCGCGCAACGTCGCGGCATTCGTATCGATGTCGCCCGGCTGGAGAAAGAACTGCGCCTGCCGGTGGTCGAAACCGTAGCGGTACGGCGCGGTGGTGCAGCGGCACTCGTTGCGCAAATGGAAAAGGAACTGCCGCCGGTGCCGGCGGCCTTGCCCGGCGATGCCGACCTTCACGCCGAGGTGAAACGCATACTCGGTGAGGCCGTGACCATGCCCAGCCGTACTGCGAGCATGGACGAGGCGCTGGACCGTGTCCTGTTGCACCCGGTTGCCGGCCTTGCGATTCTCGCCGTCGTGATGTTTTTCATGTTCCAGGCGGTGTTTGCCTGGGCGGCGCCTTTCATGGATGGCATCGACAGCCTGATCGGAATCATCGGATCTTTTTTCGAAACCGTTCTACCCGACGGGCCGCTGCGCGGCCTGCTGGTCGAGGGGATTATCGGCGGCGTTGGCAGCGTGATCATTTTTCTGCCACAAATCCTGTTTCTTTTCTTGTTCATTCTGATCCTCGAGGAAACGGGCTATTTGCCGCGGGCCGCGTTTCTGCTCGATCGCATGATGGTGGGGGCGGGACTCACCGGGCGCTCCTTCATCCCGTTGCTGTCGAGTTTTGCCTGTGCGATTCCCGGCATCATGGCCGCGCGCACCATTCAGGACCCGCGTGACCGGATTGCCACCATCCTGGTCGCGCCGCTGATGACCTGTTCGGCGCGGTTGCCCGTGTACACGCTGCTAATCGGCGCGTTCATTCCGCAGACAACCGTGCTCGGCATGTTCAATCTGGGCGGCGTGGTTCTTTTCGGCCTCTATGTCGCGGGTGTCGTTGGTGCGCTCACCGTCGCGTTCGTGATGAAGCGTCTGCGCCGTAGCAATGAAGAGCATGCGCTCATGCTGGAGTTGCCGTCCTACCGGCTGCCGTACCCGCGTGACATTGCCATCGGACTGTGGGAGCGCGCCCGCTTGTTCATGGTGCGGGTTGGCAAGATCATATTGTCGATCACGGTGATTCTGTGGATTCTGGCGACCTACCCGACACCACCGGCTGACTGGGCCGGTACCGCCATCGATTACAGTTTTGCCGGCAGGATCGGCCATGCGGTCGAATGGCTGTTCGCGCCGATCGGATTCAACTGGCAGATCTGCGTTGCGCTGATTCCAGGGCTCGCGGCCCGGGAGGTGGCAGTGAGCGCGCTCGGAACCGTGTACGCGATTTCCGCCGCAGCCGAGGACCCGACCGCCCAACTGCTGCCCATCATCTCCTCGCAGTGGTCGCTGGCAACGGGCATGTCCTTGCTCGCCTGGTACATTTTTGCGCCGCAATGCCTGGCGACGCTCGCGGTCATGCATCGCGAGACCAATTCCTGGGGCGTTGTCGCGGGCGCCGTGATATATCTGTTCGGGCTGGCTTACCTGGCATCGTTCATCGTTTTTCGCGTAACGAGCATGCTGACATGAGTAGCTACGCCGTTGTCGAAACCGTTGTCGTGATCCTGATTGGCCTGGTCAGCGCCTATCAGGTCATGCGGGTGCTGATGCCGCGTGCGACACAACGGCTGCGTGCCGTCATCGCGACGCGCGTGCACGCCAGGCGGGGAGGAGGAGGGCGCTCGCTGGCAACCCGTCTGAATGACGCCGGCGCAGTCAGCGGCTGCGCGATCGGGTGCGGCAGCGGCTGTAACGGTTGTATTGCAGCCGCCGGCAGCAATCAGCCCCCGGTCGAACGGCAGGAACCGTCTCGCTGATCCGCACCGGGCCAGTTGTTTCGCCTCCGTAGCCGCAGCGCGAGTCACGCCTGACCCTGGAAAGCATTGGCGCGATTTGACTGGGTGGGCGTCGGTTGGCTAGCATCCCTGCCTCATACTGAGGGGAATACACAATGGCTACGCAGCAATACCAGAATTACATCGCCGGGGAGTGGGTCAACGGGTCCACAACTTCGCGCGATATCAATCCGTCAGACACTTCGGACGTGGTGGCCGAATATGCCCAGGCCGACAAGGCGCAGACCGAAACGGCGATTGAAGCAGCGCGGCAGGCAGCACCAGCCTGGGCCAACTACGGCGTTCAGGCGCGAGCCGACCTGCTCGAAAAGATCGGCAACCAGATTCTTGCCAAGCGCGAAGAACTCGGTCAGTTGCTCGCACGCGAGGAGGGCAAGACGCTGCCGGAAGGCATCGGCGAGGTCGTACGTGCTGCGAATATTTTCAAGTTTTTCGGCGGCGAGGTTTTGCGCCGTTCCGGTGAGTTGCTGCCCTCGGTGCGTCCGGGGATCGATGTCGAACTGACGCGGGAGCCACTGGGCGTGGTTGGCATCATCGCGCCATGGAATTTTCCGGCGGCGATTCCGGCGTGGAAATGCGCGCCCGCGCTCGCCTATGGAAACTGCGTCGTATTCAAACCCGCTGACCTGGTTCCGGGGACGGCGTACGAAATGGCCCGGATCATCGTTGAAGCGGGAATGCCGGAAGGCGTGTTCAATTTCGTGATGGGCCGCGGAAGCGTGGTAGGCGAGACGATTGTCAACGATGCGCGCGTGGACGCCATTACCTTTACCGGCTCGGTCGATACGGGGCGAAAGGTAGCTGCAAGTGCCGTGGCGCGCATGGCCAAGTTCCAGCTGGAAATGGGCGGCAAGAACCCGATGGTCGTGCTCGACGATGCCGATCTCAAGACGGCGGTCGAGTGTGCTGTCAATGGTGCGTTCTTTTCGACGGGCCAGCGCTGTACCGCTTCATCGCGCCTGATCGTCACCAAAGGGATTCATGACAAGTTCGTCGCCGCGTTGATCGAGCGGATGAAAACGTTGAAAGTGGATAACGCACTCAAGAAGGGTACCGACATTGGCCCGGTGGTCGACAAGAACCAGCTTGTCCAGGATCTGTTCTACATCGAGGAAGGCAAGAAAGAAGGCGCCAAGCTGGCCCACGGAGGGTTGCAGCTGAAACGGGAAACCGAAGGCTTCTACCTTGAGCCCGCTTTGTTCACCGGAACATCGAACAGCATGCGCATCAATCGGGAAGAAGTATTCGGGCCGGTTGCGACTGTCATCGCTGCGAAGGATTATGACGAAGCGCTGGCTATTGCCAACGACACCCCGTTCGGGCTGTCGTCGGGCATTTGCACCTCGTCGCTCAAGCATGCCTCCCATTTCCGCAAGAACAGTCAGGCCGGCATGGTGATGGTCAATCTGCCCACGGCGGGTGTTGATTATCACGTTCCGTTCGGAGGCCGCAAAGGATCGAGCTACGGACCGCGTGAACAAGGGCGTTACGCGCAGGAGTTTTACACAACCGTGAAGACTTCCTACGTACTTCCCTGATGCGTTTTCGATAACGGGGAGGCCGCAGTTCGAGTTGCGGCCGACCCATTCAGTGGAGAAGTCACGCGCCGTGCGGCGCGGAAATGTTTTTCCGGGCACAAATCGCCACGTGCCTGTGGGGCAGACGCGGGTAAACCGGACATGCGGCGGCCATCAGACCGCCTTGCCGGCAGCGAAGGCTACCGGGGCAGTTTTGTGAAGACCACCTCGGCAAGTCGATCGAGATTGCGCCGGAACGTTTGGCTCTCCGCAACCCATTCAAGCTGCGGGGTGCCAAATTGTTCATGCATTCGCTTGCTCACCCACTCGTAATCCTCTCGCCGCTGCAGTTGAAAATAAACCTCCATCAGGCGCAGGTAGGCGTAGGGAGATGATTCGGGATACAGGGTTGTAAGTTGCTCGAGCAAGGCCGTTCCCGAGTTCATGTGTTCTTCGCGAAACAGACGTTCTGCGTCGAGCAGGAGTTCTTCGAGTTCCGTGGGCGGCGCGGGGATGCTGCCTGAGGACGTATTGCCTGTCTGCTGCAGTTGCGCGCGTACCGCTCCGGGCAGCAAACGGGCCACGGCGGCACTGTTGTTCGGGGCGGGGGCGAACGCCGTCTCAGGCGCAACGGTTTGCCGCGTGCTGTAGATCGACGGAGCCTTTGGTTTTGAGGCCTTCTCTTCCTCGTCGTTCTTGAATAATGATTTGGGCTGGAGTGAACCAACGCCGACACCGTGCGGAGTTCGTGTCGGATCCCAAACTCCGGGACCGAACAAATGCGAGTAGCGATCCTCGTGCAGATTCTTGATTGCCAGTATTTCGCCGGCGACATCCGGCGGAAATCCCTGCCGGTCGGGCCGGCTGGGGAACAACAGATCATTGAGAAAATCGGCGGCCGCAGGCTTGCCCCAGTCCTCGTTGAGCTTCCTGGCAACGCGTTCGAACTTCTCAACCAGTTGCGTCGGAAACGGCACGTCGGCATCGCGGCAATCCCTGGCGATGCGCCCGAATGGTTGATCAGTTTTGTTGTTCATCGGCAGTTCCCTGGTCGTGCGGCGCAGACAGCAACAAACCCGTGCAGCATAGCAAAGCACACTCCTCAAAGAATTTTACGCTATTTGCCGGCGAACTCAGGCCGGGAATTTGGGGAAACAGCCCGCCAGCGGCCGGTTGAACGCAAGCCCAGGGTCCGGTGTCGGCACAATCCGGGCAGACAGGCGGGGCGCGCTGCGGATGATCTCCGGACGTGCCCGGCCTGTTGATTTGAACTCGACCGCGAATCCGACGGTGACGCAGTGCCCGGGCCCGCTACCGGATCCTGTGCGGCGTTGATCCTCCGGGTGTCGACAGTTGCTTGCACCGGCAAGGATTCGTCGACGATTGCAGCCGGCCCATAAGTAAGGTGTTGGTCGCTTGCGCTCTTGCTAGAATCAGACGTTTTTCCCCAGAGCAGAAAATGACTTCTCAACTGTTTACCCCCATCGCGCTTGACGCGGTGAACCTGTCCAACCGCATCGCCGTTTCGCCAATGTGTCAGTACATGGCCACGGACGGCTCGGCAAACGATTGGCATCTCATGCATTACGGTCAGTTTTCGATGGGAGCGGCCGGGCTGCTGATATTCGAAGCCACCCACGTGGCGCCGGAGGGACGCATTTCGCACCGCTGTCTTGGCCTTTACAGCGACGACAATGAAGCAGCCATCAAGCGCGTTGTTGATTTCTGTAAATCGCATGGGGTTGCCAGACTCGGTGTTCAGCTCGCACATGCCGGGCGCAAGGCCTCCGCGCACACGCCGATGGAAGGCGGAAAACCGCTCGGCCCGGGGGAGAGTCCGTGGACCACGCTGGGGCCGTCCGCGCTGGCGTTTGCCCCGGGGTGGCCAGTGCCAAGCGCCTTGTCCGCAGATGGCCTGGCGACGGTAAGGAAGCAGTTCGTCGACGCCGCCGTGCGAGCCGCGCGTATCGGTTTTGATGTGGTCGAATTGCATATGGCGCACGGTTATCTGTTGCACGAATTCGTTTCGCCGATCTCCAACCAGCGCGATGACCAATACGGCGGTTCTCTGGAGAACCGCATGCGCTTTCCGCTGGAAGTGTTCGAAGCGGTGCGCTCGGTGCTGCCAAAAGAAATCGCGTGTGGCGCGCGCATTACCGGCACGGACTGGATCGACGGCGGTATCACGCCGGATGAGATGGTGGCGTTTGCGAAAGAATTGAAATCGCGCGGCTGTGCTTTCGTTGACGTGACGTCCGGTCAGATCGATCCGCGCCAGAAAATTCCTTTCGCACCCGGTTACAACGTCGAATTCGCCCGCCGTGCAAAACAGGAGGCCGGTGTTACGGCCATGTCGGTCGGCATGATCACCAGTGCGCAGCAGGCCGAGCGTATCATCGCCGCCGGAGATGCCGACATGGTGGCGCTGGCACGCGGTGCAATGGACGATCCGCGCTGGGCATGGCACGCCGCGCGCGAATTGGGTGCCGAGACGGCCTATCCGCCGAACTATCAGCGCTGCCATCCCTCCGTCTGGCAACCGTGACCGAACGGCCCACCCGCCGCTCCCTGGTCAATACGACTGACGCGCGGCCATGAATATCGCCGAGATGATCCGGGGGGCGCTGGCGCCGACGCGGACCGCGAACGGCAACGGCCAGAACGGGAAGGATCAGAACGCCGGGGACAGCACGCTTGGCACCTTCGCGGGGGTCTTTACGCCGAGCATTCTGACCATACTCGGCATCATTCTCTTCCTGCGCCTCGGTTACGTCGTCGGCAGCAGCGGACTGGTCAAGGCGTTGATGATCATCCTGCTCGCCAACGTCATTTCCGTTCTGACGACCTTTTCGGTATCGGCAATTGCCACCAACTTCAAGGTCAAGGGCGGCGGCGTTTACTACCTGATCTCGCGCACGCTGGGTCTCAGATATGGCGGCTCGATCGGGATTGTGCTGTTTCTCGCGCAGTCGGTATCGATCGGTTTCTACTGTGTCGGTTTTGCGGAAGCGCTGGCGGCGATGGCAGGCGCAGATAATCAAATACTGGTACAGGCCATCGCGGCGACAGCGATTCTCGTTCTGTTCGCGATTGCGTGGCGCGGCGCTGACGTTGCGACCCGCGTGCAGTATTTCGTCATGGCGCTGCTGGCCGCATCAATCTTGTCCTTCGTTGCCGGGGCGCTCGGTCAGTGGGACGGCGGTGTGCTGGTACGCAACATGGGCCAGCCGGAGCAGTCGCCGCCGTTCTGGGTTCTGTTTGCGATCTTCTTTCCCGCCGTCACCGGCTTTACCCAGGGTGTCGCGATGTCGGGCGACCTCCGCAATCCCGGCAAAAGCATTCCGGTTGGGACCTTTCTGGCGGTTGCGCTTTCGATCGTGATCTACATCGGCGTGGCGATTCTTTTTGCCGGCAGCGTTTCGAACGAAACCCTGGCGGGTGACTACGCCGCCATGCGCAACATCGCGTCCGCCGGATGGCTCATCGATGTCGGTGTGATCGTCGCTACCCTGTCATCGGCGCTGGCGTCGTTTCTCGGCGCACCGCGAATACTGCAATCGCTGGCGGGCGACCGCATCTTTCCTTTTCTGAACTGGTTTTCCCGCGGTGCCGGGCCAGCGCGTAACCCGCAGCGCGGCATTGCACTGTCGTGCGTCATCGCACTGTCGGTCGTAGCGCTGGGCGACCTTAACGCGATCGCACCCGTGGTGTCGATGTTCTTTCTCGTGTCCTATGGCTTGGTGAATTACGCAACCTATTTCGAAGCCACCGCCGCCAGCCCCTCGTTCCGCCCGACGTTTCGCTGGTACAACCGACATCTGAGTTTGATCGGCATGGTCGCGTGTCTCGGGGTCGCGGTGGCAATCGACATCTGGTCCGCCGTCATTGCTGTCGCCATCCTGTCCGCCATCATTCAGTATCTGCGGGTCAAGGGCAGCGCGGCACGCTGGGCCGACAGTCGGCGCGCTTTCCACCTCAAGCAGGTGCGTGAAAACCTGCTCGCGGCTTCGCGCGAAGTTGAGCATGCGCGTGACTGGCGGCCGCACATTCTTGCTTTTTCCGACAGCGCTGAGCGGCGCGCCGGCCTGTTGCGCTTTGCGTCGTGGGTCGAGGGAGGCAGCGGCCTGACGACGGTTGTGCGCGTGCTCGAGGGAGAAGGTG
The DNA here is from genome assembly GCA_963792855.1 of uncultured beta proteobacterium. Taxonomy (GTDB): domain Bacteria; phylum Pseudomonadota; class Gammaproteobacteria; order Burkholderiales; family Eutrophovitaceae; genus SG8-40. The sequence continues at coordinate 68,472 of CAWBXZ010000003.1, read as the reverse complement.
TGCGCATGCTCAAGTTGCGCGAAGCGGCCATTGAGGAAATGACAAAGGAACTCAAGCAGTATGGCTCGAGCGCGTTTCCGATGGTGATTGCCGCGCCCAGTTTTGAAGCGGCACTGCCGGTCGTTGTCCAGGCGGCCGGGACCGGACCGATCAGCATCAATACGGTGCTGGCGAACTGGTTCGAAGGAAAGTCGGGGCTCGTCAGCGAGTGGGCGAGCAGCCGTTTCGGCCAGCGCCTGCGCACCGCGTTCCGTCTCGGCAGCAACCTGCTCATTTTTCGCGCGGAAAAAGCCGATTGGGAAGCGCTGGACAAATTGCCCGCGGCCGAGCGTGTCATCGATATCTGGTGGCGGGCGGACAAGACCGGCCAGATGATGGTGTTGCTCGCCTACCTGATGACGCGAAACGAAGAGTGGAACAATGCGACCATCCGGGTATTGGTACCTGCGGATAATGAAGGTGCGGATTCGCACCTCGAGGAAGTCAAATCCATTTTGTCGGCCGCACGCATCGAAGCGGAAACCGAAGTGGTCGTTAATGCCGATAGCCAGTCCATTGTGGTGCACTCGGCGAGCGCTTCCATCGTCTTTTTGCAGTTCGGCATACGCGAAGGCCGGATCGTCGATCCGTTCGGTAACGATGTGAACGCGATTCTTCCGGACCTGCCGATGGTGGTGATGTCGATGGCCGCACAGGACGTCGACCTCGATGCGCAGCCTGACGAGGGCAGTGCGGCGGAAAGTGCCGCGTTGCGCGATCGCGTGGCTGATGCGCGCAAGCGCGCTGTGCGCGCACAGCAACAGTCCGAAGAGGCAACGGCTGCTGCATCGCGTGCCGTTTCCCAACTCACGGAAGCAGCAACCAAAGGCGCAGACCAGGAGAGTCTGGAAAAGCTGCGTGACGACGTCGAAGCCGCCCAGGAACAGGCGCAGGAAGCGGCGCGCCGCGCAGTGGTAGCGGCGGGACGCAGGGAAGTGGCCGAGCGTGCTGCGCGTGATGCCGGGCTCGATTTACCGGAGAAGTGACTCGCCGGCCGGGTAGTCGGAAGTCTGGTGCCGGGTTCAGGAACTACGCGAGCGGGAACGGTGTCATTACCGTATCTGCGTCGAAACGGGTGCGCTCAGGCGTTCTTTGCGCTTTGCTGCAACGCAGATAGTCCAACTCGATCAGTCGGGTAGCGGTTACGTGCAGGGCAGTGAGTGGAACGACTGCCCGGATTGGTAGAGAATCGTTTTTTCATTGATAGAAAAGGTGCGCGATGAAACGTCACCGAGGTTCCGGTTTTCGCCGTCGAAACTTTCTTGCGAGTGCGGTTGCTGCACCACTGATTCTCGCAACCGGCGGTCTGTTGCCATCACGAGTGCTGGCGGCAACGCCGTCCTGCGACGATGGCGCAACGCCGCGGCAAACGGCAGGACCGTTCTACAAACCCCAGTCGCCGCTCCGCACGTCATTGATCGAGGCCGGCATGGAGGGCGACAAGCTCAAGCTGACCGGCCGGATTCTGTCGACCGCGTGCCAGCCGGTTGCCGGCGCGGTGCTCGATTTCTGGCACTGCGATGCTTCCGGCAATTACGACAATCGCGGTTTCCGTTTTCGCGGCCACCAGTTCTCCGATGCGCAAGGCAGGTTTTCTCTGGAAACCTTGATGCCCGGCATCTACCCGGGGCGCACGCGCCACATGCACGTCATTGTCCAGGCACCCGGCGGGCGCCCCCTGGTCACGCAGTTGTACTTTCCCGGTGAGAAGGCGAACGAGAAAGACTGGATTTTCGACCCGGTCCTGATGATGAAAGTCGAACAATCGGGCACCCGGCGTAACGCACAGTTTGATTTTGTCCTCGATCCGAGTCGCGGTACCTGATCTGCGCGCGTGACAACGCCGGCCGCGCAGCACGCACCAGAGCCGCGCCCGGTCGGGTGATCAGTTTGTGTCGTGCCGACCGGTCAGTTGATGAGATGCACCAGCCACAGACTGATTGACGGAAACAGGAACAGCAGGATCACGCGCAGGAAATCGGACGCGAGAAACGGCAGCACGCCCTTGAACGTTTCCAGTATGGGTATGTCACGCGCCAGACTGTTGATGATGTAGATGTTCAGCCCGACCGGCGGATGCACCAGGCCGATCTGCATCACCATCAGTACCAGAATGCCGAACCAGATCGCCTTGTCGCTGTATTCGAGTCCCCACAAATCGAGCCCCATCACCGCCGGGAAGACGACCGGGATGGTCAGGATCACCGCGGACAACTCGTCCATGAAAAATCCCAGCACGATGTACAGCGCGATGATGCTCGCGACGATGGTCAGAGGCGACCATTCGAGACCGGTGACCCAGTCCGACAAGTGGGTCGGCATTTGCGACAGCGCCAGGGCGCCGTTGAGCATGTCGGCACCGAGAAAGATCAGAAAGATCATGCCGGTGGTTTCGGCGGCGCCGAACAAACAGCTCCGGAACGTTTTCCAGTTCAGTTCGTTGCGCAGCAAGGCGGCAAAAAATGTCCCTGCCGCACCAACCGCTGCGCCTTCCGTCGGCGTGAACAAACCGGCGTAGATGCCGCCGAACACGATGGCGAAGACCGCGGCGACCGGCCAGACCTCGATCAATGCCTTGAGGCGCTCGGCAGCGCTGTGGCGCGGCTGCGAAGGTGCCAGATCGGGACGCATCCTCACCGTCAACCAGATGACGAGACAGTAACCCAGCGTGGCAATGATGCCCGGAACGAACGCCGCCAGAAACAGTTTTGCAATGTTTTGCTCGGTGAGAATGGCGTAGACCACCAAAGGAACCGAGGGCGGAATCAGTATGCCGAGCGTGCCGCCGACCGCAAGCGTGGCGGTGGCGAGCCGGCCCGAGTAGTGATGACGGCGCATTTCCGGCAACGCCACCTGCGACAGTGTCGCGGCGGTGGCGACAGAGGAGCCGCACACGGCGCCGAACGCCGCGCACGCGTAAATCGAAGCCATCGCCATGCCGCCGCGAAAATGTCCCACCAGCGAATTGGCGAACCGGAACAGCGCGCGCGACAGACCGCCCTGTGTTGCAAACTGTCCCATCAGAATAAACAGCGGAATCACCGACAGGTCGTAAACGGAAAAGCGCGCGAAGGCGAGACCCTTCATGTAATTGAGCAGCGCGCTCTCGCCCGCCATCGCCCAATAGCCGATCGCACCCGGAATGAACATCGCCGCGGAAAGCGGTACGCGCAACGACATCAGCACCAGCATGGATGCGAAAAGCGTGGCGCCGATTTGCAGGCTACTCACCGGCCGCTTCCTTCCAGCGCCGCCAGGCGATGTCCAGTGCCACCAGCGAGGTCAGCGCCAGGCCGGGTGTCATCAGCAGGTAACTCACCCAAAGCGGGAAGCCCCGGATCATGGTGGTCTCCCCGGAGGCTTTCGCGGCCAGCGCGCCGGCGCCGGCGCGCCATGCCACCAATGCCATCATGATGGCGACCAGCAACCCGGCGAAAGCGTCAAGCGTTCGCTGCGTGCGCGTCGATGCGCGTGCCGTGACGAAATCGACAAACATGTTTCCGCCCTTGAGATGGCACCACGGCAGGAAACCGCCGATGGCGACGGCGAGGCCTACCTGCAGTAACTCGAAGTCGCCCTGTATCGGCGTGAACCCGCTCGCGCGCAGCGCGACACTGCCGCACACCATGAGCGCGAGACCGACCAGCACGGTTCCGCCGAACAGCGCTGAAACTGCGCACAATGCGGCAAGCGGACGCGAGAAAAAAGTGCTGGTCAGCGGTTCCTGGGTCTGCATCCTGAATCCGTTGCCTGATTCAGGACAGCGCTGCCAATGTCTTCGGGTCGGATATCACGAGGTTTGCGTTACCGCTGCCGGAGGACTGTGCGTACTCGCCGAACTGGGCGGCGGCAAGGGGACCCTGTTCGCGGACGACGGCACGCGTTGCGCCCAGCATGGTGGCAATGGCGCGCCCGCCCATTTCCACGACGCCGTTTCGCGCGTAATCGGCAAAGCCGGCAATCACGGTGTCGATGTCGCCGCCCTTGAGCAGGTCGATCATGCGCTTGTCCGCAGCGATGCGCGCATCGCTCGGCCAGTTTTCACGTCCGCGCACCAGTGCGTGCGTCAGCGCACTGCTGGCAACAACGATTGCGCGCCGGTTGAGTTTGCGTGCGGCCGCCTGTATGGCTTCGCCTGCTTGCAGGCATTCATCGATGTTTGCCATGAGCACGACCGGGATGCCGACCACGGCAACCTCGCCATGCGGGTCGAGGTGCGACAGCGGGACAAAGGTGCCGTAGTCCCAGGTGTAATGTTCCGTGGTGTTGCGTTGCGCCGGAATGTCTGCGCTTTTCCATTCGTCCAGCAGCGCTTCGGCGAATGCCGGGTCGCCGGGGTAGCGGTACGGCATGCCGGGGATCAGGTCCGGCGCTTCGTCGGCAACGCAAATGCCCTTGTGCTCCGGTTGCAGCGTGGCAAACCAGTTGAAGGTGGACACCCAGTGTGTGGAGACCACAACCCACAGGTCGGGTTCAAGCGCGCGCAGCTTCTCTCCCAGCCGGCGTTCGCCCTCGACCAGCGTGGTCTGGTACGGCGGTGTAATTTCCGCGCGCGACAGGGTAGGCACATGCGCCACGACAGCCGTTGCAATGATTCCGCTCATGGATTGTATTTCTGCGTCAGTCTGCGGGCGCTGTTGAGCAGGGCATTGCCGTCCGCGCCCCGGCCGTCCATTTCCTCAACCCATCCCTTGATGACCGGTTGTGCGAGATTTTTCCATTCCTCGATCTCTGCCTGGGGAATCACGTTGATCGAATCCGGATCGAGTGTGGCCTTGCCGGCGGCATCCGCGTCACCAAAGATCTTGCCTGCCCAGCCCGACAACTCAACGCCGCTGTTTGCGTCGAGCACCTCTTTCTGCTTCGCGCTCAGTCCCTCATAGCGTGCCTTGTTCATCGCGAACAGCAGCGTGGTGGTATAGATCGCCGGCTCCGAGGCCGGCGTTTCGCTGTGATACCGGGTGAGTTCGTCCGCCTTGATAGCCGGCACGATTTCGTACGGCACGATCGTGCCGTCGATCACGCCCTTGGCCAGCGCTTCGGGAACTTGCGGGATCGGCATGCCAACGGGTGTTGCGCCGAGTTGTTCGATGAATTTGTTGGTCTGGCGGGTCGGTGCCCGGATTTTCAGCCCCTGCAGGTCCGAGCGGCTGGTCACCGGTTTGTCGACCATGTGAAAGTAACCGGGGCCATGAACGTGCAGGGCGAGCAGGTGGACGTCGTCAAACTCGCCGAGCTTGTTCTCCGCGACATAATCCCACAGCGCCTTGCTGGTGGCTTCCGTGTTTTTCATCATGAAAGGCAGTTCGAACGCTTCGATACTTGGAAACCGTCCCGCCGAATAGCCGGGAACGGTCCAGACGATATCGACCACGCCGTCTTTTACCTGGTCGTATAACTGGGTTGGCGAACCGCCCAGTTGCATTGCCGGGTAGATGCGGCACTTGAGTTCGCCATCCGACTCCTTCTCGATTTTCTCGCACCACGGGACGATGAACTTCGTGTGCGTCGGTGCGCGCGGCGGCATCAGGTGATGGACCTTGAGTTCCAGCGTATTCGTTTCGGAACACGCCACCAAACCAGTGGCAAGCGCGACAATGGCAAAGGAGAGTCTGGAATTCATCTTCAGGCCTCGAAGTGGTCCGGCATCAAACAGCCCGGTAATCAGGCTCAGACAAAGCGCACCGATACGCTGCCCAGCCCCTGAAAGCGCGCGGTCACGCAATCGCCTTTTGCCACCGCCACCGCCTCGGTGACCGCACCCGTCATGATGTAGGTGCCCGCCGGTATGTGTTCGCCGCGCGCGCCCAGCATGTTGGCGAGCATCGCCACGCTGTTGGCGGGATGACCCAGCACCGCGGCACCGGCCCCGGTCGCGACCACTTCGCCGTTTTTCTCCAGCACCACGCCGAGGGTGCGAAGGTCGAGTGCGCGCGCGTCGCCGGCGTGACCGCCCGCGACGAAACGCGAAGACGAGGTGTTGTCCGCGATCACCGATTTCAGATCGAACTTGAAATCGCGATAGCGCGAATCGATCACTTCCATGGCCGGCAAGACGAAATCGGTTGCGACCAGCACGTCGCCGATATGGCAACCGGGGCCGCGCAGATCGGCCTTTGTCACGAAAGCGATCTCGGGTTCGATCTTGGGGTGAATCAGTTCGTCGATGCGTATTTCTTCGCCGTCACCGCGCGACATGTAATCCATCAGAAAACCGAAAATCGGCGTGTCCACGCCCATCTGGGTCATTTTGGCGCGCGAAGTCAGGCCCATTTTCAGGCCGGAGAATTTCTGGCCGCGCCCCATCTTCGCCTTGCGAATGGCATATTGAATCGCGTAGGCATCTTCGAAATCCATGCCCGGGTGCGCGTCGGTAATCTTCACCACGTCCTGCGCCTTCAGTTCGGCTTGCTCCAGGTGCGCGGCGAGTTTTTCAACCGTCTTGTCGTCCAGTGTCATATCAGATCTTTTCCCGTCGAGTGACTTCCGTCACGCATGTGTTCGCGGCAGCTCAGGTGAAGCGGCACGAAACGTTGCCGATGCCGTTCAGGCTCATGCGCAACACGTCACCGGCCTGAATCGGAAACATGATCGACAGCGAGCCCGAAAGGATGACTTCACCTGCCTTGAGCGCGATTCCCAGATGCCCCAGCGTGTTGGCAAGCCACGCCACGGCGTTGACCGGATTGCCGAGCGAGGCCGCCCCGGCCCCGGTGCCAATGATCTCGCCGTTTTTTTCCAGCACCATGCCGCAGGTCGCGAGGTCGATCCCGCGCGCGCTGACAGCCGCATCGCCGAGCACAAAGGCCGCGGCCGAGGCATTGTCGGCCACCGTGTCCTGGATCCTGATTTTCCAGTCCTTCACGCGCGAGTCGACGATTTCGAAGGCAGGCATGATGCACTCGGTCGCGGCGAGCACATCCGGGCCCTTGATGCCCGGACCGGCCAGGTCCTTGCCGAGGATGAACGCGATCTCGCCTTCACCGCGCGGCTGGCAGAATCGTTTTGCTTCGAGCGGCTCGCCTTCGTTGTAAGTCATGCCCGAGAGCAGGTGCCCGAAATCGGGTTGGTCGACTTTCAGCATCTGCATGACGGCTTTGGCGGTGATGCCGATCTTCTTGCCGACAATGTGTTCGCCTGCCTCGACACGGCGCTCGATCGTGCGCAACTGTACGCGGTAGGCTTCGTCGATGGAGATGTCCGGCTCGCGCGCGGTCAGTGGTGCGATCTGGCGCGCATCGCGCCATGCCTCGTACAACTCGTCTCCAAGCGCGGTAATTTTCTTCTGGTCCAGTCCCATGGTCACGGCTTCATGAAAAAATGTTTTCGATCGGTGCGATCCGATCAATATGCGATCCGGTCAATATGCGATCCGATCAATATTGGTGGCGGTCAGTATAAGGTGCTCACCAGTTTCCGTGGGTTCACTCGTCCAGCGCGAGCGATCGCTGGCATTCATCCTGCTCGTTCGAGCCGACGGTTGGTTTCACTTTCCCGCCTTTTCCTCAGTATCCTCGCGCTTGGCGATATTGGCCAGTATCTCTGCGCCACGGTTGGCCGCCGAAAGACCGCGGAACAGAAAACACAGGTTGATCACGCCCTGCATTTCTTCCCAGGTCGCCCCGGCCCGGCGCGCGGCGATGCCGTGCAGGGTAGCCGCGTCGTTCAGGTCCATCAGCAACATGCCGAACAGCATGAGCTGCGAAGTCTTCACGTCGAAGCATTTCGGATACATGCCATGCTCGCGCATCTGCTCCTGCAATTCGACCATCTTCGGGTCGAGTGCGCCGGTGACATTGAGGCGCGCCTCGATGCGCGGCGGCACGAATCCAAGCAGTTCCTCGTAGATCTCGCCGCGTTTCTCGAGGCTTTGCGATTTGTCGGCGTAAGCGCCGATTCTGCGTTGGACGACTTCCTTGTCTATGCGCGGTGGCAGCATCTGCTGTTCCTTTCGTTGCTGGTGGTGTTCATGTTGAGCCCGATTGTCTGTGAGGCTGGTTCACACGGGATTGCCTGTCGGGGCGGGCATCCCGGTGCGTAGACTATCTGCAGTAAACAAGGAGGCACGTAAGGTTACACACTCGTGCCGCGTGCCGATGAACCGCCGTCGATGGTAATAATCGTTCCGGTCGTATTGGCGGAACGGTCGGATGCCAGGAAGGCCACCATGTCGCCGATGTGCTCGGGTGCGCCGGGTGGGTAGGTCTTGTCGATCAGTTGTTCCCACTTGTCGGCATCGCCGAATTCCTTTTCGGCCTTGGTGCGCAGGAGTGTCGTCATGCGGTCGGTGGCGATCAGGCCGGGGTTGATGCCGACGACGCGCACGCCGTAGGAACGGCTGGTCGCACCCAGTGCGCGCGTCATTGCCATGATCGACGCATTGCCCGCAGTGCCGGCAATGTATGCCGGCGTGTGCGCTTCGCCTGCGGCACCGATGACGTTGACGATCACGCCGCTGCCGCGTTCGCGCATGTACGCGAGCATCGCCCGGCACATGTTCTGGTAGCCGAAGACTTTCAGGTTCCACGCGTCGCGCCAGCGGTCCTCGGTCATTGTGTGTATGTCGCCCGCGGGAATCGCGCCCGCGTTGTTGACCAGAATGTCCACGTCCTTGCACCGCTCAACCAGTCTGCGAGCCGCGTCGCCATCCGACAGATCGGTGGCATGGATCTCGACCTTGACCCCGTACTGCTTTTTCAGCCGCGCCTGCGCCGCTTCGAGATCGGCTTTTGTGCGCGCTGCGAGATGCAGGTTACAACCGGCTTGCGCAAGGCTGTCTGCGGCTGCGTAGCCAATTCCTTTGGAAGCGCCGGTGATGAGGGCCCAGCGGCCCTTGAGTCCCAGATCCATCAATATCTCCCGTTCGTTTGTATTGTTCGTGGTTTTGAAACCGGAAGCATAACCCGCAACGGCTGTTCAAATCCGGGGGGGTACGCGCAATCGCGGGATTACGGAATGGTGTCGGACCGGTGTCCGGCGTTGCCGGCAGTCGATGCCCGCTTATCGCGATGGACTTTGCCGGTTTACCAGATAGATCCCGGCAATCACCAACGCAGCGGCGAACGCGAACTGCGCGCGCAGCGGTTCGCCGAGAACCACGACGCCGCCCAGTACGCCAAACAGCGGTGCGAGGGACGAAAACGCGGCGAGCCGGCCGGCCAGGAATCGTGTCAGCAACCAGAACCAGGCGAGATGGCTGGCGAAGGATACGACAATGCCCTGAAACGCAACGCTGGCCACGGCGGTGGTTGTCACGGCAACGACCCCAGGCTCGCCGATCAGTACCGATATGAACGGCAGACACAGCGCGGCGATGCCGATCTGGTAGAGCAGCGTTTTCGAGGCACTGGCTTGTGACAGCGCCGTGGTGCGAATGACGACGGTCGTCGCGGCCCAGAACAAGGCGGCGATAATGCCGAACGCGTCACCGAGCAATGACGCCGGGCTGGCGAGGAAACCGTCGCCGAATGCCACTGCGATGCCGGCAAACGCGAACAGTACGCCGGCCCACTGGTAGCCAACCAGTTGTTCGCCCTTGACGAAAAGGTGCACGCCGACCGCAGTGAGCACCGGCGCAAGGTAAACGAAAACCACCATCCGTGAGGCACTGGTATGCGCGAGCCCCGCGTACATGAACAGGAATTCTCCCGCGTATAGCGCACCTGCAGCCAGGCCCGGCCACCATGTGCCGTCGCGATTGAACAACGGCGTGCCGCGCCATCGCGCCCAGCCGAACAGCAGCACCAGCGAAATCACGGATCGAAGGCCTGCCTGCATCACGACGGAAACATCATCGGCGGCGAGCTTGATCGCAACCTGGGTAAATCCCCAGAGCGATGTCAGCAGCACCATGGTCGCAATGGCGCTGGCGTTGAGCGGTTGGCGTTGGTTCATGCTGGTGTTGCGGCCTGGCGTGCAATCGCGCGTCAGGCAGCGTCCGCGTCAATCGTCGTTGAGGGAAGGCATCCAGTAGGTCGGACGGATAGCGGTTGCCGATGTTGCATTATTCACCACCGATACGCCGGTGGCGATCAGGGCGCTGTCGATGCCGCATGCCGCGGCCCCGGCAATATCGGTTTCGAGCTGGTCGCCAATCATCACTGCGTTGCGCGTGCCGAACCGGGTCATCGCGGCTTCGTACAGATCGCCGTTCGGTTTTCCGAGCCGGTCGAACACCAGATCCGTGCGTTGCGGATAGCGGCGGCGCAACGCCGACTCGCAAATGAGCGCGACACTGCCTGCGGCAATCCCGAAGCGGTCCTCGCCGTGCGGGAAAATCAGGTCGGGGTTGGGCAGCACGAGTCGCACGTTCTTGCCGGCATCGATCGCGCGAAAAAGCGTCGACAGCGTTGCATCAACCGTTTCGACAAAGTTGTAACCGTTCTCGTCGCCCACCACCAGCACGTCGCAGGGGCCGTCGGCGGGAACAATCGTGCCGCCGGCCTGCTCGACAAAGCGATGGCTGTCGGGCGTTCCGAGCACGATGCACCGGGCACCGCGCAGTTTGTGACGCTCGAAGTACTCTTTCAGGAGCAAGCCGGAAGAAACGATCCGGTCGACCGGGATGTCGAGGCCGAAACCGCGGTAGCGCGTTGCTGCCGTATCCGGCAGCTTGGATGCGTCGTTGGTGAGAACGGCATACGGTTTGTCCAGTTCGTTCAACCGGGCGATTGTTTGTTGCGCACCGGGCAGGGCGCCCGCGGAGTGCACCAGCACGCCGTAGGCATCGAACAGGATCAGGTCGTAGCGCTCGATCAGCGCGCCAATTGAAACCCGCGCAATCGGGTCCGATTCAGGCGCGCGCGTCAAGCGGCGATCTCGACCGAGGTCAACTGGTAGCGGAAAAGTTCCGGTGCGAGGCTGTCGAGCCGGCCGTCGGCAGTTTCGCCCTGCGGATACATGAGGAAGGGAATCACCGGCCCATTGGAGAACGGCAGTTCGATATCGTGGCCGAAGTTGTAAGCGAGCCAGTTGGTCTCCCAGCCACCGAACAATTGCTCGCGTACGGAATTGACCAGCGGATGCGCCAGTGTCAGCCCGGGCCGCTCCTCCAGCACGACCTTGCGCACGTCCGCCGGATCGGCGGGTACCCAGCCGTATGCTTCGAGGAATACTTCCGCACGGCAATGCTGCGCCCTGGTGATGTCGCCGCTCTTGCCGAGGCTGCGGTAGCCGAAGCGCGAATCGGCGACGCGCACGCCATACACATCGCGCGCCGGGATGCCCACCGCGCGGCACATGCCAACGAACAGGGTGTTGATGTCGGCGCATTTGCCGCTGAGATCACCCGTCTCGAGCATCGTGCCGATGTCTCCGAGCCCGCAGCCGCGCGTTTTCGGATTGCGCGCGGTGTTGCCGACAATCCAGTCGTAGATCGCCCGTGCCTTGTCGGTATCCGAACACGCGTCGCCAATGGCGGCGCTCGCGGTACGAAGAACGATGCCGTCGGTGGGGATCAGACTGGTCGCTTCGGTATACAGCCGCCGCTCTGAATCCGGTAGTCGATAATCGCCGTGCGCATTCCAGTCGGTCTTCCGGTCGCGCGTGGCAAAGCGGCTCCGTATTTCCAGGACCGGTACTTCGAGTGCCGGCGCAAGTTTGGTGTCAGTCCATTCGGCAAACAGCATCTGCGTGCCATAGCGGGGTTCGGTCACGGGTTGCATTGTCGTCGGCGTTACCCGACCACCGGTTGCCCATTGGTCGCATCCACGCGTCGTCGTGCACCGAAGGCAACGGCAGCCAGACACGAGGCCTGCCGGCCGCAGACAGCAATTCGATGCGCGTCGTCACTTCGAACACGCGCCAGGCCTGTGGCATGGGTTCGAAGCGGATCGATGCGGCCGCGTCGGCGCTGCCGGTTGCGGCAGCAGCGAACCGTGGTCCAGTGGCGGCGACCAGTGCAGCGGCGCCCGCTTGCAGAAACGAACGTCTATTCATTGTCATTATCTTTCTCAAGGTGATGCGACCAGACGCGAGCTTGCCAAACTAGGGTGTCGGCAGTAGTTCGCGGATCTTCGCTACGACCTCAGGCGCATCCCAGGCGAGTTCGCCGAGCACCTGATAGCGAATGTTCTGATCGGCATCGATAATGTAGGTGGTCGGCAGCCCTCGCTTGACCCAGGCCTTCGACGCACGCATATCGGTGTCCAGCCATACCGGCACATCGACGCCGATTTTTTCGAGGAATGGCGTGATGCGCGCCGGTTTCTCGCCGAAATTGACGGTGACCAGCGCAAACGGCGCGTTGGCGAGCTGATTGGCAAGCCGCTCGAAGGAGGGCATTTCCTCGATGCATGGTGCGCACCACGTCGCCCAGAAATTCAGCACTACGACCTTGCCGCGATAGTCCGCGAGCTGGCGCTGCTGGCCGTTGAGATCTTCGAGCGCCAGTGGCGGCGGTGCGCCGTCTGTCCACTTTTTCAGTTTGGACAGATCGGCGGCAGTCGCGATCGAGGCGGACGCGACCAGGATGACGGCAATGAAATGGTGTACACGCATGAAGCTTTTCCGGCACCGGACAATCGACAGCCCGCGAGTTTTACATACCTGCCGTGACGCTAACAACCCTGACATTGCAAAGGTGATGCGCCGGGGCCATGTGCTGATGCGATGCAGGCGGGCCCGCATCGCATCCATCCCGGCGCATGATCCCCCGGTCTAGACGTCCCAGGGGTTCGGGCGATCCTGCTTGACCCCGTACTTGCTGATCGCTTCGCTGACCTGCTTGCGCGCGATGCTGCCTTCGTCCGCCAGCGCTTTGAGCGTCGCGATGACGACATGGTGACGGTCGACCTCGAAGAAGTCGCGCAATGCGGCACGGGTGTCGCTGCGCCCGAAGCCGTCGGTGCCCAGTGTCACGTAACGCCGCGGTACCCAGGTGCGAATCAGGTCGGCAACGGATCGCATGTAATCGGTGGAGGCGATGATCGGCCCGCTGGTGTCGGTCAGGCATTGCTCGACCCATGAAGGTTTCGGATCGCGCTCCGGGTTGAAGCGGTTGTCGCGCTCGACCGACATGCCGTCGCGCCGCAATTCGGTAAAGCTGGTCACGCTCCAGACGTCGGCGCTGACTTTCCAGTCGTTTTCCAGCAATTCGGCTGCGGCCAGCACTTCGCGCAGGATGGCGCCTGAGCCGAGTAGCTGCGCCGACGCCGCGGGCTTCTTCACCTTGCCTTGCCGCAGGCGATACATTCCCTTGAGGATGCCTTCCTCGGCTCCCTCCGGCATGGCGGGGTGCGGGTAATTCTCGTTCATCATGGTGACGTAATAGAACACGTCTTCCTGCACTTCCAGCATGCGGCGCATGCCGTCGCGGATGATGGTCACCACCTCGTAACCATAGGTCGGGTCGTAGGCAACACAGTTGGGCACGGTGGAGAAGAGCAGATGGCTTGAGCCGTCTTCGTGCTGCAAGCCCTCTCCCGATAACGTCGTGCGGCCTGCCGTCGCGCCCAGCAGAAAGCCGCGGGCACGCGAGTCGCCGGCCGCCCAGATCAGGTCGCCGATGCGCTGGAACCCGAAACAGGAGTAGAAGACGTAGAAGGGCAGCATCGGCACGCCGTGCACCGAGTACGACGTCGCGGCGGCTATCCAGGATGAAATGGCGCCCGCTTCGGTGATGCCTTCCTCGAGTATCTGTCCGTTCTTGGCTTCCTTGTAGTAGAGCAGTTCGGCCTTGTCTTCCGGTTCGTACAGCTGCCCGAAAGGCGAATAGATCGCGACCTGCCTGAACAGCGATTGCATGCCGAAGGTGCGCGCCTCGTCGGCGACGATCGGCACGATGTGCTTGCCGAACTGCTTGTCGCGCAGCAGTTGCGCCAGCATGTTCACGAACACCATGGTGCTCGACTGTTCGCGGTCCCCGGTACCATCCAGCAGCCTGGAGAATGTCGAGAGCTCGGGCACGGCAGGACTATCCGCTTGACGTGCGCGTTGCGGCAGGTAGCCGCCGAGTGCTTCGCGGCGCGCGTGCAGGTACTTCATTTCCGGACTGTCTTTGGCCGGGCGATGGAAGCGCAGGTTCTCCACGTCGTTATCGGAAATCGGCAGGGCAAAGCGGTCGCGAAACGCCAGCAGTGCATCGATTTCCAGTTTTTTCTGCTGGTGGGCGGTCATCTTGCCCTGGCCCCAGGTGCCCATGCCGTAACCCTTCTTGGTCTGGGCGAGGATGACCGTCGGGCGGCCCTTGTGGTTCGCTGCCGCGTGGTAGGCGGCGTAGATCTTCACCGGGTCGTGTCCGCCGCGCTTGAGCCGGTCGATATCTTCGTCCGACATATGCGACACCAGGCTCTGCAGCTCCGGATACTTGTTGAAGAAATGTTCGCGGTTGAACTGGCCGTCGGTCGCTGCGTAGGTCTGGAATTCGCCGTCAACGGTCTCGTGCAGGCGTTTCAGAATGACGTTGTCGGTGTCGCGCGCGAACAGCGGATCCCAGTCCGATCCCCACATCACCTTGATGACGTTCCAGCCGGCGCCGCCGAACAGGCCTTCCAGTTCCTGCACCACCGAACCATTGCCGCGCACCGGCCCATCGAGACGCTGCAGGTTGCAGTTCACCACGAAAATCAGGTTGTCCAGACCCTCGCGCGCAGCCAGCGACAATCCGGCGAGTGATTCCGGTTCGTCCATTTCGCCGTCGCCGACGAAACACCACACCTTGCGGTCGCCGGCCGGATTGATTTCGCGATGTTCGAGGTAACGGATGAAACGTGCCTGGTAGATGGCCGTGATCGCGCCAAGACCCATCGAACCGGTTGGAAACTGCCAGAAATCCGGCATCAGCCACGGGTGGCAGTACGATGACAGTCCCTTGCCGCCGGTTTCCTGCCGGTAATTGGAAAGGTTCTCCTCGCTCAACCGTCCTTCCATGTAAGCGCGCGCGTAAACGCCGGGCGCCGAGTGCGGCTGGAAGTAGATGCAATCACCTGACTGTCCGGCGCGGAAGAAATGGTTGTAGCCGACCTCGAACAGGTCTGCCGACGATGCGTAGGTGGCGATGTGTCCGCCCAGTTCCGGGTGGGTGCGATTGGCGCGCACCACCATGGCGAGCGCATTCCAGCGCACCAGTGCGGATAGCCGCGCCTCGATCTCCGGGTTGCCGGGAAACTGCGGTTGGTCGGCAAGCGAAATCGTGTTGCTGTAAGGCGTGTTGACCACCGGCGGCATCGGCACGCGCAAGCGGCGCGCCTGTTCGATCAGTTTCATCAGAATGAATGTCGCGCGGTCCGCGCCTTCCAGTTCGACGATGGTCTTGAAGGCCTCGATCCATTCGCGTGTTTCCACCGGATCGAGGTCTTGCGGCAGCACGCGCCAGAATGCGGAAATGTTAAGGTCCTGCACTTCGGAAAGATCGGTCATGAATGTCACCTGATAGTCTGTGGATGCGCCCGGTGCGGGGCGTAGCGAGCAGCAAGATGGTAACGTTTTCTGCGTAGCATGGGGTTTTGTTTGAAGCCAGATTGTCGTGTGCAAACAGCATATAATGCCAATTCATTGCGCAGTAACAACATAATATATTGAGTATGCTGCTCGATTCGATCGACTGGAAAATCCTTTCCCTGTTGCAGACGGACGCGCGAATGTCCAATGTCGAGCTGGCGCGCGCGGTGGGACTGTCGCCATCACCCTGCCTGGCGCGGGTGCGCGCGCTGGAGCAGGCTGGCTATATCAGCCGCTATGTCAGCTTGCTCGACGCGCTGAAAGTCGGTTTGAAGGTCAGCGTGTTTATCCAGGTCGCGCTCGAACGGCAGGTCGAGAAGGCGCTGGAAATTTTCGAGAATGCGATTCGCGAGCGCCCCGAAGTGATGGAGTGTTATCTGATGACCGGAGAGGCCGACTACCTGTTGCGCGTTGTCGTCCCCGACATTCAGGCGCTCGAGGAATTTGTCCTGAATTTCCTGTCGCGCGTGCCGGGCGTGGGCAACATCAAGTCCAGTTTCGCGCTCAAGCAGGTGAAATACCAGACGGCGCTGCCGTTGCCGGCGGATGTTGCGGCAAAGGGTGCCGCTCGCGCCCCCGGGCGAAACCGCGAGGACATGCCGCGCAAGGCCGCGAAAAGCAAACGGCGTCGCGCCGTATGAGTGCATCCGGAGACGAGGCGGCCAACCCCGCCAACGGCAACAGCGCCTGGCCTGGCAGCATCTGCGTCTACTGCGGTTCCAGCAGCGGCGACCGCGCGGAATACGCCAGCGCTGCGCGTGAGCTGGGTGCGTTGTTTGCCGCGCGCCACATCAGGCTGGTGTTTGGCGGCGGCAGTGTCGGTTTGATGGGTGTGCTGGCAGACGCCGTCCTGGAAGCCGGCGGCAAGGTTACCGGCGTGATTCCGCACCGCTTGCGCACCGCCGAACTGGCGCATGAAGGCGTGACCGAGATGATTGCGGTTGATTCGATGCACGCCCGCAAGCAGCGCATGGTGGAACTCGCGGATGCGTTCATTGCACTGCCGGGCGGGATCGGCACCATGGACGAGCTGTTCGAGACATGGACATGGCTGCAACTCGGCATACACGCCAAACCGGTCGGGCTGCTCAATGTGGGGAACTACTACGACTCGCTGATCGCGTTCCTGCGACAAATGGCGGAACACGGGTTTATCCGTCCGGCCCATCTTGCCTCGCTGCAGATCGATCGCAACGCCGAAAGCCTGGTGGAACGGCTTGGCGCGTTTCGGCCAACGGTCAGCGGTGCCCGGCCGGGCGCCGGACTCTCTCCCTGATCCGGCCATTCGACGTGCTTTGCGACCCCGGCGAAACCTGTTGCGTCTAACCCTATACAACTGAACCCCGTGAAACTGAGCCCCGATTTCGAGCCAAAGCTCATTACCGTGCTTCGCGAAGGCTACACGCGCAGCCTGTTGGCGCACGACGTGATGGCGGGGCTCGTCGTCGGCTTTGTCGCGCTGCCACTGGCGATCGCGTTCGCCATCGCCAGCGGGGTAAGGCCCGAGCAGGGACTGGTGACTGCCGTCATCGCCGGCTTCCTGATCTCCGCGCTCGGCGGCAGCCGTGTGCAGATCGGCGGGCCCACCGGCGCATTCATTGTTCTCGTTTACGCCATCGTGCATCGCCATGGCTATGACGGGCTGGCGATTGCGACGTTGATGGCAGGCGTGTTGTTGCTGATCATGGGGTTTGCCCGGCTCGGGGCGATTATCCGGTTTGTGCCGTATCCGGTGACCGTGGGCTTTACCTCCGGCATTGCATTGATCATTGCCGCGAGTCAGGTTCAGGATGCGCTCGGGTTGCAGATGGACGCCGTTCCGCCCGATTTCGTGCACAAGCTGCAGGCGTATTCGTTGAACGTAGGCTCGTTCAACCTCTGGGCACTCGGTGTGTGCGTGGGCACGATACTGATCGTGCGTTTGTGGCCGCGTGTTTCCGCGAGAGTGCCGAGCCCGCTTGTGGCACTGATCGCGATGAGCGTGGTGGTGCATCTGTTCGAATTGCCGGTCGATACGATAGAGAGCCGGTTTGGCGCCGTGCCGACCGGGTTCCCCATGCCGCAGCTACCGCATTTCGAATGGTCGAAGGTGCAGGAACTCATATCGCCCGCAATCGCGATCGCATTGCTTGGCGGAATCGAGTCGTTGCTGTCTGCGGTGGTTGCCGACGGTATGACAGGGCGGCGCCACCGTTCCGACATGGAACTGGTTGCGCAGGGCGTTGCGAATATCGCCTCGCCGCTGTTCGGCGGCATACCTGCGACCGGTGCGATTGCGCGAACGGCGACCAATGTCAAGAGCGGCGCACGCACACCGGTCGCGGGGATGGTTCACGCACTGACGTTGCTCGCGATCATGCTTGTCGCGGGCTCGTGGGCCGTGCTGATCCCGATGCCGGTGTTGGCCGGCATCCTGCTGGTGGTCGCCTACAACATGAGCGAGTGGCGATTCTTCGTAGCACTGTTTCGCGGGCCGCGCAGCGATATCCTCGTGCTGGTCACCACGTTCGCGTTGACTGTACTGGTTGATCTTGCCGTTGCGATCCAGGTTGGCGTTGTGTTGGCGGCGTTGCTGTTCATGCGGCGCATGGCCCATGTCACCGAGGTGCGAGTGATCACCAACCAGCTGTCGGAGGACGGAAAGGAGGATCCGCACGATCCGTCGTATACCGTGCCCGGTGATGTCGAGGTATTTGACATTCGCGGATCGTTTTTTTTCGGGTCAACGCACAAATTCAGTGAAGTGATCGGTACCGTCGAGCATGCGCCGAGGGTGGTTATCTTGCGCATGCGCGATGTGCTCGAGATCGATGCCACAGGGCTGAAAGCGCTCGAGGAGACACTCGTCAGGTTTCGGCGTTCGGGTACCGTGTTGGTGCTCTCCGGAGTGCCGCCGCAGCCGCTGTCGGTCATGCGCACATCCGGCTTTGTTGAACGCCTCGGTTCCGGAAATTTGTGTGCGACGTTCCGTCTCGCGCTGCAGCGCGCCAGGGAAATTGTCAGCTCGTGAACGTGATCAGCTTGCCGGACATGCCGGGTGCAGCAAGCGCCGGGATGCACAGCGGCTCGCGGTTACCGGCAATGGCCTGAATGCCCGGGTATTCTGCGGGTTCCCCGATCGCCCCCTGTGCGGGGAGGACGGGGTTGTCTTCCCGCTCGCGGATGGCCACCCGTGGCATCGGGCCAGGGCGGCGCTTTGGACCCTGGTCGCACGCAGTCAAGCCGCCGGGCAGAAGACGTGAAACAATGAGTGGTTTCCTTTTTGCTCACGATCTTGTGCATGGCAGTCGCGGAAGCCAAAGCCTTTCGACCCGGTTCCTGATTGCGGGTCAGGGACCCCCACAGAAACAGTCCTCTTACCAGGATACCGTCCGATGAACAAACCCGAGCTGAAAATACTGATCATAGAAGACGATGCCAACCTGCTGGCTGAAATCACCGAGAACATAACGCGCATCATTATCAACTTTGAGCGAAGTGATATCGAGATCAGCGTGCTGGAAGCTGCGACAGTCTCGGCGGCGATGGAAGCCGTCCGCGAAGACGGCGATATTCAGGCCGTGGTGTTGAGTTGGGACGTGAGTGCCAGGTGGAGCGAACTGGAACCGGGCCGCAAAGGCAAGGTCGAGAGCAACGCCGTGGTGATGGACGCCATCAAGAAAGTCCGACCCGAACTGCCGGTCTACGTTCTGGGCGATGCCGAACGCGGGCTGGAGATCGTAAACGACACGCGGGTCATGGAGAGTTTCTTTTACCGCAACGACATCATATCGGACCCGGAGTCGATACTCGGATACATCATCAACGATTTCGACGATCGCAACGACACCCCTTTCTGGACTTCCTACAAGAAATATGTGACCGAAGCCAATGATTCCTGGCACACGCCCGGGCACAGTGGCGGCGCGAGTTTTCGGCACTCTCCCTACATCAACGATTTCTACCAGTTCTTCGGGCGCAATGTCTTTGTCAGTGACCTGTCGGTGTCGGTCGACTCCCTGGGGAGTTTGTCAGACGGCACGCACGCGATCCGGCGCGCCCAGGAGGCGGTGGCCAACACCTTCGAAGTGCGCAAGACCTATTTCGTCACCAATGGATCGAGCACCTCCAACAAGGTCGTGCTGCAGACGCTCCTGCGGCGCGGAGACAAGGTGATCGTTGACCGCAACTGCCACAAGTCGATTCACTACGGCATCGTGCAGTGTGCAGCGATGCCCATCTACCTGACCAGCGCACTGAACGCGCAATATGGAATTTTCGCGCCGCCGTCCCTGAAGGACATCAGTACCGCGATAAACGAGAATCCGGACGCGAAACTGCTGGTGCTGACCGGCTGTACCTATGACGGCCTGCTGGCGAATCTGCAACAGGTGGTCGAGATGGCTCACGCACGGAACATGAAGGTGTTCATTGACGAGGCCTGGTTCGCCTACGGGTCTTTTCATCCGCGGTTCCGGGACTATTCCGCCATTCACGCGGGGGCAGACTACGTCACCCATTCAGCCCACAAGGTGGTTTCCGCCTTCTCGCAGGCCTCCTACATCCATGTGAACGACCCGGATTTCGATCAGGATTTCTTCAAGGAGGTCTACAACATCTACGTCAGCACGTCGCCGAAGTATCAGCTGATTGCGTCGCTGGATGTCTGCCGCAAACAGCTTGAAATGGAGGGTTACAAGATTCTCCATGGATTGCTCAAGAACGTGGAAGAACTCAAGGTACAGGTCAGCCGGTTCCGCCGCATCCGCATCCTCGGGCCGCAGGATTTTGCGCAGATGTTTTCGCATTTCTCCGAAGATGGCATGGGCCACGATCCGCTGAAGATACTGATCGATATCTCGGCGCTGGAGTATTCGAATCAGGAGATCCATCGCTACCTCATGGATGAGGTAGGCCTTGAAATCGAGAAGTTCACGCATTCGACACTGCTGGTACTGCTGACGCTCGGCGGGCAGCGGTCGAAAATTGTCCGCCTCTATAACGCGCTGAAAAAACTGGATGACGGCAAGGTCAGCCTGGTCCGCAGTCGCAGCAAGAGTCGCCTGCCGGACGAGCTGCCGCCGATAGACCTGGTTTGTCTGCCTGCCGAGGCTTTTTTCGGCGAAAGGGAATCGGTCAACTGGCAGGAGAGCGTGGGGCGGATTGCCAGTGGCCTTGTTACGCCTTATCCGCCGGGCATTCCCTTGCTGGTGCCGGGGCAGCGGATAGCCGCTGAACACATTACCTATCTCAAGGCGCTGTCCAGTTCCAAGCTCACCATCCAGGGCATGTTTGACGGCGAGATCTACGTCCTGACAGAGGACGCCTCGGCCAGATACTCGTAAAAGGCACGAACACCGTCTTCGAGCAGTGGCGCGAAGACGGTGTCGTCCTGTGCCCCCGAAGCCTCCAGCGCGCGGCGGCCGTCGTGCAGCATCTGGCAAGCCGCCTGATCCTCGGCGGCGGTGTCGAAGTAGGCCTCCGCGAACAGCCGGAAGTATTGCGGATGGGTTTCTTCCATCGCGGCGTCGTAGAAAATCTCCACGCTGTTGCGGCATCGATCCGGTGTCAGCGGCCAGATCGTGCTGATGACGCGGACAAACGGATAGGATTCGATCATGAGATTGGGGTAGAACAGCGACCAGATGGTGGCGTAGCGCGGAAATTCGCCGCCGGTCATTTCCAGCAGTTCGTTTGCAAGGCGATCGTAGACTTCGGGTGAGTCCGGGTTCGGGCTGAGTTTTCGCGAAAACCCGACTTTCTGGATCGATGCGCAAGGGTAGAGCTCCCACTCCAGCGCCACTGGGTCGATGAAATGGGTCAGCCCGGGATGCATGGGGGTGACGTGATAGTTCTCCAGGTAGATCTCGAGAAAGTGGCGCCAGTGGAAGTCGTAGTCGGTATGGCTGGTTGCGTGAAAACGAAAACCCTCGAAGCTCAGACGCTCGCCGCAATCGACAGAGCCCAGATCGAAATCCGGAGGCGGCAGATCGAACAGCAGGCCATGCCAGTTGTGCAGCGTTTGCGATTCCAGGGGTCTTGCCGGGCACTCGGTGAACCTGGGAGCATTGAGCAGAGTTCCGTCCAGAGCGTAGCTCCAGCGGTGCACGGGGCATAGCAGGCGCTTGAGCTGAGCCGGCTTGTCGAGTATGCGCGCCTGCCGGTGGCGGCAGATGTTACTCACACGGCGGTAGGTGCCGTTGTCGTTAACCACCAGCTGCGTGTTATCGCGCGAATCCAGCGGAAAGCAGTCGCCTGGCCGGGGCGCGGAAAGGACGTGTGCCAGATAACCGGTATTACGGCACAGGGACTTCTCCCGTTGAAACGTGATCCGGTCGTGGTAGGGCGGCATGGCTACGGGCATGGCGGGTGGGTCCTGTTTGTTCCTTTAGCGGCTATTCTGGAGCCAGTTGCAAGTCAGGGGAAGCAGGCTTGCCGGGGGAGGCCAAAGCCCCCAGCTTTTGCGGCCGACATAGTCGGGATCGGGAGCACGAACGAATCAATGGATTGTTTCACGTCTTCCTCACAACGCGTTGGGCGGGTGTGCAACGACGCCGGTGATCAGGGTGATCCTCCCGCACCGCCGGGCCGGTACGATAGACTTCATAATGGCGTTTCAACAACATTTCTGTCACCACATGAAAATCGAAAAGAATACCGCAGTCACGCTGCGCTTCAGGGTTTCGGAGCTGAATGGCAGCTTGCTTGAGGAGACCAGGCAGCCGGTGGCCTATTTGCACGGCGGCTATGGCAACGTCCTGCCAAAGATTGAAGAGGCGCTGGAAGGGCAAGGTGCGGGCTACAAGGTGACGCTCGACCTGCAACCGCAAGATGCATTTGGCGAGCGTGACGAGGGCCTGGTGCAAACCATCCCGAAGAGTCAGTTTCCACCCGGCGTGAAAGTGGGCGGACAGTTACAGGGCAGGGACCAGGAAGGGCGCGCGCGCACGTTCCTGGTCAGGAAAATCAAGGGGCAGGAAGTCTTTCTCGATGGCAATCACCCGCTGGCCGGCAAAGCGCTGCGTTTCGTGGTGACGGTGCTTGGCGTGCGCGTGGCTTCAGACGAGGAAATCGAACATGGCCACGTGCACGGAGACGGGGGGCACGATCACTGAAGGCGTGCGGCGAACGGCGCGGAGGAAAGTCAAAATCAGTCCTGGTCTGAACACGAGAACCCAGGAGTCCCGGATTTGTATTGATCCATGGCTGGACTTTCTTCGTGGTTCCTGGTGTTCCTGGTGTCCTGGCGGTGAACAGGGTTTGAATTTTTGTTTCCCACGCGCCATACCGGCGCTGGTTTCTTCCACGCGCCATACCGGCGCTATTTTCTTCCACGCGCCATACCGGCGCGATAAATCAGCGGAATGACAAACAGCGTCATGATGGTGGCGACCGCCAGCCCCCACATGATGGACGATGCCACCGGGCCCCACAGCAGCGATTTGCCGCCCAGTCCAGTTGCCAGCGAGAACAGGCCGGCGACGGTGGTGAACGAGGTGATCAGGATCGGGATGACCCGTCTTCTTGCGGCATACACGATGGCGTGCAACACGCTCATGCCGGCACGCAGGCGCTGGTTCGCGGAATCGATCAGCACGATCGCGCTGTTGACCGCAATGCCGGTCAGGGCCACCACGCCGTACATGGTGTACAGACTCAACGGGTTGCCCGTTACCATCAGGCCGATGACCACACCGGTGAATGCCAGCGGAACGGTCACCAGTATCATCAACGGTTGCAGGTAGCTGCGAAATTGCGTGCCGATGATCAGATAGATCAAGCCGATGCCGAAGATAAACAGCAGCAGCATGGCATCGAGACTTTCCTGAATATCATCCAGCGCGCCGGAAAAATCCAGTGTCACGTTCGGAAACCGGGACTGCACCTTTTCCCATTCTGCGGCAACCATGTTGTTTACCTGCACTTCATTGAGCCGTTCGCGATCGATGTCGGCTTCGAGCGTGATCGTCCGGCGGAAGTTGTAATGCCGGATGCTCTCCTTGCTCGGGCCCGTCTCGATCGTAACCAGTTCGCGCAGCGCTACCTGCCCGCCGTTCGGTAACGGCACGGGCTGGTTGAGCAGCTGGTCGATGCCGCTCATCGTCTCCGGCCGGGCGCGCACGCGCACTTCGACTTTCTCGCCCTTGTCCTGCAGGAAGGTGACGATTTCACCGTCCACGTAAAGCCGGATCGTGCGTGCAACACTGCCCGCGTTCAATCCGCTTTGCTGGACCGCCTCGTGGTTCAGGCGCATCGTCAACTGGTCGCGGCCGGGGCTGTCGTCATCACTGATGTCACTCACGCCTTCGATCGTCGACAGGTAGCTCGCGAGATAGTCGGTTGCTTCGCGCAACTCGCCGAAATCATCGCCGCGGACCTTGACGCTGACCGGCTTGGTCAACGGCGGACCGCCGGAAATCCGGGTAAAGGTGACCAGCGCATCGCCGTTGCCGGAGGCGACGTCGTCGCGCATGGCGGCAATGACTTCGTCGACGCCGCGCAGCTCGCCTTTGCGCGGCTGCAGGCTGACGATCACCTGCGCGTAGCGATTCGCGTACAAGGGTTCGGTGTCCGTGTACTTGACGCCGGCGATGGTGGTGATGGCCCGGTTCTCCTCGGGCAGAACATGTTTCCGGACTTTTTGTTCAATACTGACTGCGCGCGCCAGCGATTCTTCCAGCGCGGTGCCGGCCGGCATGTCGACGTTGACATAAAACAGGCGTATCGGGTCGAAGGCGAAGAACTGGATTTTCACCAGACCTGTGGCGACAGCGACAAGCGCCAGGAGGAATGCGCCGAATGCAGCCAGCATGAATGTCTTTGGCCGCCGCATTACGTACAGCAGCGCGCGGGAATACCTGACCCGCACGCGATGGGTGAAACGAACGCGGTACTTGTGTGCCCGGGACGGTTTCTGGAAGTTGAGCTTCAGCCCCATCACATGCGCCGGCAGCATCCAGTACGCTTCAATCAGGCTGAACGCCAGCGCCAGTGTCACCACCGCGGGCACCACCATCATGAATTTGCCGACGATGCCCGGCAGCAGCATCAGCGGCAGGAATGCCGCCATGGTGGTCAGCACCGATGCAGTGACCGGCGCAAAAACTTCGCGCAGCGCCTCAACGCTCGCGCTGACTGCGTCGGCACCCCGCGTGATACGGAAGTAAATGGCCTCGACCACGACGACCGCGTCGTCGACCAGCATGCCCAGCACGATCACCACGCCCAGCAGGATGGACACATTGATGGTCCAGCCAACCGCGTAGATCACGGCAAAGGCGCCGGCGAGAGAGAACGGAATCCCCAGGCTGAGCAATACCGCGATACGGCTGCCAAGAAATACCCAGGTGGTGATCAGCACCAGAAACAGGCCCAGAGCAGCGTTTCGCTGCATGATCCCGATCGCTTCCTGTGTCGGCACCGTCTGGTCATCGACCAGCGCAAGTTCAATGCCGCTGGCCGCGAGCAATTCATTGCGCTCATCGACGTATTGGTTGATTCGCTCGATGAGCTCAAGGGTGTTGGTGTAGCCCTTTTTGGTGACCGACAACATGATGCCCGGCCGGCCGTTCTGGCTGGCGAGCTGCGATGGTTTCTCGCGCAGCCGCGAAATATTCGCAATCGACGACAACGGGACATGTCCGCGATCCAGGCCGGCTGTCACCGGGATTTCGGCGAGCACGCCGGGATCGGCATCCTTGCCGATCATGCGCACCAGCCACTCCTTGTCACCGATGCGTATGCGGCCGCCGAACACGTCGCGAAACCAGCTGGAGACGGCATCCGCCACCTGGGTTGCCGTGATGTTGTGCGCTTCAAGTGCAGCCGGATCGAAATCGACGACGAGTTCCGGATCGTGCAGGCCGGCCGCCAGCACATCGTCAACGCCGCTGATGCGTTCGATATCGTCGCGGATCTGACGGGCGGAGCTGCGCAGGATCTCGTCATCGGATTGGCCCATCACCAGCACCATGGCCGTGGGGAATCCGTTCGACGTGGTGATCTCGAGCACCGTTGGATCATCTACTTCGGGAGGCAACTCCTGATTGGTCTTGTTCTGTATCTCGCGGCGCAGATCGTTAATGCGCTTGTCGAAGGTCTGCGTGCTGATGTCTTCGAAGCGAACGAGTATCGTGGAAATGCCTTCGCGGCTGCTCGACGAGACAAAGCGGATGTCGGAAACCTTGCGGATGGCGTCTTCAAGCGGCTGTGTGACCAGCTTCTCGACGTCCTCGGCCGAAGCGCCGCGCAGCGGCGTCGTCACGTTGATCCAGTTGAAGTTGATTTCCGGATCCTGTTCGCGCGGCATCTGCATGTAGCCACCGATGCCCATGACCAGCACGACTGCGAATGTCAGGTTCGCGAAGACGTGATTCGACAGGAAGGAGCGCAGCAGTTGCATGAATGCGCTCGCGCTACTGCGGGCCGGCCGTCACAATGGCATCGCCGTCCTGCAACTGGTAGCGGCCCGCCGTCACGATCAGGGTGCCGGGGTCGAGGTCGGCCGGCGCCGGGCGTCCTTCCTGCGCCAGGGGCAGGGGCACGAACTTCGCCTTGCCCGCCGAGGCGACAAAAACGCCGAGTGTGCCGTCACGGCGCAGCACCAGGTCGGGCGGCAGGTGCGCTTTCGTCGATTGCCACACGACACGGCCCGCGGTGCCCGGAAGCGCGCCCTCCTTGACGAAACGAAAACGTGCTTCCTGGTTGCGCTCGCGCTGGTCGAGTGCCGGCACGATGCGGCGCAGCTTCAGGGGGAACGATCCCGACGCCGACTCGAAAGTGATCCGTTTGTTTTCCCGGAGCGCGGCGACATGATCCGGTTGTACGCGTGCGCTGATTTCGATACTGCCGGCATCGAGCACGCGCACCAGCGCGGCGCCGGGCGTGGCAATCTCGCCGACCTGACCGAGCCGTTCCTTGATGATGGCCCGGAACGGTGCCCGTACCAGGCACTTGTGGACATTGCGCCGTGCCGTCGCCATGTCCGTCTCGGCCGATTTGAGTTGCGCGGCGGCGGTGCTGAGTTCGGTCTCGCGCAGGTTCAGGGCTTCGGCAGAGATGAAACCGTCTTCGACCAGCTTGCGCGCCCGTTCCAGTTGCTGTTCGGCGAGCCGGTGCGAGGATTTTGCCGCCTCGAGGGACGCAGCCGCGCGTTCGGCGGCGAGAGCGTAATCGCGTGAGTCGAGTCTTGCCAGCGTCGCGCCCTTGTGCACCACTTCGCCGACTTCGACCGGAATTTCCACGATGCGCGCCGTAACTTCCGCGGCGATCCGGCTGTCGTTCAGGGAAATGACCGTTGCGTATGCCTCGC
The DNA here is from genome assembly GCA_963792855.1 of uncultured beta proteobacterium. Taxonomy (GTDB): domain Bacteria; phylum Pseudomonadota; class Gammaproteobacteria; order Burkholderiales; family Eutrophovitaceae; genus SG8-40. The sequence goes on along the minus strand of CAWBXZ010000003.1, from coordinate 41,705 downwards.
GCTGCGGGTAAAGCGCGAGTTCGCTGAACGGCCGGGTTGATACCGCGACAGCCTGCGCGGAAGCGGTTGTTGCGCTGAGCAGCCAGAGGATAAAGAATATGGGACGCATGAGGTTATTGGTAATTCGTTGATTGACCGGGCTGCAAATCCTGCCCCCCGGCCTTGTCCTGGCGAATCAATAACCATGCAGGTTTCGCACCATTTAAGCAATCGGGATGGCAGGAACCATCTTAACCAATAATGGTAAGCCTGCATCGCGGTCCGCAGCGCGACCCGCTGGCGTGCTACCGTGACCTGCTAAGGCTGCGGTACCCGGGATTGGTTCCGGGCCGGTTCGAAAAACTTGAAAGCAAAGGACATCAGGTGCGCATTGCGATAGGCGGATTCCAGCACGAGACCAACACGTTTGCGCCGAGCAAGGCGACATTCTCGCGCTTCGAGAAGGGCGAAGGGTGGCCGCCGTTGTTGCGCGGTGCCGATCTGTTCGATGCCGTGCATGGAGCGAACATCCCCATCGCCGGTTTCGTTTCGGGAATGAAGGGCACGAACCATTCATTGCTGCCCACGGCCTGGGCGGCCGCCAGCCCGTCCGCCCATGTCACCGAAGATGCTTTCGAGCGTATCGCGGCGATGATTGTCGAGGGCGTCAGGGCCGCAATGCCGGTCGATGCCGTATACCTCGATTTGCACGGGGCGATGGTGGCCGAGCATGTCGATGACGGCGAAGGCGAATTGCTGGAACGTGTTCGCAAGCTGGTGGGAAATCGCGTGGCGCTGGTTGCCAGTCTGGATTTGCACGCGAATGTCACGCAGCGCATGCAACGCAATGCCGATCTGCTGATTGCGTATCGGACCTATCCGCACGTGGATATGGCCGACACCGGCGAGCGTGTCGCGCAATTTCTGCAACGTTTGCTGGATGGCGAGCAACGTCCGCATCTGGCCAGTCTCCGGCTGCCGTTTCTGATTCCGCTGCAGGCGCAATCCACCATGATGGAGCCAAACAGCAGTATCTACTCGAAACTCGCCGGGCTCGATACGCACGGCGCAGTGGCATCTTTTACCCCAGGGTTCCCGGCGGCGGACTTCGAAGAATGCGGCCCGGTCGTGTTTGCCTATGCGGGCGATGCTTCCGCGGCTCGCAGTGCTGCCGAGAAGCTGTGGGAAATCGTCAATGAAGCCGAAAGCGACTACGACTGCCCGGTGTATGAGCCGGGCGACGCCGTGCGCAAGGCCATGTCCATCGCCGCAAGTGCGTCGCGGCCGGTGGTCATTGCCGATACCCAGGACAACCCCGGCGCCGGCGGGGATTCCAATACCACCGGCATGTTGCGCGCCCTGGTGGAGAATCGTGCGGAGCGCGCTGCAATTGGCCTGATGGTTGACCGGGACGCGGCGCTGGCCGCGCATGCGGCGGGAGAGGGTGCCGAGATCGAACTCGCGCTCGGCGGACAGTCTTCCATTGCGGGTGATGCGCCGTTCAAGGCGCGTTTCGTTGTCGAGCGATTGTCGGACGGCCGGTTTACCTGCACCGGGCCGTTCTACCGCGGCGTTCACATGAACATCGGTCCGTGCGCGTGCTTGCGCATTGGCGGCGTGCGCGTCGTGGTGGCATCCGACAAACCGCAGATGGCGGATCAGCAGATGTATCGCTTTATCGGAATCGAACCAACCAGCGAGAAAATACTGGTCAACAAGAGCTCGGTGCATTTTCGTGCCGACTTCGCACCGATTGCCGAACAGATCCTGGTCGCCAAGGCACCGGGTCCGATGCTGGCCGACCTCGCCGAGTTTCCCTGGACCCGTCTTGCGCAGGGTATCCGGATCATGCCCAACGGCAAACCGTTTCAGCCGCGTTGACGGGGCGTGTGCGTGCTGGCCGTCGAAAACGTAAGCAAGTCGTTTGACGGGCAAGTCGTCCTGCAACCGTTGTCGCATGTGTTTCAGGAGGGTCGAACCACTGCTGTGGTAGGGCCCAGCGGGTGCGGAAAAACCACGCTGTTGCGATTGCTGTTGGGGCTATTGCAGGCGGACACCGGGAAAGTAAGGCTCGATGCCGAGGAACTCACTCCGGCAAACGCCGAGCGACTGCGCTTGCGCGTGGGTTACGTTATTCAGGAAGGCGGCCTGTTTCCACACCTGACGGCGCGCGAGAACGTTTCGCTGATGGCCGAATATCTGCGACAGCCGCGTGACGCGGTGCGCGCGCGGGTCGATGAGCTGGCCGTGCTGGTGCACATTTCTCCTGAAATGCTGGCGCGTTTCCCGCAGCAACTCTCCGGCGGGCAGCGCCAGCGCGTCGCGCTGATGCGCGCGCTCATGCTCGATCCGCCGGTGCTGCTGATGGATGAGCCGCTCGGTGCGCTCGACCCGATGATTCGATATGAACTGCAGCACGAACTGAAGGCGATCTTTGCGCGCCTGAACAAGACGGCCGTCCTGGTCACCCACGACATGCACGAAGCGGCGTACTTTGCCAGTGAGATATTGCTGATGCGTGAAGGCAAACTGGTTCAATGCGGTTCGCTCGACGCGCTGCTGGCGTCTCCTGCCGAAGCCTTCGTCACCGATTTCATTCGCGCACAGCGCGCCGATGCGCGCCTCGCGTCGCAATGATGCGCGTTCGATTGATGACGGCGCGCCGGCCATGTCTGCTTCGCAACTTGCCGTGCCGCAGTTCCGTAGTCGCCGTTTTGTTGTGCTGGAGCATGTTCTGCGGCGGCGGACCGGCCTTCGCGGATGAACTCAGGGTCGGGTCCAAACGCTTCACCGAGTCCTACATTCTGGGCGAGATCGTTGCGCAGACAGCAGCGCATGCCGGTGTCGCCGTGACGCACCGGCCGCGGCATGGGCAACACGGCGGTATTGTTCGAAGCGATAAAGGCGGGCGGCATCGACATCTATCCCGACTATACCGGCACGATCGCACGCCAATTGCTGCGCACCGAAGCGACCGACCTGCCAACGCTGAATCGCGGTTTGCGCGAGTTCGGACTGGGGGCTGCGACGAAGCTGGGGTTCAACAACACGTACGCGCTGGCGCTGCGCGAAGCGGCGGCGCAACGTCTCGGTATTTCCACCCTCAGCGCGCTTGCCGGTCATGCGGACTTGCGGTTTGGGCTGGGGCACGAATTCATGGAGCGCAACGATGGCTGGCCCGGGCTGCGCAAACTCTATGCATTGCCGCAAACACCCGCCGGGCTGGATCACGGTCTGGCCTATGAGGCGATCGCCGCCGGTCAGATCGATGTGATGGATATCTATTCCACCGATGCCAAGATCGCGCGCTATGCATTGCGCGTGTTGGAGGACGACAAGCATTACTTTCCGGAATACGAAGCGGTCCTGGTCTACCGCCTCGACGTGCCGCAACGATTTCCGCAAGCGTGGCAGGCGATCACCGCTCTGGATTCGCGCATCGATGCGCAAACCATGATTGCGATGAACGCACGCGCCGAACTCGACGGGGTAGCCTTTGCCGAGATTGCTGCCGGCTTTCTCGGTGGTCCGCAGACGGCGAAATCCGCTTCGAGCGGTTTTCTGGAGAAGCTGGCCGGCCCTGATTTCTGGCGGCTGACGGGTCAGCATCTGCTGCTCGTTTTCGGGTCGCTTGCGGCGGCGGTGATTGTGGCCATTCCACTGGGCATATGGGCGGCGCGTAACGAAACCGCAGGGCAGGTGATTCTTTCGGTCGTCGGGGTAATCCAGACCATACCGGCGCTGGCCCTGCTGGTGTTTCTGATTCCGTTGTTGGGACGCATCGGTACAGTGCCGGCGCTGGTCGCATTGTTTCTGTACTCATTGTTGCCGGTGGTACGCAATACGCATAGCGGCCTGACCGACATCGACATCTCTTTGCGCGAATCGGCGCAGGCGCTGGGGCTTCCTGCCATCGTCCGCCTGTGGCGCATCGAGTTGCCGTTGGCGGCGCGGTCCATACTGGCCGGCATCAAGACTTCGGCGGTGATCAATGTTGGCACTGCAACAATCGCGGCCTTTATCGGTGCCGGAGGTTATGGAGAAAGGCTGGTGACGGGCCTTGCGCTGAACGACCATGCCTTGTTGATGGCGGGCGCTATCCCTGCTGCAGCGCTTGCTTTACTGGTGCAGTGGTTCTTCGATCTCGCCGAACGCAGTGTCGTTGCCGACGGCCTGCGCCAGAATCAGTAGACTGTCGATCGGGTTCCCGTTGGGGTCTCGCATGTTGCAGCACCGCATGCGGTGCCCGCAGTGTGGCTGGCCGATCTCGCGCCGCCCGGGTGGTCGCGCAAAGGCGCCATTCCGGGCACTTCAATGTGCAGCGTTGTACCAGGTGGTGCGAGGCAAGTGGTAGGATTCGGAGGCTTGCATACGCGAAGCAAACACAGCGCTACCGACAATGGACGGACCCGACCCGCTCGCGGAGTCATCCTGCAATCAGGAGGAGAACAAGAATGAATGTACTGACGTTGATGGTGATCATTATCCTGGCCTATTGGGTGATCGCAATGGGCTCGGTCTCTATGCAAAAAGACTGGGACTGAGTTCAACAGGGAAAAACATAAAAACATACCCGGGAGGTAGAAGATGACATATGACACCAATATAGGTGCGTGGGGGTGGATTTGGGTCGTGGCGTTCCTGGCCCTCTTTATCGGCATGGGCGCGTATGGCATGCGCAAGACCAAAACCGAGGAAGATTTTGCCGTGGCACGTGGCGCGTATGGGCCGTTCATGTTGGCGTTTGCTTTCGCGGCCACCATCGCCAGCGGCGCCACTTTCATGAGTCTGCCGGGGATGGCGTATTCGAAAGGCTTTGCCACCCTGTGGTACCCGGCCGTCTACCCGCCTGCGATCATTCTGGGCATGGTGCTGGCCGTCAAGCTGATCAAGCGTGCCGGAGACCGTTTCAAATCGAATTCGTTGCCGGAGTTCATGGGCCAGCGTTACAACAGCGATTTCCTGCGAATCGCCTTTGCGCTGCTGTCACTGTTACTGGTGTTCTACATTTCCGCGCAAATCGTTGCGGCGGCAACCATGTTCGAGGTTCTGCTCGGTCTCAAGTACACGACCGGTATATTCGTCAGCGTGGCCGTGATCATGTTGTACATCGGCATGGGCGGATCGCATGCGGACATCATGACCGATGGCGTGCAGGGGGTCATGATGGTGATCATCTCACTGGTTATCGCGGCGATGTTCATCCTGGCACCCGGCGTCGAGGGCACGGGCCCCGGAGCGATCAACGCGGCATTGGTCGCTCAAGACCCGGCCCTGGGGTGGGATAACTACTTCATTGAAGGTGATCTGATCTTCGGCAGCTTTATCCTGATCCTGTTGCTGTTCATTGCCCACCTTCCGTTCGCGATGAACCCGCATATCGGCAAACTCGCGTTTGCCCTGAAAGAACCGAAACAGATTCGTACCTTCCTGTTGATCGCGATTCCGATGGGTTCGGTTCTCGGTTTCACCGTGCTTGGCGGATTGCATGCGCGGGCACTGGTTGGTCCCGGTCTTCCACCCGATCAGGCGATTCCTGTCCTGTTCACGCAGTTGTTCCCGCCGGTTGTGGCCGGGATGCTCGGCGTGGGCGTGCTCTCGGCCATCATGTCGACTTCGGACGGCCTGTTCATTTCCATCGCCGTGATTTTCAGTAACGACTTGTACAAGCGCACGCTGGCGCCGGTCATACACAAACACAAGTCGGAGCAACAGATTGACCGTATTGCGTTGATCATCTCGCGTGTGGCGATTGTGATTGTTGGTATCGCCGCGGTCTGGCTGGCTATGGATCGGCCGAAGTTCCTCGCGGTATTGCTATGGATAGGCATTGGCGGAATCGTCTCCGGCGCGGCGGGTCCGCTGGTGATCGGTTCGCTGTGGAGACGGGCGACCAAGACCGGTGCCATCGCGTCCTTCCTGACAGGGGTGCTGCTTTACGCCTATTTGTATGTGATCCATGGCTGGAAGAATCCGTTTGGGGTTGCAGGCACCTGCGTCATCGCAGCGTCTGTCGTCATGGTGATAGTCAGTTTGATGACGAAACCGTTGCCGAAAGAGCATCTCGAGCGGGTGTTTACGCCCGGCAAAGCGGCGACCTGAGCCGCTTCGTTGACGGAGCACCGGGCGATGACCCCGGTCCGTTCCGTCTGGTAACGAAAACCACGCTCCGTCTTTCGGATGCGTGGTTTTCTTTATGAATCGGGTGTGACCGGTTATTCGGTAGGCATGCGCGTGCCGTTCATGCGGTCTGTCCGGTTCTTCGTGCAATCACAGAGGCAAGGTCTTTTAAATGACAAGTGAACTGAAGATCCCCACGTTCAGGCTCGACGGCAAGATTGCGTTGGTGACGGGTGCCGGCCGCGGACTCGGTGCCGCCATCGCCGAAGCGTATGCAGCGGCCGGTGCCGAAGTCATCCTGCTTGGGCGCACGCAATCATATCTTGAGGAGTTGGCGGAAACGATTTCAAAGGCAGGCGGGAAATCGCGGACTGTCACCTGCGATGTGACCGACGACGCGAAGTTGCGCGGCGCCATTGGCGGTTTGCCCACACTGGATATTCTCGTGAACAACGCCGGCACGAATTTCCCCGAACCCTTCGTCGACGTGTCCGACGAACACCTCGATGCGATGCTCAGCCTGAACATACGCGCCTGTTTTATTGCTGCGCAGGCAGCGGTAAAAAAGATGCTCGAAGATTCCGGGCGCACCGGGAAGGGCGGCTGCGTGATCAACATGTCTTCACAAATGGGGCACGTGGGTTCTCCGAACCGCACTGTTTACTGCATGACCAAGCATGCACTCGAAGGCCTGACCAAAGCGATGGCGGTCGAACTGGCGCCGCAGAACATTCGCGTCAATAGTATCGGCCCGACGTTCGCCGATACGCCGCTTGTGCGCAGGGTCGTCGATACGCCGGAAAAGCGCGACTTCATCATGTCGCGGATACCAATGGGAAAACTCGCGACGCTGGGGGATATTGCCGCAGCCGCGGTTTACCTCGCGTCCCCGGCCGCAGCGATGGTGACCGGGACGCATTTGATCGTTGATGGGGGATGGACGGCCCAGTAGTTCGCGCACTGGCCGGTTTTCCGGGTTTGAGGTGTCCGGGTTTCAGGTAGACAGCGGGCGTCGCTCTCGTTACCCTTTGACCGGGCATGCGCGGTTTGATATTGCGAACACAGCGAAAGCTTCCTGCTCGATCAAGCCTCGCATGATTGACCCTGTCGCAGGTCGTTAGAGGCGTACGCATGTCCTTTTTTTCGATACGGAGTTCTTTGTTCCTGCTGGCCTTGTCGTCACTGGCATTGTCATATGCCAGTGCACAACAGACCGTTACTGCAGGGAAGGCAGTATCGGCTCCGGACGCCGCTCTGCTCAAGCGAGAGATTGCGAACACACCTTCGATGCTGATCGACCTTTCTGGCGCCGCTGCCAGCCCGACGGTCGACTCGGCCGTTGACGACACCGGGCCACGAATCACGATCGGTACGCCCGCGCTCAAAGCGGGGCAGGTGAGAATCAAGCCCTTGTCCCGTGATCTTGATGCCGCCACGCGCAAGCTTGTTCTGCAGCGTATCGCTGAAGACCCCGACCAGACGCTGCGTGAAAAACCGGTCGTGGTCTTTAACGGTGCGGCGGAAATGCTTTCTGCCGGCGAGCAGAAGTTGACGTTGCGGGCACTGGCGCTGTCGGACAAACCGCTGCGCTACAACGCCCGGCGCCGCCTCTATGAAGGGACACTGAGTGTCGGCGTCGTTGAACTCGACCCATCGGGGAAGGCGCTGGAGCTTTCGACGCCTGTCGTATTCGAAGTCTTGGGGGTAGTTGCCAGGCCGAAGCGGGTGAGCGCAACCACAACAGCCCCACCCTTTGACAGCGTCGCAATCGAGGTCGAGAACCCCGGCAATACGTTCAGTGCACGCGTCTGGTCGATACTGGACCCGACCAACGAAGTGATTCTGGAGATGCCGGTGGAAAAACCGCTGCTGCGGGTCAGTCCGTCGCCGGAGCGGATTCAGGGCTGGGGATTGCAGAAGGCGAAGATACTGGTGCAAGCGACGAATCTGTCGGGCGGGGGGGAACTGAGTGTCCAGGTTTCGAGTACGCTTGGCCAACTGGATTCCAACAACGTGCTGATCGACGACGATGCGATGGCTGTCGTCAGCCTGCGGTCTGCGTCGACAGGGACCGCGACCGTGACGGTTTCGGGCGCTCCTTTCGATAGTGCGTCAACACAAGTGCAGTTCGTGTTTCCATTGCCCTACATACTTGCAGCACTGGTTGGAGGGGTTGCAGGAGGATTGCTGCGACTTGGCGGCGGGCGCAGGACCGGCAGGCGGATCGCACTCGACCTGTTGATTGCGGTCGTTTGCGGCGCCATCGTGTTTGGTTTGTTCGTGCTCGGTGTGAACGTTACCGGCTTTGCATTGCCTGCGCAGGCCGGCGAAGTGCTGGTATTCGTGGTGACGGCGCTCGGCGCCTTTGGTGGAACCAGACTGTTTACACTGGCAACCGGAAAGCCTCGTGGCGGTGAGGCCGGTCAATGAACCATACCGCCGTGCAATCTGCCGGCTGCTGCACCCCCGTGTCCGGCAGCCGGGATAAGCCCGGTCATGGATTCTGCAAACGCTCAGTCCGGGTTTGCTCCGTAGAGGCCGACGCCTAGCTCGCCGGCAATATCGCGAATCGCTTTCATGGCGCGAATGCTGTTTCCCGATTCGTTAAGGCGCGGCGAGAACGCGGCAATGGCGAATTTCCCCGGAACCACCGTCACGATGCCGCCGCCGACACCTGTTTTGGCCGGCAATCCTGCGGTGTATTGCCATTCGCCGGATTCGTCGTAGAAGCCCGTCATCGCCATCACCTGCCTGCAGTTCGGGACGTGTCTGTCGGCCAGTACCCGTTTCTCCGTGATGGGGTTCACGCCCTGATTGGCCAGCGTCGCGCCCATGATTGCCAACTCCAGCGTATTGACGCCGACGGAGCATTGCTTCGTATATACGCGGAGCGCTTCTTCCGGCTCGCTGTACAAGCGCCCGTAGTTATACAACAGGTTAGCGATCGCGCGATTGCTCCACGCCGTGCTGTATTCGGATTGGTAAACCTCTTCCAGCAACTCGAGATCGCGAAGTCGCGCATGTTCTGCAGAACCTGATTCCAGCGGTCCTGCTCCGAGCTTGCCTGAACCAGGCTCACCGCCGCGATTGCACCGGCATTTACCGACGGGTTTGCGGAACGCGCTTCGTACAATTCGATTGCGATCTTCGAGTTGAAAGGCAGGCCGGTGGGCTCGACGCCGATTTTTTCTGCCACGGCTGCGGGCCCCTGTTGCTGCATTACCAGCGCAGCGGTAAAAGGCTTGGATACGGACTGGATCGAGAACTTGTAGTTGACGTCTCCGGCCCAGAAAACCTTGCCTTCTCGCGTGGCAATAACGACACCGAACAGGTCGCTCGGCACGGTCGTGAGGATCGGGATGTAGTCGGCGTTCTTGCCGTCCTTGAGATTCTTGTATTTTGCGTGCGCCTCATTGACAACACGCTGCAGTTCCGCCGACGAAGGATCGGCCGCGTTTGCCAACGGCACTGCCAATAATGCCAGCACGCATATCGCGGTGAACCACGCTTTGCTTCGAATGTTTTCCACGCTCATGACCGCTTCCTCTGTCTTCGGTTCGGGGCGACTGACCGCAGGCTTGTGCGATCAATTCCGGGATTCAGAAACCACAAGCCGTGTATTTCCGGCTCACGGTCCATCGGCCACCATGATACCCGTCTGAGTCGTGCATCGTTGCCGCTCCGCGAGCCGGGGCTTGCAGCCGGTTTCCGCCGTTCGCGCGTCGCTGTGAAAATTGCCGTGCCTTCGTTGCGGCTACGCGGTCGCCAGAAACGCCAGAACCTGCTTCAGGATTTCATCCGGTTTCTCTTCCTGCATCCAGTGACCGCAGTCTTCGATGACCCCGCCACGCACATCGGTGGATACGCGCTGAAGTGATTCGAGTGTTTCGATGCCGCGCCCGAATCCCTTGCCTCCGCCCAGCGCAAGTACCGGCATTTTCAGCTTGCCGTTTCGTTTGAGCAGCGATTCGTTGTGCGCGACATCTTCATTTATCGCGCGGTAGTAGGAAAAGCCGGCGCGCAAGGCGCCGGGTTGGCGATAAGTGCGCAAATACTCTTCCATGTCCTCCGGCGAGATTGCGCCTGGCTGATAACCATAGTTTCGATAGAACCACCCCAGGTAGATATCTTCGCGGCCGGCAACGAGCGCTTCGGGCAGGTCCGCGGTGCGGTGAAACGCGTGGTGCCAGCGTCGCCCGTGTTGCGAGAACGTGCCGCTGCCGTCACCGGGCACCGCGGTATCGAGCATCACCAGTTTGCGCACGTTTTCCGGGTAGGTCGCAGCCAGGACGAACGCGACCGGGCCGCCCCAGTCATGCGCCATCAGGAAGTAGCGGTCAATATTCAAGTGATCGTGAACCAGTTTGCGAACATCCTCCGCGATGGTAGCTTTGTCGTAGCCGCCGAGCGGCCGGGATGAGTCGCCAAGCCCGCGCAAGTCCGGCGCGATCAGCGAATAACGTTCCGCCAACGCCGGCATGATCTTGTGCCAGCAATACCAGCTCTGCGGCCAGCCGTGCAGCAACAACAGCGGCTCGCCTTTCCCTGCAAGGACGTAATGCAGCGTGACTTCACCGGCATCGTAGTAATGGTGTGTGAGTTTCATTCAGGGGTTCCCCGGAAGCTATCGCCGATCAACGGCTTGAGCATAACGCATCTCGTCTGGCCCGATGTCGAGAGGCGAGTGTCCGCGACGCTGAGGTATTCCCTATTGACGAGGTGAGGTCGCGATGGCGGAATGCGACCAACTGCAGGCGATGAAAACAGCCGCCACCGAGACAGGGTCTTTCGCAGGCCGGCGTTGCCCGTCGACGCGTTACCTGAAAAACGTCAGGAGCGCTGCAGCAGTTTCGTCGGGCAGTTCCTCTGCCAGGTAATGGCCGCAGTCAAGAGGTTCGCCGCTGACATCGCTGGCCCATTCGCGCCATACCGAAAGCGTGTCGTACCAGGCCTCCAGCTTTGCCTGTTTTCCCCACAATGCAAGCAATGGGCAAGTAATACGCTGGCCGCTGTCGCGGTCTTGCGCGTCGTGGGCGCAATCGATGGTCGCTCCGGCGCGATAATCCTCGCAGATGGCGCGCACGGTTTCGGGATTGCGGAAGCAGGCGAGATAATCATCGACCGCATCCGGAGAAAAGAATTTTCGCGGCACGCGGTCCGTATGCCAGCGCCAGAACCATTCGGGATCGGCATTGATCAGTCTTTCGGGCAATGGCGCCGGCTGCGCCAGGAAAAACCAGTGGTAGTAACCCATCCCGAACGCCTTGCCGCCCCGCTCGAACGCTTCAAGTGTCGGGATCACGTCCAGCACCGCTGTTTTCGTAACGACGCCCGGGTGATCGAGGGCCATACGGTAGGCAACGCGCCCGCCCCTGTCGTGACCTGCCACCATGAATTGCTCGTGCCCGAGCTGGCGCATTACTCGCGATCTGGTCGTTTGCCATGCGCCGCTTCGAGTAGGCCGCATGATCGGCGGTCGAAGGCGGTTTGCTGCTCATGCCGTAACCCGTGAGGTCGGTGGCAACCACGGTGAAGTGTTCGGCCAGAATTGGCGCAACGGCATGCCACATCACATGGGTTTGAGGATTGCCATGCAATAGCAGCAGAGCCGGCCCGCTGCCGCCGGTACGCAGCCGGATGCGCACCTTGCCGGTTTCGATGGTGGTCAGCGTAAATCCGTCAAACATTTCATTGGCTCGCAAGAAAAAAAGCTGTCACCGCAGAGTGCGCGATGGCCGCAGAGCAAAAACGTAAAATCAGCATGGCGATTGATCCGGAAAACCAGAAAGAGGAAAAAACATCAGGCAATCCAGATCCATTCTGTTATCACCTGCCTGGGTTTTCAGACACCGATTTTCCTCTGCGCGCCCCGCGTACTCTGCGGTAAGAGATACTTTTTCACTGCCTACGACGGCAAGATCACGCCCTTGCCGGAGGTCTGCTTGTCGAACAGCTCATAGGCTTCCTTTGCCTGTTCCAGCTTCCAGCGGTGCGTGAACAGCCGGTCGAGCACGATTTCCCGATCGGCCACGTACTCCGCGCACTTTGCCTGACCCACCGTCGAAAACGTCCATGACCCGATGATGGTGACCTGGCGGCGCAGCATGTCGTTGCTGACGTTCAACGTAACCGTGTCGCCCTCGCCAACGAAACAGGCCTTGCCCCAACTGCGCACGCATTGCACCGACTGTGTGCGTGCCGCGGGTGCCGACGAGCAATCCATCGACGCATGCGCGCCGCGGCCGTGCGTCAGGTCCCTGATCGCTCCGACGACGTCCTTTGTTTTTGCGGGATTGATCAGCGCGTCGGCACCGAATTCCTTCGCCCGTTGCAAACGTTCGTCGCCGGTATCGAGCGCGATGACTCTTGCGCCCATTTGCGAGGCGAGCAGTGTCGCCGACAGCCCAACGGGCCCTTGCCCGAACACCGCAATGGTCTGATCGCCTTGCAGGTCGAGCCGGTGCAGAGCGCCCCACGCCGTACCCGTGCCGCAGGAAATGGCGGCGCCCGCTTCGAATGACAATTCGTCGGGCAGCGGCACCAGTGTTCGCGCCGGGCACTTCATGTATTTTGCGTGCGCGCCGTGACCGGTCGCGCCGTAGACTTCCTTCACGCCCTCGGCGCACATCTGCATCCAGCCGGTAGAGCAGTGTTCGCACACGCCGCAACCGCGGTAGTGATGCACCATCACCCGCATGCCGACCTTGGCCTGGTTCTCCGGCACGCCGGGTCCGATGGCAGCGACCACGCCGCACGGCTCGTGCCCGGCGATGATCGGGCCGCTGAGATTGCCCAGTCCGAGCGAGGCAGCGCCGTCCTTGGGACGATAGAACTTCAGGTCGCTGCCGCACATGCCGGAGGCCTTGATTTCGAGTACGACTTCACCGGGGCCCGGCACAGGGTCGGGGAAGTCGAGGATTTCGAGCTGGCGATTGCCTGGGAATACGACGCCTTTCATTGTCATGTCCTTTCTGGTTGCATCTTTTCGTGATTGATCCTGCTGTGGTGACGCCCGGATGCACGTCCCGGCAGTGGCGGAAGCACCCGATGAGCCGAGTGGACGTGGCTTGCCGGAATGACCGTGCAGCGATGCGGACGGCAGAGTTGCATGTCAGGCGTTCACCGCAGGACGAACGGATTGCCGGTCTTGGCGCCGGTGTTGATCCAGACGCTCTTGACCTGCAGGTATTCGTGGATGGACTCGATGCCGCTTTCGCGACCCAGACCGGAATCCTTATAGCCGCCGAACGGGGACATGTAACTGACGGCGCGGTAGGTGTTGACCCAAACGGTGCCCGCTTGTATGCGCTCTGACATGCGGATGGCGCGGCCGATATCGCTGGTCCACACACCCGAACCCAGACCGAAGCGCACGTCATTGGCAATGGTTGCGGCTTCTTCCTCGTCCTTGAACTTGATCACCGACAGCACCGGTCCGAAAACTTCTTCCTGGGCGATGCGCATCTTGTTGGTGACGCCGGTGAATACCGTCGGTTCGACGAACCAGCCTTCACCGCATTCCGGGCGTTTTGCCGGTCCGCCACCCATCGCCAGTTTTGCCCCTTCGGTTTTGGCGACGTCGATGTAACCGAGCACTTTTTCATATTGCGGCCTGGTTGTGATCGGACCGACCTGCGTCTCGGGACTCATCGGGTCGCCCATGCGCGCGGTTTTCGCCAGCGCGAGCAGCTTCTCCACGAAGGCATCATGAATGCTTTCCTGCAGCAGCAGGCGTGAGCCGGCGATACAGGTCTGTCCGGTCGCGGCAAAAATACCGGACACCGCGCCGTTCACGGCGTCGTCGAGATTGGCATCGTCGAATACGATGTTCGGCGACTTGCCGCCGAGTTCCAGTGTCACGCGCTTGAACGTTTTCGCCGCCGCTTCATTGATGGCCCGTCCGGTCGCATCGGAGCCGGTAAACGCGACCTTCCTTACCAGCGGGTGTGTCGTCAGCGGCACGCCGACGTCGCGGCCGAATCCGGTGACGACGTTGACTACGCCATCGGGAAAGCCGGCTTCCTTGACGAGCTTGACGAATTCCAGTGTCGATGCCGAGGTGAACTCGGACGGTTTGACCACCACTGTGCAGCCCGCTGCCAGCGCCGGCGCCAGTTTCCAGGCCAGCAGCAGCAGCGGCGAGTTCCATGCCGTGATCGCCGCGACGACGCCAAGCGGTTCGTGGCGGGTGAAGTTGAAATAGCCTTTCTTGTCGAGCGGGATCACCGCACCCTGGATCTTGTCGGCGAGGCCGCCGTAGTAATAAAACCACTGAGGCACGTAATTGAGCTGGCCCTGCATTTCCGCGATCAGCTTGCCGTTGTCCTGCACCTCGATTTCAGCGAGTTTTTTTGCATCGCGTGCAATCAGGTCCCCGAGACGGTGCACCAGCATGCCGCGCTGGCTCGCTGTCATTTCCGGCCACGGGCCTTCGCTGAATGCACGATGCGCGGCCTTCACCGCACGATCGACATCTTCCGCGCCACCCTCGGCAACCTGCGACCAGACCTTGCCGGTGAACGGGTTGTAACTGTCGAACCATTTGCCGCTCGCCGCTTCGACGTACTTGCCGTCGATATACATCTTGAATTTTTCCATCGTTTTCTCCGTAGCCTGTTGTCTCTGCACCGCGTGATCTCTGCGCCGTTTAACTCAACACTGTGTCATTTCAACACCGTGTAATCTCAGCACCGTGTTTTCCCGATTGTGTCCGATGTGTCAATCGCGAACACCCATTTTCCGTTCCCTGGCGCGCACCAGCGCGCTCACAACCGTGTTGAAAGGCGCGGCCACGTTGAGTGATTCAGCCGCCGGCGGAATCGCGCCGTTGATCGCGTCGATCTCGGACATGCGTTTTGCCATATGGTCGAGCAGCATCGACGGACGGGCGCCGGGGATCTTCGTGCCGAAGTTATGCACGTACGCAACCGGGTCGTCGAAGTCGAGCTTGATGCCGCGCGCGCGCGCCACGTTATACGCCTCGACGGCGCAACCCGAAGCGCTGCGCCACGCATCGGCGTCGTTCATCACTTCGCCGACGGTCAGACCAGTGAGCGTGCAGGTTCCGGAATAACAGACATTGCAGATCAGTTTTTCCCAGATCAACTGATCGATGTCGTCGAAGCATTTCACCCGGAATCCGCCGGAGCGCCATACGTCTGCGACTGCTTCCAGCCGTGGAGTGATCGGGCCGCCAAACTCTCCCAACCGTACCAGTTCCATGCCGTTGTGGTGCGCATGGCCGGGCCCGCGCATGGAAGCACCGAAGCCCCCGACCACGCCGACCATGACGTGTTCCTTGCCGATGACGCGGGCCGCCGTATCCGGCCCGCCAAGGCCGTTCTGGATCGAAAGCAGGACGGTGTCCTTGCCGAGCAGCGGCTTCGCGGCAGCCGCGGCGCGCTCCACGTCCATGGCTTTGGTGGCGAGGATGACGAGTTCGCATGGCCCCGCTTCGGTCGCATCCGTAGTGGCGTGCAGCTTCACGGTCCGGTCGCCGGACGCGCCTTCAAGCCGAAGTCCCCCGGTGCGCATCGCGTCTACGTGTTCCTTCCACGCATCGATGGCCCACACTTCATGTCCGGCGTCAGCGAGCAGCGCCGCATAGACACTACCCATGGCACCGCAGCCCATGATGGCGATTTTCATTGCTTGCCCTTCCTCACGTATTTTTGCGATGTGGCGCCGAATTTTACGCTACTGCGGCAGATTTCTCCGGCATCCGCTGTGATTGCCCGGGGCCTGGTTGGCGGCGTGGACGGATTCGGCCGGTACGGATGTGAACCTGGATGACGTATGATGGGCTTCAAGGCGCGAGCGGAGTTGCGATGCACAAAGTCCTTCATGCCATTGTTGCCCTGGTGTTCGTGATGATGGCGGCGATCCAGTTAAACGATCCCGACCCGGCTTATTGGGTGGCGGTCTACGTTGCGGTTGCCGCAGTTCCTCTGGCGAGGGTTTTGCGCCGCCGTTTGCCGAACGTCGCGTTGCTGGCCGGCGGCATGGTGCTGGCCGGCTTGCTCATCGCGATGCCCGGCTTCGTCGATTTCCTCGTATCAGGCGACTACGCATCCATTAACGACAAGATGACGCCGGAAAAACCGTACGTGGAATCTGCGCGCGAGTTCATCGGCCTGTTGATGGCAGCGATTTGCCTGATCGCGTATGCAAGAGCGGGGCGGCGTTGAGCGCCGGTGCCGATGGCTATCGTGTTCCGCAAGCCCGATCAGGCAGGCATACTCCGTGTCCGGCAAACGCAGCGAACACACGACAGAGGCTGACACGATGAAACAACTGCCGCGACACATCCTGATTGTTTTGTTACTGATATTTGCACCGCTGGCTCTGGCCGAGCCGCCGGAGCAGAACGGTGTGGACAAGATCGATCTCAGCCAGCGTCAGTCGTTGACGCCGCAGGAGGCCGCCTCCTTGCAGAATGAGAATGTCATCTATCTGGACGTGCGCAGCACACTCGAGTGGCTTGCCGGGCATGTTGAAGGCGCGATTCACATTCCCTATGACAAAGTGGCGCGGGATGTCGGTTCGGAGTTGCCCGATCGCTCGATTCCTGTCATCGCCTACTGTGCCTCTGGCGGGCGCGCGTCGTACGTCGTTGAAGCGATGCGCAAGCAAGGCTATACCGTGGTGCCGGTGACCAATGGCGGATACCGCGAACTGATCGCCAACGGCATGAAAAAGGACTGACCCCGGAAAGTGCTGGTGCGCGGCTGGAGAACGCGTTACGCGGCCGCGCGCGAGACGACGCGCAGCACGCGGCAGCACAGGTCGAGTGTGGGGGTCGCGACACCGAGTTCTGCGGCCAGTGTCAGGGTGTGATCCAGTGTCTCGTGGACTTCCAGCCGGCGATGACGGTCCGCGTCCTGCAAGATCGACTGGCGGAAATCGGGGGCGCTCGCCTTCATTCGTTCGCCGTGTGCCTGCACGGCCTTGACTGCATCCTCTTCGCTGCCGTTGACGAACGCCCGGCTGCTGAATCCGCTGTCCTGTAATTTGACGCCATGGCGGATGGCGACGTTTGCCGTCTCGCGCATGACGCGTGCGGCAATCAACGCCGTATCGGCATCGGCCATGAAGCGCCAGGTGGGCTGGCGGGTCATCACCGCAAGCGTGCTGAACCCCGACCAGCCGACGAATTTCGACCATTCGGTCGAGGTAATGTCGTCCGAGGACTGCGCCTTGAGCCCGGATTGCGTGAACGTATCGACAATTTCCTGTACGCGATCAGACTCCCCGCCGCCGGGTTCGCCGATGATGGTCGGGCCCGCCATGTTGTAACGAACGGCGCCGGGAAGACCGTCTTCGGCAGGCAGGACATCGCCACCGATCATGCTGATTGCACCCAGCGTGTGTTGTTGCCCGAATACCTCGCTGAGTTGATCGTTCTTGAGAACGCCGTTTTGAACGGAAAACACGCGGTTTGCCTTGAGTGTCCTGAGTGGCGCCAAAGCATCCACCGTGTCGTAGGTTTTGATCGCAACGATGAGGACGTCGGTCTGACGCAGGCTTTCCGGCTGCGTGACCACGTTGCAGCGAATCGAGAAGGAATCCTGGCCGGTAACCGCAATGCCATGTTTCGCAAGGCCCGCGGCACGCGCTCCGCGGGCAATCAGTGAAACGTCATGACCGCCGCGCGCCAGGTAAGCGGCATAAATCGAGCCCAGTGCGCCAGCACCCACAATCACGAAATTCATGGTTTTAATCCCGGGTCAGAGACGAAACGTTGTTTGAAAAGCGCGATACAGCATCCCGCGCACCGGAAAGACGATCACGGCAGCCAGCCCCGGCTGTGTGCGTGACGGGCAGGCGTCGCCGACGCGAACCGGACACCTGCGCGGGCGGGCCGTGTACGGAAACAGGCATGCCGGGCGCCGTGAAGAAATCGCGCCAGGTCTACCCGACTACAATGCCGTTGACCGGTCTTGCGGATACCTGTTCGCAAAATTGCGCAAAAATTAAAATTGCAAAAGGAGTCGTCGATGATTGATCGTGATATTGACATCCGGACCGCCGACGGCGCAATGAATACCTTCATTACCCACCCCGAAGAGGGCGGTCCGCATCCTGTTGTGTTGTACTTGATGGACGCGCCGGGCAAGCGCGAGGAATTGCACGATATGGCGCGGCGGCTGGGTACGGCCGGCTACTACGTGATGCTGCCCAACCTGTACTACCGCAGGGTGCGCGAGTTCAGGAAGACGCCGGACAATCGCGAAGAGATGTTCGAGCACATGCGCTCGGTCAGCATTGCCATGGCGTGCGCCGATATTCAGGCCATGTTTGATTTTGCCGCGAAGGATGCCGCTGCCGGCGATGGCAAGGCAGGCTGCGTCGGGTATTGCATGAGCGGTCCGTTTGCGTTCGCGGCCGCGGCGAAGTTTGCGGATCGCATTGCTGCCGCCGCTTCGATTCATGGTGTGCGGTTGTTCTCCAGCGCAAAGGACTCGCCGCATCGCGCCGCACACAAAATCAAGGGGGAGATGTACTTTGCGTGCGCCGAGACCGATGAATTCGCTCCCACGGAAATGATCGAGGCGCTCGATGCCTGTCTGGAAGGCGTCGATATCAACGCCCGTATCGAGTGGTATCCCGGCACGCAACACGGCTGGGTGTTTCCCTCCAGAGGCGATCAGTATGACAAGGCTTCCGCTGAACGGCACTGGGAGCGATTGATCGCGATGTTCCGGCGCAGCTTGTAGAAGCCGACCGTGTGACCGGCTCCGCCGGGCCATCGCAGCCATCACACTGCGAGTGTGCCGTTACACGACCGGCGTCAAATAAAAGGGCAACGGCCGGCGCGCGAATGATCGGCAAGATTCTGTTCGGGCATCGTGCGTTGATGCGTAATTACTACACCGGCATGCAAATATCAGGCGCCGGACGGGCGTCGACGCATACATCTGCGCAGATAGTTGTTATATTAGGGGAGTACTGAAGTTTGTCGATTAACTTGATGATTGGAGAGAGTAATGGCTGGTACTGCTGCTGCACGAAGGAAATCAGGGGGCGCGTCCAATTTGAGAAAGCTCGTTGCGAAGGACATCGCTTCATTGAAAGCGAACCACAGTGGGCAGATCGCCGCGATGAAGAAGAGGCTGGAGTCGGCGCGCAAGTCGGCACTGGCGAATGCCGAGAAGCTGAGAAAGCAGGCCGCCGCTCAGCAAAAGAGAGTCGCTGCGGAACTGAAGAAGATGAAGCAGCAGGCGGAAACCCATAGAAAGAAGACGGCGACGGAGATTTCCCGGGAAATCGAGAAGTTGCGCAAACAGGCTGCCGAGTGGATCGCCAGTCCCGGCAAACCGGCTGCGGCGAAAAAGAAGAAAGCCGGCAAGAAAAAGGCAGCTGCGAAGAAGAAGGCAGTGAAGAAAGCCGCGCCGAAGAAAAAAGCGGTGAAGAAAACCGCCCCGAAGAAACGCGCGGCAAAGAAATCGGCAGCGTCGAAAAAAGCCGCGCGCAAGCGGCGCTGAGCACGAACCGGTGATTCATCCCGGCGCTGATCGAACAGCCCGGGATGATCAGCGCGATTCAGGCATTATCCGGCGCCGTTCGAGTCTGGTGAACGGTCTCTGCCCTCGGGGCTGTGCCGGGGCGATCCAGGTGCGCTTGCCCCCGTCCTGAAAGCCGGGTTCAGGCGTTCGGCGTGTACAACTCCAGGCAATTGCCTTCCGGGTCTGGCGTGCGGAAAGCCGTGAATTCCGCGCCGGCTTTTGCTTCGGCGCCGAACTTTTTCGCCCAGTTGTTGAGGGCCTCCATGGACGGCACGCGAAAGCCGATGTGCACGTCCTCGGCGCGATTGATAGGTTCGCCCTGGACGAAGGCGATCAGCACGCCGGGGCCGCGCACCAGGTGCTTTTCCGCCCTGAGGCCAAAAGTTTGCGCATACCATTGCGCCAGTCCAAGCGGATCTTTGGCCGGAATGTTCAGATGTTCGAGCTGTAAATCGGACACGATGGTTTCCTGATCAAGGTTTTAACGTCAATAGATGTTCGGGCAACGAATTGAACCGAACAGCGACTGCCGATGG
This sequence comes from uncultured beta proteobacterium, assembly GCA_963792855.1. GTDB lineage: Bacteria > Pseudomonadota > Gammaproteobacteria > Burkholderiales > Eutrophovitaceae > SG8-40. The sequence goes on along the minus strand of CAWBXZ010000003.1, from coordinate 21,565 downwards.
CGGATTGCATGGTTCCGGCTGCGCGAAGTCAGCGCAACCGTAAACGCGCTGCAGGCAACGCGATACTGACACGACAATCCCCGGCGAACCCACCCGGCAATGCTACACTCTGCCGTCGATTGCTGTCCAAGCAATGCACTGCGTCTCCCGGCCCGATCGCCGGCCCGGAGCGCTTCCGAACGTATGCTGAAACATCGGCCGTGCCGATGTCTGGAGGTAAACCAAATGATCATTTCGTCCGAAAGTTACCGCCGCCTCGTTAGCCGGGCGCCGGCTACGATCCAGGCAGGACGCGCGCAATATCTGACCTCGCCGAAGACGGCCCCGGTGAGCGTTTCCAAATCGCATGCACACGTTTTTTCCGGGGAGGCAGGCCGCGCCTTTGCGCCCTCGGCGGCGACCGGCATGCTCGACTTTGACCGGTCTTCGGCATTGGGTACCGCGTATCCGGCAACGACAGCCAATCTGCTTGCCCGTTATCTGGTGTTGCGCGAAGGCGATGAGCACGAGTTTCTGGCCCGGGCAACGAGTGTGCTTTGCTACGTCATCAAAGGTAGCGGACGCGCGTTTCGTGAAGACGAAGTCATCGAGTGGACCGACGGTGACGCGTTCCTCTATCCCGGCGGAGAACCCATTCTGTTCGAAGCGCCCAATGGCGATGCCGTGCTGTTCGTGGCAACCGATGAGCCTTTTCTTGCCTCGCTCGGTTGTGCCGCGCCGTCCGGCGATGATGCAAAGGTGCAGTCCGCGCACTACACCGCCAGAACCATTGCGGCACAACTCGAGGACATGCAGGCGGGCTCGGAAACGCCGCCGACGCAAGCGGTCCTGAAGCTTGGCAGCGCGCCGTTCGAACGGGCCGGGTGCGTAGCCCCGATGATGGCCGCCGGAATTGCGACCATGGAACCGGGTGCTGAGCAGGCGCCGCACTGCCACGACGCCGATACGATTTCATTGTGTCTGGAGTGCGACAAGGTGTTTTCGGTGATCGACGGCGACCGCTACGAGTGGGAACCCAATGCCGCATTGCTGACGCCGGCGGGCGTGCCGCACTCCCAGCACAACGAGGGCGAGAAAAGAATGTTCAGTTTCTTTGTGCAGGACCGCGGGCCTCGCGGCGTTCGCACGTGGGAACCCGGGCAGGGCGAAGCCGGCGCGAGTTCCGAAAGCGAGACTGAAGCGGCTGCAGAGTAAGTAATCGCTTCTGCGCGCTGCTTTTTGCAGCCGGGCGCCGCGTTCAGATGCAAACCCGACTTTGAACGCTAGCGTTTTTTTGCTGGCCGTTTACCCTGGCCGTTCGTCGAGGCGCGTTGATGCGCACCGGTTTGCTGGTCCGCTTCCCGGAACAGCCAGTCGACGAATTCGGTGACATCGGGATTGTCTGTCGCGGCGCTGGAAGTCAGGACGTAATAGGCGCGCGGCGCGGCAGATTTGCCGGTGAAAGGCGCGACCAGCCGGCCGTCTTGCAGCATGTGCTTGAGCAGCGGGCTTCTGCCCAGCGCGACCCCCTGGCCGCTGGCAGCGGCAACGACGACCTGTTCGTACTGGTTGAAGCGTACCGAGCCCGCAGCCCTGAATTCCGGCAACCCGACCGACTCGAGCCAGGTCGGCCAATCGAGCCATGGAACGCGATTGGCGGGATCGTCGTAGTGCAGCAAGACATGGTTGCGCAGATCGGAGGGTACCGCGAGCGGCGTTTCGGGATCGGTCAGCAATTGCGGCGCGCAGACCGGGAACACCTCTTCCTCAAACAGCTTTCTTGCAGCCCCGGCAGGCATCTCGCTGGTGTAACGGATGGCGATTTCAACATTGCTGCGTTCGAGATCCACAACTTTGCTGGCGGCTGATATCCGCACATCCAGTTGCGGGTGCTCCCGCGTATAGCGCGGCAACCTCGGGATCAGCCACAAGGACGCAAACGGTGCCGTGGTGGTTACGGTCAGGGTGCGCAGTTGTTGTTCGTGGCGGATCTTGCGGGCAACGTCCTCGATCCCCCGCAAGATCCCCGGCACCGCCTTGTAAAGGGTCTCGCCGTGCCGGGTAAGCACCAGCGCTCGCGGACGCCGTTCGAAAAGCGGCACGCCAAGCCATTCTTCAAGTGACTTGATCTGCCGGCTGACCGCAGACTGCGTCAGATGGAGCTCGCTACCGGCCCTGGTAAAACTGAGGTTGCGCGCAGCCGCCTCGAACCCCTCGATCAGGTCGAGCGGCGGCACGTCGTACGGTCTATTACGCATTCCCGATACGCATACGTCGCATTCCAAACTATCGTTTGAACGAAAAAGGCAGTGCTCCAACAATACACCTCACTGGCACGCCCATTATGGACTGCCTCCTTCAAGGAGGAATCACATGAATAACGAAATCGGCAAATCAATACTCAGGCTGGAACGAAACCGCAATCTCGCGCTACGCAAAGCACACGGTGATTGCATCCACGTTCATTGGGGCCGTGTTTGGGTGACCCTCACGGGCGACCTCAGGGACCATGTCATCAGCAGCGGCGAGTCTCTTGCAATTGACCGTCCGGGCACGACCGTCCTGACGGCCATCACTGACGCCGGCGTATCGTTGATGAAACGCTGCGCCCAAACCGCTGCAGCGGTATCCGTTGTGATGCAGCAATCCGGCGCCGCGGTGACCGGCGAAGCAAGCGGGGCGGCGAACACGGTTGCGGCAAGCGCGGTTGCGCGAGGGAAACCCGTCGCCCGCGATGATCCGGAATATGGCGAGATCGAGCGTCATGTCGATCGTGCTCGCCAGTTGCGCGCGCGTTATGTCGCTGATGTACTTGAAAACGCGCGGGCTGTTCTGCGCCGCGTATTGACCGGCTAGTACCGGGCCGTCCCGGAACACAGCGGGTGTTTCGGGGCGGCTCTCTCGCCCGCAGGCGGCTTTTGCATGCCGCGACGATCCGAATGCGGATTGTCATCAAGGCGCTTTCTTGCGCCGCATGTGCGCCAGCGTGTCGCGGCGCAGCATGCCACTCACATTCGCAAAATAAATGATTGCGTTGACACGTTTGGTCGATTCTGTAATCGTTCCTCTACCTTGGGCAGCCGTCCGCTGTGGCCTGCTGTTCCGGGACCCAATCAAATAATATGAGGGGAGAGGAGCTATGAGTCGAGTCAGTCGCAAAGTGCTGACCGGCATTGTCGGAGCCGTGCTGGTTACAGCATCGGCTGCGAGCTATGCCGACAAAGGTCAGTGGCTTCACTATGGCGGGAACGATCGTTCGAACACCCGTTACAGTGAACTCAACCAGATCAAAACCAGCAACGTTCACAAACTCAAGGTCGCCTGGATGCATTCTCTGGGCTCCCTGGAAACCCAGGAATCAACCCCGTTGGTCGTCGGTGACACGATGTTCGTGACGACGTCGACCGGGCCGCGTTACGTATTTGCTCTCGACGCGAAAACCGGCAAGACCAAGTGGGCGCATCAACCCGAAATGCCGAACGATTATTTCGCCACGGTTTGCTGTGGTCTGGATAACCGCGGCGTTGCCTATGCGAACGGCAAGGTGTTTTTCGGCCGCCTCGATGCGAAGCTGGTCGCGCTCGATGCCAATACCGGCAAGACGTTGTGGACCACAACGGTCGAGAACTACAGAAACGGCCATGCGATTACCTCGCCGCCGCTGATCGTCAATAATCTGGTCGTGACCGGAATCGCCGGCGGTGAGTACGGTATCCGCGGTTTCATCGCTGCGTACGATCAGGAAACGGGCGAAGAGGTCTGGAAGACCTACACCATCCCGGGTCCGGGCGAGCCGGGCAACGAATCGTGGAAGGGTGATTCGTGGAAGACCGGTGCCGGTTCAACCTGGGGTGTCGGTTCCTACGATCCGAAGCTCAACATGATTTACTGGTCCACCAGTAACGCCGGTCCCTGGGGCGGTCACACGCGCAGTATCGATTCCTCGGAGTTCGGTGATCTGACCAACAAGTGGACGGCGTCGCAACTCGCGTTCGACGCCGACACGGGTGCGATTGCATGGGGTTACCAGTTCACGCCGAATGACGTGTGGGACTACGACGGCATCAACGAAGCGGTCCTCTATGATCTGAAGGTTGGCGGAAAGACCGTGCCGGCACTGATGCACGCCGACCGTAACGGCTTTTTCTACGTGCTCAACCGCGCAACCGGTGAACTCATTTCGGCGGACCCGTTCGTCACGGTGAACTGGGCGACGCACGTTGACCTCAAGACCGGTCGTCCGGTCGAAGCGGCCAACAACGAGAAGCGGCCGCAGCTGGGCAAGTGGGCCCGTAACGTCTGTCCGAACCTGATCGGTGGCAAGAACTGGTCGCCGATGGCCTATAACCCGGGTACCGGACTCGTCTACCTGCCGGCGTTCAACATGTGCATGGATATCGCCAACAAGGAAGAAGAGTACACGCCGGGGCGTTTCTACCTTGCGTCGGAATTCAACCTCGACATGTCGGGTGCTTCGGGTGACCATCTTGCCGAATTCATGGCGTGGGACCCGGTCAAGAAAGAGAAGGCATGGGTCATCAACGAAGATCTGCCATTCGTGAGCGGTGCGATGACAACCGCTGGCGGTCTGGTGTTCTACGGCAACCAGCACGGCATGCTCAAGGCAGTCAATGCCAAGACCGGCAAGGTGCTGTGGGAGTTCGACGTAGGTACCGGCATTATTCAAAGCCCGATGACCTATACCGTTGATGGCAAGCAATACCTCGCGGTTGTTGCCGGCCGCAGCAAGGGACCACCCTCGTTCTTCGGTAAAATTGGCCAGCGCGTGATCGACGCCAGCCCTGAAGGTGGCGTGCTGGTGGTGTTCGCACTGTAACGATCAACCGTCGTTTGGGTTGAGGAATGCGGCGGGACGTCTACGTCCCGCCGTTTTTCCGTCCAGAGTCAAGAATGTATGGAGGTATTCTCGCAGTGAAGCCGTTATCTGGATTGTTGGCCCCGGCCGTATTGTTGGCCGCCGGGTTGTTCTTCTCACCATTTGCCGCGTCCGCGGATGACGGGGAGTTGGTCAATCCCTATGCCGGACGCGATGACATTGTCGAAGAGGGCGGCAGCCTTCTGAACCAGTACTGTTCGCACTGCCATGGCCCATGGGCAGTGCAAGGCGAGCGCCCGCGCGATCTGCGCCGCCTGAATCTGCGCTATGGAGACTATGCCATGTCGACGTTCTACACGACCGTGCAGAACGGGCGCCCGCCCAAGGGGATGCCGCCCTGGAAAGGGATTCTCGACGACGAAACCGTCTGGAAGATATACACGTTCCTGCAGTCGGTTCAGGTCGAGGACTGATCCCCGGATCCTCGGGCAGCAACGCCTGATTCCGACAGCACGGAGTCTGTTCGGCCCGGGATGATCTGACCCGTCGGGACACGCGGTGACAGCGAGCGGCGTGGTTGCCGTTGTTGCTGCGGTCCGGCGCCACCCGGCGTTTATCGCGCCGGCCTGTTCTCCAGCCAGAAAACCGGACGGTTATCGTTGCCGGGTTCGCCGAGGTACTTCGCCGGCGCCATTTCGTACGCGTAATCATTGAGCCGCGCCATCATTTCGGCGACCCGATCCGGGTAGGTGGCGGCTTGATTCTCGGCTTCCTCCGGGTCGTTTGCGATCTGGAACAACTCGATTCGGGCCGGCATGGCCGTGTGAACGATGAGTTTCCACTCGCCCGCGCGCAAGGCGCCGTGGAAAGCCTCGACGTTGAGCAGGATTTCCTTTCCTCGGCGTGTCGTGAGTTTTCCGTCGGCGATGACGGGAAACGCATCCACGCCATCGGGTTTTCTGTCTTGTTCCAGCGAGGCTCCGCCTGCCGCCAGCAAGGTCACATACATGTCGGTGACATGGATCGGCTGGGTCACGATGGTTTTCGGTTTGATGCGCGCGGGCCAATGCGCCAGTGCCGCGACGCGCACCCCGCCTTCGTAGAGGCTGCCCTTGCCCTGGCGAAACACACCGTTGTCTGCGACCGGGCTACGGATGTCACCGTCGCCGGTGGCGAAGCGCATCGGCAATGCGCCGCCATTGTCACTGTGGAAAACGATCAGCGTGTTCTCCAGCATGCTGCGTTTTTCGAGGGCAGCGACGATCGTTCCGACCGCGGCATCGAGAGCCGTGACCGCCGCCGCGTAACTACGGCGCGCGTCGTCGTCGATTGCCTTGTACGAGTCGATCAGTGTCTTCGGTGCACCCCAGTATTTCGCCGGCGTGTCGAATGCCGCGACCAGCAGCAGTGGAGAGGCGGCAGGCTGTTTGCCGATGATCGCGGCGGCCTCGGCTGCGATCAGGTCCGTTACATAGCCGGACTCGCGGATGGGACGGTCGTTGCGGTACCAGTCCGTTTTGACATCCTTGCGCAATACCGGCTCTGCGAGCCCGCCGAGCGTGCCGTAAAACTGATCGAAGCCGCGTTGTGTCGGCCAGAATGCCTTGTCGGCATGGCCCAGCAGCCAACTGCCAAGGTAGGCCGTACTGTAGCCGTTATCCTTCAGCGCTTGCGCGAACGTGCGTTCTTCGGCGGGGAGTCCGTAGTCACTTTCGGGGCCGATCGAAAGTGTTTGCAGTCCGTATCGCATCGGATAACGCCCGGTGAGGATTGCGGCACGCGTCTGGCTGGAAAACGGTTGTGCGTAGAACGTATTGAGCGTGGCGCCGTTGCTTGCAAGGCGGTCGAGGTGCGGCGTGCGCGCTACGCCGCCATGGAACCCGACGTCGGCCCAGCCCAGGTCATCGGCAAGGATGTAGACGATATGGGGCCGTTGCAGATCCTTCCGTCCGGCATCTTCCGCTTTCGCATCCGGTTGCTGCGCTGTACTCAAATTCGTCACGAGCGCGAGCCCGAATGCTGCAATTACGCGGGTGACGTGATGGTTGCCTCGGTCGCGGCCCCGGTTCATCGTGACTGCCTCCGCCTGTAGTAATTGTTCACTATGATACGATCTTCAGAGAGTGCCACGAAGCGCCGGGCAACTTGTGCGTCCGGTGCGCGATCTTGCCGGGTGCTCCCTCGTGCCGGGCGGACACGCTCCTGAGCCCGGCGTCTCGCAGCCCTTGTTCGTTGCTGGCGGTGGCGTACTGAGATGTCCGAACGTGACATGATTTTTCAGCAGCTCGATCATGCTGCTCGCCGCATCCGGTTGAACGAGCGGTTGGAAGACGGTGCACGGCTGTTCATCGGTTTATTGATTCTGGCGACCGGATACCGGCTGCTGGATGGCGCGCTTGGACCGGGGCCGGTACTCAGTGCGCTGCTGCCGCTGTTTCTTTTCGCCGCCGCGATGGGGCTCACCTGGTTCGTCTGGCGCATCATGGGCCGCGATTTACTCCTGCCGCCGGACCGGGCCGGCGCGGCCGTCGTCGTCGATGCGCGGGCCGGGCTGCACAACGAAGCTGCCAGTGCGCTCTGGTTTGCGAACAGTCACTTCCCGGACGATTTCGTTCGCCTGCACCTCGCGCGTGCCGCACAGACGCTCGGGCGTCTGGACTTTACCCGGCTCGTTCCGCCGGTGTTGCCGCGCAGCTTCCCCGCGGCAGTCGCACTGCTGGCGGTGAGCGCGGCGTTGCTGGCGCTGCCGGAGCGCGTCGATCCTGCGCCGGGTGCGGATAACGGCGCAAGCCGGTTGGCGCAGCGCGACGCCGGTTACCTTGCCGCGCCGGGTCCCGTCACTGATGAAGACCACGGCGCGGACGAGTTCTCCGATCAACCCACGGAAGCGGCATGGTTGAAAGTCGAGAAACTGGCGCGAGATCTCAGGGCTGGTCCGCACAGTGCGGAAATGGCGCAAGCGATCGCGGCGCGTGATGCAAAGCAGGCATCCCGCCTGCTCGCCGGCATGCGGCAGCGCGAAGCCGCGCTGCCGGCCACCGGCGCTGCCGCAAGGCCGGAAGTCGAGCAGATGTCGGAGCAGCTTGCGAAAGGCATTGTTGATCGTTTGCAGTCGCTGCTGAATGAAGGGGGTGGCTGGTCCGGGCAAGCGGCAACCGACGATGCGGGAGGCACGAACGAGAGGGCGACCGATGACCTGACACGCGAGTTGCGCGAAGAGATGCGCGATGCCCAGGAGAGTCTTCCCGGTGAAATGAGTCCGGAAGAACAGGTGTTGAACACCACCTTGCAGGGAATGTCGCGTGACAGCACCGGGGGGCGCGAGGTCGTGCGGGGTGAAACCAGTCCGATGCAGGGGCTGGGCCGCACGACTGTCGGCAGCGGCGCAATGGGACGGCGTATCGGGGTGAGCACCGGTGGTGCCGGTAGCGGCGAGCAGCCAGTCGGCAACCCGGAGGGCGATGCCGAAGCGCAGCCGGTGCTCGGCGCCAGGACAATGCGTCTGCAACTGCAGATGCAGACCGTGAAAATCGACCAGCCGGAAACCGAACTTTCCGACGGCAGCGAAGAGTCGTTCTATGCCGCCACCCAGGCGCAGGCGGCAAACACCCGGTACGAAACCATCGTAGCCGAGCAGCGTGGCGGTGCCGAGCAAAGCGTCGGTGAAGAGCGGTTGCCGATTGCCTATCGTGATGCCGCCAGGGTGTATTCGGTGCGCCAGCACCGCCGGGAAGTCGCCGCGGACCAATGAAGCGGCCGGCGAATCGTCTGTCATGAACGCGCTGGCGCTTTCCCCTTTGCTGGCCTATGCCGTGATCGCGATCACCGCATTACTGATCGTCCTGTTGCACCTGCTGCGCCCGCGCGCGTTGCGCCGCGCAGTGTCGTCCACCGTGCTGTGGGCGGAAGTGCTGCGTCAGCGCAGCAGGTACCACGCGCCCTGGCGCTGGCTGCTGTCGTTGTTGTTGTGCCTGTTGGTCGGTCTGGCGCTGGCTTTGGCGCTCGGAAGGCCGGAAGGACTCGGCAATGATCAACTGAAAGTCGTCGTTGTTCTGGACAACAGCCCGTCGATGGCGGCCCGCACCCGTGATGGCGCGAGCCGATGGCAAAACGCCGTTGCAAAGGCCAGGTCGATCATTGATGCCAGCGGGGTTGACGTCATGCTGGTGGACACGATGGGGCGTGCTCCGGTCGAGGGGTTTGTGAGGCCGGCCCGTGCTCTCGAGGCGCTCGGACGATTTGAGGTGAGCAGTCATGGTACGGCGCGCAGCCCGGTCTTGCCGGAAGCGGGCGCGTTCGATCTGCACGTCATTACCGATGGTGTCGCCGGTTTCGGCGTTCCCGGCGATGCCGTTGTGCATTCGGTATTCGAGCAGGCCGTGAACGTTGCGATTACCGGCTTGCAGGTGCGCCCGTTTCCGGCGGATCCGCTAAGGGTGGAAGCCTTCGTGCAGGTCTATAACGCATCCACTCAAGCACAACGTGTGCGGCTGTCGCTGCGTGGAACGGAACAGTTTTCGGTCGCGCAGGAATTACAGATGAATGCCGGCGAGTTGATCGACGCCAGCTTCGACATCAGCGATTTCGACGCAGGCGTTCTCGCAGCGGCGGCACTGGCCGAAGGCGATGCGTTTGCGCAGGACGACATTGCGTTTGCGATGGTCGCGCCGCATCGCGTCCGCGATGTGGTGCTCGTCAGTACAGGAAATGAGCGGCTGGAAGACGCAATCCGGTCGCTCCCCGGTGTTCGGCTGCGCGTCATCGCGCCGGCCGCATGGCACAACGAGCTGCGCGCGGATGCCTTCGTGTTCGACCGTTTTGCACCGGCGCAACCTCCCGTCCGCGGCGCATTGCTGTTTCGTCCGGGGAAGACGTCCTGGTTGCCGGGCGAATGGCGAACCGTGAACGACCCGGTGATCAGTGACTGGCAGCGCGGTCATGCTGTTCTTGACGGCGTCGCATGGCAGAAGCTCAGAACCGCGCGCGCTTCGCTGTTGACTGCGGTGCCCGATGAGGCATCGGCACTGGTCAGCACGACAAACGGCGCGTTGATCGCGGCCGGCATCGCCGGCCGCCGCTGGATCGCCGCCGGCTTCTCGCCGGAAGACTCGAACCTTTCGGTGCAGCCGGGCTTTCCCGTTTTTCTCGGCAATGCGTTGCGCTGGCTGGTCGACACCGACCCGGTCATGTCCACCGGACTCGGCAACGTTCAGGTGCCCATGCCGCAGGCACGCGTCCTCGACGGCGCCGGGAAGGTCGTGCGCACGCATGCGTTCGGAGCCGCAACCCTGTTCGACGCGACAAGGCCGGACGTTTACACCGCGATCGGCGATGACGGAAAAGTTCGCATTGTCGCCAACGTGCTCGACCCTCGTGATGCGGACATCAATGTCAGCCGTTTCGAGAACGCGTCTTCTGATGGCGGGCGGGTGACGAACATGGCGCGGATCGAACCATGGATTGCGCTGGTGGTGTTCGCGATGATCGTGATGGCCGTTGAATGGCTGGCGTGGGCGCGCCGCTTCTCGAGATGATGCTGTCGAACCTGCACGCGTTGTGGTTGCTGGGGTTGTTGCCCCTTTTCTGGCTGGTCGCATGGTTTGGCCGCAGCTTGCACGCGCCGCGCCGGTTGTTACTGGCGACGGTCGTGAGAACGCTGGCGTTTCTGTTTCTCGTTGTCGCGCTCGCGCAGCCGATCTCCCTGCAGCGCATCGAAGCGAAGTCGGTGGTCTACGCGATTGACGTTTCGCGCAGCGTTTCTTCGGCGTTCATCAAGCAGGCACTGGACTGGGCGGCGGCAGCCAACGAACGCTATCAACCGGAACAGGCGCGTTATCTGGTCTTTGCGGACGGCTTCAGGCTGGTGGACTCGCCCGAGCAGGTCCTGTCGGTCCCGGTAAGCAGCGCTGCGCCGGAGCGTTTCGCGAATGGCAGCGGCCAGTCTGCAGACGACGCGGCAATCGGACAGGGCGCGACCGACATCGAGTCGGCACTGCATGCCGCGATGTTCGGTTTCGCTCCCGGGCACGCCAGACGTCTGGTTCTGGTTACGGATGGCAACCAGACGCGCGGTGACATCGGGCGTGCCATGACGCGGCTGCAGGGCGAGAATGTGCGTGTCTTTACCGTGCCGGCAGCCGCTTCGGCAGACAGCGACGCCTGGGTCGAATCCATTGATTTCCCTCCGGGGGTCAGGCAGATGGAACCGGTCGTGGTGCGCGTCGTCATTCGTTCTCTGAATGCGATGCCGGCGCTTGTCGAACTGAAAAGCGGGCGCCGCCTCCTCGGCAAGCGCGAGGTGAAGCTGTCAGCCGGTGAGAACGCGGTCGCGTTTGATATGCGCATGCCGGGTGTGGGCGTTTCCGTTTTGACCGCGCAACTCACGGCACCGGCGGATCTGGTTGCGGACAACAATACGCTGAGCGTGAGCGTCCAGGTCGGGCCGAAGCCGCGCGCGCTGTATGTCGAAGGCACGCCGGAGAGCGCGCATTATCTTGCTGATGCTTTACAAGCGCATCACATCGACGTGACCGTATCGACGGCCAGGGGTCTTGACGAAAGCCCGAAGAGAATCGAGGGGTATGACGCGATCATTCTCAGCGATGTTTATGCGCACGACCTCGGCCCGGAAACGGTTAGGGGGCTCGATGTGTTCGTGCGCGAACGCGGCGGCGGGCTGGTGTTTGCTGCGGGCGAGAGCACTTACGGCAAACAGGGGTATGCGGGAAACGAAATCGAGCGGCTGCTACCGGTGCGTTTCGAGGCCAAAAGAAAGCGCCGGGAACTGGACCTCGTGTTGCTCATTGACCGCTCGCACAGCATGCGTGGCCGCAAGCTGGAGCTGGCGAAAACCGCGGCCTTGTCCACACTGGACTTGCTGGAGGAACAGCACCGGCTGGCGGTGATCGGATTCGATGCGCAGCCGCACGCGGTCGTTCCTCTGCGCGAAGTCGGCAACAAGCGGCGCGCGGAGGATCTCATCGCCAGCATGACCGCCAGTGGCCAGACACGAATCTATCCGGCGCTGGCGATGGCGCAACGCATACTTGCCGGCTCGACATCGAGCACCCGGCACATCATCCTGCTCTCGGATGGCGTGACCGCGACGGGCAGTGCCAGCACCCAGGAAGCGCAGCGTATCCAGGCGCAGATCGCGCGCGACAGGGAAGATGCCATTCGCCGTGCCGGTGGCGCGACCGCGCCGGCGACGCCGGAGTTGACCACGCAGGCCGGGAGCATGGAAGAACTGGTGGCGCAACTGGCGGCGGACGATATCACGCTGTCCACCATTGCGATCGGGCCCAAGCCGAATCTGGATCTGATGAGTGCGATTGCAGAAGTCGCCGGAGGGAAGGCTTACGTTGCCAGGAACGATGCCGAGATGCCGGGTCTGTTCGTATCGGAAACACGCCGGCTGCTGGGCGATTCCATCGTGGAAGAGTCGTTCAGGCCGGTCGCCGGTTATCGCGCTGCGTCCATTGCCGGGCTGGATTTCGATTCGGGTCCGCCGCTGGGCGGTTTTGTCACCACCCGTGCCAAGCAGTTTTCCGACGTCATGCTGCGCGCCCCGGAAGATCAGCCGCTGCTGGTCGCCACACATTACGGCCTCGGCCGTACCGTCGCGTTCCTGTCCGATGTAAAGAACCGCTGGTCGAGTCAATGGCTTCAGTGGGATGGTTATGGACGTTTCTGGTCGCAGGTGGTCCGTGACGTCATCCCGCGCCGTGCGGAAGCCGGGCTCGATTGGCGGGTGACGCGAGAGGAGAGCGACGCCATCGTCGAGCTGACCGGTTTGTCCGGGATTATCGTTACCGCAATGGCCTGTATCCGCGAGTAAGGGTAACGGCGCCTTCCGGTGAAACGGCGACCTTGCTGTTGCGGCAGGTTGCGCCGGGCGCGTACCGGGCGCGGCTGCCGATTTCGGCGGCCGCCGGCAAGCCCTACCGGTTCGCGCTGCTCGAAGGCGGCGGTATCGCTTCATCGGAAGCGACACAGGCGGGCGAGCAACTGCTTTCCTACACCTGGACCGACGAGTACCGGATGTTGCCGCCGAATAACACGCTGCTGCGCGAACTCAGCGCGAGCACCGGCGGTGTTTTCGCACCGAAGGCGCAGGATGTATTTGCCGACTACGGCGATAGCCAGCTCGTGCCTCGGCCATTGTGGTCCTGGTTCGTTGCGCTGGCGTTGCTGCTGTTTCTGGTGGACATTCTGATTCGCCGGTCGCCGTGGATCGGCCGACGCGATACGTAACACGGAATGGATGGAAATCCCGTCCGGCCGTTTTCGATGCGTGCGTCTTGCGAAATCAGGGCGCGCCAGGCTGAAAGGCGTGCAAGCATCGCCAGCGGATGGCATATTGTCCGTGTCCGTTTGCCCGCGCATCGCTGCCGCGGCGAGGCTTTTAAGAATTCGGGTTTCACAAGCATGCCAATCAAGGCACAAGGAGGCGCCGCATGACTTCGAAAATGTTTGCACGCTCAGTGTTGAAAATCGCTTCGCCTGCCGTGGTGCTTCTGATCGGTGTGGGCATCATCGTGCCGGTCGCGGATTCGACAGCCGCGGAGCCGTACGAATGCATCGAGCTTTCGGTGAGCGGCGATGAAGGCGCGAAGTTCACCAACATCTGCAACGAAATGATGAACCTCATGTACTGCGTCAATAATCCGCAGAGCCCCGAAGGCGTGTTCCGCCGAGCGGCTGGGGATTACCACGCTGGTGCCGCTGGCTTCGGAAATCGTGCCGGATTACACATCAGCCGGCGGGGAGATTTTCGTGGCGATCTGCGCATACCCGACCGCTCCGGTAGGCTGGAAACCGGGGCGCAATAACCCGTTCGAATGCAAGAAGACCTGCGTCATGTGTTAGGAAGCCGCCGCAGTGTGCGCCCTGACACGCGTGCTGCGTCGCGACTCGCGACAGAATCGGTGATGTAGATGCAAACTGGTGAGCAATTTCAGGACGACCTGCGGGTTGGCGAAACCCCGGCAGGTGGCGTTGCGGCCAAACCGCCCGTAACCCGCAGTCACTTGTTGCCCGCTGACGAACTCCGTGCGTTGACCGCCTTGAGTGGCTTCAGATCGACGGTGGCGATCACGCAAACGGTGTTGATCACGTTGACGACGCTGGGCGCTGCCATCCTGTGGCCGGTCGCCTGGGTAATGGTGCCGGCCGTGCTGATCGTTGCGACCCAGCAGCACGCCATGTTCGTGCTGGCTCACGAGGCGGCACATTACCGGCTGTTTGCGAACCGCCGCTGCAACGATGTTGTCGGCAGGCTGCTCGCTGCATGCGCCGGACTGTCCATGTGCGCCTACAGGGTTGTGCATCGATTGCACCACAATCATCTGTATGGCGAGCGCGATCCGGATATCGCGCTACACGGCGGTTACCCGCGGGGCAAGGCGTATCTGGTGCGCAAGCTGATTGCCGACGTACTGGGGCTGACAGCCTGGAAAACCTATCGCTACTTTCTCGGTTCTCCTGCGGCAAATGCCGTAACCGGGAAGGCGCAACGGCCGCTCGATGACACGTCTGCCGCGTTGCGGCAGGCCGCGCGTGCCGATCGCTGGCTGGTTGCCGCCGTTCAGGCCGGATTGCCTGTTGCCGCGGGTTTGTTTTTCGGCTGGTATGGGTTTGCGATGTATCTGCTGCTGTGGGTATTGCCGGCGGTGACTTTGCTGCAAGCCATACTGCGGCTGCGCGCGATTTGCGAACACGGTGCGCCCGCGGCAACGGATTCACCGCTGCGCGCGGCGCGCACGACCCTGGCGGGTCCGGTGTTGCGCCTGATTTTGTTTCCGCACCACGTGAACTATCATGTGGAACATCATCTGTATCCGGCGGTGCCGCATTACCACTTGCCGCGGTTGCACGCAAAGCTGGACGCCATGGGTATTCTGTCTGGTGCCGAGGTGCGAAGTTTCTCCGGCGCCTGGGCGCGCGTTTATGCCGCGTCTGCGGCGCCGTAATGCAACCGTGATGCGCTACGCGCAAACTGAGAGAAAACGATAGAAAGGTCTGCGATGAATTGTTTTGCCCGGTTATTGACGTTGCTTCTGATGATTTCCATGTAAGCCGCGGTTGCAGAAGCGTTCGAGAACGAGCCGACGGATTTTCGCGGCATCGAGTGGGGCGCGCCTCACGCGGATCACGCCGACGAGATGAATCTCGTACGCAGTGACGCAGATGTGCTGGTCTATATTCGCGAAGGCGACGAGGGCGAATCGGACCGTGGCAGTTTCGTGAAGATCGCTTACCGCTATTACAAGGACCGCTTCAGCGCCGGCATCATCCAGACGTACGGAAATGACGCCAGGAAGCAGTTGGAGAGAACGTTGACAGGAACATACGGGGAGCCGGTAAAGGTCAGCCGCAGACAGGAACTGTATGCGTGGGATGGCGAGAAGGTGCAGATCGTTTTGTCCTGCAGTGTGACCAGTTACTGTGCTGCGGAATTCATGTCAAAGGACATGATCGCGCTGGAAGAGCGCGAGACCGGGCGTCCCGTGCAGGTGCTGCAGAAGGACAACGATTGAAAACTGTTCTCGCACACGGACGCTTGCTCAGTCCCCATACGGAAGGCGGATTCTTGATCCGGTAATCCGGGACAAGTCCGAAAAGTTCAGGAGGATTTCATGTTCAGACGTTTGATTCGCTTCGTATCCGTTCCGGTTCTCGCGCTTTTGAGTTGGTGCATTGCCCTGCCGGCCTTCGGGGTGGATGACCTGCGCCTCACTTCCGCGTCGAACGAAACGACCGACTGGCTCGACCTACGGCCATAACTATGAAAACCAGCGCTTCTCGACGCTCGACCAGATCAACCGTGACAACGTGACGCGGCTCGTGCCGCGCTGGATCTACCGGACCGGAATCAGCGCGACGTTTCTCGCCAGCCCGGTCGTTGCGGACGGTGTGATGTACCTTTCGACGCCGCGCAACGACGTCGTCGCGGTGGATGCCGTTACCGGCGTCGAGAAATGGCGCTACCGTCACCGGATGAAGATTGACAAACTCTGTTGCGGACCGGCCAATCGTGGCGTGTCGATCGGATACGGCGCCGTTTACATGGCCAGCGCGGACGCGCGGCTGATCGCGCTCGACATGGAAACCGGGGCGGTCAAGTGGGACATCTTCATGGCGGTGCCGGACGAAGATCGCCACCGAAACGCTGGCGGACCTGGCGCAGGACGACCCGTACCGCGATCAGAAAGTCACCGGCTCCAGTGGCCTGGGCGCCAACATGGCGCCGCTGGTTTTTGACGGCATGATCATCGCCGGCGTCACCGGTGCCGGATACGGATTGCACGTGGATGCCGAGAGCGGTGAAGAACTCGGCGCAGTCATCGGTTTTGAGGGCAGCTTCGGCCGGCGCGGCTATCTCGCGGCCTACGACGCCGACACCGGCAAGGAAATCTGGCGCTGGTATACGACCAAGGCCGATGGATGGGAGGGTGAATGGCGTACCGAAACGCCGGACGGCGCGCCCCTTTACCGCGACATCGCCGCCGAAAAAGCACGCATGGCGGAATATGCCGATGCCTGGAAGGTTGGCGGCGGCTCGCTCTGGTCGACGCCGGCGCTCGATTCCGAACTCGGCCTGCTCTACCTCGGCACCGGAAATCCCGCGCCGCAAATGGACGATGTTTCGCGGCCCGGCGACAATTTGTACACCTTGTCGGTGGTTGCGCTGGATGCGCGCACGGGAAAGCTGCGCTGGTATTACCAGCAGGTGCCGCACGATCTGTGGGGTTATGACGTCGGCAGCCCGCCGGTATTGTTTGACGTCGAGCACAACGGGCGCACGGTAAAAGCGGTTGGCGAAGCTTCGAAAACCGGCTGGTTCTATGTCAACGACCGCGTGACCGGGAAGCTTCTGTTCAAGTCCGAGAACTACGTCCCCCATCGCAATATCTTCCGCCCGCCGACCGAGGAAGGCATCACCATTGCGCCCGGTGCGGCGGGGGGCACTTCGTGGTCACCCGTGTCATACGATCCGTCAACCGGACTGGCGTATGTCACCGGCATTCACATGCCGACGACGTACACGGTGCGTGAGCGACCGGCGAGCAACGGCAAGCCGGCGGTCAGGTATTCGGTACTGGAAGTCGCCGACGAACCGCGCTGGGGCGTGCTCAGTGCCATCGATACCCGGGCGCAAGGCAAGATCCGCTGGCAGACAAAAACGAAAGACATTCTCGTTGGCGGTGTGCTGGCCACATCCGGCGGGCTGGTGTTCATGGGGCAGGGCACGGGCGAGTTCTCGGCGTTCGACGCCGCGACCGGCGAGCACCTGTGGTCATTCGACTGCGGCGCGGGCGTGAATGCGCCGCCGATCACCTATGAGATCGACGGTACGCAGTACGTGACGGTTGCCGCCGGCGGGCACAATCTGTTCGGCTTTCCGCGCGGCGATGCGGTGATGACGTTTGCGTTGCCCGGGAAATGAACGGCGCGGCGGTTAGCGTTCTGTTTCAGTCGGGGCGTTCGATCAGTGAAGTTTCGGCGCTGTGCCGACGCAATCTGGCGTATGTTATGCCAGTGAAATAGTGGTATAGCGCAAATAGTCGCATGATTCCAGTTGATTTCTGCGGATTTTTGGGCGAGTCCCCGGACGCTGTCCGGCAAGGAAATCCCTTGAAGAGCGGAGTCGTATTTGCCATTTTCGTTATACCTGTTGATATACACAGTAATATCATGCAAGCTATTGTTGATAATAGACAATTGAGAATTGTCCACAGCATGTTATCCGACAGGGCGCCATGTTATGTCGCACTTTCGCGATATAAATCACGTTATAAGTGCGACCGAGCACCACGCAATGACCGAACGCTTTTCCCGTCGCCACGGTTTCTCTGAGGCTGAGACTGAGATCACGGTGCGCCACGACGCGCCAGACGAACTGCGCGCTGTAATCGTCGAACTCGCGTACGAATCGGGACTCAAGCCGAGTCGCTTGGGCCGATCGTCTTGTCGCGTTCTGCGGACCGCACCAAATCCGAGGAACTGGTCAGAGTATCCAAATGTTGATGGCGAAGTCCGCGAACTCCTTCGAGATTGCGAGTGGTACCACGTATACGATGCAATCGAGGAGATCTATACCACCCTCTCCTCAGGAGGGATGATTGCGCCCGGACGCCGCGGGTCGGTTGACGCAGCGCAGTATTTCTTAGAAGAGATAAATCGCTATTTCCGTGGTCGCGGAATTGGTTGGCAGTTGGCCGAAGGGCAGATTGAGGTTCGCGGCCCTGAGTCTTTCGAAGAAGTCGTTCACGGCGCTCGCGACTTGCTCGACGAAGCTGGCCGCACAACGGCGGCCGGCGAGCTCCACGAGGCGATCCTCGATCTTTCTCGCCGCCCTGACCCTGACGTGACGGGTGCGATTCAACACGCTATGGCTGCGCTTGAGTGTGTCGCGCGCGACGTTGCCGGCAATCAGAAGCTCACCCTTGGTGAGCTAATTAAACGATACCCTGACTTGTTCCCGAAGCCGCTTGATCAGGCACTCGAAAAGGCTTGGGGTTATGCGTCCGAGACTGGGCGGCATCTGAAAGAAGGCAAAGCTCCAGCGTTTGATGAGGCGGAATTTGTCGTGGGCCTTTCGGGTGCCGTTTGCCGTTATCTGGCTCGGAAGATCAGCACGTGAGTCAACTACGCACTTCTAACCTTCCGGTCAATGTGGACGCGGGCAAGCATGCTTGCCCGCGCCGGTTACCGACACGTTAGGCGGCATTGGCCTAGAGGTAACACCATGCCCATGGGAAATTGGCAATAGAAGTGGCGCAATCGCCGACGCGTTTCGAGCAAGCGATTTTCGATGAGCTGGCGAAGGTCTGCTCCTCACCCGGATACATTCACGCGATCGCGTATCTATGCTTTCGCGACAATATGATCCACTACTCGGGAGAAATGAA
This sequence comes from uncultured beta proteobacterium, assembly GCA_963792855.1. GTDB lineage: Bacteria > Pseudomonadota > Gammaproteobacteria > Burkholderiales > Eutrophovitaceae > SG8-40. Next base: position 2,836 of record CAWBXZ010000003.1, on the reverse strand, counting down.
GCCCGAGGATATGCGGCACATGTTTTCCGAAGATCGCCTCATCAGAACTGAAACGTCCACCCTCATAGGGCTCTTGATCAAGAACGATATTGATCTCGGAGTCCCTGCTCCGAACGTCCTCCAACAGTACATAGACAAGACAGCATCCCTGCTTAACGAGATTCACCAGTCAATGTCCGCCGCTTTTTCGCTGGCTTGGATCCAACGAAGATCGCGGATAAGAACTTCAATCCCTTTGCAAACGGCACGGTACTTCGGGAGCCTATCTTCTATGGCGGTGAGTCTGCATATAGTTTTCAGTACCGCGACTTATCGCCGATGAAGTACACGAGAGACAACGATTGGCTGACGGCCAACAAGGGCTTCTCTATTCAAGCCGCGCGCGACGTCGTGCATGCGATAGGCCGAATGCAAGATGAGAAAGCAATTGCAACGCTCCGCGAAATGCGCGACATACTGCCCGACCAATGGACATTCCTTCCGACCCATACGTTCACGGCCGAGGAGGTGGCCGCATTCGCGGACGTTGATGTTTCCATAGCCGAAAAAGTGCTGACTGCGTTTACCTTGCCAAGAGGCGAAAGAAATCCCCAGTTCAATGCGCTCCACGATTTCAATATCACGAACGCCCTCCCCCTCATACCACTAGGCCAGGACAAGTATGCCCTCTTCCATATCTACAGCTTGGTTGAGGCGCTGTATGAGTCACCGTTTTACTGGATGGGAGCGGATGAGGCCTACGTCAGTACCGCAATGCGACATAGGGGCCTATTCACAGAGGAGTTTTCGGTTGAATGCCTAGCGCGGGTCTTTGGGAGGGAAAGGGTTTACTCCAATGTCGACATCTTTGAGAAAAAAGATGCGAAGGTTGGTGAGATTGATACGCTGGTCCTTTTCGGAAATCGAGGGATCGTACTTCAAGCTAAATCGAAACGTTTGACGCTGGAAGCCAGAAGGGGCAACGACGGTCAAATCAGAGACGATTTCAAGAAGAGTATTCAAGACTCCTGCGACCAGGCGTACAAGTGCGCAAGGATGTTGGGTGATACGAAGTACTCATTCCGGGATGGCGCCTCAAAAGAAATTGCCATCCCGACGCCAATTAAAGATGTTTACATTCTTTGCGTCGTATCGGACCACTATCCAGCGCTGAGCTTCCAAGCACGTCAGTTCCTGCAGTTTCCGTCGATCGATGGAGTATCACCTCCATTTGTCTTGGACGTGTTCACACTAGACGCGATGACCGAAATGCTGGAGACACCTTTGCAGTTGCTGAGTTACGTTGACCGCCGAACGAAATACTCTGACAAGCTGATGGCGTCGCATGAGCTGACGATTCTGTCTTATCACCTGAAGCAGAACCTATGGCTTAGCGAAGAGCACGACATGGTCATGCTCCATGACGACATCTCGACCGACCTGGACTTGGCGATGCTTGCACGCCGTGAGGGCATTCCCGCGAAAAGGATACCCGACGGTATATTGACGCGCTTTGCGGCCACCGCCCTGGGACGTTTCGTTAAGGAGATCGAGGCACGTCCTGATCCTGGGACACTCGATCTTGGGTTCATGTTGCTAACGCTAAGTGAGAAGACTGTTGTCGAAGTTAGCAAAGGTATTGAAGAGCTTGCCAGACGGGGGCGGGTTGATGGAAAAAGCCATGATTTGACCGTCGGCCTTGGGAAGGGAGGCACCGGATTCACTGTTCACTGCAACAACGATCCAATTGAGATCGCAGGCCCGGCCCTCCAAAGACACTGCCACGCTCGAAAGTACACTGAACGTGCTCAAACGTGGTTTGGCGTCTGTGTCAGGCCTAGCGATACATCACTGCGATTCGGCTTAAACCTTGACTATGCTTGGGAACGCAATGATGAGATGGACGCACTAACAGGGAGCATGGCCAAAGCGGGCGAACTGGCAGCGTTGTTTAAGCATTCGGCTACGGGCGCACGGAAAATCGGGCGTAATGAGCCCTGTCCGTGTGGCAGCGGCGAGAAGTACAAGAAATGTTGCCTCCACGGTAGGTAGGCAAGGACGATCCCATGATTCCCAATGAAATGCCTCATAACAACCCAGTGAACCGCGAGCAATCAGGGTCAGGTCTTGTAATTTGCATTACAGACTGTTCGTGCTCGAAATGCGATATTGCAAGACCTGACTCCATGATTGTGCGCGCCAGCGCCGTGCCCAATGAGAGCTCACCGGCCGCGCGCAAGAGCGACGCGCACCAGTGACCGCTGACGTTAGGGTTATAAAGGTGTCTCGGGAACAACGCAAGATCGAAACCATGTACGAAAGACTGATTACCGCCCCGGAGATCTCTTTTCCAAATTTCGGGGATTCACTTGATGCTCCGAAGGATCGAGGTGTTTACATAATCAGAAATAGTCGCGGCAAGGTTCTTCACGTTGGCAATACCCCGCGCGCCAAGCATGGGCTGTATCAACGGCTAAAAGATCACTTGGCCGGCCGATCTTCCTTTTGCCGGGAAACCTATGGCCGGGATGGCGCGAAGTTGAGGAACACGCACCGCTACCAGTACCTGGTCGTTCCTCACCCAAGGGAAAGAGCACTATTGGAGGCTTATGCGATTGGAAAGCTTTGCCCAAAACATCTTGGCAGTGGTTGAGCAACCCCTGACAAGCGGCGTTAGTCGCTCTGCGATTTGCTGTCCCCGGGACGCCCAGCTTCGTCGTGCATTTCTAAGAATCGACTTTAGATCGCTATGAGCGAGTATCTCCACCCACCCGTTTCTAACGGAATACCTGAAGAGCAAGCGCTCATTCGACATTGGTGGAATTCTGAGAAGCAGACAATAGGAAAGTTAGTCTGG
>CAWBXZ010000002.1:0-39271 GCA_963792855.1 uncultured beta proteobacterium | reverse complement strand
GCCAACGCCGGCGACCCCTTTGTTGAGTATGGCTTGTGCACGACGACACAATTGGCTTCAGCGGCGATCGCCATGAAGCGGGCAGAGCCGAGGTAAGCGTACGCCGAGTGGGCGGAGTAGAAGTATTCAATCTCACGCATGATCAGATTGATCCGTGTAAGCAGCTCGGCAATTGTAGTCCAGGTACCCGTGGCGCTACTTTCCGGATTTCCTTTTGGCGCGCCGCTTTGTAATATTGCCCGGTCCATTTGCTTCCTCTACAGCGGAACGGATAAGTGCCTGACACATCCACAAAGCCACTTCTTCCGTCTTTTTCCCCGTCGAACCCCCAGATATCCTTGAGCACGACGAACGCTTCGATCCCGAATACCAGAGACAACGCCTGTGACAATCGCTCGAAGTGTTTGCGGCCGAGACTGTTCTTGAGCGGCGCAATCGCCGATGCAAGCAAATCGATGCGATGACCGCGCAGCATGGCTTCTTCGTCACCCATGTGCCCTGCGTGACCACGTGCCCACTGGTCCAGCGAGAGCCTGAGTGCGGCCCTCAGCGTCGCTTCGTACATCTCCATTCGCGGATAAGCGAAACTCAATAATTCACTCATGCGCTGCTCAGGTTCAGTCGATTCAGATTGCCAGACGAGAATCGGGCCGAGTGCTTCATCAACCGCCGCCTGAATCAACGCGGCCTGCGTCGGATAATAACGATAAGCCGTCGCACGAGAAACCTGCGCCTCTTCGGCGACATCGGTCACAGACGGTATCAACCCTTCCTGCATCAGCCGCATTGCAGCGTCGAGCATGGCCCGCTTGGTACGGGCTCGCGCCCCTGATTCTATTTTCGTTTTAGCCACACCCCGCCCGCGTTTCCCTTGACCTGAGACGCTCATCTCAATATGATACCAGTGTCTTATAAAAAGACCAGAGTCTTATTGTCTGGTCTTCATGCAGGGCAGCCAGAGTGGATCGGTGGCAAAAATTCCACGAAATTGGATGTAATAGATGCCGCGCTCAAACAGAAGGTCTTCGACCTGTCGCAGTGACAGCGGAGTACATCATCACTCGCAACCAGCATACAAGCCCCCGATGGCTATCGGGTGTAGTGTCCGCTGACAATTGGAGGAGGCAGAGCCATGAACAAGATCTTGAACCCGGAAACGATTGGCCCGACGAACGGCGCGTATAGCCACGCCGTCGAGGTACCCGCAGGTGCACGCACCTTACATATCGCCGGTCAGGTGGCGATTGCACCTGACGGTTCCGTGCCCGCCGACTTTGAAGCTCAGGCTCATCAAGTCTGGCGCAATTTGGTCGCGATTCTGGAAGCGGCAAACATGACTGTGCATGACTTGGTGCACGTCAACCATTGGCTGGTCGACCAGGCTGATTTTGAAACCTACATCGGCGTAAGGGCGAAATATCAGGGAGATGCGCGACCGGCCGCAACGCTGATGATAGTAAAGGACCTGGTCAACCCGAAATTCCGGATCGAAGTTGGCGCTGTTGCGGCCAAGATCGACTGAGCTAGGAGCCTGTCGGACTTAGGTGTTCGATGGCGAAACGATGGGAGAGCGAGGACAGATTTTGACGATTTCGACGCGCATATCGGGAATATGTAAGGAGAAAGCGGTGAAATATGGGCCGCTCTCCCACCGTTGCAGCCGAATCATCCTGAGTCCGTCAGGCTCCTAGAGCGATTTCTAACCTGATGAGTTCTACAAACCCGTATCCCAGCACAAACGAGCATTCTCGATGACAGACATACCTCACGCCTTGCACGAATATTTGGAAGGCCTTCGCACCCACGACATCCCTCGGATCGGCGCGAGCTTTGCCGATGACGTCAAGTTCGTCACCCCCGTGCGCAGCATGAACAAGGCGCAAACACTCGAGTTTCTTACTGCGCTCTACGAAGGATTTCCCAATTGGCACTATGACAACGATCCGCCCGAGATGACGGAACCCGGTGTCTGGCGAGTCAATTGGCGCCAAGGCGGCATCCATAGCGAGACGCTCGCACTACCGGGCTTTCCCTCAGTGCCGGCGACCCACCGCGAAGTCATCATTCCCGAACATTTTTTCTATTATCGCGTCGACCGTAAGATGACAGAGATTCGACCCGATCCTGTTCCTGGCGGTGCGCCACGCGGCATTTTTGAGCAGATCGGCGTCGAATTGCCACCACTGTGATAATCACAAAAGTCGAAACGCCATGCCCTACGCCCTCGATACCTTCGACAAACCCGACTCCCTCGACATCCGTACCGCCGCGCGCGATGAGCACGTCGCCTATCTCAAATCAAATATGCACCGCCTGATCGCCGCCGGCGCAAGGCGTTCTTCGACGGCGATTGCCTGATCTAGTGTCCTCTGGCCGGGCGTATGTCGTCGGCACGCTCGATACCAAGCCGGCGGAGGCGCTCTACGTCCGCGATCTGATCGAGGCCGCGGGCGTCGCCACCGTCCTGGTCGATGTCGGCACGCGGAGCGACAATACGGACGCGGATATCACCGCCGCCATGGTTGCGGGCCATCACCCGGGCGGCGCCAGCGCGGTTTTCTCCGACGATCGTGGCGATGCCATTGTCGCGATGTCGGAGGCGCTCACGCGGCTGATCGCGACGCGCGACGATGTCGCAGGGATCATCGGTCTCGGCGGATCCGGCGGCACCGGCATTATCGCGCCGGCGATGCAAGCGCTGCCGGTCGGCGTGCCGAAGATCATGGTCTCGACCCTCGCGTCGGGCGACGTGTCCGCTTATGTCGGGCCGTCGGACCTGTTCATGCACCACCCGGTCACCGATATCGCCGGGCTCAACCGGGTGCTGCGCCGCATCCTCGCCAACGCCGCGCATGCCCTGGTCGGCATGCTGTCGCATTCGGCACCGGCCATCGACGACAGCAAACCGGCACTCGGGCTGACCATGTTCGGTGTCACCACCGCCTGCCTCGGGATGGTGACCGAGGCACTCAAGGCCGAGTATGACTGCCTTGTGTTTCATGCTACCGGCACCGGCGGCCGCTCGATGGAGCAATTGGTCGACGGCGGCGATTTGGTCGGTGTCCTCGACCTCACCACGACCGAGGTTTGCGACTTCCTGCTTGGCGGCGTGTTCAGCGCCGGCGAGGGCCGGCTCGACGCCTTCGCGCGCACCCGTGTGCCCTATGTCGGCTCGTGCGGCGCCCTCGACATGGTGAATTTCCGGGGCATCGACTCGGTCCCGGCTCAGTACAAGGACCGCGTTCTCTACCGCCACAACGCGCAAGTCACCTTAATGCGCACCAATCCCGAGGAATGCGTGCGCATTGGCCGCTGGATCGGCGACAAGCTCAATGCATGCGCCGGCCCGGTCGAGTTCCTCCTGCCGCTCAAAGGCGTGTCCGCGATCAGCGTTGAGGGCGGGCCATTCTACGACCCCGACGCCGACGCCGCGCTTTTCCAGGCACTTCGTGACACTGTGCAACAATCCGGGACCCGAAGCCTGCGCGCCGTCGACACCGACATCAACGACCCGGCCTTCGCCGCGGCAGCGGTCGAGGCTTTTCGCCGCGTCATGGCACTTTAACTGGTAAGGACTGATCAGCGATGGCAAGAATCGACAGAAACGAAATCCTCGGCCGTTTGCGCGCCAAGGTGGCCGACGGACGCCCCATCATCGGTGGCGGCGCGGGCACAGGCCTTTCCGCCAAATGCGAGGAAGCCGGCGGCATCGATCTCATTGTGATCTACAATTCCGGCCGTTACCGTATGGCCGGGCGCGGATCGCTAGCCGGCTACATGTCCTACGGCAACGCCAACGACATCGTAATGGAGATGGCGTATGAAGTCCTTCCCGTCGTCAACCACGTGCCGGTTCTCGCCGGTGTCAACGCCACCGACCCGTTCTTCGTCATGGACCGGTTTCTCGAGGATGTGAAGAGGATCGGCTTCTCGGGCGTGCAGAACTTTCCGACCATGGGCATCATCGACGGCACCTTCCGCCAATGTCTCGAGGAGACCGGCATGTCCTATGCCATGGAAGTCGACATGATCGAGCGCGCCCGCGCGATCGACCTGTTGACCACGCCCTACGTCTTCACTGCCAACGAAGCGATCGCTATGGCCGAGGCAGGCGCAGACATTCTGGTCGCCCATTTCGGTCTCACCACCGGTGGCGCGATCGGTGCCGAGACCGCCAAGACACTGCCCGACTGTGCCTCTATTTTCAACGAATGGGCGGGCGCGGCCAAGACGGTACGCGACGACCTCCTGTTCCTCTGCCACGGCGGCCCGGTCTCGGAGCCCGCCGACGCCAAATTCATGCTGGAAAACTGCCCTGACTGCGACGGCTTTTACGGCGCGTCCAGCATGGAACGCCTGCCGACCGAGGCGGCGATCCGCGACCGAACGCACGATTTCAATACCCTCACGCTCAATCGCTGAAAATTCTTACGAAGATAGTTCGTCGTGCAGTGTCAGTAGGGTCAGGTCTAGATTCATAGCCATCATCTAGCCTGCCGCACCACCTTGCCCACCGTCGTGAAGTGTAGTCCGAAGTGCTCGGCGATCTGTTGGTACGAATAGGCGCCTGTGGCATGCGCCTTTACGATCGCCGTGTTGCGATCAGGCGAGCGCTTCTCGATCTGCGCCAGCGCCGGTGCAGGTGGGCGTCGATGGGAAACGGGTATTTGCACGCCGGCACGGTGTTGCTTGTCCATGCGCGCCTGCATCTTCTTGACGAAGCGCGCATCGCCTAGAAAGATCTGTCCTTTCAGCGCCTGCCAGGGTGAAGGGGCTTTGATGCCCTCGGCTACGAACTTGGCATAGTGTGACCGCGCCAACGCGTCCGCCCCGGCGCCACGCGCACCCGTGGCGATAATGAGGCAGTTGGCGAGCGTCATGTCGTTCCAGTGATGAGCAGGCATACCGGCAACCACCGGCGCGTCCCGGTACTCGGCCCAGCGCTCGATTTCCCGGCCGAAGTAATAGGCTCGATGGTTGTCCGGTCTCGACCGGGTAGAAGTGGAGCCAACGCCGGCGACCCCTTTGTTCCAGTCGTATGGCTTGTGCACGACGACGCAATTGGCTTCAGCGGCGATCGCCATGAAGCGGGCAGAGCCAAGGTACGCGTACGCCGAGTGAGCGGAGTAGAAGTATTCGATTTCACGCATGACCAGAATGACCCATGTAAGCAGCTCGACAATTGTAGTCCGGGGAACTGCCATTGCGACCATGCTCAACGCGCTTTCCGTACATCGCCTCTGCAGCGCCAGCTGCCGCGTCTCGCAACTGTCAAGCCACCGCTTCAGACTATGCGCCGCAGTTACACCTTTGGAATGTCCCGATGGGTGCGGTTGCGCGGATTGAACTTGCCGCCTTGCTTTCCCGTGTGACACCTGCTGCGGTATTGTCTAACTTCAAAAGTATCTGATAGACCCGGTTTCGCCCATCGATGCGTTCAACGGCCAGCTAGCCGTTTCGCGCTTTGCACTACAGCGGGGCCTTGCCGTTCCAGATACGGATTGATGGCCTCGTTACGGCAACGATTGTGCGGGATCGAACGTACCCTTTGCACTCGCGCGCTGGAACAGCACGACAGGGCCATCGTTCACGACGATGTCGTTGAGTGTGTCGTTGTTGATATCACCGGCTGCGATGAAGTTGCCGGTGAACGGGCCTTCGTAAACGCCGGCGACCGTGAACTGCCCGCGCGTGACCGCGGACTGCAGCAGGACCGAAATGCGGGAGTTGATCTGCGACTGATAGACAAGCGAGATCACGGCAAGGTCCGGGAACGTGTCGTCGTTCAGATCTTCGATGGCGACCCGTAGCGCACCGTCGGCAACCGCAATATTGCTGGCGGTGAAACTGCCTGCGGCGAGTTGCAGCAGGATCGTGACCGTGGCGTCCCCGGTTCCGCCGTCCGGCGCGTTGCCGGCATTCGCAATGACAATGTCCGTCCGCATGTCGCCGTCGAGGTCAGCGAGCGCGACACCGTTTGCGTTCTTTCCCGCCGTCAGGGTCTGTACCGGATCGAAGCCGCCGCCGGCGTTCTGATAGAACACCGCGACGAGGTCGTGGGCCGCGAGAACCACATCGCTGCGCCCGTCGCCGTTGACGTCGCCGACGGCGAGGTCTTCGGAGCCGTGACCGGTCCCGACCAGCAGGGACGCGGGCAAGAGAAAGAAGCCCGGCGCGTCCGGGTCCTGCACGAACAGCAGCGCGCGCCCGTTAAGATACACCCCGTCAGCCACTACGATATCCGCCAGCGTATCGTCGCTCAGTTGGGCAATGGCCGCATCGTTCGCAGATCCGCCGGTAGAGAGCCGCTGCACTGACAGAAACGTGCCGGCGTTGGCGCCATCCTGGCGCAGGATCGAGATCTCGCCGGAATCGTTGATGACACCCACTTCTGGTGGCACGGTGGCGGGCGTGGCGGCGACCAGATCCGTCCAGCCGTCGTTGTTGATATCGCCCGCCGACAGGCCCCACGGGTCGGGACCGATGCGATAGGCCACTGGTCCCGCGTACGATCCATCAGCGCCTTGACGGTAGATTCGTATATAGCCCGGGTGCGGCGGCGGCCCGGCGATGTAGGCTGCGGCTACGGCAACGTCCGCCCGCCCGTCTGCATCGAAATCGTCCACAACGATGCCTGCCGAAGACCAGAATGGCGGAATGACATCGCCACCGCCGCCGGAGCCGATGATGGCAGCGATGCCGGCGCTCAACACAAGACCGAATGCTGTTACTTTCAACGTCGAGGTACGCCGCTTCGTCATGGGGCAGAATTCGGGCAGTCAGTTGTGTTGTTTCGGCAAACGACGCCGCTTTCAGGAAGGCTGAGTCATTTTTCCGGTTTGCTCACGTACTGTAGGACTGCCGGTCAGGTGCAGCGTTGATGTGCGTCAACGACCGCGAACGTGTTTCTCTCCAACACAGCGGTGAAGGCAGCGCCGGGCCGCGTCAAGGCTTCAGGTCAGGTTCCCGATACAAACCACGACAAGGTGTTTTTCAGCGTTACTGGGAAAGCGCAATCGCAGCACATCGAGCCGCCGGATGCGCCCGGAGGGCGGTGAGACGGTCACCGGCCGCGGCGGGGAAAAAGCCCGGCCCCAGGGAGAGGGCCGGGTTGCGTCATCACTGCCGGACAGGGCAGGTATTGACGCCAATCAATGCATAGGCCGGGCACCAACCGATGAACGCCGTAAGTAACGGCACCAGCCCGATCAGCCCCAGCCAGCGGGCATTGCCCTCGAGAACGAAAAACAGCGCCAGCAGCACTATCCCGCCGATGATGCGCAGGGCCTTGTCGATTCCACCTACATTCGCTTTCATGATCATCTCCTGTCAAAAGCGCATGGCACGCGCCATGTGCGTATTGTTGTGCGGGCGACAGAAGATGTATGTGACGAAGGTTACATTCACATCTTGTGGTTGGGCGCAGGCGGTTTCGCGTCCTGCACAAGGCGGGAAAGGCTCTTCGGGTCGACAACGCTGATCTGTTCGCGGGCAAGCCGCACCCAGCCGGAAGCAGCAAAATTGCCGAGCACCCGCGTAACGATCTCGCGCACGCTGCCAAGTTCATCGGCCAGGGCCTGGTGGGTGATGTGCAGTGTCGGCCCGCCCGCGATCAGTAGTGCGGCAAGACGCTGGTCAAGCCGGCGGAATGCGACCTCTTCGACCAGCAGAGTGAGTTCGGCCAGGCGTTCGCCGAACAATCCGAAAATGTGGCGCCGGAACGGCTCATGGCGCAGCAGCAGCGCATCGAACAACGGTTGCGACAGACCGACCAGAACGACATCGGTCTCGGCGATGCCGGTGGCCGTGTAAGGCATGCCGCCCAGCAGGCAACCGCTGGTCAACACGCAACTCTCGCCCGGCGTGACGCGATAGAGCGTGATCTCGCGACCGTCCGGCCCGAGTTTCGACACCCGGATCGCCCCCTCCAGCACGATCGGAAAAGCGTTGCAGGCGGACTGTTCGTCGAACAGGTGCGTTCCCGCCGCAACACGCAACAGGAGGCTCTCCTGCCGAATGCGTTCGACGCAATCAGCCGGTGCGCCATGCAATGGCTCCAGTATTTGAAGCGCGCGCTGGATGTCGGCAGTTTGTTTTTGCATCGCGACGCCATTGTAGCGAAACGCGAAAATGCGCTCGTCGGATCATGCGAAGCGCAGAGTCAGTTTGAGTGCGTTGCCAAAGTACAGAATCGGCTTGACCAAACCAGCGCTCACTGCTGGGGAACGCGCCCTGGTAGCGAGTGCGTTCCATTCGCGGCCGGGACCGGAACAACCAGCTTTGCCAAGACGTGCCTGAAGGCTATGAACCCATACCGGCCCGTTCGTTTGCCCCGCGCTTGACGAACTGCGTGACCAGCGTCACTCAGGAGCAAGTCCTGCACAAACTCCAGACTCTACAAGCCCATGGCATGCGGGGAAAACGCGGTTGAACCGATGGCGCCGCGTGAAAGAATGCAATCCGACGCAGGCAGCGCGTTCACGCGTTCGCGACCGGCTGAAACAGCCGTCTGTACTCCCGCGGGTTCAGGCCGGTGCGACGCTTGAACAGTCTGCGGAAGAACGATTGATCCTCGTAACCGGACTCAACGCTGATCTCGTCCACCGGCATGCGCCCTTCTTCGAGCAAGCGCTTCGCTTCCTCGACTCGAAGGTTTTGCAGGTAATCGATCAGCGTGGCACCCGTTGCCGCCTTGAATCTGCGCTTCAACGTCCGCTCAGGGACTTTCGCGAATTCGACGACTTTTTTGATGGCGTCGGCTCGCCTGAAGTGCTCGCGCAGCCAGTCTTCGCATTTTCGCACCACCGCATCGGCATGCGGGCGATGTCGTACCAGCGTCGTATAGGGCAGTTGACCTTCGCCGTGCCATTTCAGCAGATAGACCTTGGCAATGCGTAACGCCTCACCAGGGCTGCAATGACGGGAAATAATGTGAATGGCCAGGTCATGCCACGAAGTGGTCCCGCCCGCAGTGACAATTCGACCGGCCGGGTCAGCGAGGACCAGATTCGGCTCGGGCCGAAAACGCACTTTGGGGTAGCGGTTGCGAAACAAATCCTGATAGCCCCAGTGCGATGTCGCTTCGCAACCGTCCAACAGCCCGGTTTCCGCGAGCATGACAGCGCCGGAACAGGCCGAATAAAGCGTGCTGCCATGCTCGTACCTGCGGCGTATCCAATCCATTAACTGCGGGTAACGTCCGTGGATGTCTTCGTCCGGCCCCAGCCAAAGCTCCGGGAGAATGACAATCTCGGCCGTCGGGTCGTCAGCGATCGCGCAGTCAGGATTTACCGGAATCCCATTGCCACAAACAAATGCTTCCTTTTCGGGCGCAACAATCCGGACCCGAAACAGGGTTTGCACGGCGTCCGTCCGTGCCAGCGTCTGCCAGATATTGCCGGCCGCTGAAAGCACATCAACCATTCCGTAAAGCGCCGAGCCTGCGGTCTCGGGTACGGCGACCACCAACGCTTCCACCGGCTTTTGATGTCTCCCGTTCATGGCAAAACTCCAATTAGTGGCACGAATGCCCTGTTTTTGTCTAAATTCCATCTTATGCAGTCGCTTGTCAAGGCCTATCGTTCATCCCACGTCGCCTATCAGCAACCAGTTGTCAGGGCGACCCATTCAGTGATCAAACTTAACAGGAGATACGACATGACTGACCAAATGACCAGGAAGCAACTGCAAAACACCAGCGACGGAACCGTGAACGGTATTCATATGGAAACGCTGCAGGGTACCGTGAACGCGATCGCGCAAGACCCGGAGCTGGGTGCCTGTAAATTCCGCGCACGCAACATGTGGATGGGTGGTAACCATAACTGCACCACGGTCACCGGTTTCTATGGCGCCAAACAGGAAATCGCCCATAAGCAGAAGTTCGTACTGCACGCCGACGAACCTGCGATTCTTGCCGGCAACGACGAAGGAGCGAATCCGGTCGAGCACCTGCTAAACGCCCTTGCGTCCTGCGTTACCACCAGCATGGTGGCGCACGCGGCGGTTCGCGGTATCAAAATAGAAGAGCTGGAATCCGAACTCGAAGGCGACATCGATCTTCGCGGCTTCCTCGGCTTGGCAGACGACGTCCCCAAAGGCTTTACCAACATCCGCGTCAACTTCAAGGTGAAGGCTGACGTCGATAACATGGAAAGGCTGAAGCAACTGACGACGTTCTCGCCTGTGCTCAACACGCTCACCAACGGCGTGAAAGTCGACGTTCAAGTCGACGCCATGTAATCACTCCACCCCTCATCCCGCCCGGGTGCTACATCGCCAATCAGCACCCGGGCAGGTTTCATTCTTCGTTTCGTATCAGAATCAAGAGTCAATATCGGATCAAGCGATGATGCCGTGAATCACACTCGAACAAAACGCGAACCAGACCAGACATGTTTCCATCACGAAAACTGCGCTGCAACCAGTCAATCGCCGGCTCGTCTAGTGCAACCACTCGTCGACGAGTACTTCCGCCTGACCACCCTCATATTTGACTTCGATCTTCGTTTCCTCGCCATCAGCGTCATTGCCAAAAAACTCATAGATGACGATGCCATCCCCTTGATCGCTCTCGATGATTCGATCCGGGTTCCAGCCTGGAACCTTGCTATCCAGCGCTTTGGCAACTGCCTCGGGGGTTGTGTCGAATTCAATGTCGCGCTGCGTTTCCACAACCGTCCAGACACCGTCGATTCTCGTGATATCGAGTTCCAGCTCGCTGCCGTCCGGCATGGTGCCGCCGACATCGTAGTATTCGTTGCCGTCCCGCGTTTCGTATTCCGCTTCACTCACGTTTAGCTCGGGCTGCGATGCCATTGCTGCTGCAAGGACCTCGGCTGGCAAGGCGTCGAGATCTGTCGCCACTTTGCCGGACGCGTCGACTTTACGGCCTCCGCCGGCATCTGGCGTTCCACAGGCGGCAAGACCAAATAACAGCATCGATATCAGCGCAATTCCGGTTGCAATTTTCATCACTAAACTCCTGAATAGAACTCATGGTTTTCGACCAGTTGACGAACATACCGGGCCAAATCGCCCGTGGCTCGCCAACGGCCCCGTGCAAGCCAAAGTCTAGCCCACAGTCTTTGAAACAGTCGCCTCGACCGGAATTTTTTCGGCACGCAAATCCGCACCAAGTTCCAACGAAATCCTTGTTGCGGCGACGGCGGCATCATCTGAAATTCTATAGAATCGTTCGTCCATACGGAAAACGGTTATCACAATCTCAAATCGCATGAGGTAAACAAACATGAATTTCCGCAAAATATTCCCGATAGTTCTCGCAGTTTGTTTTGGCTTTGGCGCACCAGTCAGCTCAAGCGCAGAAACCATTGCAGTGATCGGGACAGGCTCTGTCGGCAGCGCTCTGGGGCCGCGCTTTGCGGAGATTGGCTATACCGTTGTTTACGGCTCGCGCACACCCGAGCGCGAGGATGTGCAGGCACTTGTCGCTGCCACTTCGAATGGCGCCAGTGCAACTACGCAAACCAACGCCGCTCAAATGGCCGACATCGTTCTGTTGGCAGTACCCTGGAACGTCGCGGAAGATGTGCTGATCAGCCTGGGCGACCTGACCGGCAAGATCATTATCGACCCGGTCAATCCGCGCGTGATCACCGAGGAAGGCCTGGCGGACTATCCCAGCTTCATTTCCAACGCCGAACGTTTGCAGGCTCTCGCGCCCCGGTCCAGTGTCGTAAAGGCCTTCAGTACGTTCAGCGCCGACACCATGGCCGACCCTGGTCTGGTAAATCACCCGATTACGATTCCCCTCGCCGGTAACGACGATGAAGCCAAGGCGATTGTGGCTGACATTTGCCATCGGCTGGGTTTTGAAACGATCGATTTCGGACCGGTTCGCTACGCCCACATTATCGAAGGACTTTATCTGTTGCGCGTCAATGCGCGGCGCGACGACATCTACTTTGAGTGGAATTATCCGAGAAGCAAGCGGGTGAAATAGTTGCCTCGGCCTCGTTCGAAACACGGCGCGCAGCGTGCGCAAAACCACCCGATGTACGCGAAGTACGCCTGAGTCAGTCAGGTACCAGCGAAGAACGCCCCCGCCTTTTTGCGCCGGCGCACCGGCGGGCACTGTCTGACGCACCGGCATCTTGCGCGCTGCTTGTGGCCCAACGGCGATGCGCCAGGTGACGATGCGACTACGAAGCGGGGCCATTGGCTTCTCGTTGCTGAACTCACTGTCCGGGCATCGCGTTGCGACAGGACTCTGGCGTTCAAGACGGCGCCCGTGCTTGGAACAAGGGCATCTACCATCGTGATCGCTTGAGAGTTCTAACCGTTACGCTTCATAGTCCGAGTGCGCCACGCGCAAGCGTGTATTGCAAGGCCCGAAGTGACTGTTCTCCAGCGATGAGTTATCGGGGAGAGGGCCACTGCTCGTACTGATTCTGACGTTGAAGATCACAATCATTACAGCACGAGACTATCGGCCGACCGAACTGCGCCGGCAACGTCGCTTTCATTCCGGTCACTTCCCTCGGCGCTTCGTGGTTTCGTGGCGGGCGAAGGCCGGCAGGCGCACCTTCATGTAGCATATCCACCTTCGTTTCCGAAGTTCGTCCCACCAATCGATGAAAAGAACAATCAAAAAACTTCTCGTTGCCAACCGCAGCGAGATCGCAATCCGCGTGATGCGCGGAGCAGCAGAACTCGGTATCGGCACGGTGGCCGTATACGCTGAGGAAGACCGCTTCGCTCTGCACCGCTTCAAGGCCGACGAGAGCTACAAACTCGGCGCGCCCGGACGCCCGCTCGCCGCCTACCTCGATATCGAAACTGTGCTGCGTATCGCCCGGGAAGCTGGCGTCGATGCAATTCATCCGGGCTACGGCTTCCTGTCCGAGAACCCGGACTTCGCCGACGCGTGCGCGCAGGCCGGCATCATCTTCATTGGTCCGTCGTCCGCGGTCATGCGCGCGCTCGGAAACAAGGTGAGCGCGAGAACGCTGGCAGAGCGCGCCGGGGTGCCGGTCATGCCGGCGACGGGCCCGTTACCCGATGATCTCGCCACTGTGGCGAAGCTTGCAGGGCAAGTCGGCTACCCGCTCATGCTCAAGGCGAGCTGGGGCGGTGGCGGCCGCGGCATGCGCGTGATTCGCGAAGCCGCGCAGCTCGAGGAGAGCATTGCCGCAGCACGCCGGGAGGCCAAGGCCGCATTCGGCAACGATGAGGTCTATCTCGAGAAACTCGTCGAGCGCGCGCGTCACGTCGAGGTTCAGATTCTCGGCGACGCGCACGGCAATATCGTGCATTTGTTTGAGCGCGACTGCACGGTGCAGCGGCGCAACCAGAAAGTCGTCGAGCGCGCACCGGCACCCTATCTGTCTACGGAGCAACGCAAGGTGATCTGCGCGCATGCTCTGCGCCTCGCCAACGCCGCGCAGTA
Source organism: uncultured beta proteobacterium (assembly GCA_963792855.1). Classification (GTDB taxonomy): domain Bacteria; phylum Pseudomonadota; class Gammaproteobacteria; order Burkholderiales; family Eutrophovitaceae; genus SG8-40. The sequence goes on along the minus strand of CAWBXZ010000002.1, from coordinate 25,860 downwards.
CCGTAACGCCGGCACGGTCGAGTTTCTGATGGATAGCGACACCGGTGCGTTTTATTTTATCGAGGTCAATCCGCGGATTCAGGTCGAACACACCGTTACCGAGGAAGTCACCGGAATCGATATCGTCAAGGCGCAGATTCGCATCGCACAAGGTGCGCGCATCGGGGAGGCCAACAGCGGCGTCCCGACGCAGGAGAACATCCGCCTCGACGGCAACGCGCTGCAGTGCCGGGTCACGACCGAGGACCCGGAGAACAACTTCATTCCGGACTACGGCCGAATCCGCAATTACCGCAGTGCTGCAGGGTTCGGCGTTCGTCTCGATGGCGGTACGGCCTACTCCGGCGCCTTGATCACGCCGTATTACGATTCCCTGCTTACGAAGGTCACGGCCTGGGCGTCGACACCAGAGGAATCGGTCATGCGCATGTATCGGGCGTTACGGGAGTTTCGCATCCGCGGTGTGGCGACGAACCTGCTCTTTCTCGAGCAACTCATTACCCATCCGAAGTTTCTGCACGCCGATTACACGACGCGGTTCATCGACGAAACGCCGGAACTGTTCGAGTTCCCGCGTCGGCGCGATCGCGCGACGAGAATGCTGCGCTTCATCGGCGATGTCATTGTCAACGGCAACCCCGAAGTCGCCGGGCGCATAGAACCCAAGGCAAGGGAGCCGGTGCCCCTGCCGGCGCGCAGTGGCGTGGTGCCCGTGGGCACGGTGCAAAAGCTCGAGGAGCTCGGCGCCGAAGGTTTCTCGAAATGGCTGCTCGCCAAACCCGAGGTGATGATCACCGACACCAGCATGCGCGATGCGCATCAGTCGCTGCTGGCAACCCGCATGCGCACGGACGACATCGTCAAGATTGCTCCTGCCTATGCCGAGCGCTTGCCGCAGCTTCTGTCGCTGGAGTGCTGGGGCGGGGCCACTTTCGACGTTGCAATGCGCTTTCTCAAGGAAGATCCATGGGAGCGGCTTGAAATCATCAAGGCGCGTGCGCCAAACATTCTGCTGCAGATGCTGCTGCGTTCCTCGAACGCGGTCGGTTACAAGAATTACCCGGATAACGTCGTGCAGGCCTTCGTCGCACAGGCCGCGCAGGCCGGTGTCGACTTGTTCCGGGTGTTCGATTCGCTGAACTGGGTCGAGAACATGCGCGTGGCGATCGACGCCGTGCTCGAGTCCGGCAAGCTCTGCGAGGCAGCGATTTGCTACTCCGGCGATCTGTTGTCTCCGGCGCCGAACAAATACGATCTCGCTTACTACGTTGACATGGCGCGCGAACTCGAAAAAGCTGGTGCGCACATTATCGGTATCAAGGACATGGCCGGCGTGTGCCGGCCCGCTGCGGCCGAGAAGCTTGTGAGCACGCTCAAACAGGAAGTCGGCCTGCCGATTCATTTTCATACGCACGATACCAGCGGCATCGGTGCGGCGTCAGTACTCGCCGCCGTGCGAGCGGGCGTTGATGCCGTCGACCTCGCGATGGCCTCTGTCAGCGGCCTGACCTCGCAGCCAAATCTGGGCTCTGTCGTCGACGCGCTGCGCGGCGATGCGCGCGACCCCGGGCTCGATCGTGAAGCAATCCGTGTGATCTCACGCTACTGGGAACTCGTGCGCGAGTACTACGAAGGTTTCGAGAGTGACATTCGCGCCGGCACGGCCGACGTCTACCGTCATGCGATGCCGGGCGGCCAGTACACGAATCTGCGCGAGCAGGCACGCGCGCTCGGTGTGGCGCATCGCTGGCCCGAGGTTGCCGAGCGTTACGCCGATGTCAACGATCTTTTCGGTGACATCATCAAGGTGACACCCACATCCAAAGTCGTCGGCGACATGGCCATCGCGATGGTCACGGGCGACTTGACGGCCGAAGATGTCGCTCGACCCCGACAAGGAGATTGCGTTTCCCGAGTCTGTCGTGTCGTTGTTCCGCGGCGACCTCGGCCAGCCCGTCGGCGGTTTTCCGGAGGCGCTCCAGAAAAAGATCCTCAAGGACAGGAAACCGCTGACCGAACGCCCGGGCGCACTGATGCCGCCCGCGGACCTCAATGCCGAACGCGCCCGGGCAGAGAAACGCATCGAGCGGCGCCTCACTGACCAGGAGCTTTGCTCCTATCTGCTCTATCCGGCCGTATTCGAGGAGTTCGCGAAGGTGCAGCGCAGCTACGGAGATATCAGTGTGCTGCCGACGCCGGTCTTCTTCTACGGACTCAAGCCGCAAGAGGAGATCGAGATCCAGCTCGAGCGCGGCAAACGACTCATCATACGTTTACTCGGCATCGGCGATTTCGATGACAAGGGGCACCGCCGCGTCTTTTTCGAACTCAATGGCCAGCCGCGCACGGTTGGCATCCCGGATCGCAGTCGGGAGCAACTCGTCAAGACCCATCCGAAAGCAGACGCGGACAACCCAAAGCACATTGCCGCCCCGATGCCCGGGCGCGTCGTCAGCATCAGCGTAAAAAAAGGTCAGCGCATCGAGCGCGGGGACGCACTGCTCGCGATCGAGGCCATGAAGATGGAAACGCTGCTGCGCGCCGAACGTGACGGCAAGGTCAAGTCGATTCCGGCTGCCGTGGGCATGAACATCGAAGCCCATGACCTGCTGGTCGAGTTTGAGTGATCCTCATGGTTGATTGAAGTGCCTCGCGCCGACGGGCAACGTGTATTTGCACATCGGCACGGTGGTGCTTGCCCGTGCGAGCCTGCATCTTCTCGACGAACCGCTCTTCGCCAGGAACGACCTGTCCTTTCAACCCCCGCCACGGTGGGGTTGCATTGACACCTTCGGCCGGCTCAATGCCCGCAAAGACTCACCTTGGCAGCGATGTACTCACGCTTGAAGCGGGCGACCATCTCGGCCGCGGGCATCACCTCGCGAATCGCGCCGATGCCCTGACCGCAGCCCCAGATGTCCTTCCATGCCTTGGCGGCGTTGGCGCCTTCGCCGCTGGCGAAGTTCATTTTGCTCGGGTCGCTCTCGGGCAAATTGTCAGGGTCCATGCCGGCGTTCCTTATGCTGCCCTTGAGGTAGTTGCCGTGAATACCCGTGTAGAAGTTGCTGTAGACAATGTCATCCGAATCGCTCTCGGTGATCATCTTCTTGTAGCCCTCTGCGGCCCGCGCCTCCTCCGTGGCAATGAAGGCCGAGCCGATATAGGCGAAATCCGCCCCCATGGCCTGTGCGGCCAGTATGGCGCCGCCCGAAGAGATCGCGCCCGACAGCGCCACCGGGCCGCCGAACCATTCACGGATTTCGGCCACCATCGCGAACGGGCTCTTCACACTCGCGTGGCCACCGGCACCGGCCGCCACCGGGATCAACCCGTCGGCGCCCTTCTCGATAGCCTTGTGCGCAAAGACATTGTTGATGACGTCGTGCAGCACCACGCCGCCCCAAGCCTGCACTCCCCGGTTCACGTCTTCGCGCGCGCCAAGGCTGGTGATGATGATGGGCACCTTGTACTTTGCGCAGACTTGCATGTCGTGCTCCAGCCGGTCGTTACTCTTGTGCACGATCTGATTGACGGCAAACGGCGCGGCGGGTGAATCGGGGTGCGCCTTGTCATGCGCCGCAAGCGCTTCGGTGATCTCGGCCAGCCATTCGTCCAGCTGTGAGGCCGGACGGGCGTTGAGCGCCGGCATCGAACCGACCACACCGGCCTTGCACTGGGCGATGACCAGCTTGGGGTTGCTGATGATGAACAGCGGCGAACCAATCACCGGGAACTCGATGTTCCTCAGGACGGGGGGCAGGGTGCGGGCAGGTGCGGTCATGGAAAGGGTCGGTTCGGGTTGCGCAAACGGGTGCCGGGGGCGTTGCGAAAGGGCGAGCGGCGCAGCCCTCAGCCCGTCACTACCACTTCGCGCAGCGCGCCACGGCACTCGAGTTCAACCTCGGTTCCTACGATCGGCGGACGCGCGTTGTGCACGCGCACGCCGCGCTGCCCCGCACCCTCGAGCGCGGGCAGAAGCAGCTCGCCGATCAGGTTGTCCACGTCGCGTGCCACGCACAGGTCGATGTGCGTGGTCAGGCCCCAGTGCAGCTCCAACTGTGCCAGGCGTTCGGTAGTGGCATCGATACAGTGCTGGAGGCGCATGCGCATACCCGCCGGGGATGTGTCGCCCTCGGCCACGACGCGTCCACTCTGGTCGATGTCCGCGGTGCCCGAAATGCAGAAGGTCCTGGTTGCGGTCTTGCTCGGCACGCAGTAGGAGAACGCGTGCAGCGACGGCTCCTTCGGCTTGTCCGTGGCCGGGGCCACATTGGTGCGGCACACCGCGCTGTAGTTGCCGATAATCAGCTGGTGCTTGCGCAGCTGCTCGATGTAGGGGGCGTTGAAGTCGCGGAAGCCCTGCATCGTGAGCTGCTCGGGGATGCGCAGCTCCATGCCGCACAGCGCCTGCATGGGTCGCTTCTGCGCGCTCAGGTGTGCCTGGATCAATGCCCAGGCATCGCGCAGCGGCACCCAGGGTGAGAGCAGCGCGTGCACGACCTCGTGCCCCGGGGTGGCGATCACCCCGCCGCAGAATGCCTGCCCAGCCGGTAGAACCAGGTAGCCCCCGGCCTCGTTCTCGAGCAAGGTGGGGGCGTTAATGATCGGCGGCTGCGCCAGGGTGCGCCCCAGCGGCGTCGCGGCAGCGGTGAGACAAGCCGCAGCGGCAAGAAAACCACGACGTGAATGCAACTTCGTCCGAACTTGATCTTGCACAGATGGTCTCCTGGCGGCGCCGTTGCGATAGAGTCAGCGCCGCAGCGATCAACAGCAGAAACGGGACAGCCGGCAGCGTACTGCAAGTATAAAGGGGCTCTCAAGCTATCGCTAAACAAGTCTCCGTTAAAGAGCGCGGCGGCGAACCGGGCCGCGCGGCAGAAGTCTCGTCGATTCGACCCCGGTGCCACGTAGTGCGGTCCGGGCAAACGCGTCCGGCCGCAGATCATGTCGTATGATGGCTGCGAAAAAGTCGCGCATTGCGGTGACGGAACTGCGATCGCGCCGGGAGCGCATTACCAGAGGAAGAGATGCAAGGTCCGGTTCGCAAGATGAAAACGAGATTCGAAGCGGGGAAGCCGGTTCGGTACGCTCTCCCCCTCGGCCCTGTCGATGTCGATCTCAACGATCGAATCGGCAAGTCATTCAGGCTCGAGTTCAAACAATCCATCACCTGCGTGAGTTGCGACCGGGAAATCAGCAAGACGTTTTCCCAGGGCCACTGCTACCCGTGCTTCACCCGGCTTGCGAGTTGCGACAGCTGCGTCGTGAAGCCGGAACTCTGCCACTTCGCGAAGGGGACTTGCCGCGAACCCGAATGGGGCGTGGCGAATTGCATGATCCCCCACACGGTTTATCTCTCGAACGCATCGTCGCTGAAAGTCGGGATCACCCGCGGCGTCGACCCTGTATCCCGATGGATCGACCAGGGCGCGACCCAGGGGCTCGCGATTCGGCGTGTCGCGAACCGGCTCGAATCCGGTCAGGTCGAAATCGCGCTGAAAGACTACGTCGCCGACAAGACGAACTGGCGAAAGATGTTGCAGGGCCCGGCCGAGCCTCGGGATCTTGCGACCGAGCGCGACGCAATCCTGAAACTGCACGCGGACAATTCATCCGGGGTCGAATTACCGGGCACCGCTGTGGAAGACGCTGACACGGTCGAGATCGCGTATCCGGTCGAGGAATACCCGACGAAGATCGTCTCCCACAATTTTGACAAGAAGCCGGTTTTCGAGGGCACCTTGATGGGCATCAAGGGGCAATATCTGATCCTCGACACAGGGGTGGTCAACATCCGCAAGTATGGCGGTTACCACCTGGAGCTGAGCTGACAGCTATAGCAACGCCAGACGTCCGTTTCCAGGCTGCCGTTATGTAACGCGCACGGCGCGGGTATGGAGGATGCCCCAACGGTCGAACCAGCTCTGCCGGTGCCTGCACGACGGCCGCCCGCAATGTTGACGAGACAGCGGAGGGTGCGACCCCTAACCTGGATGACGTGATGGTCGGGGTGATGCGGCGTCAACCGCGACTAGTCCTTGAAGTCCGGCTCTACGGCCTCGATCCAGCGCTTCATCCCGTCCCAATGTCCGTGACTCGTCGCAGCGCGTGCCTGGGCAGCCATCTCCGAGGCGATGTCCTCCGGAATCAGCTGCATTTCGCCGCCGCCGGCAACGGCCAGCAGTTGGTACATGCAGGCGCGCTCAAGCTGATAAACATAAAGGTAGGCCATCGCAACACTGGGCGCGGCGATGAGCGCGCCGTGGTTGCGCAGCATCAGCACACGCTTGTCGCCAAGCGTTTCGGCCATCCGAAACCCCTCGGACTCGCTGTCGAGCAGCCCGTCATAAACGTCGTAGTAGACGATGTCGTTGTGAAATGGTGTTGCCTGCTGGGACGAGCGGGTCTCGAACAGCATGTCCTTTCGGATCGACATGGCGGTGATGTATGGCGCGTGGACGTGCAGCACACACCGGGCGTCCGGGCGGGCCTTGTGCACCGGGTAGTGAATGATCCAGCCGGCACGAATGGGCGGACGTTCGCCCGAGAGCATGTTCCCCTCGGCATCCATGTGCGCAAGATTGCTCGCGCTGACCTGTGACCAGTGCATATGCCCGGGCGATATCAGCATGTGATCGTCGTTGTCGGGGTGCAACAGGCTGATGTGATTCCAGACCCCTTCGTTCAGTCCATGCCGCACGGCCAGGCGATGCGCCGCGGCGAGATCCGTTCGCGCTTCGTACTCAGGGGATTCCATAAGATGGCCCGTTGATGGTTACGCTTCTATAGTTCCATGAATCAGACCATACATCGTGACGGTTTCGCAACGACTGATGCGCGCAGCGCGCGACGGGAACGCCTGCGGGGGTTTCAGCCTGACTCCCTCTATTCTTGAACAACGGGCACGCAAACGCACTGATTTGACAACAGCCGGCCGTCCTTGCCGCGTCTACAGTTCGTCTTCGATAGGCAAATGCGAGAAGAACCAGTCTTCGATGCTTTGCATAAGCGACATCGCCGGCTGACTGGTTAGCCTGAGGTCATCTGAAACCCATACAACGTCGCCATTTTCGTCGAGTTGCAGCTCCCATGCGTTCGACCGCTGAAAATCTGGCGTAACCGCATCGCGAACAATGGCGTTCAACGCCTTGCTCTCGACCAGCAACCCCATCTCGGTGTTCAGTCGCAAAGACCTTGGGTCGAGATTGGCGCTGCCGATAAAAACCTTGTCATCGTCAATCACCAGTGCCTTGGCATGCAACGAAAGCGCCTTTTCCTCAATCGGTGACAGCATGTAGATGTGCCTGTCGTGCGCGTCAATACGCACTTCATGCAACTCCGCTCCGTTGCCGAGGAGCTCCTTGATGTGATTGCGGTAGACACTGTGCGCTGTGAGATGGTTGTTCGAACGAATGGAATTGGTGAGCATGCGAATGCGCACGCCCCGCTCGACAGCACGCTCGACAGCGCCCTCGAGTTCCGGCGTTGGGATCAGGTACGCCGACACAATCAGAATTTCGTCCGCAGCGGCATCAAACATTTCGATCAATGCCCTCTCAACCTGCACCGGGGCTTCCGTTAACTCGTCAGGATTATCCTGCGGTGGTTTGTCCGTGTAGAGCCAGGCTTGCCCGCCGACAGCAGTGGCAATGATGCGCTCCCAGCTTCCGAATCGGGCATCATCCGACTCTTCGACGTGCACATGCGCGTTCTTTTCACGCACCAGGCGTGCCGCCTCCAGATCTGCCGGCGCTGATTTGACATGTGTCAGCGCTTCGATGGGGAAAGACCAGCGGTCGTTCCAGTAGTTGTCAAAAGACCGCGCCACCTCGGTAACAATCGGGCCTCCTGCAAGCAGTTCCAGATCCCGGAAATTCGCCTGATCATGAAGACCGAAATACTCATCCGCAATATTGCGCCCGCCGACAATGGCAACACGATTGTCGATTACCATCGCCTTGTTGTGCATTCGGTGATCGAGGCGGTGGAACTCGGCCAGGTTTAACGCCTGCCTGGTCACGAAGCCGTTTGCCCGACGCTTGTAGGGATTGAAGACGCGATACTCGATATTCGGGTGATGGGCAATCTCGAGGAGAATCTCGTCCTCACCAAGCAGGAAGGTGTCATCGACCAGCAATTTCACCTTCACTCCCCTCTGGGCGGCCTCGACGAGGTGATCGAGCACCAGCGCTCCGACCGTGTCAAAGCTCCAGAGGAAAGTCTGAAAATCGATGCTTTCGGTAGCACTGTCGATGGCACGCAGCCGCCAGTCCAATGCGTCGGGCCCGTGGTTGAGCAACACATACCAGTCACCCGGTTTGTCTGCCGCCAGCGCTTCCCAGATCGACGCTCTGGCTGGGGCGGGTGTGTACTCAGCGGGCAAATCAACCGGCCGTAGCGAACTGCAGGCGGCGAGAAGCAGCAGAGCCGCGGCCAGCGCGACCTCCCACAACCAGCTTCCGATCAGACCTGAACGCGGCGGCGTAGATTTGTAGCTCATCGGTTTCGTACTGTCATCGAGACACGCCAACGTTACCCCGGTTCGTTCACCCGGAGCCCAAAACGCACGATCCACCGGGCAATGTTCTGCGCGATTACGAACAATTATCCATCAGTTTTGCGCGCGCTCTGGTGTTCGCTGCCAAGGACGGGATTCATCTGCGCTCGCGCTTCAATGTGCCTTTAATAACTGGTGCCTTGTTACCAACAAAGGCAATAAAGAGGACGCGGCCCTTTCTTTTCGTCTTTTCTCGGCCGCCCGCGAGGCCGATCCTGCAATTGCCGCTCCGCTAGTCGTTCCAGCTTTCCGATGAACTTTTCCGATCTGCATGGCAGGCCTTAAGCAATAGGCCAAGACCTGAACATCATGCATGACGGCCGCGCCCGAGGCGTAGGCTGTGCCCGGCTCCAATATGGACCCCGAATCGGCCTCGTCATACGGGCCAGCCAGGAACGAATTCATCGAGGCGGCCGGAGCCACCTTCGCCTACCGGGAACCGGGTCTTCGCGTCGGCGCTCCTCCGGTGCCGCTCAATCGCTGGAGCGCCGTGCTGGACAACTTCGACCCGCGAAGAATAAAGGGGACGCCACCTTTATTTTCGTCTTTTCTCGGCCGCCCGCGAGGCCGATCCTGCAATTGCCGCCCCGGCGGTCATTCCAGCTCTCCGTTGAACTGCTCCGATCCGCATGGCAGATCTTTGTCGGTGAAGTTTCAAGGGTAGCGTCCCGTTTATCCTTGTCACGAGAAGCATGCGCGGCTAACGCTCATGACGGGCTGTTATGCGATGTCCCGTCTGGGTTTGCCTACATTTCCATGTCACCCATCGATGGCATGGAAGGAGGTTGCTTCTGTGGAATTGCCGCGACCATGCAGTCGGTCGTGAGGACGAGGCTGGCGATGGACGCCGCGTTTTGCAATGCGATGCGGGTAACTTTGCAGGGATCGAGCACTCCCATTTTCACCATGTCGCCATATTGTCCGGTGAGGGCGTTGTAGCCGAAGTTGCCTTTACCTTCTTCAACCTTGTTGACTATGACGGAAGGTTCCTCCCCAGCGTTGGCCGCGATTTGACGGATCGGGTCTTCGAGGGCGCGTTCGACAATGCGAATGCCGGCATCCTGGTCGGAGTTTTCACCGTGCAGATCGCGAAGTCGATGCCGCGCGCGCAGCAGTGCCACACCGCCGCCGGGCAGGATGCCTTCCTCGACCGCTGCATGGGTCGCGTGCAAGGCGTCTTCAACGCGGGCTTTCTTTTCTTTCATTTCCGTCTCGGTGGCAGCACCAACTTTCACCACGGCGACGCCGCCGGAGAGTTTGGCAATGCGCTCCTGTAGTTTCTCTTTATCGTAGTCACTGGTGGTGTCCTTGACCTGTCGACGCAGATCGGTGATGCGTGCCTCGATGCGTGCGTGTTCACCGGCACCACCGATGATTGTGGTGGTGTCCTTGTCGATCTCGACACGCTTTGCGTGACCTAGCTGGGCCAGTTCGGTTTTCTCCAGCGTGAATCCGAGTTCTTCGGAAATGAGCTGGCCGCCTGTGAGAACAGCGATATCCTCGAGCATGGCTTTACGGCGGTCCCCGAAACCCGGTGCCTTGACCGCGCAGGACTTCAGGATTCCCCGCAGGGTGTTGACGACGAGCGTAGCCAGCACTTCGCCCTCGACATCCTCAGCCACGATGAGAAACGGTTTACCGGCCTTGGCAACCTTTTCGAGCAACGGTAGAAAGTCGCGATTGGAAGAGATCTTCTTGTCATACATGAGAATGTAGACGTCTTCGAGAACTGCCCGATGCCGTTCCGGCGTATTGATGAAATAAGGCGAGAGATAGCCGCGATCGAACTGCATGCCTTCGACGACTTCCAGTTCGCTCGCCAGGCCGGAACCATCCTCTACGGTAATGACGCCTTCCTTACCGACCTTTTCCATGGCTTCGGCGACAATTCTGCCAATGGTCTGGTCCGAATTCGCCGAGATCGTTGCCACTTGCTCGATTTCGGTCGAAGTACTGCATGGCCTGGCGAGCTCCTTCAGAACCTCGACGGTTGTTTCGACAGCGGTGTCTATTCCTCGTTTCAGATCCATCGGATTCATGCCAGCGGCCACATATTTCATGCCCTCGCGCACCAGGCCGTAGGCAAGCAGGGTGGCGGTGGTCGTTCCGTCACCAGCGATGTTGGACGTCTTGCTGGCGACTTCCTTCATCATCTGCGCGCCCATATTCTCGAACGGATCTTTTAGTTCGATTTCCCTGGCCACCATTACGCCTGAATTGATGATGGTCGGGGCGCCGAAGGCACTCTCGAGAACAACGGTACGAGCCTTCGGCCCAAGAGTAACCCGTACGGCATCGGTTAGCAGCTTCATGCCGGCAAGGATCTTGGCGTGCGCGGATTCCCCGAAAAGTAGTTGCTTGGCTGGCATGGATGCGTTCCTCCTGGAAGTGCCGATGCGCGAACAATAGCGATAGCGGGCACGTCGCGGTTTGATTCAAGTCATACCGTATTGTTCGACGGTCTTGCCGGAGGGCTTCCGCAGTTCCCTGAAAACTGTGGGCGGACCGGCGGAACGCTACCAGGGATCAATGCGTCTGGCGGGTGATGCTCGGGCCACCTGGTTCCCTGCTTGAGCATCACATTCATGACATCAGTGTATTGGCCCGCCATCTGGCGGGGCCTTTATATGAACGAAGCTCGCGGCCGTTAGTCCGAACGGCCCAGCGGGCGAGCCCTAATTCCGGAACGGAGCTACCGGCAACACCGGTGCATTCGCAAAGTGCTCCGGCACGTCCCCGGTGAGCGTTTCGAGAAAAGCGACAATGTCCGACACGTCGGTTTCGTTCACGTCACGGCCCAACTGCAGTTTCGCCATGATACGAACGGCCTCCGGCAGCGTTGCGACCGAGCCGTCGTGAAAGTAGGGCGGCGTCACCGCGACGTTGCGCAACTGTTGCACCTTGAACATGAAGGCGTCGGCTTCATCCTTTGTATCGTCGAAGCGGCCTTTGTCGCGGCCATTGAATAACTCTTTTTCCGTGGTGCCGGTTAGTTTCCCGAAGAATAAAGAGGACGCTACCCCTTATTCTCGTCTTTTCTCGGCCGCTCGCGAGGCCGATACTGCAATTGCCGCTCCGTTAGTCATTCCAGCTTTCCGTCGAACTTCTCCGATCCGCATGGCAGACCTTTGTCGGTGAAGTTTCAAGGGTAGCGTCCTGTTTATCCTGAGGGTCGGTAGCTTACTCTCGACTCAGAAGTGGTCAACATCCGCAAATATGCTCGTTACCACCTGGAGTTGAGCTGACGGGTTGAGCAACGTTTGACGTCTGTTTCCAGGATCCCGCGGCATATCGATCGCGCGCCTGAAGACGCAAATGCGGAAACACTACTCCGTCCACGCTGTTTCACAATATTCGCTCTACTCGAACAATGTGATGTCGAACCCAGAGACCTCAGCAATCTGATGAAGGAGGGGCGCGACACTGACGCTAGTGGCGTGGACTGCCCGATTCTCGAAGATTCTGCGCTACACACGGATGCAGTAAAACCATCGCGCCGTCAGGCGATGCCAAATGCCGTGATAGACAGACGCAAGCCGTAAAGCGATGCGACGACCACAACGATCGAAGCTGCGAGAACGCCAATACGATGCGCCAGTGTTGCGCGGTGCTCTCGCCGCTTCGCTTCGAAGATCATCTCTTCAAGACAGTGACCGGGTTCGCGTCCAAGGATAAAACTCCAGATGCTCGCGCCAATCACGCCGGCGATGCCGATATAGGACAACCATCCCGCCCAGGGAACAAAGCCGACAAGCGCCAACCATGTGGTCAGCGTCGCGAAGATTGCACTTGCCAGCGCGATCCGGAAAGGCCGGATATCACTTCGCGCCCGGCCGCTCCGCCACAACAGCCATACACTGAAGCCGAGAAATCCGGCAAAAGCCGGAAACATGTATGCGTGTCCGGCCAGGCCGCCCGCACCCATTGCACCGAAAGCAGCGATTAGTGCCGGCGCCCCGGCGCAAGTGAGCCACGCGAGCATTGCCACCACCACTCCGCCGAGTTCGCGAACGAAATTGAACGCCGCCTGGCGCGCGCCGGCTTCAGCGGGTGGCCGCAGTGCGTGAAGCGGTTTCAGTGCGCGAATGGTGATGGAGTGCGCATTGAAGAGCTGTGCTACCTCTTTGGTCTTCGAGTTTGAACTCATTGCAAAGTAGTCGAGTTCACCGATTTGCTCGACCTGGTCAAATCCGGTGTTTCGCAACATGACGAGGTAACGGTCTTCTTCCACCGCGCCGACGACACACTCGGCCCACATCTGCGGGTCTTGCCGAAAGCGCTCGGAGACCGGCCGCGCCAACGCAATATCGGAAATCTGCAGTCGCCCACCCGGTTTGAGTACACGAAACATTTCCGCTATCGCGCGCGCCTTGTCGGGAACGAGGTTGATCACGCCATTGGTTGTCACCACATCAACGGATTCGTCGGGCAGCGGAAGTGCTTCGGCATCGCCTTCGATGACTTCGACATTGGTGATGCCGGCATCGGAAGCGGTCTTTTCCAGCTTGGCTCGCATCTCGGCTGTCATGTCGAGCGCATACACCTTGCCCCTGGATCCGGTGATCTTCGCGCTTATCAGCGTATCGGTCCCCGACCCCGCACCAATATCGAGAACGACGTCGCCTTCGCGCATCACGTCGGCCGAGAACGGGTAACCGACGCCAGCAAAGGACTCGGCTGCGCGCTCGGGGACTTCGTCCAGGTGCTGTTGCGGATAGCCAAGGATCTCGCAAGCGCGACGCCCGGTCGGAAAATGAAACTCCTGGTCTGGCGACATGGCGACGGTGGCGTACATCTCGCGCACCGCGCCGAGAATGGCTTCGCGTTTGAAGCTGACGATCGCAACCATGTTGTTCTCCTTCTGCGCTGACCGCGTCGATCAGAAACCCTTGAGCAACTGCTTGATGCGGTCACTAGCGCTGTCAGTGGGTTGTTCGTCGCGCAACGCCTTCACCTTATCCTTGAGCCGTTGTTCGAACTCCACACGCGAGAAACAACTCTTGCAAATGCTCAAGTGTTGCGCCATCGCTTCATGATCATGGTTGCCGAGTTCGTGGTCCAGATACTCGTACACCTGTTTCAGCGCTTGTTCACAATCGATCGGTTTGTTGCTCATGATTCGTGGTCTTTCTAGAGTTTGCGTGGCGATGGTGCCGCATTCGGTTCGTCGGCGTCCGCGCATGGTTTTCCATCCCGGTTTATTGCTGCTGCACCATTAAGTCCATAGTCCTTTGCCTGCTGCCAGAGCAGTTTCTGTAATGCGCTACGCGCGCGCGCCAGCCGGGAACGCACGGTACCGATCGGCACGTTCAGCGTGCTGGCAATCTCCGCATAACTGAATTCCTCGAGGTCGGACAAGATCACGACGATACGGTGATGTTCCGGCAGCGTCGCGAGTGCACGATCAAGATCTTCGCGTAACACTTTGTCGAGAAACTCCTGCTCGGGATTGCCGAACCACAACAGGAACGGTTGGTGGACCTGCTCGAATACAGAGAAATAGGCTTCGTCCTCATCGCCATCCCCGAAATCGAGCGAGTCCGTTTGTGGACGTGCACCGGCGCGGCGCAGATCGCTGATGAACGTATTGTTCAGAATGCGAAACAGCCATGAACGAAACGCCGCTTCGCTCTCCAGCGTATCGAGCGCCCGCCAAGCGCGGGTCACAGTCTCAGCCACCAAGTCTTCGGCCTCCGTATCGTTACAGGTCAGGCGCCGGGCCACTCCCTGGAGTGGCCCTAACAACGCAAGCACCTGTTTCTCAAAGAATTCCTTCGAAACGCCCATTTACCCTCCACCCCCAAGACGCACGGGTGACCCAATCGGTTCCATTTTTCCAGCACTTTTTTGCCCAAGTCATCCCGGCCTAGAGCTCCTGCGTTCCGCACCCCTTCTCGCGTGGCACTTATCGCCTCTTGTCGTTGGCCAGTCTGATTCGTCCGATGATCGGTCGAATCGAAGATTTACACCATATGTAAATGCGCAAGGAATTCCGTTCCGACCGGTTACCGAAAAACAGCCTGGATAGAAAAATCACGAAAGCATGGAACCGATTCGAGAACGTCTGCGTCTTCGGGCATGACGGCGTCGTGAAACGCGCCGGACTCGGAAAACCAGACAGGAGGGATCAACCATGGCAATCACATCACTGAAAGCCACGAAACAGACGACACAACAATCAAAGCCGACATCATCGCCGCTGAGGCGTGATGAGATTGCCGGCAACTTTTCACTGCTCACGAACAGGCCTATCACCATCGACTCGACGCCGGGTGTGATCCTGCACGTGTACTCGGGCCTGGTGCAGGTTTGCCATCCTGACGAAGAAGGTCAACAACTCGTGCAAGGCGGACAGAAGTTTGTTCTCGATCGTTCCGGGATTGTCGGAATCGCAGCGATCGCCCGCGCCGAAGTACGCATCGAGTGGCCGCTGTTCGCCACGCCGCGCATTCAACGCGAGACCAGGCCGCTGAAACTGTACGCATACGCATAGACAACGCAACGCGACGCATTGATGGAACGGAATTCCTTTCTGATGCGTCCTGAACAGTAAGTGCGACGCCAATCCGGCACGCGCACGACACAGAGAAAAGGGGAAACAGACCATGACCGCAATCGCACAACTCAAGAAGTCCGTCGATGTCATTGCACTCGAACAGAAAGTAAAAGCCATGTATCGCGATGTCGCGACCAATCCGCACGGCGACTTCCACTTTGAAATGGGTCGCACAATGGCCGAACGCCTTGGTTACGCACCGGCTGACCTCGACGCGATTCCTGCCGAATCCATCGACTCGTTCGCCGGTGTCGGCTACTACTTCGACCTTGCGGATCTCAAGCAAGGCGAGACGGTTGTCGACTTGGGAAGCGGCTCGGGCATGGACACCTTCGTCGCAGCGCTCAAGGTCGGCGAACAAGGCCGCGTGATCGGTATCGACATGACCGACGAGCAGCTCGGGAAATCAAACCGTCTGCGCGACCGCGCAGGCTTTAAACAGGTCAGCTACGAGAAAGCCTACGTCGAGCACACCGGACTGGCGGCTGGCTCCTGCGATGCAGTCATCAGCAACGGCGTGATTAACCTCGCACCGGTGAAGGAAGACGTATTTGCCGAAGCCGCTCGCATCCTGCGCCCGGGTGGGCGGGTAGCGCTGTCAGACATCGTGACCGACGTGCGCCTGCCCGAAGGCATCACCTGTAACGCTACGCTGTGGGCGGCATGCATCGGCGGCGCATTGCTGCTCGATGACTACATCGCCGCGATCGAATCCGCCGGCTTGCGCGTTGAGCACGTCAAGCCCAATCCCGAATACCACTTTATCTCGGACAGCGCCCAGGGCGCGACCCGCCAATTTGGCGTCAAGAGCGTTTCCATTCTCGCGCTCAAGCGATAGACACAAACACAAACGCTTGTCGGAACTCAATCAATCCCTACGCATTAGATATGCAGGATGAAAGGAAACTGAAGATGTCAAAGCAAAACAACAAGTACCTGTTCACTATCACGCACTATGACAGCGACCCGGACCGGGTAGCGACACCCCTGGTGCTCGCGAACAATGCCCTTGCTGCCGGCGGTGATGTACTGGTGTGGCTTACCGTCGACGGCGCGAACCTCGGCAAGCGCGGCTCGGCCGATGGCCTGATCCCGAAGAGCTTTCCGCCGGTTGCCGAGCTTCTCGAAACGTTTACCGAGAACGGCGGCCGCATCGGAGTCTGCCCACCCTGCGGAAAAACGCACGGGGTCACCGAGGACAACATGATTCCCAGCGGCGAATGGATGGGCGCGCAAGCTGTGCTCGCTGCTGCCGAAGAGCGCCAGACGTTTTCATTCTAAAGGGCCGGCAACGGCATCGACCATCGTTCAGGACACACCGGCCAGTATCAACCAGCCGTTTCAGCCCTGGACACCGGCGACGATCTAAGGAGGAGCGAACATGGACAAGATCAAATCACACGATGAAAAGAAGCGTCGTTCGGCGTCGCGGCACCCGGCCAGCAATCTTGTTCGAAACGTCGCTGCGCTCTCGCTTGGCATGGCATACGTAAGCAGTGTCCTGGCCCTGGACGGTGCACAAGTTGGCACGACGGAAAACAGCAACAATTCCATGCCGGCGGTTCCTCATCTTGTTGTCAGCGGCTCGACAGGCACTGTGGGGATGGACGCACACCACAACGATCACCTGGTGTTCGAAGACGGCCGCTTCCACTCCAGACAGTGTGCAAAAATCGGCTTCCGCAAAAGCGCTTTCCATATCGAACGCGATGGAGAAGTCGTTCGCTTCAGTGCCGTCAACGTGAGTCCGAAGCACGGCACCCTGACATGGAAAGGCAGCATCCGCGATGGCATCGTCCAGGCACACTATGTCTGGAAAAAAGAGCGGCTGTTCTGGACCATCGAACGCGAGTACTGGTTCAGCGGCGAGGCTGACAATGTTCTCTTCTGACCTGGCCTCGATTAGTCAAGCCCGGGTTGCGAGCACTCGCCGCAAGCCCAACTGGCGTCTCGCTGCGATTCTGGCCGGCATCCTCGCCTTGAACTTTCTAGGCGGGTGGCTTGCCTCGCAACTCAATTTGCAAATCTGGCCGCAGCATAGCGACATCATCGAACTGGTCATTATCGCTTTTGTCATCGGTTACGTTCTCGCCATGGCCATACCGTTCGTACCGGGTATCGAGATCGGCCTGGCGTTGATGCTGCTGCTCGGCCCGGGAGGCATTGCGCTGGTGTATTTGTGCACACAATTCGCCCTTGCGCTCAGTTTTCTGCTCGGCAGACTGGTACCGACCCGTTTCATCGCCGGCGCATTTGGCTGGCTGCGGTTGGAACGCGCGAAACGTCTGGTGGAAGAACTGGAAAGGACCCCGCCGGAACAACGGTTTGAGGCGCTGACCGCGCGCTCACCACGCCGCTGGATTTCCTTGCTGCTTCGGCATCGTTACCTGGCACTTGCCGCGATACTAAACTTGCCGGGGAACGCCGTGATCGGCGGTGCCGGCGGCATCGGCATGATCGCCGGATTGAGCCGCGCCTATACCTTTCCGCGCTTTGTTATTTTGATGGCAGTGTCGACTCTGCCTGTGCCGTTGTTCCTGATGCTTACCGGCGGCGCATAGCCGCATCACCGGAAATTCAGCAAGAAACGCTGAATCAATCCAATAGCGCCAGCCCGAAACTTTCCTTGGGCGGTCTTGCATCAACTTCAGATGGTTTTTGACCTTCCGCCTTTCCCGGACCGGAACTGTGCGTCGCTCACCCCCATGTTGGCGACTGCGTCGTCTTCCCTAAAGGCAACGCAAATTCGCCGCGCACTGCACGCGAGACCTTTTTTCCCAAGAGACCGAACTGATCGCGCACAGAAAATGTGAACGGGGTTCTCAACCGATCCCCGGTCAAGCCCCCGATAAAGAATGCGCCGGCGCTCAATGTCGGACCAGGGTCCGGCGGCGCAAATCCGGGCGATTTCGCCCTGCTCACCGTGTACTGCCGGCTTCTTTTGCGCCGTTGCCCCGTCAGGGGCGAGCATCGGCCAAGCCAGCCTCCTGCCCGGGCATCATGCCCATAGCATCAGGGGAAAATGCGGTTGAATCGGCAGCGCTGCGTGAAACGCGTTAGCTAAACGCCAGCGCAGGCGGCGCCCGGCGTGGTGGCCGCCGCGCTGCGTGTACCGGGCGCGCTTTGCCCGCCAGGTGCGCGAGGATCGCCTTGATCACCGCCGGATCTTCGATGCACGCGATGATGCGCAGCGTGCCGCCGCAGGCTGTGCAGGTCTCGATGTCGATGCCGAACACGCGCTTTAAGCGCTGTGCCCAGCTCATCGCGCTGCGCCGCTCGGCAGGTGTTCGTGCTTCGGCCTTCGCAGCTTCTGCCCTGCCCTTGCCCCGACCGGTCTTGGTGACTAATGCCCGGTGCGCACTGTTGGGTGCGAACACACCATGGTAGCGGTGACCGGCCGCCTCCGGTCCGACGCGATCAGCCAGTGAAGCCACCGCAAATCCCGGACCCTCCAGGGCAGCTCTGACCACTGGAATTAACCGGGCTGCCGCTGGACTTTAGCGTCTGCATCCGCATCCTTGCGCTGCCGCAAGGACAGATAGGCGCACAGTGTCCCGAGCGCGAGTCCGCCCAACACATCGACTGCCACATGCTGGCGGGTGGCCATCGTGGAGTAGACAATCCCGATACACCACACCCAACTGGACATCAGTACCCACAGCGGCGCGCCAAAGCGACGCAGCAAGTAATGCAACCAGACACCGGAAAAAATGGCTGTGGCGACATGCAGCGACGGGCAGGCATTGCCTGCGGCATCGATGTTCTTGAGAAATTCCACATGGGGATACCGCGCCCAGTCGATATCGGCCACGGGGACTGCTGTGGGCCAGAAAAAGAAAATGACCAGCGCTACAAGGCAGGTTCCTGCCATCGCCCTGCCATAACCATAGAGCTCGCGCCGCGTCGCCAGCAATGCCGGCGGCAGGGAAACATAAACCCACAATGAGGCATATAGCGGCAAGGTCAATGGCTGAAAACCGATCAGTCGGTCCAGCGCGGTGAATGGCATTACCGTGACCGGATAGGCCGGGCCATTGAGCAGATAAAAATAGACGCTGAAAAACAGACCGATAAAAAACATCGTTCCAATCGCTTTGAGCAATCCATGCGTTGCCAACGCCGCAGCCGCCTGGCGGTGCCACGGCATCTTCGGACGGCGTCCGGTGCCGGCTTGCTCTCCATGGGGGGCGACACTGCTCACGCGGGTCATGACAGTGCCTGGCGCAAGGTGACAAAGCGCAGATTTGGAGTGGCCAGCACGGTTGGCAGCACTTCGAGAATCACGGGGGTGCCGTCAGGTGTGCGCGCCGCGTTGCCGTCATGCAGCAGCAAAATGGAACCTGCTTGCAGGCCGCGCAACAGCCTTTTTTTTACGCGCTCAGCATCGCCAATGCGGGTGTCCTGGCCGCGTACCGACCAACTGGCAAGCTGCAACCCCAGTCGCGCGAGAACCTGGCCGAGAAAGGGATTGCGCAAACCTGCAGGTGCGCGGAAAAACAGGGGACGCTGACCGGATATCACGGTGAGTGTATCTTGCGCGGCCCGCACTTCGTGCATAAAGCCGCGCGGGCCCAGCAGCGCAAAATAATGTCGATGATGCTGGCTATGGTTTTCCACGGCGTGGCCGCGACGCACGATTTCCCGACACAACTCCGGGTGCCGTGCGGCTTTTTTGCCGACACAAAAAAAGGTGGCTTGCGCGGCATATTGATCCAGCATATCCAGCACCTGCGGGGTGACGAGGGGGTCGGGGCCATCGTCGATGGTCAGGGCGATTTCATTTCTGGCCGTGGCGGCGGCTGGCAGCCGCGTCCAGTTCGGTCCCAGCCATTGGCTGCGCGGCCACAGGCCAACGGCGCCGATCAGCAGGTGATTGATCACCACGGCAGCCAGCGCCCAGCGCCATTGCCCGGGAGCGGTGATCACGGCCGCCAACGCCAGTGCATGCAGCACGATGGATGCACGGACCAGAGGTGTGGGATGACCAGCGTCGTTTAGGCACTGGATTGCCGGGAAAAAATCGCTGAATAAACCAGCGTCAGGATGACGCCCGGCGCCACAGTGACGCCCAGCGCCTGCAATATGGACACGCTGGAAAACGCAAGCAGGCCAAAACCTGTGACGGTGGTGAGGTTGGCAAACAGCATCGAAGCAAGCGTGCGCGGCAAGATGGTTGTGCGCGAATCAGTCCGATCAAAAAACAGCGCGTAATTGGAGCCAACCGCGACCACCAGCAGCAAGCCCACCAAATGCAGAATGATCATTTGCTGGCCCAAACGCGGCCAATCCCGCCGTGACGGTGATGACCGCGGCGGCCAGCGGTGCGATGATGCGCAGCACGCGCAGGGGCGAACGAAAAACCACGAGCAGCAAGTCCGATAATGGCGACCAGTCCGCCGAGCGACAGCACGATGGCTTCATGCAGGTAGCCGGAATACAGTCGATCCGATTCGGCTTTCATGTCCACAAACAGCACATCGGGCATTGCGCTCAATGCCGCACGAACGCGATCTGGCGTTGATGCTGGCACCCTCGGGTGCGGTCAGCGGCAACAAGGCACGCCATTGCCGCGGTTGCTTGACCATGAGCAAGGCATCGACCGCCATCGCCATCGAGGTATGTTCGCAGGTCGGCCGCTTGCAGCAAAGGCTGGCTGCGTGCGGCAGTCGGCATCGTCCAGAAACGGCGCAAACAATTGCGCGCGCACCGGCAAACCCTGGACAGCCTGGGCAAGTCGCGTTTCCAGCTCGGCACGCGCGGGCAAGCTGGTCCTGGCGCGCGCGCTGCGTCGCTGCACTGGGAAGATAACGGCTGGGGCTTTCGAATCCGGCGATGTTCGCCTTGCTCGACCTGTGTCTGCAGCAACGTGGACACCTGCTCGGAAGAACGCAATACCGATTCCCGGCTCGCACCGGATACCACCACCAGGTAGCGTACATCCGGCGCCCCCATGTCGGCGCGCAAACGGGTATCGAGTTCCACATCCGCTTGCGACACCGGACTGAGTGACGCGATTTTGTCATTCCATAAACTGGCGCGCTGGACGACCAGGATGGCACAAGCCGCCAACAACACGATCGCCGCTGGCCAAGCGCAATGCTGCAGCGCGCTTGTACCAGACGGGACAGGGCGAGCGCCGATCGCCGATCACATCATGGATATGCGAAGCTTCGCCGGCAACAGAGAAGGCAAAACAAATCGGGTCACCGTTGCGGCGGTGATCAGTCCGGCAATGGCATACAGGCCGAGTTGTGCCAGACCCGGAAAGCCGGACAGCAGCAGCGAAGCAAAGCCGAATATCGACGTCAGCACCCCGAGGCGGATGGTGGGCCAAAAGCGCTTGATCCAGGCTTCGACGATCCGCACCGCTCTGTTCCGATTGCACAAACAGGTAGATTGAATAATCCACTGCTTCGCCGATCAGCGCAGTGCCAAATCCCAGGGTGATGCCGTGCACCGCCCCAAATCCCAGGCTGACCGCCGCGATGCCTGCCAGCGCCCCGCTGATCACGGGCAACAAGCCCCAATGTCAGCGCGCTAAAGGAGCGGTAAACCAGCAACAACAGCGTGGCGATGAGCGCAACGCTGATGATGGACAACCGGGTGACCTCGCTCTTGATGGTATCGCGCGACGTCACCGAAAACACGCCGGGTCCGGTCATCACCAGTCTGGCGGACGGAGTTGCGCCGGCAGCCTGCTCGAAGGCCTGCGAGATGGCGGCCATGGCGTGTTGCTGGGCATCGGTATCGCTTCCCGCCGCTCGCGTTTGCATCAGCATCAAGGCGCGAGTGCCGTCGCGCGATGCCCATGCACCCTCCACCATCCTGGGCTGGGTGCCGCTGTTGAGCTGATCGAGCAATTGCACCATTTCCCCGGTCGGGTCGCGCGGCAGTATGGACTTGACCAGCAACCCGGCAGGCGAGGCCAGCAGATCGATACTGTCGCCCAAGGCGGCATGCAGACCGTCCACGCTGAAGCGTGCAGGTGTCACGGCCGGGCTCAACAGGTAACGATTGCTGAACAGGAAAACACGGTCGCGCTCGGCGTTAACGGGCTCGCCATTATTGACACTGACAAAATTTCGGTCGGCACGCAAACGCTGCGCAACCTGCTTTGAAAGCCGGGCGCGGGTCGGTGCATCGGCACCTTCAATGCCCACCAGAATCAGCCGCGAGGCCAGACCGTCACGTAACTGGTCCATGAGCAGTTGCTGCTCGGGTGTGGGGCTGCGCGGCAAAAACGCCGACAAGTCGGTAGTGAAGTGGGTGCGGCTGATGATAACGCCGCAGGTCAGCAAAAAAATGCAAGCCACAGCACGATGGCGATGATACCGCGGCGGCGCGAATCAGGCTTCACGGCGTCGCCAGCTTTTCGATGGTCATCAGCGAACTGTCGCCATCGGCCTGGAGAATCTCGACGCTGCGCACCTGGTCGCGCACACCGGCGATGCGAATACGCTGTATCACTCGGCGCATTTTTTCATCCACTGGCAGCAATCGCAGGGTCCAACGTTCGGCTTTACCTTCCAGACTCAGGTCGTAGTTGCGTTCCAGCGCCATGCGATCCCCCGCCAGCGTGCCGCGGATGCTGTTCAGGAAAGCGGCCAGTTCAGGATAATCCTGCAACTGCAGGCGATACTTCTGGCGGCCGCGCTCGATTAACAGCTCGTCACCATCGACCACCATGGTCTCGGGTTTGGGTTTGTTGGTGCGCTTCTCGAGATGGTCTGGTGCCCTGAAGAACAGCACGCCGGAAGATTCCACCGGCTTGTCGAGCATGGCGATGGACTTCTTTTCGGTGAAAGTGGCGTAACCGGAACGCGTTTGCGCCAGGCTGTGCATGAGCTGTGCAATGTCCCACTCGGCGGCGCGACTGATGACAGGCAGCAGCATCAAGACCATCAGCACGTGCCGTATGGTGCGCAACGATAAGCCAGCGAAGGGCAGTGTCATCATCAATCTGGAGGTGTTGCAGCGAGCGAATGCTGCCGGAAATCGAAGGAAACGTATAGGAAGTATAAACGGGGTTCTCAATCTATCCCCGGTCCGGTTTGCAGCGAACGCTGCACCGGCGGACACCGGAAAGGTGGGTCGCGTGGAGTAAATCCAGACACTCGCCCCGCGCGACCCCGTACGCCGGGCTTCTTGAGCGCCGCCGCCCCGCCGCGCGCAACCATCTGCGCAGCCCATCCCCTGCCCGGGCATCATGCCCACGGCATCAGGGGGAAATGCGGTTGAATTGGCTAAGTGAAACGCTTTAACTAACCACCGGCGCAGGCGGCGGCTGCCGCGCTACGTGCGCCGGGCGTGCTTTGTCCGCCAGGTGCGCGAGGATCGCCTTGATCACCGCCGGGTCTTCGATGCACGCAATGATGCGCGGCGTACGCCACGGGGGATTACACCTTGCAGCAAATTGCCAATGCCTTTGGCGTGCACTACGCGACTGTCAGTCGAGCTGTCAGCAAGAGATGATGCTATATTGCAAGACCTGACCCTGCTTCTCTGGTTTCTTGCCTGGAATTATTATTTCCGGCGCGACCTTGAGAAATTTGAGCAGCACGCGGACCGAGCGCTTTCCATAAACTCAAACAACGCGACCATGCTCGCCGAGTTGAGCATGCCCTTCGCCTGGTCTGGTAATGCGGAAAAGGCTGAGCGTATGGTCCGTAAAGCCATGCGCATCAATCCGCGTTTCCCCGGGTTCTACTATTTCACGCTTTACCATATACATGCGGTCTCCGGAGATTACCAACAAGCTGCTGCCGATGCGGAGAGGCTCGATTTACCCGACTTGTTCTGGATGCATGCGAAAACGGCAACCGCCTATGGCCACCTCGGGCGAACCGAAGACGCCCGGGCAGCGGTCGACAAGTTGCTAAAGCTCTACCCGGACTTCGCCAAAAAGGCGCGACAAGAGCTCGAATCGATCTATTGGCCGAATCCGGAATACATAGACCGCTACGTCGCTGGGCTGCGAAAAGCTGGTCTGGAAATTCCGAACGATTCGGGTGGGCACAAATAACCAATCGACTACAACGCGACGGATCAATGAAACAGTCGCCGACCGGCCTGCAGAAATTCAGCCACTGACCGAGGCCGTCTAACCATTTCCCACCGCCGGGTTGGCGATTCGTTTTTCTTTTGTGTTTCTTGGTGTCCTTCGCGCCTTTGTGGTGAAATTTTCTAGTCTGAGAGTTTGCCTGCGTTCCCCGCACACTCTGCGGTGAGATGTTTTTGTCGTTTACAGGCCTGACCCGATTCCGTGCGTGCGCCTGTACATCTGTAAAGGAAAACAGAAAGAGCCGCCGGGTGGCGGCTCTTTCGTCCAGAACATGCGCATCCGGCGTGGAATTTGCGCAGCGTCGTTTTTGGGACTACTTGTCGACTTCGGCTTTGTAAGCCTCGAAGTCATATGCCATGCCATTGAGCACTGTACTCCACTGCCGCACTGTTGCAGCCGCTGCGACCGCTTCGCGGATCTCGGACTCGGTGGCGCCGTTCGCGCGCGCGGCTTTGGTGTGATAGTAGACGCAGTAAACGCACGGAATCTGGGCGGCTACGCCCAACGCAATCAGCTCACGCGTTTTTGCATCAAGCTGCGCGTTGCTGCCCGCCAGCACGGACATGGCTTCCAGTGCTGATTTCAATGCATACGGAGGATAGGTGTCTTTGAAGAACTTCGGCGCCTCCTGTGCAAAGGCCATGGAGGCGAACAAAGTGAGTCCAAGTACGAGTATGACTTTTTTCATGAGTGTCTCCTTATCGAAAATGTCGCTCTCGCTGAACTGGATTCATGTAAGAGGCAAAAGGGCCTGGATTGTGTACTGTGTGTTTGGCCAAGTCTCATCGCGGAAGAGTAAGCCGAAACAAACGGTCAACCATAGTGGCTCGTCCAAGCGATTCTTCGCCCTGCATTCATCCGCAGCACGTCAACTTTGCATGAGGACAGCTGACGACTCGCATACGGATTCAAAAAAATGCGGATGGAATTTCGAGTGTGACCTGACTAATAACTGACGGATTGCAGAAGGAGGGGGCGTGGGGTCACGCGAATTCAACTCAGGGGCGTGGGGTCAAGGGCGTGGGGTCACAAGGGCGTGGGGTCAGGCCTTGCCTTTTGCCTCTGCGCGCTATACTCTTCATGGATGGCTCGTCCCCTACGCATTGAGTTCCCCGGTGCCGTCTATCACGTTACCGCGCGTGGCGATCGGCGTGAACCGATTTTTGTCGATGATGGGGACCGGCTCGGCCTTCTGGATATCGTCGCGCAGGCGATGTCGCGCTTCAATGCGCAGACGCTCGCCTACTGCCTGATGGGCAACCACTACCACTTTGTATTGCACACGCGTCAGGCCAATTTGTCGCTGCTGATGCGCCACATCAACGGTGTGTACACCCAGGCCTTCAACCGCCGTCACAATAAGGTCGGACATTTGCTCCAGGGACGGTTCAAAGCGATTCTGGTGGATCGGGATGCCTATTTGCTGGAAGTGTGCCGATACGTGGAACTGAACCCAGTACGCGCCGGGATGAAGCGCAACGCCCGGACATGGCGCTGGTCCAGTTACCGGGCGCACGCGGGGCTGGAGGTCGCCCCGGAGTGGCTCGACACCGACGGACTGTATGGTTATTTGTTGGGACGGCCAGTGCGCAGGGCCGACGACCGGCGGCGTGCGGCCGATAGCTATGCAAGACTGGTGGCCTCCGCGCCCAATGTGAGCTTATGGGACGATGCGCTGCGCCAGCA
>CAWBXZ010000001.1:0-390154 GCA_963792855.1 uncultured beta proteobacterium | reverse complement strand
GTACACGGGGGGTCGTGGTTGAAAAAGGCAGGCATCGAAGAATCATATCATTCGGCACTGGGCCGACTGTCAGGGCGTTGCGAGATGCTAATGGTAAATCCAGGAAGCAGTGCATTCGAGGTGCTAAAGGCGTCCGAGAAGAGGGGGCTTGAGAAATTGGATAAGAGAATGGTGCTGGAGCGATCACGCTTCATACAAGCCAGCGATGATTTTCTAAGTACTGCCCAGAAATATCCCGGCAAACTGACTCTTCGTTACTACTCGGCATATCCATGGATTCGATTCTCTTTGTTTGATGACTCGCGTGCTATCTTTACGATTACACCATTCTTGGCCAATGGATCGAGAACGAAACTCATGTACTCCGAAGACAAGTGGCTTGTAGAAGCACTTGCAGCTGTGTTCTCCGACTTTGGATCGAGATCACAGGACTCCATGCAACGGGAAGCAACTTAAGCGATGGTACGCTGGGACAAGTGAATTGGCAGTCCCGGCGGAAAGGTTGGTTTCTGAGACTGCAAGCGCGCAAAGAATAAGAGATGTGTGGAGAACGCCTTTCAGAGCGTGGTTCCTGCAATCAGCCGAACTGTCGGTTCGAGGGGACGCCTTACGGCGGGGTTCGCCCACCTCCAGGCGCCCCTCAACCTTAGCGTTAGACGCCTAATGCACGCCCTCGAGATCAGACGCAACGCCGAGTTGATCGCTGTAATCGATGCGCCAAATGCTTTGATGTTCTCTACGGACATTGCAGCGTCCATTGAGGACCGCGAAGTCACTTCGATGCCCGCGGAATGAACGACTGGGAACGACCGAGAGTCGCACACGACGTGGCTAGACTCGCACCGCTAAACGCCGGCGACAGCATTACCCTTCGGTTCACGGAGTCGAGAGCGCCCGACCGAGGCACTTTCGGAGGTCGCCACGGGCTCACCGAGCATCCACCGAGCAGGCCGACGTACGAACAGGGGCTCCAGGAGCAGCCCCTTGCGCCTCGCCAGGCAGATCACAAGCAACCCGCAAGCATCCCTCACGTTCGCCGTGCGACAGGAACCCTTAATCACGGCTTTGCACTCCTTGAGAGTGGCCGTGGTTCCTGAACTGTCGGCTTCTCCTGAGCCGCTGGCGCCGCGAGAGTTGTCGCGTCACGCCGAGCAGCTTCTCTCAACAGAAGCACTTGCCCGTACCGGTGGTCGCGAGTGGTGCAACGGGTTCCTTCAGCTGGGCGAGGGGTGCACTGTTGCAGTCGGCGTCTAACTCAATCGTTTGCCCGACTTGAGCCGTTACGGTAAACTTGTCCGTTATAGGGAGGACAGCAATGGCAAAGCAATAGTTTTCTTCAATCACAAGGGAGGCGTTAGTAAAACGACGACCGCCTACAACCTTGGTTGGAAGCTTGCCGAAGGCGATCAGGGTGCTGCTTGTCGATGCTGACCCTCAGTGCAATCTGACTAGTCTCATCATAGAAAACTTCGATAGCTACTATCTTGATGAAGCTACGCGCAAGAACAATTTGCGTGACGGGGTCGAGGTCGCCTTAGGGCGGCCTGCTCCGATTACCGCTATCGACTGCTTTGAAGTACTACGTCGCCAAGGCCTATCCCTGGTCCCTGGACATCAAAATCTATCCGAGTTCGAGCAGCGCTCACCTTGCTCAAACATCGAACAATGCGATCGCAACCCTAGAGAATTTCCCGGGTGCGTTTAACGCATTCCTCCGTAAAGTGGAGGAGAAGTACAGCACGCCTACACAATCCTTGACCTGAATCCAGGCCGAGTTTCTATCAACCGAAATCCGTGTTAGCCGCTCATCATCTCGTCATCCCAACAAATCCAGATCCATTTTCAATAATGGCGTTGGAAACCCTTAAAACGATACTGCCACGCTGGGCTACGTGGCTTCGCCAGAGCGGACCTATGTTTTCTGGATCGTCATATCCCCTCGATCTGGAGCCACCAAAACTTTTGGGCTCCGTGGTTCAGCGCTTCAATGTACGAAGGGGCCGGGCTGCAAGGCCATATAGAGACAACATTGCCGAAATTAAGCAGAAAGTGATTGCCGACCTCAAGCCAGCGTTGCATCACGCGGGAATGCTATTGAGGGATGAAGTGTATGGAATGCCGTTTGATTGAAAACGGTCTGATGTCTTTCTGAGATATCCTGACTTTCAGGTCTGACTGCCGAAGGCACTCGCCGCCGGCGTCCCTGTGTATAGAAGTCTCGGATGATGAGATCGGCGAAACCGGACCTGTGTTGGAACAGATGCAGAATAGAACCGGTGTCGTCTTGGTCAATTGTTCACGGACCTTGCAGGCCAGTCCGCCGCTTGACTACCTAAGTACAATGATTCAAACATTTCGGAGACAGCAATTCTGATTCCGAGAATCTTCGTGCGCTCTACCATCATTGTGTGAATTAACCTAAAACTTCCTGGAGAGACGGCGACTTTGCTCTTCACATGGGGTTCATCTATTGCATGAGCGCTTTGGATAAGCTGGTGCACGACATTGCCTGACTCATCACATGGTAGAATTTTGGCAGGGCGTAGGTTGCCGACGCCAAGTACCTTGTCGAGACAATAAGCATGGAAAACCAAGCTGCCTTAGCAAGCTCCGCTACGCCGAGTCCGGGCACAGTTTTTGAAGGAATCGTTCGTGCGAAATTGGCGCATCAATCCTTCATGGACCCGAAGAGCTGGTCGACGAGCTAAGTTCGATATGGCCAGAAGAACATAAGCCGCAGGTGATCGCCGATGCTATGGTTCGGAATCGGGAACAAACTATCACTGAACTAAGAAATCTCTACAAACGTCGAAACGCGATCGTGGACGACAGATCGTGACCCAAGCACAGCTCAAAAGATGCCAATTCTCCCGGGTGACGCTGAGCGAGCCGAGGTTTTCGTGCGCTCGCTCGGCGAAACGATTCCGCCTGTCTGAGTCGGCGAGGTGTGGCCGAACAACTCGCTTCAGCCGACGTCGGCGCTAACGCGCTGCCGCGTCTGAGCTCGATCACATTAAAGGGGTCGAAGCCTCATGGCACTATCTTAAGCATACTTCGAACGGTGCCTCGGATGATACGCTCGCGCGCAATATCGCGAGGTACGGAAGCAGCGCATGGGGTCTCGGGGGCCTTCGTTTGACCGCACGTGGTTGATGTGCCGCGCCGAATCGTAGTGTCATTGCACATTAAAGGGGTCGAAGCCCTTTAACGCGTAGGCAAACTATTTTATTTAAACGTTAGCGCGCAAAATGCAGGCATTTGGGTGGGGGCGTAAAATGGCAAAACTAATTGGAGGGAACCACCATGTCCGACATGCTTAAGGAGCTTGAAGCCCAGGCACGTTCGCTGTCGCCGGACGAGCGTGCGAGGCTTGCCGAATTACTGCTTCAGTCACTCCGCGATGCGCCGCTCGTGGAGATCGAGAAGGCGTGGGAGGCGGAAATCGCGGATCGGGTCGCGGCGTACGACCGCGAAGAAGCGCCCACGTTCTCCGCGGAAAGCGTGTTTGCCGAGGCTAGACGACTGGCCCGGTGAATCGCGCGCGGTTCATCGCCGCTGCTCGCCTTGAGTTCCTCGCCGAGGTCATCTATTACAACGAGGCTGAAACGGGATTGGGGGCGCGCTTCACTGCGGCAGTGGAGGAAGCCGCCTCCCGAGTCCTTGCGTTTCCTGAATCGGGCTCGCCGTTTCGTTCCAATACTCGCCGGGTTCTCGTCAAGGGTTTCCCGTTCTCGCTCATCTATCGGCCGGAGCCCGAAGGAATTGTCATCTTTGCGGTCGCTCACCATGCGCGCCGTCCCTATCTACTGGCAATCTCGCGTGCGTGCCCGCTAACCGCCGCATCGACGCCGACCGCTTGGCGGCGGGTCATGCGGAACGTTGGGCTGTTGAACTAATGATCGCCCCTACCTTATGACGTCTTGCTTCCGGGAATGCGTGAAACGGTGATCAAGTGGATGGCGATAATCGCTGTGGTGTCAGGCGCTTTGAGCACATCCTGGCTGATGGCCTTCGTGGGTGGTGGCTGGAAGCAGGGTGTTTTAGGCTACGTCGCGTGGGCCTTGATGCCATATGCAGTCTTGACGGCGATGCTTGTGTGCGCACGCATTTTCCAGCTCGCTCGAGGCGTTCATCTCCTGTGTCATTGGGCAAGCATCGTCGTCGCACTGGGCGGGCCTGTGCTCTATATCGACGCGATGTTTGTCCATGTTGACGCACAAGGCGCGCTGGTCGTGCTGATGATTCCCGTCATGCAGACCGCCGCAGGTATCGGGGCGGCTCTTGTAGCTGGCCTGTGGCAATGGCGCATTCACCGGCGCAACCGAAGATCCACCCCCAAAGCAGATGGCTCGACTCCTACGCACGTTCCGGCACCGTCCATGGGCGGCATGAAAAGAGTTCTTGGCACCGCATTGGTGCTTGCCATCGCGATTTGCGTGCTGCTCTATGCCTTGATTTCTATGCTCCAGCAAGCAGATTCGGCAACGATCAAGATCGCTAAAGATGTGGATGCGTTCATCATCCAGTACTGTGAGGCCAGCGACCAGCTTCCCACTACGACGACGCTTTCGAATCAATTCCCGGCCTTGAGTCGGGACTCCGGGTGGTTCTTTTACACGGATGACAAAACGTTCCTGATCGTTCAGTACCCGATGCGATGGTGGAACAAGGATGCGATCGGGAGGCAGAAGACTTCCGAATTTACAGCCACGGTTTATGCATATACGGTTGAATACCATTGCAAGAAAAGCAAGTGAGCGGCCTATGCCCCACCCATCATTCCACCGGACCTGCGCAAAAGGCCGCGCAGGCCGGTGAATTCAAACGTTAGGCCTCACAGCTGAACCGCTGATGGCATAGTCAATATGCAAGGACCCCTGGTTAGATCAATGGTTGTCGGTGCACTCGTGTGGCTTGTGGTCTGCGTCGCCGGTGGTTTTGTGGTCTTGGCGCGGCTTGGTGATTATGGTTCCATCGTCCAGCTCTTGATTGGCGCTGCCATGGGGCTATTTGGTGCGGCAAGTCACATTTTGCTATCCGCCATTCCTCGGTTTCGTCGTCTCAATTTGTTACAGCGGGGCCTTCTGAACTGGCTGTCGGCGTACTTGTTACTTGTGGCTTACGCGGCCCTATTGGTGAACTTCAAGATGGCCGAGTACAACCCAAATTTCTGGCCTGAGATGGCAAAGCTCCTGCTGCTCTACATCGGCACGCCGATGCTGTGTTTGGCGCTGCTTGTTGCGCTGATCACGAGCACGAGGACCAGCCAACATGGCGCCTAACTCTCCGCTCCGCCGGCAAGCCAGCTTCGCGCCCCTGAGCTATGACGTTAGCCTTCACTGGATGCAGGCCTCTCCCATCGATATTTCTCCATGACTCCCAGAACCCGACGCGTGCTCCAGGCCGTGCTGTACGAGGTTTTCGCGATTGCCTTCGTAGGCCCTGTGCTGAGCTTCGCGTTCGACAAACCGGCTACCTCGACCGTTGGCCTGGCCTTCGTCCTGTCCAGCATTGCGCTTGGATGGAACTATGTGTTCAACACGATCTTCGAGCGTTGGGAGGCACGTCAATCCACACGCGGCCGGTCGCCTGCCAGGCGCTTTGTGCATGGCATAGGCTTCGAAGGAGGCCTTGTTGTCATACTGATTCCCGTCATGGCACTTTGGCTGGATATCTCGCCTCTGAAGGCGTTCCTGGCGAACCTTGGTCTCCTGGCTTTCTTTTTCTTCTACGCCATTGCATTCACATGGACCTTCGATCGCGTGTTTGGCCTTCCGGAATCGGCCGCGAAACATTGTGATGCCTGACCCGACCATCAACCGGACCGCCAACGGACTGCACCCGCTGGCCACCCGTCATGTCAAACGTCAGGCGACCGCGGGCACCACCAAAACATGTCTACTACCCTTAAAATCATCCGGGCAGTACTCATTACCCTGAGTCTTCCGGGTATCCTGATGACACTTTTCGCTGGAGCCGTAACCGCGAGCCTGCTTTGGTCAGAGTTCTTTCCTGATCCAAGCGATATCGCTCATGGCATGGCAATGCTTGGACTGGTTCCAATGATCGTGTGGACTACTGTGGGCCTGATGTACCTGCTTTTACTCTGGTTGCTGTGGTTTGCGGCGAAGAAGCTACTGCGCTCAGATCATCAGCACATCAAGACACTTTAAGAATCCGTGAATTCCAGAATGCTGCTTTGGTGCGGATACTCGATGAGACCTGAAAGGCACCTGACAAGGCGCCCAATTTGTAGCCGGCCAATAACAGCGCGTCCTCCTCGAGACCGCTTGCGCTTCGCTTCGGCTGCCCATCTGATTAGCATTGTGCGGCACTCGCCGAACCGTCTTGCGTCACGGAAACGATCGCGAAATCAATCTATACAAAATATGAAATCTCCAAGCGTTCTGGAAATGCTTTTGACCAAACGGGCGGTGCTTGCGTATAGACGTTATCGACTTCAGTTCGTTTACGTCGTTTCATTGCTGACTTATATGATTGTTCTCCCCGGTTGCGCTACGGTGCCGGAGATCGACAAATCACTACAACATAACGCGATAATGGGTGATAGAGAGGCCCAATATGAGATGGGCATGCATTACTACAGGGCGAGATACGCTTTTTTCGGGAAAGCGTCCTATTGGGAAGACGCGGCAAGATGGTTTGAGATGGCGGCCAGTCAAGGCGACCAAAGAGCGAATTATCGGCTTGCCACGTACTATTTCAATGTTCGCTCTGATTATGGTGAGTCCTTCAATCGATTGCAGCTCCCCGCTCAGGATGGTATCGCTGAGGCCCAACTATTCCTGGGAGTGCATTATGCTCAAGCGTGGGGCACCTCGCAGGATCTCGTTCTCGCCTACAAATGGATGGCGTTAGGATTTGAAGGCGGAGTTCCCGACCCGATCGGGAAACTCGCAGACCTGGACTGGTTGGTGGATAGAGGAAAACTGAACTCCGAGCAGATCGATGAAGGGCAACGTCTCGCCGCGAATCATACAGCGACATACGGAAAATCCCGGTCAATAGAGGCCATGGAGTAGCAATCGCTTCGGTTATCAACCTGGATTGTGTGCCGCAATGGAATTCCATCCACCGGACGTCAAGAAGAGCGGCGGTGCTTGCTTTTCTTGCCAGTGATGTTTCACGCTATTCGGTACTCAACAACGCGTGGCACATCCTGTTCGATGGCCGCTATGGCCAGAAGCCAGCGTTGGCTGCCGCTGCGGATCAATCGCCCAAGTCACCATAAGATCTCCGGTGCGATAAAAGCCGCTTGCCTGGTGCTGCCGTTGTTGTCGACGGCCTTGCTCGCGGAGGCGAACGGCAAGGATATTGTTCTCGCCGACAGCCGGAGCAATGAGATGACGACGGGGACGGTCAACGGAAGTGAGAGCCGACACCTGGCCACCGATGACAGCATCCGCGATCTCCTCGGCCACCCGGCCTTCGCCGGTTACGCGCAGCTGCTTTTGCCGTGGGATGGCCGTCGTTATGACGAGGCCATGCCCCTGAGAGATATCGGCTCGCTCCTGCCGTATCACAGCCACGTCGATGCCAACACGGTGGTGGGCGCACTCAATCGCATGATCGACGATGTGAATCGCGGTCACCGCGTTTTCTACTCGTTCTACAGCGAAGAACAAAAGCAGAAGCAAGCCGCGCGCGAAAATACGGGCTTGTTCTACTTCCGCGGAAAACCCGGTGCACCCTTCGCCGTGATATCCCCCGGCGGAGGCTTCTCCTATGTCGGGGCCGTCCACGAAGGGTTTCCCTACGCTGCCGAAATCAGCGCCATGGGCTACAACGCCTTCGTGCTGCGATATCGCACTGGCCATGGCGGCACGGCCGCGACCGAGGATCTGGCTGCAGCCATCTCCTACATCTTCCGCAACGCCAGGGCGCTCGGCGTCAGCACCCGTGACTACTCCCTTTGGGGAAGCTCGGCCGGCGCAAGAATGGCGGCTGCCATCGGTTCGCACGGCGTTGCCGAATATGGCGGCGACAGCGTTCCCAAGCCGTCAGCGGTCGTGATGGCCTACACGGCCCATTCAGATTACTCGTTGGCCGAGCCGCCGACCTTCGTCGTGGTCGGCGAACAGGACGCGATCGCGCCGCCGTCATCGATGGAAAGACGAATGGCGGCACTGCGCAGCGCAGGTATCGAGGTGGAGTACCATAAATATCCAAATCTCGGTCATGGCTTTGGGCCGGGAACCGGAACCAGTGCCGAAGGCTGGATCGCAGACGCCGTCCGATTCTGGGAAAAGTTCATCACCCAACGGGACTGATTGTGCCGTATGCCTCCTGACCCAAAGTTTGGGGTTTCCAATGAATCTCGATGCGCTTGCTGCCGCAATGAGGAAAGCATCTGGCGATCCTGTCGCGCTCAAGCTTTCAGACCTTCTGTCGTCGCTGGAAAGATGACCAGTCGAACGTGCAAGAACTGGAATGTGCAGTCGAGCGCTACATTGGCAAGACGTGGATCGCCAGCACGGCCGACCACAACAAAGTCCATGATTTGTGGTCCCGGTTCAGGGACAATGCGATACGCGGAATCGGGGGCATGACCATGAACGAAAGGCTCTATTACTTCAGCCTGTTTCCCCGTTGGGATGGTTCACAATCCGATGCCGAACGAAAGACAATCTACGCCAGGTTGCTGGCCAATCCCTGACACTGCGGCCGACGGCCAGCCTGTTACCTTCAACGCCGGCGCCCGGAGCGAGGAATTCGATGAACCCCATGCCCAGATCCATATTCATATCCCACGGAGGCGGTCCACTGCCGCTGCTCGGAGACCCGGCGCATCGTGAACTGGTCGCGTGCCTCAAAAACATAGCGGCAGGCATCCCGAAACCCGATGCCATCCTGGTCGTCAGTGCGCACTGGGAGGCGTCATTACCTACCCTGACAGCCGCGGCCCGGCCTTCGTTGATCTACGACTACTACGGCTTTCCGCCGGAGTCATACGAGATCGGGTACCCGTGCGCCGGGGAACCTGCGTTGGCAAAAGCGGTATACGGACTGCTCGACGAAGCGGGGTTTGAGGCCAAACTGGATGAATCGCGCGGGTTTGATCATGGGCTGTTTGTTCCACTGAAGATCATGTATCCGGATGCCGATATACCCTGTGTCCAGTTGTCGCTGGTAAACACACTGGACGCCTCGACGCATGTCGATATCGGGCGCGCCCTGTCGAAGCTGTCCGGGAAGAACATTCTGGTTCTCGGGTCCGGTTTTTCGTTTCATAACTTGCGCGCGTTTTTCGATCCGGGCGCCGAAGAGTACAACCAGCACAATGAGGCGTTTGAAAGCTGGTTGCAGACCACGTGCGAAACAAAAGGCATGTCGGAGGCCGAGCGACGCCGCTTGCTTGTTCACTGGTCTGAAGCGCCCGGTGCCCGACACTGCCACCCGCGGGAAGAGCATCTTTTGCCGCTTCACGTTTGTTACGGCGTGGCCCAATCGGCTTGCATCGAACGCTACGAAATCCAGGTGATGCACAAAACAAGCAGCATGTATATATGGTGAAACGAATGCCAACACCATGTTGCAAGTGACATATGGCCCGCTGCGCAAGTTCGCTGACGCAAGGCTGCACGCCGCCCCAAACGCACCTGACCGGGGGGTTGGGTCTCTCCATCCGTTGAAGTTGTAATCGTCCGGATTCTCCGGAAAGGATCATTGGCATGAAATCGTTACCGATCATCTGGCAAAGACTGGTGAGCCCCGACGGGAGGACTTGCGACCGCTGCAACGCGACGCATTCGGAGATGCAGCAGGCCGTCACCAAGCTCAGGGAGGCGCTCCGCCCTCTGGGTGTTGAACCAACTCTTGAGATCAGGGAAATTGACGAAACGACATTCAAGGCCGATCCTTCTGAATCCAACCGTATCTGGATCGCGGGCAGACCGATGGAGGAATGGCTTGGCGCAAAAGTCGGAAGCAGCCGTTGCTGTTCCGTTTGTGGTGAATCAGAGTGTCGAACGGTTGTAGTAAAAGGCGCCACGTTCGAGGCCATTCCCGAGACGCTGTTTCTCAAGGCGGCTTTGACTGCTGCCGCTGAAATTGTTGGATAGCCACAATGATGCGCGAACACGTTTTAACAAACTTCCGTAACACACCACTAGTTCCGCCGGACGCTGCTGGTGCGCCGCCGAACCGGAACATAATCCATGCCGCGAACCGGCGCAGGAGGAATCCATGGCAGACATCCCGATGTACCACGACGGTTCGCGGCAGCTGCAGGATCGGTTTGCCACACGCAAACTCGCCGACCGGCTGGTTGAGGTGCTCGCACGAGACTCGTTCACGGATGCCGATCGCGCGTTCATCCAGAGCCGGCCGCTGTTTTTCCTGTCCACGGCGGACGCCAGGGGCCGACCGGATTGCTCGTACAAGGGCGGCTCGCCCGGGTTCGTCCGCGTGCTCGACCCGCAGACGCTCGCTTTCCCAAGCTACGACGGTAACGGAATGTTCAAGAGCCTTGGCAACCTCGTCGTGAATCCATACGTCGGGATGCTGTTCATCGATTTCGAAAGCCCCAGGCGTTTGCGGGTGAACGGCCGCGCCACCCTGAATGAGAATGATCCCTTGCTTGCGGAGTTTGAAGGTGCGCAGCTGATCGTGCGTATCCGCCCGGAGGCGATATTCCCGAACTGTCCCCGGTACATTCACAAGATGCAAGTGGTTGAGGCATCACCGTATGTGCCGTGCGCCGGTTACACGCCACCCGTGCCGGAGTGGAAAAGAATGCCGGCATTTTGTGAAGTGCTTGCCGCCCGGCGATCCGTCCGCCGACGCGTCCGACCCATCGTGAACGAGTATATGAACGCGGATGATCGCCGGATGCCGCCGGCTGCCCCAAGTGGCGGTTGCATCCGGAACGACAGACGAACCGCTATCGATTTTTCCAACTAGGCGAACCAATGCAATTTACCGAGATCATCTCCATTTCCGGGTACGCGATCGAGGCCGTCGGCGTACTTGTCATCGTCGTGGGATCGTGTATCGCTTCGGTCGCGTTCATTCGTACATTTCGCAACCTGCCCGAAGGGCTTGCGTACACGGCGTACCGGCGACAATTGGGACGTTCGATCATTCTGGGCCTGGAGTTTCTGATCGCCGGAGATATCGTGCGAACTGTGGTCGTTGCCGATACCCTGGAGAATGTCGCGATCCTCGGGCTGATCATATTGATGCGTTCCTTTCTCAGCGCGACGCTGCACCTCGAGGTCGAGGGCCGGTGGCCATGGCAGGCCGAGCGGCACGATGCCGGGTAGTGTCATCTCCCCCCGGGCGGGGAGCCGGCCGCCCCTTGCGAACTTCGCGGGCCGGCGGTTTCCTCATGGGCCACGGAACATTTGCCCTTACACCGCGGCGCCCCATCGCTTTTATGTCGCATACCCACCGGAAAATACGAGGCAGCCTGAACCGTCAGGATCGCAATGAATGCGGGACGAGCGTCAAATATTTACAAGGAAGGATCAATGGCAGAACAACCGACTCAAAGAACGCTTTTTGGATTCTGGGCCTCGCCATTCTTCTCGTTTGTTGCGCAGTGCCTTATTGAATCGGATCTGCCTTTCGAGTATGTGCGCGTCTCCCCGTTTATTGGAGAGGTGCAATCCGAAGCGCATAGAGCACGCAATCCGCTTGGAAAAATCCCAACCCTGATCGAACCAGACGGCACCGTCGTGTCGGAAAGCCAGGCGATTTGTCGATACCTGGCGCGAACGCATGCAGAAAGCAGAAAGCTGTATCCATGCGATAACGCGAAATTATGCGCGCAGATAGACGCCTTGAATGACTTCTTCACGTTCTCGGTAAGTGGACCTTTTTTCAATTGGCTGGTCGTCGGCGGATATTTCCCGAATCCGCTGAAGCTCAAGTGTGAAGCCGAATCGGCGATATTTGCCAAGCTTTCCATGCTCCGGATAAAGGACAGCCTGTCTCGAATCATGGGCTCTGCCCGGTTGTCGCCCTATCTTCTGGGGTCTGAACCACATATGCCTGACTACCAGCTATTCCAGTTGCTCGAGGCAGGAAAAACGTTTGGCGAAATGCTCTCGATGCCCGACATGGACTTGACAGCCTTTGATGAACGGACGAACCGGTATTACCAATCTGTGGCGACTCGCAAATCGAGTCAGGTGATTGCGGCGCGGCAAAGAGAAGAACTGCCATTGACCCGGCGCGAGATATTCGAGCAGTTCCCGTTAATACGATCCGCCGAAATCCGTCCTCGGCTAAGCAAGCTTTTAGGGCACGCGGTCTAGGATTCATACCTGAGAAACGGGGAACCGCTGCAAGACGCCGTGCACGGTTCGAACTAATCCGTGGAAAAGCGACGGATCCAACAGACGTACAGCCGATGCCAGGCCTCGTAACCTGATTTGGCATCGCCAGGACGTATACTCGAGCCGCCAGATTTTCCACGGGTTGGGCAGACCCGATCAAAACGCCTTGCAGCGGCACCCCGCTTCTTCAATGTTCGGAGACAACATGCCTTTCAAGAGAGTTTTGATCCCTGCCCTGCTTGCGTCGGCTGGCGCACTTGCCCAGGACCCCGTGCAAACCGACGGCGACAAATACCGGGTGATCTTTGAGAACGAATGTGTTCGGGTTCTTGACTATCAGGATCTCCCCGGACAAGCGACCCTTCAACATGATCATCCCGCGTTCGTTCTGTACGCATTCGCCCCGTTCAGCCGGTCGATTACCCTTCCTGACGGCAAGATCCTTCAGCGCCAGTTCAAAGAGGGTGATGTGTTGTGGTCGAACGCCCAAACGCACATCGGCACGAATACCGGCGATACGCCGACGCACGTGCTTATGGTCGAACTGAAAAGCAATATCGGATCTTGTGCAAACAGGTGATGCCTGCCCCCTCGCTTTCTTGATCTTGCCTGCTTCGGTGATAATAATGGCGCGATGCCCCCCGTTCGAGACTGAAACATGCGCGACCAGTGACGCATATTCGACTGGCGACGAGCCAGGATCGCGACGCCATTCGCGAGGTTCACCTGCAGGCTTTTCCGGAAGGTGAAGGCGCGCTGATTGCAGACCTCGCCGGCAATCTGCTCAGTGAAGAATCCGACCCGGCAACGATTTCCCTGGTTGCCGAATGTCGCGGCGAGCTTGTGGGGCACGTCGCTTTCAGCCCCGTATTCCCGGACGTGAACGAGCAGTGGCGCGGCACCATTCTGGCGCCACTTGCAGTGAAGCCGAAGCATCACAAGACCGGGTTTGGCTCAAAGCTCGTGGAAAGCGGCATCGCGCGGCTCACTGAAGAAGGCGTCAATGTGCTTTTCGTCTATGGCGATCCGAAGTTTTATGAACGGTTCGGGTTCAGCGCAGACGCGGCTGTGAGCTTCCTGCCACCCTACGACCTGAAGTATCCGTTCGGCTGGCTGGCAAACGTGCTGCACGAGGCCGGAGCCAATGCACAAACGGTCCGGTTGTCGTGCGTTGCGTCGCTGCGCGTTCCGGAACTGTGGTAACGAACGCGCCAGCCATCTCTTCATGTCCTCTCTCCTCTCTTGTGCCCCGTAGCCTCGTCTATTCCGCTCTCCCCGTTTTCGTGATCACCAGCGCCGTCTGGATTTACGGCGTATCGCATCACACGTTTCTCGCAAACGAAATCGGCTTGTACATTGGCCTCTTCCTGATTCCGGGCGCAGCCGTTTGCGCCTGCATCTGGCTTTTGTTCTGCAAGCGGCTCTGGGCCCGCATTACCGGAGCGATTCTCCTCATTCCGAGTCTGGGCATCTGGGCCCTGTCCCTGATGCTGGTTTTCGTCGGCTTCAAGATCCACTGAACCACGCCTCGTGCCCCGCGGTACTGATCGTGTGCGCAACATGGATTGCTGCTACGACCGGGCCAGCAACGCGTGCCGCCTTCCGGCGACAGGCAGTCTGTTGTTGCACTGCCCACACGTCGTCGCGCACCAAAACGGCTGAACCGAACTTCGAAATCGGGTAATCTGGGTTTCCAGACTGCGGTTGAAAAACAAGTGCCGGACACACAACCGGCGTGATACGCCAGTCGAGGGGGAGAACGATG
The DNA here is from genome assembly GCA_963792855.1 of uncultured beta proteobacterium. GTDB lineage: Bacteria > Pseudomonadota > Gammaproteobacteria > Burkholderiales > Eutrophovitaceae > SG8-40. The sequence goes on along the minus strand of CAWBXZ010000001.1, from coordinate 376,087 downwards.
ACGAGTAGTCGCACGGCCATGCTGCTGGGCATGGCGATCTGTCTAGCGGGCGCAGTGGCGGCGTTGTCCGGATGTGAACAAGGCGACAAGCCGATTCGCGTCGGGCTGTCGATTGCGCAGACCGGCCCTCTCAGTGGCGCCGGCAAGTCCGGCCTGGTGGCTCTGGAAATGTGGCGCGACGATGTCAATGCCGCCGGCGGATTGCTCGGACGCAAGGTCGAACTGATCGCCTACGACGACCAGACCAACCCGGCGATGTCACCGCGCCTGTATACCAAGCTGCTCGATGTCGACAAGGTCGATCTGCTCATCGGTCCGTACGGCACCAACGTTACGGCGCCGATCATGCCGCTGGCCAAACGGCGCGACCTGCTGCTGATCGGCAACTTCGCGCTGGACGTCAACGCGAACATCGGCCACGACAAGTATTTCAACAATATGCCGGTCGCATCGGGCCGCGACTGGGCGGCGCCGTTTCTCGAACTGTCGGAAAAGCTCGGCGCAAAAACCGTTGCCGTGCTCGCGTCCGATGCGGAATTCGCGCAGACGCTGGCAGCCGGCGTGCGCGAGCAGATTGCCGGGCACGCGATGGAACTGGTATACGACCAGAACTATCCGCCGAACACTGTCGATTTTTCTTCGGTGATGCGCGCCATCCGTTCGAAGAAACCCGACGCCGTCTTCGTCGCCTCCTACCCGTCCGAGTCCGCCGCGATCGTGCGCGCGCTTGGCGAGATCGGCGTCGGTGAGGAGGTCAAGCTCTTCGGTGGCGGCATGGTCGGACTGCAATACGGCTCGTTGATGGAGTCGCTCGGCTCCATGCTCAACGGCGTGGTGAATTACACGTTCTGGGCACCCGAGGAATCGATGAACTTCCCGGGCGTAAAGGATTTTCTGACCCGTTACCAGAGCCGCGCGGGCGATGCCGGTGTCGATCCGCTCGGCTTTTATCTGCCCGCTTACAGCTATGCCATCGGCCAGATCCTGGCGCAGGCGGTGACGGCTACCAACAGCCTGGACCACGGCAAGCTCGCCGAGTATATCCGCAGCAACGAGATGAAAACCGTGGTCGGCGACATCCGGTTCGGGCCAGGTGGCGAGTGGAGCAAACCGCGTGTGGTCTACATACAGTTTCGCAATGTCGCCAATCAGGACATCGACCAGTTCCGCAACTCCGGCGTTCAGGTGATCGTCGCGCCGGCGGCATTCAGCACGGGCGAGGTTCGCCCGTTTGCCGCAGAGCGTTAACCACACCCTGCCCCGACGATGCCGGCGGAACTCATATTCGAGGCGCTGATCGCCGGCGTGTTGCTTGGCTGCTTTTACGCGGCCGTGAGTCTCGGTTTGTCGGTTGCATTCGGTTTGCTGGACATCCCGCATATCGCCCACCCGGCGTTACTGGTACTCGGTGCCTACGGGGTCTGGTTGCTGGGCGGTCTGGGCGTGGACCCGTTGCTTGCGGGTGTGCTGCTGGTGCCGGTCTTCTTCGCACTCGGGCTGGCGATCTACCGCTTCTACCACTATGTATTCGAGGCCGATGGCGGCGAAGGCGGATTGCGCGGCCTGGCGTTTTTCTTTGGCCTCGCCTTTGTCATTGAGGTGGCATTGATTCTCGCCTTCGGGGTGGATCAACGCATGGCGCAGGCCGATTACATCGGCACCGGTGTGTCTTTCGGCGAGATGCGCATGCCGGTGCGCCTGATGATCGCTTTCGGCGTCGCGGTGCTGCTGACCATTTCGTTGTCGCAGTTCCTGTCCCGCACGTTTACCGGCCGCGCCATCCGCGCCGTGGCGCAGGACCGCACCGCACTGGCGCTGATGGGCGCCGATCCGGTGCGCATCAAGCAACAGGCGTTCGGCATCGCTACCGCCTCATGCGCGCTCGCGGGTGCACTGCTGCTGATCGTGGGCCCGGTAGAACCCGGATTGGGACGGCTCTATATCGGCCGCACCTTTTGCGTCGTCGTTCTTGCAGGCCTCGGCAGCATCCACGGCACGCTGGCCGCCGGCATTATTCTCGGCGTCGCCGAAAGCCTGGTACTGACTTCGCTGGGCGCGAGCTGGGCCCCGGCGGTGGGCTTCGGCCTGCTGCTGCTGGTTCTCACACTGCGCCCGTCCGGGCTGTTCGGGCGCTAACGCATGCGCCGGCACGTTGCCTTCGCCACGGGCTGCCTGCTGTTACTCGCGGCTGCCGGCACGGCGACGCAGGTCATCGATAACGAGTATGTCTTCTTTGCCGGTTACGTCGTGCTGCAGTTCATCGTCCTGGCGACCGGCTGGAACGTGATGGGCGGTTACGCCGGTTACGTGAATTTTGGTGCCGGTGCTTTCTTTGCGGTGGGAGCCTACACGGCCGCTGCCCTGTTCAAGGCACTGGAGCTGTCCCTGCCCTTGCAGATCCTGGCTGCTGCCTGCGTGGCCGGCGCACTGGGCTTTGTGGTGGGTGTGCTGACATTGCGCCTGCGCGGCATCTTCTTCTCCATTGCCACCGTCGCGATTGCAGTGGTGCTCGAAACCTGCGTACTGAACTGGAACTACGTCGGCGGCGCCCGCGGCATGACGGTTGCGCCGCCGGAGACACCAGACGGCTTTGCTTCCTACATGCGCTGGCTGTTCTTCGTGATGGCACTGCTCGCCATCATCGCGGTTGCGATCGCGCGCTACGTCGAGACTTCCTGGATCGGGCATGGCCTGCGCGCGCTGCGCGACGATGAAACTGCCGCAGAGTCTCTCGGCGTGCCCACGCTGCGGCTAAAGACCCTCGCCGCAACCATTTCCGGTGCGCTGATGGGAATGGCGGGGGCACCCTACGCGCTCTACCTGAGTTTCATCGAACCGACATCGGTGTTCAGCCTCAACTACGCAGTCGCCGCACTGGCCATGCCTGTGATCGGCGGCACCGCGACATGGGCGGGGCCGGTCGTTGGTGCACTGCTGCTCGGCACTGCCGAACAGGTTGTCAGCGTCACCATCTCGTCCGAGCTCAACGTGCTGATCGTCGGCGTGGTGCTGATCGTATTCGTGGTGGCCGCTCCGCAGGGCCTGGTCGGACTGGCGCGCGGGTTGTTTCGGCGCAAGGCGACTGCGACAAATGCCCTGAAGAAAAAGGCGCCGGGATGAGCGCATTGTTGCGGGTGGAAAACATCAGCAAACGTTTCGGCGGCTTCACCGCACTGGACGGCGTGAGCTTCGATCTCGACCGGGGGGAACGCTTCGGCATCATCGGTCCCAACGGTTCGGGCAAGACCACGCTGATGAATTGCATCGGCGGAGCGCTCTATGGCGACAGCGGCGCAATTCATTTCGACGGAAACGACATCACGCGCGTACCCGCATGGCGGCGTGCGCGGCTGGGCATTGCGCGCAGTTTTCAGGTGCCAAAACCGTTTGCGAGCCTGAGCGTGGTCGACAATGTATGCGTGGCCATCGAATACGCCGTCAACCAGCCGCGGCGCGCGAAACACGCGCCGCGCGAGCAGGCGCTGGAGATCCTGAAACGCATGCATCTGGCGAACAAGGCCGACGAGCCCGCGGGTTCGCTGACCCAGGTGGAACTGCGCGAGCTGGAACTGGCTCGCGCGCTGGCGACTCAACCGAGAATCCTGATTCTCGACGAAGTGATGGCCGGGCTGTCGGCTGCGGAAGTCGACGAGATGCTCGATCTCATCATGGATATCAACTCTCGCGGAGTCACAATCATCATGATCGAGCACATCATGCGCGCAATCATGCGGTTCTCGACCCGCGTGATGTGCCTCGACGCCGGAACGATCATTTCCGAAGGCACGCCGGAAGCGATCGTGCACGACGACGCTGTCAGAAGGATTTATCTCGGTGCTTGAACTCACTGTCGATCAGGTAGAGGCCGGCTACGGCGCGGTGCGTGTCCTGCACGGCATCTCGCTGAACATTCGCAAGGGCGAAACGGTCGCACTGCTCGGCACCAACGGCAACGGCAAGAGCACCCTGCTCAAGTGCCTGACCGGCCTGGTGCGCCCGGCAAGGGGAACCATCGGCCTGCAACTGGACGACGAAACGTTCGACCTGTGCACGATGAGCACGCCGGAGATCGTCGCGCTTGGCGTATCGATGGTGCCCGAAGGCCGCCATTTGTTCCCCAAGCTCACCGTGGAAGAGAACCTGCTGCTCGGTGCGTTTCGCCCGGGGGCGCGGGAGAAGATCGACGAGAACCTTGCGTTCTGCCATGAAGCGTTTCCGGTGCTGCGCCAACGCGCTCGCCAGGCCGCCGGCAGCATGAGCGGGGGCCAGCAGCAAATGCTCGCCATTGCGCGCGCCATCATGTCCTCGCCCCGATTGCTGCTCGTCGACGAGCCCTCCTCCGGCCTGTCGCCGCTACTGGTGGCGCAGATGATCGACGTCATCGCCGAACTCAAACGCCGCTTCGATCTCACCGTCCTGATGGCGGAGCAGAATTTCCACGAAGCCAGCCGGATCGCCGACCGCGGTTACATCATCGTGCACGGCGAGATCGCTTTCGAGGGCCGCAACCTCCAGGAGTTGCACGACAGCGAACTCGTGCAGCGCCACTATCTGGGTTTGTAAGGAGACATCGATGAAATCGAAATTGCACATCGCATGGATCGGGGCAGGCCGCATGGGCGTGCCGATGGCGGGTTTTCTGCTCGAAGCCGGATATCCGCTCACCGTGTATTCGCGCACCGCGGCGAGCCGCCAGAAGCTGGTCGCGCTCGGCGCACGCGACGCGCTCGACGTTGCCGCCTGCGTGCGCGATGCCCAGGTCGTGTTCTCGTCCGTGTCGGACGACGATGCCTTGCGCAGCATCGCACTCGGGCCCGGCGGCGTGCTGGCAAATGCGGCTGCCGGTTGCATATTCGCCGACACCAGCACGGTGTCATCCGAGGTCTCGGAACAGGTGGCGGCCGAAGCACAGCGCGCCGGCATCGACTACCTGCGCATACCGATCTCGGGCAATGCCGCGTCGGCACGCAAAGGCGAGGTCACGGCAATGGTTTCAGGCCCGGCTGCGGCCTGGGACAAGGTGCGACCGCTGGTCGAGACCTTCAGCAAGGGCCAGGTGTATCTCGGCGCGGGTGAACAGGCGCGCGTGATGAAACTCGTCGTCAACGCACTGGTGGTGAATCTCGCCCAGACCATGGCCGAAGCACTGGCGCTGGGACGCAAGGGCGGACTCGACTGGGACGCGATGCTCGACACGCTGGCGCAAAGCACACTGGCCTCACCCTGGCTGAAGATAAAAATCGCGGCGCTGAAAGAACACGACTACACCGCCACGATGAGCGCCAGGCTGATACTGAAAGACATCGACCTGATGCTCGCGCTGGCCCGCTCGCACGGCGTACCGATGCCGTTGACTGCCAACACGCGCCAGTTGATGCAGGTACTGGTGGGCGAAGGATTCGGCGATGAAGATTACATGGCAGCCGTCAAGCTGACGGCACGCCAGGCGGGTATTGGCGAACAGAAATGATGACGCATCACCAAACCACAGGGGGCATCCGGGCATGAAGGCACGGGTACTGATTATCGGCGGATCGATTGGCGGGCTGATGGCCGGCAACCTGTTTCACCGCCGCGGCTGGGACGTGCAGGTGTTCGAGCGCGCAACCGGCGACCTCGAAGGGCGCGGCGCCGGGATCACCATCCTGCCGGGACTGGTGGAAAATTTCCGCGCGGCCGGCGCCGACGAAACCGAGGAATCACTCGGCATCATGCTGCAGGAACGCATCGCGCTCGACAAACATGGCGACATCGTAGCCGAGCGCCCGTTCAGGCAGGCCATGACGTCGTGGGGCCGCCTCTATGAATCGATGCGCAGCATCTTTCCGGCGGATCGCTATCACGGCGGCATGACGCTCGAAAACATCGAGCAAAATGACCGGGAAGTCACGGCGGTATTTTCCGACGGGCAGCGCGTGACCGGTGACCTGCTGATCGGCGCGGACGGATTGCGATCGACCGTGCGCGCGCGGTTACTGGCCGATCTGCAACCGCACTATGCCGGCTATGTCGCGTGGCGCTGCCTTACCGACGAACAGGCGCTGGATGCATCCCGCTTCGAACGCCTGATGAATTGCTACACGGTGTGCGTGGCACCGGGCCAGCAAGGCATCGCCTACCCCGTGCCCGGACCGGATCACAGCAAGCAACCGGGGCACCGCCAGTACAACGTGGTGTGGTACCACCCGGTGCAGGAGTCCGGAGAACTGCCCCGCTTCCTGACCGACGACAGCGGCAAGTACCATCGCAACGGAATCCCGCCGGCATTGCTGAGCACACGACTGCGAGACGAAATGATCGATACTGCCCGGCACGTGCTCGCCCCCCAGTTCGCCGAAGCGATTGCCAGGGCGCGGACACATTTCTTTCAGCCCATCATGGACATCGAACCGCCCTGCATGGCTTTTGGCCGCGTCGCGATCATCGGCGATGCCGCCTTTGCGATACGTCCGCATGTGGCCATGGGTGTGCCCAAGGGAACGGGCGACGCGCTGGCGCTGGCGGAGTCGCTCGACGACGCCGACGATCTCGCGACAGCGCTGCAACGATTCGAGGCAAGGCGACTGCCCGTTGGCCGGAACATCGTCAACCGCGGGCGTTACCTCGGCACCTACATGGAAGCACAGCTCGGGACCGACGCGCAGCGCAAAGCGGCCGAAAAAGCGCGGGTGCCGATGCAGGTGATGACGGAGACTGCAGCGCCATTTGATTATGAATCGAATCGATTATGAGCCGAATTGATTCATCGTCGATCGGTCAGGATTCTCTCTGCGGCGGCATGCACGGCGCAGCGCAACAGCGCGCGAGGTCGCGGTCAGGCGTTGCCGCTTGCCGGCGATAAACGGTAAGCTTTGACATGACGACTCCGCTTCGAAAGACAATCTTGTGAGATTCAAACCGTGAACGCGAAACTGTTGCTTGTGTTGGTGCTGCTTGGCGCCGTGGTCCTGTTCATTATCCAGAACGTGGCGGTCGTGGAAATCCAGTTTCTGTTCTGGTCGATGCAGTTATCGCGCTCGCTGCTGATGTTCCTGGTACTCGCCGCAGGGATACTGATCGGCTGGTTCATGCATGCCTGGCTGAAGCATAGCCGGGCCCGGTAGAAAAACCGGACGCAAGAGCACGAACCGGCTGCCGCGACACCCTCCCCGGCCAGTGCCGCAGGCAAACCTACGCCGGCGCGCAAACCTTGCCGGGATTCAATGCGCCCGCAGACAGCCCAAGCGCGAACAGGAAGCGGTTTTGCAGCGCATAGGCTTCCGACTCCCGCCTGCTCCAACGATGACAGTCACCGTGCCCGGCATGGCTGCCGTTCTCGAATTGCACATGATGGACCAGTTCGTGGAACAGGATCGACTGGTGATAGCGGTCGGTGAGCGGGCGCATCGCCGCGTCGATGTACACCCCTTCGCCAGGAACATAGGCTGCGCGGATGGTGCACGGCCCGCCGCACAGGCGTTCCTGCATGTCCCGTAACGGCATCGCTTTCACAACAGGCAAACGCACGTCCGTGTCGTACGGCGACCATGCCTCGATGGCACCGAGCATGCGTTGCGCCAGTTCATTGAGATTGTCCGGGCCGGCCGATTTGCCTGAGCAAGGCGTTCTCCTCCGCGATCGCCGCCACCTGCGCACCGTAGACGGTGGCCGTCGCCGGCGCGCCATGATCGGCGCGCGCGTTCAGTACGCAGGCGAGAAACAGCGTAGCGGTCAGAAGTACGCAGCGCGCGAAAAGCCGCTCGTGTGTTCCGGATTTTGCCATCACAGGTCGATTAGTGCGGGCCGCTCGCATTTGGTTCGCGTGCGATTCCCGATTCCACTTGCCTGTCGTCTCTGGCAACATCGCAATCTCCCGCGAAGATCCGCCTGTCCCACAAATGGCTGCAGCTTCCGTGCCAATGTCGTCTCTGCAACGAGGGCGCAACCAGAAACCGGCGTAATACACGATCGATATGGTAAGCAACGGATTGCACGTCATTTTTGGAACCGGTCCGGTCGGCTGCTGGGTTGCGCGCGCACTGCGCGGCTTCGGAATCCGCGTTCGGGCCGTCAACCGCAGTGGCCAGCGCCCCGCCTTGATGCCCGCCGATGTCCAGATCGGTGCAGCCGATTTGTCGGACCCGGCACAGGCAAGGGAAGCGGCCGAGGGCGCGAGCGCGATCTACCAGGCACTCAATCCGCCCTACCATGAGTGGGCACAGAAGTTCCCCGCGCTGCAAGCAGCCGCGCTCGCCGCAGCAAGCGCTGTTGGCGCGCGCTACGTCTCGATCGAAAACCTCTACATGTACGACGGGACGGAGCCGATTACGGAACAGTCGCCTCCAAGCCCCCGGTCGCGCAAGGGAGAACTGCGCGCCAGGATGGCGGAACAGGTGATGCAGGCGCACCGGCGCGGCGACGTTCGCACCGCGGCATTGCGGTCGAGCGATTATTACGGACCCGGCGTGACCTTGTCGGCAATGGGCCGGATGGTGTTCGGTAATCTCGTCGCCGGCAAGAAAGCGCAGCTGAGCGGCTCCGCGACACAGCCGCATTCGTTCGCCTACATCGAGGATGTCGGCCTGGCGGCGGCCACACTCGGCACGCGCGAGGATGCCTTCGGGAAACTCTGGATCGCACCGCATGCCCCGCCCGTCACGCAAGGCGAGATGGTCGAAGCCGCCGGCCGGGTCCCTGGTATCAGCGCCGCGTTTCTCGGTCATATCTCCTTTCATGATGCGGCTCGCGGGTTTGTTCATCCCCCAGGCACGGGCCTCGGTGGAGATGATGTACCAGTTCACGCACCCGTTTGTCGTCGACGCCAGCCGCATTGAACGCGACCTCGGGCTTGCACCCGACGCCAATTGACACGGGTATTGAACGCACCGTCCGCTGGTACCGGCAATCCGATTGATGAAAGGATCCGTTTCACCGTACCAGCGACGGCGAAAGCCGCACGCAACCCCGATGGCCGGGCAACGGCGTGCTGCTGCCCGCCTTTGATGGAAGCACGTACGATGAAACCGCGCATCAGCATGATCACCCTCGGCGTTCGCGATCTGGCGAAGGCTGTGCGTTTCTATGAACAAGGTCTTGGATTTCCCCGCATGGAGTCGCCGCCGACGGTGGCGTTCTTTACGCTGAACGGGAGCTGGCTGGGCCTGTACGGGCGAGAGGCGTTGGCCGAAGATGCCGCGGTGCCGGCCGAGGGCAGCGGCTTTGCAGGCTTTGCGCTGGCGCACAATGTGGACTCCGAAGACGAAGTCGATGCGGTGATGAAACAGGCGGTCGCTGCCGGCGCGACCATGGTAAAACAACCCCGGAAGGTATTCTGGGGCGGATACAGCGGCTACTTTCGCGACCCCGACGGCCATCTGTGGGAAATCGCGCATAACCCGCACTTTTGGGTCGGGCCGCGCGACGATCAGGAATAATGCACTGCAGCCGGCTCTACGGCTTCGACTCGCGCTTGCCGGCGGATAACGTTACGCGCGGGGCAAGGCTCACATCTCGAAAAGGACTTGATGCGTGGACAGGATTCTGATTGGCAAGGGCGAACAACCGGTTAATCTGGTCGCCAGGTACGGCAACCGTCACGGACTCATCGCCGGCGCCACCGGTACCGGCAAGACGATATCGCTCATGGTGTTGGCGGAGGGATTTTCACGCCTGGGCGTGCCGGTGTTCATGGCAGATGTAAAAGGCGACGTATCCGGACTGGCGATGCCCGGCACCATGAACGACAGAATCCGCGAGCGCGTCCAGCAGATCGGGATCGAGGGCTATGCCAACGAAGCCTGCCCGGTGCTGTTCTGGGATCTGTACGGCAAGTCCGGGCATCCGGTACGCACGACGATCACTGAAATGGGCCCGACCCTGCTTGGGCGCATTCTCGAACTGAACGACACGCAGGAAGGCGTCCTGCAGATCGTATTCAAGCTGGCCGACGATCAGGGCCTGCTGCTGCTCGACCTCGACGACTTGCGCGCACTGCTCGGATTCGTCGCGGACAATCGCAAGGAAATCTCCAAAGACTACGGCCTGGTCAGTTCCCAGTCGGTAGGTGCGATTCAGCGTGCCCTGCTGGCGCTGGAACGCGAAGGAGCCGACCGGTTCTTTGGCGAACCGGCGCTGGAACTCGGTGACCTGATGCGTACCGACCTGAGCGGCCGCGGCATCGTCAGCATTCTCGCTGCCGATCAACTCGTGATGAAGCCGAGGCTGTATTCGAGTTTCCTGCTTTGGCTGCTGTCGGAGCTGTTCGAGAATCTTCCGGAAGTCGGTGATCTCGACAAACCGAAAATGGTGTTTTTCTTCGACGAGGCACACCTGCTCTTCGATGACGCACCGCCGATGCTGCGCAAGCGCGTCGAGCAGGTGGTTCGCATCATTCGCTCAAAAGGCGTCGGTGTGTACTTCTGCACGCAGTTTCCGGATGACGTACCGAACGAAATCCTTGGCCAGCTCGGCAACCGCGTGCAACATGCCTTGCGTGCCTACACGCCGCGCGATCAGAAAGCGGTCCGAACCGCAGCGGAGACATTCGTTGCCAATCCGAAACTCGACGTCGCCAACGTGATATCGCAACTGGGAGTCGGGGAAGCACTGGTCTCCACTCTCCAGGAAAAAGGCATTCCGATGCCGGTTGAACGCACGCTGATCAGTCCGCCCCGCTGCCGGATGGGCGCGATCACTGCTGAAGAAAGAGCAACCGTACGGGCACGCAGCCCGGTGAGCGGCAAGTACGACGCAAGCGTGAACCGCGAATCGGCGTTCGAGATCCTCGCCAAAAACACACTGGAAAAAGAGGCCGCGCTGGATTCGAAGAAGACGGCCGTAGAGAAGTCAGTGGAAAGCGGCAATCTGCTAAAGGACTGGGTATTGGGTACCAGTCGCCGACAGGGCATGCTGGAAACGATGGCCAAGCAAGCTGCGCGCACCGTCGGCAACCAGATCGGCAGGAAGATCCTGCGCGGCGTCCTCGGAGGCATTATGGGCGGCTCTGGCAAGCGCTAGCGGCTGCAGACCGGGGGCCGTCCGGTCCACACCCGCGCTTCTGCGCAAGAGGCTCTTCCGGAGCCTGCCTCGCTCGTTCATCAGTCATCCGTTCGAAACGTGTCCGGTTTCGCCACGGACCATCCGGTCAGGAGGCGTGAGCGGCGCGTGCGCGTTTTGAAGCCGGCACCGGCGGCAAGACGCTGCAGCATGCCTGAATTCATCGCCGCCCCGCTGACGAAACATCTTCCTGCATTGCATCGCGTTTGTATCGCCGCTCGCCGGGTTCCCGCATTTGACATCGACCGACCAGTCGGTTCATAAACACAACGTTTGAAAGCCGCCCGCCAACCAGAGGAGGTTTTGATGCAGCTTGCAAGTAAAGTTTTGGCGCTCGCCCTCATGTCCTGCGTGGTGTTCGCCGTCACAGCGGAAGGAACTGCGGAAGCAACTCCGGCCGAAGCTGTGGACGGACTGGTTGCGATCAGGAGCCCCTACAGTGCCGGGGAAACCATGCAGCGCCTGGAGCTGGAGGTGGCGAAACGCGATCTCAACATCTTCGCGCGCATCGACCACGCCGCTGGTGCGGCCAAAGCCGGCGCTGCGTTACGTCCGACGATGCTCCTCGTGTTCGGCAATCCGAAGGGCGGCACGCCGTTCATGCAGTGCCAACAGACCGTGGGGATCGACCTGCCGCTCAAGATGCTGGTGTGGGAGGACGCCTCCGGGCAGGTCTGGCTCGGCTACAACGATCCGGCATTCATCGCCCGCCGCCACGGTGCGAATGAGTGTCCTGTTGTCGGAAAACTGGCAAAAGCGCTGGACGCCATCGCCCGGGCGGCCGTCTCCGCATGACATGCGTCCGCACTCGGCCTGGCGGCATCCCGGCCGGGACAGGTCCATTGTGCACCGGCAGAATGCGGAGGCAACAACGCACTCACCCGGATCGGGTTTTCACGGAAGCGATGCGGTTATAATCTCGACGCTTCCGGACGGTGTCTGTTGTGTTCAAGTCCGGGCCGACAACGAAACAAAAGGAGCCGTCAGTGAAAAAATTATCTCTCGCCCTCGTCATGATGCTTGGCTTGCTGATCGCCGGCTGCGCAACGTTTCCGAAAGACGATATCCAGATCGAAACGGAAGCAGATCCGACGATCAATTTCAGCGGCTACAAGACTTACGCGATGTTGGGATCGGCATTAATCCTCAACGATCCCGAAGGCAAGTGGGAGCCACAAGGATTTGACGCCGATGCCGAGATCGAATTTCTCATTAGCCGGGAATTGCGCAAACTCGGCAAATCCGAGACGCGTGTCAATCCGGACATGCTGGTCGCTTATGCGCTCGGCGTCGACATGGCAATGATGAAATTCAAGGAAGACCCCGAGAACAAGGTGAGCGTCCTGGAGAACGTTCCCGAGGGCGCGCTGGTTGTTGCATTGATGGACTCCAAGACAGAGATCGTTACCTGGGCCGCGGTCGCGGTGGGCGAGATTCAGGGCAACGACCAAAAAATCGCCAAGCTGCGTCTGAACTACGTCGTCACGGAAATGTTCAAGCAATTGCCGAAGTAAGGAAGCAGGCGGCCGGATCACGCCAGAGATTCCGGCCGGTAAGTATTGCCGTTGCGAAAGGACCCGCTGTCGCCTGCGACCGGGTCCGGTGGCCGCAACCGGTTTTGGCAATCCACCGCAGGCTGGCGCCCTTGCTACTTTTTTTCTGCGGGCAGCCTCGAACGCAACTCACGTTCACTCACGCCGCTGATTTCGATGGTCTTGTGCGGTGACGCCGCACCGGAAACGATCCGGATGTCGTCCACGGAAAGTTGCAGCGTCTTCGCCAGCAAGCGTCTCACCGCATCGTTGGCCTTGCCTGCCTCCGGCGCCTGCCGGACACGGACTTTCAGTTCACCGCCAAGCCAGCCGGCAATATCTTCTCTCGAAGAACCCGGCACGACCTTGATCGAGAGCTTCACCGTTTTCCGTCCAGTCCGGTCGCCGTTGCAGGCTAAACCAGTCTCGAAGTAACGATAACCGGTGAGTGCAGCGTCCTGTGCACGGGGCACTTGTCGGCGATTTCCAGCAAACGCTCGCGCTGTTCTGTTGTCAGTTCGCCTTCAACCTCGATCTCGCGCGCAATGCGGTCGACCCGCCCTTCCTTGTTCTCGCACTCGGCACAATCCTTTGCGTGAATTTTTTCGTGATGCACGCGAACCGAAATACGGCCAAGCGACCACTTTTTTCGATCGGCGTACATGCGTAAAGTCATCGACGTGCACGCACCGATCGAAGCCGACAACAACTGATAAGGCGTCAGGCCGCTGTCGTCTCCGCCAACAGACTGCGGCTCGTCAGCGCGTAACCAATGACGGCCGACATTGATCGTTTGCGCGTACTTTCCATCGCCGGATTCCGTTACCAGGACGTCACCCTTTCCGCTTTGCTGAGATTGCGTTTCGACCCTCGGCGGCAGATAGCGTGCCGCCCAGGCCGCCATCACCATCCCGGCATACAGCGCGTCGTCGCGCCGGCTCAGCAAATGATCGGCATCGTCCAGCGAAATGTAGCTCTTCGGATGCTTGGCCGGGACAAAGATTTCCTGGGCATTGGAGATGTCGACGATCTTGTCATGCGGCGCATGCATCACCAGCAAGGCACGGCGCAGGTTCGGCAGGATTTTATTGACGTTCTGGGAACGCGCGTCTTCGATGAAAGCCTTGCGGATAACGAATGGCCGCCCACCCAGCGACACCTTCGCCTCGCCGGTTGACTCGATTTCCTCGAGCGACGATCCGAAGTTATGGATGACGTGCGCCGGATCTGCCGGCGCGTTGACGGTAACGATCGCTGCAACTTCATCGATGCGCGTGGCAGCGGCAAGTACCGCCGCACCGCCAAGGCTGTGACCCACCAGCAACCTGGGCGCTTCGTATTCGGTGCGCAGAAAGTCCGCGGCGGCCACCAGATCCCCGACATTCGAAGAAAACCCCGTGTTGGAAAAATCGCCTTCGCTGCCGCCAAGCCCGGTGAAATCGAAGCGCAGCACCGCAATGCCCGCAGCCGCCAGTGAACTGCTGATGTAAGAGGCCGCCTTGCTGTCTTTCGAACAGGTAAAGCAGTGGGCGAACAATGCGTACGCGATCGGCTTGCCCTGGGGCAGGTCCAGCCGGGCTGCGAGTGTCAGCCCGTGCGAGCCGGGGAACTCAATGTCTATTGTTGATTTCATCAGGCAGGTTCCGGATAGCTTGAAGTTCTGGCGACAGAGGATATCGCATGCCGGCCACCCCGCGTTCGCGGGCAGTCATCCTGATCACGCTTGCGGGGCGTGGGCACGCTGCCCACGTCTTGCACAACCAACCGCATCGCGCAGCGGGTCGGGGCTGGCGGCGCTACTGCGGAACGTCGTTCGATACGTTGATCGGAAACGTCGGGCGGGGTGATTTGTCCTGGTAATAGGGCATCATCTGCGGCGCCAGATCCCGCAAGGTTTCCATGCGCTTGACGGGCGCCGGGTGGGTCGACAGAAAATCAAAACGCGAATCGCCGCTGCCCCCGACCTCGGCCATCTTGGTCCAGAGCGTTTCGGCGGCACGGGGGTCGTAGCCCGCCTTGGCTGCGATTTCGATGCCGACGACATCGGCCTCGCTTTCCGCCGTGCGGCTGTTGGGCAACTCGAGCGCGACGACCGCCGCCAGCGCCGCGCCGGTCACGGCGAGCTGTCCCTGCGAATCATTCGGAGCCGCTACCGTGGCGGTGATCAGTCCGATCTGCATGGCCATCGCACGCGACATCTTCTCCGCCGTGTGGGCCAGCAAGGCATGGGAAATCTCGTGACCCATCACCTGAGCGATCTCATCGTCCGTGGCGTTCAGCTTGTCGATCAAGCCGGTGTAGATCGCCATCCGTCCGCCGGCCATGCACCAGGCATTGACCGTCTCCGGGTCGTCGATTACCCGCACCGACCAGTCCCACGACTCGGTTTCCGGACGATAGGCGATTGCCTGCGCCACGAGCCGGCTGGTAATGGTCTCGATGCGCTTGACCACAACCGGATCATTGTTCACTTTGCCTTCGTCGGCGAGCGGCTTGAGCACGGCCGCGTACGCCGTTGCGGACTGGCTGATCGCCGATTCCTCCGACACGATAATGAACTGGGAACGGCCCGTGATCGGGTTGGACTGGCAGGCGCTTACCACGAGCACGACGGCACAAAACGCCAGAAGTTTTTTCAGATCAAACAAGTTAACTCCACATCCGTTGAAATCATCGCAACGACCATCATTAGAACATTGCCTGGGCCAAACAGTTCAGCCCGCACCGTCAAGCGCCCTGAAATATGGACACATACGGCTTGCCAGGGAGTGAAAACCCGGACTTCGGAATGACCATCCTGCCAGAACTGCACACAGCCGCAATATAGCGGCCGCGGCAGTTTTTCGCGTTCAGCCGTGCAAACGGCTGGACCGGTTTTTCCCGTTCAGCCGTGCAAACGGCTGGACTTTGGCACCTTCACCATCAGGTACTCCATCTGGTCTTGCAGGATGCGCCGGTTCTGCAGGATCAGATGCTCGTACCGGTTGGGGACGTACGGCAGGTACAGCAGCGGCATATGGGCCGCCTCCGGCGTGCGCCCGCCCTTGCGGATGTTGCACGAACGGCATGCGGTCACCACGTTCATCCAGCGGTCCTCGCCGCCGGCGTGCACCGGATTGACATGATCGCGCGACAGATCTCTTTCCCGGTAACGGCTTCCACAGTAGGCACACACGTGCCGGTCACGGGAAAACAACGCGGTGTTGGAAAGGTGCGGCTGTTGGGTGCGCTTGTTGAAGTCCACGGCACCCTTGATCGAGATGATGCTGCGCGTCGACAGTTCCGACCGGTCGCCGGTAACGCGCGAGTAACCGCCGTGATAGGTCGCCACCACATCACCCAGCGACCACGCCACCATATGCCGCGCGTAATAGGTGATCGCGTCTTCGACCACCAACCACCTGCTCGGCACGCCAGCCATGTCTACAGCCAGTATGAGTGCCACTTTCTGCTCCGCACAAAGTTACCGCCTTGTTACCGGAAACCGGCCAGAGGCGCGGCCTCCACTTCAACCGGCAAAGTATATGCGCAGCATCGAAGGATGGGAAGCTGCGTTGCGGCAAAGTCTCCTCGCGGCGACAGCCGGGCGGCGTCAGTCAGGCAGTCTGATCCAACCGGCTGACCTTCTGGATCGTGATCGCGTTCACCGGGCATACCGCTTCGCATTGCCCGCAGCGAACGCACTGGTCCTGATCGATCCACAACCGGTTGTAGTAAAGGGAATCGGTCGCCCCGCTTTCAACCGGGCGATAACCGATGATGCGTCCGTGATCGTCGCGTTCCACGCCGGCGGCTTCGACAATGCACCCGGGAACCGGTTTGACCTTCAGGCATTCGTCGCAGAGCACGCACTTCGAATCGATAATCTCGAACTTGTAATGGCACAGGTAGCAACGCCCGGCCGCTTCTTTTGCCGTGTCACTGTCGTAACCGGTTTCCACTTCCGCATTGCCGATTCGCTGATCGGGCGGCAACGACGGCATCGGGTGAATCGGGATGACATTCATGCCGGCAGAACGTCCGGTCGTCCGCCCCCCGGCCGTCTTCGACTGGAACGGCTTGTCCGCCCGCGCAATGGTTCGGATGCGCGCCTCGCCGGTCACGTACGCATCGACTGCCCTGGCGCAATCACGCGCATGGCCGATGGCCTGAATCAACGTGGTGGCGCCAAGCACGAAGTCCCCTGCGGCAAAAAGCTTTTCATGCGCGGTGCGGAAAGCCGTCCCGGTGTTGAGCCAACCGTCCCCGGCAACCATGCGGGACCGTAATCCTGCGCCCAGCCAGGATGTTTGCGGAAACTGCCCGGTTGCCAGGATGACGTTGTCGGCTTCAGCCAGAAACTCGCTCCCCGGCACTTCCTCTGGCAGTCGCCGCCCCTTGCTGTCGGCCTTCCCCGCTTCGGTTCGGACAAACTTCACGCCGGAGACCTGCTCGTACCCGCCGAAGCCGAGCGGCGCGCACTGATTGTGCAGCGCCGAACCCTCGGCGAGCAATTCCTCGACCTCACCGGGCAGCACCACCATGTCCTCGCGGCCGCGGCGATAATAAACCGCAGTCTGCGCCCCAAGGCGGACCGCCGTACGCGCACAGTCCATCGCCGTATACCCGCCGCCGATCACCGCGACGTGTTTTCCGATCTTCGTGCGCCCGTTTTCGTTCACGTCGAGCAGAAACTGTAATCCGTGCTCCACGCCCTGCAGTTGCGTTCCGGCAATTGTTGGAATATTCGGACGCAGCGTACCCGCGGCCAGAACGAGCGCGTCATGGCTTGCCAGCAACTCCTCGACATCGACGTCGCGCCCGACATCCACCCCACAGCGGATGACGACGCCGAGTGCGGCGATCTGTGCGATCTCGCGCGAGATGATGTCCCTCGGCAAGCGAAACGCCGGAATGCCCTGATTGAGCATGCCGCCGGGACGGGCATGCTTCTCGTAGACCGTGACCCGGTGTCCGAACAAGGCAAGGTCACGCGCCGCCGCCAGTCCGGCAACCCCGGCGCCGATGACACCCAGGTGCTTCCCGCTCGCAGGAAACAACGGTTGCAGCACGACCGGCTGCGAGCCGGCAAAATCCGCCGCGGAACGCTTGGAAAAACAGATTGCAACCGGTTCCCCGTTGCCTTCGCGCCCATGACGGCAGGCATCTTCGCAGGGACGGGAACAGACGCGCCCGAGAATCGCCGGGAAAACGTTGTCACGCAAATTGATCTCGTAGGCTTCCTGGAACCGGCCCTGGTAGACCGCTTCGAGGTAACCGGGAATGTCCGTCCCGGCCGGACAGGCGACCTGGCAGGGAATGTTCTGTTCGAGCCAGAACAGATCCTGTGGTGCCGTGCTGTCGCCTTCGGAAACAGAGAGCGCGGTGGTCGATTTGAAATTGGCTGACAAGGCGGAATACCGGTTCAAGTGATGCCTGGCTGGTTGGATGTCTTGGCTTGCGCCGGTGCAGTTTACCGCACCGGCGGCGGGTTTCCGCCGGCACCCGGTACGCCGTCTAGAACAGCCCGACGATCTTGCCGCTGTCGTCCAGGTCGATGCGATTTGCCGCGGGCACCTTCGGCAAACCCGGCATGGTCATGATCTCACCGCAAACCGCGACAACGAACTCGGCACCTGCCGACAACCGGATTTCGCGAACCGCAAGCGTGTGCCCGTCAGGTGCGCCGCGCCGCGTCGCGTCACTGGAGAACGAATACTGCGTCTTGGCAATACACACCGGGAAGTGTCCGTATCCTTCCCTTTCCAGTTCGTCGAGCCGTTGTTGCGCCTTGCTGTCGAGCTTGATACCGACGGCGCCATAGACACGTTTTGCAACCGCCTCGATTTTCATCACCAGCGGGACGTCATCTTCATAGACGAACTGCAAATCGGCTTTGCCCGATTCGGCCAATTCGACCACCTTGTGCGCCAGCGCCTGCGCACCGGCACCGCCTTCTGCCCAATGACGCGCCACCACGACGGGCACGTCCAGCGCCATGCACTTTTTTTCCAGCAGCCTCAGCTCGGCATCCGTGTCATGGGTGAAATGGTTGATCGAGACCACGCACGGAAGCCCGAACACGTCACGCACGTTGCGCACATGCCGCTCCAGATTGGCAAAGCCCTTGTCGAGCGCCGCCAGGTTTTCTTCGCTCAGGTCGGCGCGCTCCACGCCGCCGTGGTACTTGAGCGCACGGACCGTTGCGACGATGACGCAGGCGTCGGGGCGCAAGCCTGATTTGCGGCACTTGATATCGACGAATTTCTCGGCGCCCAGATCGGCACCGAAACCGGCTTCGGTGACGACATACTCTCCCAGCTTGAGTGCCGCGCGGGTCGCAATAACGGAATTACACCCGTGAGCGATGTTGGCGAACGGCCCGCCATGCACGATCGCCGGATTGTTCTCCAGCGTTTGCACCAGATTGGGCTTGATTGCGTCCTTGAGCAACACCGCCATCGCGCCTTCGGCGTGCAGGTCGCTGGCGCGCACCGCGCGCTTGTCTCGCGTATAGGCAACCACGATCCTGCCCAGCCGCTGCTTCAGGTCCGCCATTGACTCGGCGAGGCAAAGGATCGCCATCACCTCGGATGCAACAACGATGTCAAAGCGATCTTCGCGCGGAAAGCCGTTTCCCGGGCCGCCGAGCGAAACGACCAGCGAGCGCAGGGCACGGTCGTTCACGTCGAGCACGCGGCGCCAGGCAATGCGCCGCGCGTCGATGTCCAACTCGTTGCCGTGATGGATGTGGTTGTCGAGCATCGCGGCCAGCAGATTGTTGGCAAGCTGGATGGCGTTGAAATCGCCGGTGAAATGCAGATTGATGTCTTCCATCGGCACGACCTGCGCATAACCGCCGCCGGCGGCCCCGCCCTTCATGCCGAAAACCGGACCGAGGCTGGGCTCTCGCAGGCAGATCACGGCGTTCTTGCCGATGCGGTTGAGCGCATCACCGAGTCCAACGGTGGTCGTGGTCTTGCCTTCGCCGGCCGGCGTTGGACTGATAGCCGTAACGAGTATCAGTTTGCCGTCCGGTTTGGCGGACAAACCGGCCAGAAATTCGGGTGAGAGCTTCGCCTTGTAATGACCGTAGGGTTCGATCTGGTCTTCGGGAATGCCGAGTCTTTCTGCTGCCAGACCGGCGATGCGTCTGAGTTTTGCCTGTTGGGCGATTTCGATATCGGTTAACACGTGGCGACCTTGGTGGACACGCGGCACACACCCGCGAGCTGAAAAGCCCGCATCATAGCTTCCCTTGCAGTACGCTGCCTACCTGTGCCTGCGCGTACGTTCCCTGGCCGGACCGGGACCAGCGCCGGCAAATCCTGATTTCCTGCCGTTATCGGCAGGAGCGCATCGCCGCTTCACACGGCGTTGCATTTCGGCGGCATTCAGTCTTTCACGAACTTCAGCGTCATCCGGTCTGACTCTCCTATCGCCTTCATCTTCGGAATATCCGCTTCGGCTACGCCGCGCAGGTTGGGCGGCAGATTCCACACACCGCCCGGATGATCGGTTGTGTCCTTGTCATTGGCGTTGATTTCCGATTTTTCGAGCAGGCGAAAGCCGGCCTTGCGCGCCGTTTCAATCACGTACTCTTCCGTCATGTAGCCTGACTCGACCTGCCGGTCGAACGGCGTTCCCGGCCTCGCCCGATGTTCGACCACTCCGAGAATGCCGCCCGGCTTGAGGGCTTTGGCAAAGCCGGCAAACATCAACTCCGCCCTGCCGCTCTTGGCCCAGTTGTGTACGTTACGGAAGGTCAAAACCATGTCTGCCGAGCCGTCCGGTGCGAATACCGGCGCCATCGCGTCGAAGTAAACCAGCTCGACCTTGTCGTAAATGTCTGGCGCAGATGCGAGCTTGGCGCGGTAGTTCTTGTCCATGCTCCGGAAGAATTCGGGAGACTGCCCGGTAATCCGATAGCTTGCCGCGTAGTACTTTCCGTTGTTTCGCAACACCGGAGCGAGAATTTCCGAGTACCAGCCGCCGCCGGGCGTGATCTCGACTACCGTCATATCGGACTTGAGCCCGAAAAACAGCAACGTTTCCTTTGGATGACGGTACTCGTTACGCGCCTTGTAGGCATCCGAGCGATGCGCTCCATGCATGGCTTCGTCGATCAGGGCCGCAGTGCCGGCGGCACTGGCCGGCACCGCCGCCAGGGCCATGATCCCGGTCAGGCAGACTCCGATCAACCTGTAAACATGTTCAGACATTCTTCCTCCTGTTGCTAACCCGTTTCGCGGGGATTGTTTGTTCGTGGATGGTGCAATTGTGGACGGTGCAAAAACAGCATTGGGCAAGATTACCTTTCCTCAGCGTCGATCACGTTTTGCAACCGGGCACGCCACGCCGCGTAACGCGGATCGGCCTCCCAGTTCACCGTCGAAAAAGTGCCTTCGTCACAGACCACGCGGCTTGCCCCGGCTTCGTGTTTCAGGAAAGCGACCGCCTTGTAGCCGGCGCGTTCAATGGCATTCTGATACACACCGCGCTGTGCCGTGCTTCCCGCCTGCTGCGCCAGATCGCGCACGTCCGCCTTGCTCGGCAAACACGCACCCAATAACTCAGTGCTGCTGGAAAGTTCGACCATGCGCCCGTGCAACACTTCTCCGACGAGCACCAGATCGCCGTACGGCACGAATGCGACCTCGATGGCCACGATCGCATCGGCCTTTCCGACCAACTCGCCCAGTTGGGCGTCCTGTGCATGGCCGCTGGCGCACGCAGCCGACATCAACGCCGCCATCACCCGACGCAGCCAGGCCCGACGGGTCAGCCTTGAAGGAGCCTTGTGCGCCACCATTCTACGTTCCGGTAGGAAAAGTGCCCGTACTCTAAACCATCGCGTGTCGATCCTGCAGCATGCCCTGCTGCTCGATGAAACGCACGATCTCGTCCAGGCCTTGTCCGGTCTTGAGATTGCTGAACTGAAACGGCCGTTCTCCGCGCATCTTGCGCGCGTCGCGATCCATGACCTCGAGCGACGCGCCGACCAGCGGTGCCAGATCGATCTTGTTGATAATCAGAAGGTCCGACTTGACGATACCGGGTCCGCCCTTGCGCGGAATCTTGTCACCGGCAGAAACGTCGATGACGTACAGGGTCAGGTCGGACAGTTCCGGAGAAAACGTTGCAGCGAGATTGTCGCCGCCGCTTTCAACGAACACCACATCGAGATTTCCGAAGCGGCTGGCGAGGCGGCCGACCGCCTCGAGATTGATCGACGCATCCTCACGAATTGCCGTGTGCGGGCAGCCGCCGGTCTCGACACCGATGATGCGCTCCGGTTCGAGCGCGCCGTGCCGAACCAGAAACTCGGCATCCTCGCGCGTGTAGATGTCGTTGGTCACGACGGCCACTTCGTAGTTCTCGCGCATGGCCCGGCAAAGTGCGAGCGTGAGCGCGGTTTTCCCGGAACCGACCGGACCGCCGATACCCACGCGTAATGGTTGCGTGCTCATTTCATTCTCCAATAAGTACAACTGAAAACACTCACCGCAGAGGACGCAATGAACGCGGAGCAACGCCGGATAAACCCGAAATCGCACCGGGATACATGCACGCCCATACCAAAATGCTGTTCTTGACCGGCTATGGCTCGTTCGAATCCGTGGTTTGTCTGTCGGATCTCATTCTTCTCCGCGTCCTCGGCGTCCTCCGCGGTGAACGCCTTGATTCGTCATGAATCCGCTCTTGACCGGCTTCACGATCTGAACAACCGCGTGTACTGCGTTTCATGGCGGCTGCAGGCAATCGCGAACAACGGCGAGAAATTGGACCAGTCCTGCCGCGGCAGGTCGATGGCCGCTTCGGCAGCCAGCGCGCACGATGGGCTCAATCGCGCCAACAGGCGCTGCCCGGCGCGCTGTCCCAGCGGCACCAGTTTCATTGCCGCCGTTACCTGGTTTTCCAGCCACGACCAGGCGTAGCTGGCGAGGGTGTCGCGCGGCGTGAGCTTCCAGTGCGCCGCCGCGAACGCGAAACTGTTGGGAAAAACCGGCGAATCGATGCTGGCAAGCGGCGCCAGGCTGTTCGCCTCGTGCTCGCCATCGTGTTCCAGCACGGCCAGGAGTGCCGAACCCATCTGAATCGACTCGGCGCGCAATTCCGCAGTCTCGCGCGACGCGAGATACTCTTCGTTCAGGCGGCGCTGCGCGCGGAGTCTCCGTCGTGCCAGGCCTGAAAGAAAGCGGCCAGCATGGGCAGCTCGAAACGGGCCATGCCCGCATTCAGGACCGACCCGATCCATTGTTGCGCAGAGTCTTCGTCCGTTACCTGGCCGCTCTCCACTGCCCATTCCAGGCCCTGCGAGTAGCTGAAAGCGCCGACCGGCAACGCCGGACTGGACAGGCGCAGCAGTCTCGTCAGATCAAGCGCTGTCACGGTTCCGTCACGCCCCGCGCCGGGCCGGACGCACCATCACCAAACTGGTGGATGACACCGCGATGCCGGTGCGCGCCATCCTGTTCCGGGCCGTGCGCATCGGGAGCGTGCGAGTGATGATGCCCGCCATAGGCACCCGCTTCCGGCTCGAACGCCGCCTCCAGCGATTGCACCTTCGCGCCAAGGCCCCTGATCATGTCTGCGAGCACGTCGTCGGCCGCGATGCGGACCCAGCCTTCCCCGACCTGCAGCGCGACGTGCCGGTTGCCCAGATGGTAGGCCACGCGAACCAGTTGCGCTTCGTTGGCGCAGACAACGTGCAACACCTTTTCGGCTTTGGAACGCACGCGAACGATGCGGCCGTCGTCAGCCTGCAGACAGTCTCCGTCGCGCAGCACACGGCCGCGCTCGAGAAACAATCCGACCTCCTCGCCATCGGCAAGCGTGGTTCGCAAGCGGCTTTTCTGACGCAGGTCGAAGGGCAGCACGAGTTCGACGTCGTACCGGGACTGGGGCGGCAATGCTTTTGATATCACCAGCATGGTCAGAACAGGAAGTAGCGTTGCGCCATTGGCAGCGAGGCGGCCGGCTCACAGGTCAGCAACTGACCGTCAGCCCGCACCTGGTAGTTCTGCGGATCGACCTCGATGGTTGGCATATAGTCGTTGAGCCGCATGTCCTTCTTGCTCACCTTGCGCGTATCCATCACGGCCATCACGGTCTTGCGCAGCCCGAGCGAGCGGCCAATGTCGTTTTCCAGAGCGGCCTGCGAAACGAAAGTGACCGATCCGCGGCTCAGGGATCCGCCATAGGCGCCGAACATCGGCCGGTAATGCACCGGCTGCGGCGTCGGTATCGATGCGTTCGGGTCTCCCATGGCCGCTGCGGCGATCACGCCGCTTTTCAGTATCAGCGACGGCTTGACGCCGAAAAACGCCGGCTTCCAGAGCACGAGGTCGGCCAGCTTTCCGGCTTCGATGGAACCGACCGCATGCGCGATGCCGTGGGTGATCGCGGGATTGATCGTGTACTTGGCCACGTAACGCTTGACCCTGAAGTTATCGGCATCCTGCTTGTCTTCGGGCAGGCTGCCGCGCTGCACTTTCATCTTGTGCGCCGTTTGCCAGGTCCGCGTAATGACTTCTCCCACGCGCCCCATCGCCTGCGAATCGCTGGCGATCATGCTGAACGCGCCAAGGTCGTGAAGAATGTCTTCGGCGGCAATGGTCTCGCGCCGGATGCGCGATTCGGCAAACGCGACATCCTCGGCAATCCCGGGGTCGAGGTGATGGCACACCATCAGCATGTCGAGGTGCTCGTCGATGGTGTTGACCGTGTATGGCCGTGTCGGATTGGTCGACGAAGGGAGCACATTGCTCTCGCCGCACGCCTTGATGATATCGGGCGCATGACCACCGCCGGCGCCTTCGGTGTGATATGTGTGGATCGCCCTGCCCTTGAACGCGGCAATCGTGTCCTCGACGAAGCCGGATTCGTTCAGCGTGTCGGTGTGTATCGCCACCTGAACATCCATTTCATCGGCCACCGCGAGGCAGTTGTCGATCGCCGCGGGAGTCGTGCCCCAGTCTTCGTGCAGCTTCAAGCCCATGGCGCCCGCCGCCACCTGCTCGCGCAGTGGCAGCCGAAGGCTGGCGTTCCCCTTGCCGAGAAATCCGAGGTTCATCGGAAACGCCTCGGCTGCCTGCAACATGCGGCCAATGTGCCAAGGCCCGGGCGTACAAGTCGTCGCATTGGTGCCGGTCGCCGGGCCGGTGCCGCCGCCGAGCATGGTCGTCACACCCGACATCAGTGCTTCTTCGATCTGTTGCGGGCAGATGAAATGGATGTGGGCATCGATGCCGCCGGCGGTGACGATCGAACCTTCGCCGGCAATGATTTCCGTCGCGGCGCCAATGATGATGTCCACACCCGCCTGCACGTCCGGATTGCCGGCCTTGCCAATGGCGCTGATACGCCCGTCCTTGATGCCGATGTCGGCCTTGACGATGCCCCAGTAATCGACAATCAACGCATTGGTCACCACCGTATCGGCAACGTCGGCTGCCCGGCGCTGGCTCTGGCCCATGCCGTCGCGGATGACCTTGCCGCCGCCGAACTTGACTTCATCGCCGTAGACTGTGTGATCGCGTTCCACCTCGATCCAGAGATCCGTGTCTGCGAGCCGGACCCGGTCGCCCGTGGTCGGTCCGAACATTTCGGCATACGCGCGCCTTGTGATCTTGCCTGCCATCACAGCGCTCCCATGACGTCGGCGCGGAATCCGAAAACGATGCGCGCGCCAGCGTACTCCACCAGTTCCACCGTTCGCGACTGCCCCGGTTCGAAACGCACAGCGGTGCCCGCCGCGATATTGAGCCGGAAACCACGAGCGCCCTCGCGATCGAAGAGCAGCGCGGGATTGGTTTCGGCAAAGTGATAATGCGAACCGACCTGGATCGGCCGGTCGCCGCTGTTGGACACTTCCATGGTCACGGTCTTGCGCCCGGCATTGATCTCGATGTCACCACTGGCGGCCCTGATTTCTCCCGGAATCATCGTTCGTCCTTTACGCAATCGGTTCGTGAACGGTCACCAGTTTGGTGCCGTCCGGAAAAGTGGCTTCGACCTGGATTTCTGGAATCATCTCGGCGACACCGTCCATGACGTCATCGCGCGTCAGCAGCGTGGTGCCGTAAGCCATCAGATCGGCGACGCTCCTGCCATCGCGCGCGCCTTCGAGAATGGCCGCAGAAATGTAGGCAACCGCCTCCGGATAATTGAGTTTCAGTCCTCTCGCCTTGCGGCGTTCCGCGAGCAGGCCCGCGGTGAAGATCAGGAGTTTGTCTTTCTCCCTTGGTGTCAGTTCCACAATCGCCCTTCCCTCGTTCTGTTTTTATCAACAACCATCATTCGATCTCTTACGTTGCCCAGATCCTCGGCACGACTGCTTCGCGGCCCGCATACCAGGGACGCAACACCGACCAGATGCGGGTGAACAGCGCGCGCCCCGCTTCGACGTTGTTACCGACCCACCGCGCGATCAATACCGTTCCGATGCGGGTCACGCCTGCGTTGACGTCGTCAGCGATCGCATCGCGCGCGGCGGCAACGACATCCTCGCCCGCCTCCGTGCCCACCACCATCATCGAACCATAGGCACAGTGTCCTGCCAGTAACGCCGGCGCTGGCCTCGAGATGTCGGACGCCGTGATACAGGCCTGTTCGCGAAACACCGCTTTGCCGTCCTGGCGGATCGCTGTGAGCTGGCGCACCGCGCCGCTGCCAAACCGTTCCCCGCTTCGCGGCCTGCCAAGGCAGGTGAAATCCCAACCGCAAAAAACGCCGCGCCGGCTGATATCCACGTCCAGGGACATGTGCGCGAGCGCGCCGTCGAAAATAATGTTTTCCTGTGGCAACCACTCGCACAAGGCGTCGTCCGCGACACGGATTCGCACCGTCTGGCGCGCGTCGCGCCCGAACCCCCGATACCACTTGCCGGCCCCGGGCGTGGTCAGCTGTGTGCGCGCGCGCGGCCCGGCCGCAATATCGAGCGCGAGTTCGTCGCCACCGGCGATGCCACCGGGCGGATGCACGATGACCATCTGGCAAAGTCTCGCATCTTCGGGAAAAAACGGACGCTGCACCAACAACGGGCCGCTGTGACGGCGGTGCGCCAACCAGGTACGTTCATCATCCGCTGTAAAACCGAGCTCCAGTGCCGCACGCCAGCCTTCGGCCTGCAAGGCCTCGACCGGCTTCATACCGACAGATAGCTGCGCACGTTGTCTGAATCCATGGTTGCACCCGACCCGCTCTTGACGATCTCGCCCCGGCGCATCACCAGATAGTGATCCGCCAGGTCCCTTGCGAAATCATAGTACTGTTCTACCAGCAGGATCGCCATATCGCCGCGTTGCGCCAGCGCCCGGATGACGCTCTCGATGTCCTTGATGATCGACGGTTGTATGCCTTCGGTGGGCTCGTCCAGAATCAGTATTTTCGGCGACATCGCCAACGCCCTGCCGATCGCCAGTTGCTGTTGCTGCCCGCCCGAGAGATCGCCCCCGCGCCGGTTCAGCATGCTCTTCAGCACCGGAAACATGTCGAAAATTTCCGGCGGAATCCCGGCTCCCGAGCCATGCTTTTTCGTTGCCAGCCCCATCATCAGGTTTTCCTCGACGGTAAGGCGGGGAAATATTTCACGGCCCTGCGGCACATATGCCATGCCGCGATGCGCTCTGGCATGCGGCGCCATGCGCGAGACTTCCTGCCCGTCCATGACGACGCGCCCGCTTTTCGAAGGCAATACGCCCATGATGCATTTCAGCAGCGTGGTCTTGCCAACGCCGTTACGGCCGAGCAAGGTGGTCACGGCACCGGAGGGCACGGTAAAAGACACATCGCGCAGCGTGTGGCTTGAGCCGTAGAACTGATTGAGATTTTCGACCTGCAACATGGTTACCGGAATTCCTCAGCGTCCGAGATAGACTTCAATGACCCGTTCGTCGGACTGCACTTCGTCCATCGAACCCTCTGCCAGCACCGACCCCTCGTGCAATACCGTTACGGTTGCCGCGATCTCGCTGATGAACTCCATGTCGTGCTCGACGACGACGATGGAACGCGAACCGGCCAGCGTCTTGAGCAATTGCGCCGTCTTCGCCGTTTCCTCGTCCGTCATGCCCGCGACCGGTTCGTCCAGCAACAGCAACTGCGGCTCCTGCATCAGCAACATCCCGATCTCCAGCCACTGCTTCTGGCCATGCGACAGCAGCCCCGCCGCCATATCCGCCTGCGCCAGCAGGTCAATCGTTTCCATCGTTTCGACAATCCGTCCGATCTGCTCGGGCGTGCGCCGCGCCCGCAGGCTGGCAAACACGCGCTTGTCCGCCTTCATCGCCAGTTCGAGATTCTCAAACACGGAGTGGTTCTCGAACACGGTCGGCTTCTGGAACTTGCGCCCTATTCCCGCATGCGCGATTTGCGGCTCGGTCAGTCTCGTCAGATCGATCGTCTGGCCGAAAAACGCCGTGCCTTCGTCCGGCCGCGTCTTGCCGGTAATAACGTCCATCATGGTCGTCTTGCCGGCACCGTTGGGCCCGATTACGCAACGCAATTCCCCGACGTTCACCGTCAGCGTCAGCGCATTGAGGGCCTTGAAGCCGTCAAAGCTCACGGTAATGTCATCGAGATACAGGATGGTTCCGTGCGAAACGTCGACGGCGCCGCCGACGACGTGCCCGAGACCGGTGGTCGACCCGCTCGGAATCAGTGTTTCTTCAACTGCGCTGTGCACTCGCGCCTCCCATTCCGAGCTTTGCGTTGATCTGGCGGGCCAGTCCCACGATTCCCTTCGGCATGAACAGCGTCACCAGTATGAATAGCAGGCCGAGGAAGAACAGCCAGTACTCGGGGAAGGACTGGGTAAAGAAACTCTTGGCTGCGTTCACACTGAATGCACCGAGTATGGGGCCGACGATGGTACCGCGTCCGCCCACGGCGACCCACACGGCGATCTCGATCGAATTGGCTGGCGACATCTCGCTGGGGTTGATGATGCCGACCTGCGGAACATACAGGGCGCCGGCAATGCCGCACATCACGGCCGAGAGCGTCCAGACAAACAGCTTGTAGCCAAGCGGGTTGTACCCCGAGAACATCAGGCGTGACTCGGAGTCCCGAATCGCCGTGAGGATGCGCCCGGTCTTGGACCGGATCAGATAACGTGACAACAGCACTGCGCCGATCAGCGCCGCGGCGCTGAGGGCGAACAGTATGGCGCGCATCGGCGGTTCGGTGATCGGAAAGCCCAGAATGCGCTTGAAATCCGTAAACCCGTTGTTACCGCCAAACCCGGTCTCGTTGCGAAAGAACAGCAACATGAACGCGAATGTCATCGCCTGGGTGATGATCGAAAAATACACACCCTTGATGCGAGAACGAAAGGCGAAGAAACCGAACACGAACGCCAGCACGCCGGGGACCAGCACCACCAGTGCCAGCGCCCACAGAAGGTGATCGGTGCCCGCCCACTGCCACGGATACTCCTTCCAGTCGAGGAACACCATGAAATCCGGCAGATCGCTCTGGTACTGGCCGTCGCGCCCGATCTGACGCATCAGATACATGCCGAACGCGTACCCGCCGAGCGCGAAGAACACGCCATGTCCGAGCGACAGTATTCCGGCGTAGCCCCAGATCAGGTTCATCGCCACGGCAACGATGCAGTAGCACATGATCTTTCCGACCAGCGTGACGGTATAGGCCGAGACGTGAAATGCGCTTTCCTCGGGAACGAAAACGAACAGCGAAGGAACAATGACCAGTGCGACGAGCGCAAACAGCGCCAGCGCAATCCATCCGGCGCGATTGAGGAAAGGGTCGATTCTTGGTGCGTACTGCATCATGCCTCCACGGCGCGCCCTTTGAGCGCGAACAGACCTTGCGGTCGCTTCTGGATGACCGCGATGATGAGCACCAGCACCAGTATCTTGGTGAGGACGGCACCGATGTGCGGTTCGATGAATTTCGAGAACACGCCGAGGCCGAGCGCCGCGTAGACCGTTCCTGCCAGCTGGCCCACTCCGCCGAGGACCACCACCATGAACGAGTCGATGATGTAGGACTGCCCGAGATCAGGACCGACATTGCCGATCTGGGACAGGGCCACACCGGCCAGCCCGGCGATGCCCGAACCGAGCCCGAAAGCCATCAGGTCGACGCGGCCAGTCGGCACGCCAACGCAGGAAGCCATGGTGCGGTTTTGCGTGACGCTGCGAATGAACAGGCCAAGCCGTGTTCGCGAGAGCATCAGCCACATCAACAGCAACACAATGAAGGAAAACACGATGATGCAGATGCGGTTGTAGGGCATCACCACATTCATGAACTCGACGCCGCCGGACATCCAGGAGGGATTGGACACTTCGACGTTCTGCGCGCCGAAAATCTGGCGCACAAGCTGGATCAGGAACAGGCTGATGCCCCAGGTCGCAAGCAGGGTTTCCAGTGGCCGCCCGTACAGCCAGCGAATCACCGTTCGTTCGAGCACCATGCCGACACCCGCGGCAACCAGGAACGCGACCGGGATCGCCGCAACGACGTAATAATCGAACGCTGCGGGAAAGTGATTGATGAAGATCGTTTGCGTGACATAGGTCGCGTAGGCGCCGATCATCAGCATCTCGCCATGCGCCAGATTGATGACGCCGAGCAAGCCATAGGTAATGGCCAGACCCAGTGCGACCAGCAAAAGGATGCTCCCCAGTGAAAGGCCGCTGAAAAAGCGGCCGAGATAGTCGATGAGCATCAGCCTGCGGTCGATCGATTTGACCGATTTCAGCGCCGCCAGCCGCACCTGCCCATCCGCCTCGAAGTAGTCTCCGTCGGGATTTTTTTCCAGCTTGGCCGCGAGTAATTCGCGCACGCGTCGGTCGCTGGTCTCTCCCAGCGCGGTGGCTGCGGCGGCCCGCACGGCGGGATCTTCGCTTTTGAGTTCCATCACCGACCGGGTCTGCGCCAGCATGGCGCGAATTTCGGAGTCGCTTTCCCTTTCCATCGCTTCGACGATCACGGGAAGCAAATCGGCGTCTTCGGCGCTCTCCAGGGCGCGGGCCGACGCATAGCGGGTGTCACGGTTCTCCGAGCGCAAACGCAGGGCCGCGATGGCGGTCTCCAGGTCACCCCGCATCTGGTTGTTGACGATCACGCTGTCGTAGACGTCCGGTTGGGGGTCGAGCGGTTCGCGCGTGACGGCATCGACGACTTCGTCCAGTTCGAGAACAACCTGGCCCTCTTCGGTGACATAGACTTCGCCGTCATGAAGAAGCTGGAGTAATTCCAACGCCTCCTCGTCGCCGTGGGCCGCAATAGCGGCGATTGCATCAATGCGAACCGACAGTTCATCGGATGCGAGCCCGCTGACTGCCTCCGCGTCCAGCGCCTGTGCCTGAGAAGCCAGCATCGCCGCGCCAAGTACCAGTACTCCCGTTATTTTCTTTATCGCGTGCAGCATCGCCGTATGAAATCGCCGTATGAATCAGTCAAGCATTCGGTCAAAGAAAAGGCCTGCGGATCGGTGTTGCGCTACCGCAGGCCCTGCGTGGCATGAACTCCGGGGCGAGGAAAAACATTACGGCGTTCGCCCCGGTGGTCAGGCTGAGTTACATGCCTTGCTTGCTTTCGTTACCCGGGATAAACGGACTCCACGGCTGTGCGCGAATCGGCGCGTCGGTTTTCCAGACCACCTGGAACTGACCGTCCGGCTTGATCTCGCCGATCATTACCGGCTTGTGCAGGTGGTGATTCGTCGCGTCCATCGTCAGAGTAAAGCCCGAGGGCGCCTTGAACGTCTGGCCCGCCATTGCGATGCGCACCTTGTCGACATCGGTCGTGCCGGCTTTCTTCACCGCCTGCGCCCACATGTGGATGCCAACGTAGGTGGCTTCCATCGGATCGTTGGTCACCACGGTGTCAAGGTTGGGCACACCGTTTTTCTTGGCCCACGCCTTGTACGTCTTGATGAAATCACGGTTCTGCTTGTTCTTCACCGACATGAAGTAGTTCCACGCCGCGAGGTGGCCGACCAGCGGCTTGGTGTCGATGCCGCGCAGTTCTTCTTCACCAACAGAGAATGCAACCACGGGGATGTCGGTCGCTTTCAGGCCGGCATTGCCGAGTTCCTTGTAGAACGGAACGTTGGAGTCGCCATTGATCGTGGAAACCACGGCGGTCTTGCCACCGGCGGAGAATTTCTTGATGTTGGCGACGATGGTCTGGTAATCGCTGTGGCCAAACGGCGTATAGACTTCCTCGATGTCCGCCTCTTTCACGCCTTTGGACTTCAGGAACGCACGCAGGATCTTGTTGGTAGTGCGGGGATAGACATAGTCCGTTCCGAGCAGATACCAGCGCTTGGCACCGCCACCCTCGGGACTCATCAGATACTCAACAGCCGGAATCGCCTGCTGATTCGGGGCGGCACCGGTATAGAAGACGTTCTGGGAAAGTTCTTCGCCCTCATACTGCACCGGGTAAAACAGCAACGAATTCAACTCTTCGAAAACCGGCAGCACCGACTTGCGTGACACCGACGTCCAGCAACCGAAGACAACGTCGACCTTGTCCTGGGTAATGAGCTGACGCGCCTTTTCCGCGAACAGCGGCCAGTTCGAGGCCGGGTCGACCACGACAGGCTCGAGTTTCTTGCCGAGCAGGCCGCCGCTGGCGTTGATTTCCTCGATGGTCATGAGCGCGGTGTTCTTGAGCGCGGTCTCGGAAATCGCCATCGTGCCCGACAGCGAGTGCAATATGCCTACCTTGATGGTGTCGGCAGCCTGTGCTGTGGCGCCGAACATCGTGCTTGCCCCAAATGCAAGGCCCAGCATCGATTTCAAAAACTGCTTGCGGTTCATGTTGTCCCCTCGGTTAGTAATCAATGGATATATGCCGTCGCCACGCTGCCCTTATTGCATCGCAAAACAACTGGCTGGCGCAGGTGGTCGGGTGAGGGCTTTCGCAATGCCTGTGCCACGCAAGAAATTATCGATGTTTATATATTTAACTCATATAGATAGGAGATAAACATAAAGTATTACATTGACTGATAGACAAGCGCTGGCGCACCGCATCAGTGCGCGCTTCAGAGTCGATGCACAAAAACAGGGACGGCTTGTGCCGGACTGGTGCGCGGCCGGTTTTGCGCATCCGGTCAGGCAGCCTGGAGGCTTGGCAATCCGGCGATACTGTATATAATCACAGTTATCCAAAGGAGGTATCAATGAAGCCGCTGACCGCCCGCCAGGCCGAGGTTCTGCAACTCATTCGCGATTTCGTTCAGTCGACCGGATTTCCGCCGACACGCGCCGACATTGCCCAGGTTCTGGGTTTCAAATCCGCAAACGCGGCGGAAGATCACCTCCGGGCACTGGATCGAAAGGGATATATCGAGCTGCTTCCCGGCGCCTCGCGCGGCATCCGGCTTGCCGAGGGCACCGGCCTGCCGGTGATCGGGCGCGTTGCGGCGGGCAGTCCGATCCTGAGCGAAGCGCATGTCCAGGACCGGGTACAGATCGAACCCGCCCTGTTCAACCCCCGCGCCGACTATCTGTTAAAGGTGCGCGGCACCAGCATGCGCGACATCGGCATCCACGAAGGCGATCTGCTGGCGGTACACAGCACCTCCGAGGCGCGATCGGGCCAGGTTGTGGTCGCGCGCATCAACAACGAAGTCACGGTCAAGCGCCTGCGGCGCCAGGGCAACCAGGTTCAGTTGTTACCGGAAAACCCCGACTTCAAACCCATACATGTAGACCCGCAGCGCGACCAGTTCGCCATCGAAGGGCTGGCGGTCGGACTGATACGCAACGGCCGGATCACCTGAAACTCAAGCAAGGAAAAACCTCACCACAAAGACACGAAGACACAAAGACCGGCGAAGAATTCCAATGCCACTTTCTTCAGCCGTGCCTGTCGTGCCATCAAGACACTTTGTGATACTTCGCGCCTTCGCGCCTTTGTGGTTCTCTTATTGATGCCATGTCCGCCGCACTCGATACCCTTTTGCACAATGCCGCCATCTGGCGCGGCAGCGAACGGGCGAGCGCCGGACCGGCGGGTATTGCATCGGGTTTCGGCGCCTTTGATGAAGCACTGGGCGGCTGGCCGCCGGGTGCGCTGGTGGAACTCATTGCGCAGCGCGAGGGTATCGGCGAAGTCTCGGTTCTGCTGCCCGCGCTGGCCCGGCTGTCAAAAGACGAACGCTGGATTGCGCTGATCAATCCGCCTTATATTCCTTACGCGCCGGCACTGTCCCACGCCGGCGTCGATCTTGCCAAAGTGGTCGTGATCCGCGCCAAGCGCAGCGCCGATACCTTGTGGTCGATGGAGCAGGCGCTGCGTTCGGGAACGTGCAGCGCCGTTCTCGGATGGCCGGCAGCGATGACGGAACAGGCGATTCGCCGCTTGCAACTGGCTACCGAAACCGGCCGCACGCTCGGCGTTTACTTTACGCAACCGGGGGCCGCTCCGCGCACCTCTCCCGTGCCTTACCGGTTGCGCATCGACGGCAGCATCGACAACGTCTGCGTCGAGGTGCTGAAGCGCCGCGGCGGCGGGCTGGTTGCTCCCCTGCGTCTGGGGCCCGCGTACAAATCCTGGTACGAGCGCTGAAGAAGCCGCATACCGACGATGCTGTGGCTGTGCCTGAACCTTCCCCGGTTGCCGATCGAGGCTTTCCTGCGTGCCGGCGCCCCGCAAGATCCGCTGGTAATCACCGGCGGCGGCAACGCCCCGCTGGTTGTTGCCTGCGACCAGCGCGCCGCGGCCGCGGGCATTCGTGACGGCATGTCGCTGTCTGCCGCCTACGCACTGTTACCGGAACTGAACGCACGTACCCGCGACACCAACGCCGAGCGAGGCTGTCTCGAAACAACCGCCCTGTGGGCATTGCAATTCACCTCGCAAGTCAGCGTGCACGCCCCGGATTCGTTGCTGCTCGAAATCGGCGCGAGCCTGAAGCTGTTTGGCGGCCTCGACGCGCTGTGCAGTCAAATCAACGAATCCGCCTCGCAACTGGGCTTCGATACATTGACTGCCGTCGCGCCGACGCCGCGCGGCGCATACTGGCTCGCCCGCTGCGGACTGGGCGTCAGCGTCGAAGATCCCGAAACGCTGCAAAGTCACCTCAACCGTCTGCCGGTTACGTGCCTCGATGCCGGGACCGCTGCATTTCAATCGCTGGAACGGATGGGGATACGGACCATCGGCCAGCTTGCGCGCCTGCCGCGCGACGCAGTGGCAAGGCGATTCGGACAACGCCTTCTGGATCAGCTTGACCGGGCATTCGGAAACCGGCCTGACCCGCAAACACCGTTCAGTCCGCCTTCGCGCTTCAGTGCCCGCCTTGTACTGCCCTCCCCCGTCAGCGAAGCCGAAGCACTGCTGTTTGCCGCCCATCGGCTGGTTCTGCAATTGACCGGCTACCTGTCTGCCGCTAACGCCGGCGTGATGCGATTACGCCTGATGCTGGAAAACGAGGATGGCGGGACCACTGACGTAATCGTTGCGCTTTCGATACCGGGCCGCGATCCGAAGCATCTGCTCAACCTGTTACGCGAACGTTTATCGCAGACCGCGCTCGGCGGGCGCAGCGAAGCGATGACGCTGGAAGCGCCGGAAATCGCACAGCTTGCGCCACGCAACTTTTCATTTCTGCCGGACGCCGTTCACGCCCGCGAAGAACGGGCCACGCTGGTGGAGAAACTGCGCGCGCGCCTTGGCAACGATGCCGTGCACGGGCTTTCGCTGTTTCCGGATGCCCGGCCCGAATTTGCCTGGCATGAAGCCGAACCCGGCATGAACACCCGGCCGGGCCCGCCCCTGCTGCGCCCGGCCTGGCTGCTGAAACGTCCGCGCCAGCTGAAACTGCACGGCGGACGGCCCTGCCTTGACGGGCAATTGCGGATTATCGACGGGCCGGAACGCATCGAGTCGGGGTGGTGGGACGGATTCGACGTCATGCGCGACTACTTCATCGCGCGCAGCGACAGCGGTGCCACGTTCTGGATCTACCGCGAACGCGTGCGATCGGGCAACTGGTTCCTGCACGGCATCTTTTCCTGATGACGGTCCGATGATGCCCGACTACGCCGAATTGCATTGCTTCAGCAATTTCACGTTCCTGTGCGGCGCTTCGCGCCCGGAGGAACTGGTCGAACGCGCGGCCGAGCTCGGTTACGCGGCACTCGCCATCACCGACGAGTGTTCCGTTGCCGGGGTGGTGCGCGCCCATGCCGCCGCGAAACAGGCCAACCTCAAACTACTGATCGGTTCGACCTTCCGTCTCGATGACGGATTGCGCTTTGTGTTGCTGGCACAGAATCGGACGGGATACGGAAACCTGTGCGAACTGATCACGCGCGGGCGGCGCGCCGCAAAAAAAGGCGAATATCTCCTGACACGCAAGGACATCGCCAACGGCGTCGCCGACTGCCTGGCGCTTTGGCTGCCTGGCACTGTCGCCGGTGCCGTTGCCGCCGCTGCTATCGAAGCGAACGCTTTCGACGCCGAATCGGCGCGCTGGCTTGCCAGCCGCTTTCCACAGCGCACGTGGGTTGCCGTCGAATTGCTCGCG
This sequence comes from uncultured beta proteobacterium, assembly GCA_963792855.1. Lineage (GTDB taxonomy): Bacteria > Pseudomonadota > Gammaproteobacteria > Burkholderiales > Eutrophovitaceae > SG8-40. The sequence goes on along the minus strand of CAWBXZ010000001.1, from coordinate 340,018 downwards.
CGCGGCGGCGAACGCGCCCGGCTCGATGCATTGCTCGAGATCGGCCGGCGACTCAACCTGCCCTGTGTTGCCGCCGGCGACGTGCATATGCACGTGCGCGAACGGCGCATGCTGCAGGACACGATCACCGCCATCCGGCTGAGAAAGCCGGTTTCCACAGTCGGGCACGCCCTGCACCCCAGCGGCGAACGGCATCTGCGCCACCGCAAGACACTGGAGCGCATCTATCCTGCCGAGCTGCTTGCGCAATCCGTTCGTATCGCGCAGCGCTGCGATTTTTCTCTCGACAGCCTGCGCTATGAGTATCCGGAGGAAATCGTCCCGCCCGGTGTCACGCCTTCGCAGCATCTGCGGCAACTGACCGAAACCGGATTGAAATGGCGCTTCCCGTCCGGCGTCGCACCTAAAGTACGCAAGCTGATCGAACATGAACTGAAGCTGATCGCCGAGTTGCACTACGAACCCTACTTCCTGACGGTTCACGACATTGTCCGGTTTGCGCGCGAACGCGCCATCCTTTGCCAGGGACGCGGCAGCGCTGCCAATTCGGCAGTGTGTTACGCGCTGGGTGTGACCGAAGTCGATCCGGCGCGCATGGAAATGCTGTTCGAACGGTTTATTTCCAAAGAGCGCAACGAGCCGCCCGATATCGACGTTGATTTCGAGCACGAACGCCGCGAAGAAGTCATCCAGTACATCTATCAAAAGTACGGGCGCGAGCGCGCCGCGCTGACCGCCACCGTCATTACCTATCGTGCCAAAAGCGCGTTTCGCGATGTCGGCAAGGCGCTGGGCCTGAATCTCGAGCAGGTCGATCGCATTTGCAAGAACTTCGCATGGTGGGATCGCAAGGCAAAGCGCGCCGAACGGCTCAGAGAGGCCGGATTCGACCCGGAATCGCCGGTGATTCAAAGGCTGATCACATTGACGGAAACGCTCAGCGGATTTCCACGCCACCTGTCACAGCATGTCGGCGGCTTTGTCATCGCCCGCGATTCGCTGTCGAGACTGGTGCCAGTGGAAAACGCGGCGATGGCCGAGCGCTCGGTGATCCAGTGGGACAAGGACGACCTCGACACGCTGGGTTTGCTCAAGGTCGATGTGCTCGCGCTGGGCATGCTGTCCGCAATTCGCCGGGCGCTGGCGCTGGTGAGCGCGCTTCGCGGAAAACCGTTCGCGCTCGCCGACGTGCCGCCGGAAGACCCGAAGGTCTACGAGATGATCTCGCGCGCCGACACCATCGGCGTATTCCAGATCGAGTCGCGGGCACAGATGTCGATGCTGCCGCGCCTGCGGCCAGCATGTTTTTACGATCTGGTGATCGAAGTCGCCATCGTTCGCCCCGGCCCGATCCAGGGCGGGATGGTGCATCCCTATCTGCGCCGCCGTCAGGGACACGACCCGGTCACCTACCCTTCCGAAGAAGTCCGGCAGGTGCTGGCGCGCACCCTCGGCGTGCCGATATTCCAGGAACAGGTGATGCAGCTGGCAATGGTTGCGGCCGGGTTCACACCGGGGGAAGCCGACCAGTTGCGCCGCTCGATGGCCGCGTGGCGGCGCAAAGGCGGCTTGCAGCCGTTCGAGGAAAAGCTGATTTCCGGCATGCGCGAGCGCGGCTACAGCGAAACATTCGCCAAACAGGTTTTTCAGCAAATACTCGGTTTCGGCGAGTACGGTTTTCCGGAATCGCACTCGGCCAGCTTCGCCCTGCTGGTTTACGTTTCGTCGTGGCTGAAGTGTCACTACCCGGCTGCGTTTACCTGTGCGCTGCTCAACAGCCAGCCGATGGGTTTTTATGCACCGTCGCAACTGGTGCAGGATGCGCGGCGCCATGGTGTCGAAGTGCGCCCCGTCGACATTTTCCGCAGCGACAACGCCTGCACGCTGGAAACAGGACACCCCGGCTCACAACCGGCACTACGTCTGGGATTCGGAATGGTGAAAGGCCTGTCGGACGCGGGCGTGCAACGCCTGCTCGAAGTCCGGCAACACCTGCATGGCGAATCGACCGAAGAGCAACACCTGCATGGCGAATCGGCCGAAGAACTGATGCGCGCGGCAAAACTGTCGCGCCGTGACATGGAATGCCTGGCCGCCGCCGGTGCACTCGCCGCGACCGCCGGCCATCGTCATAACGCGGCATGGGCGGTTGCCGGCATCGAAGCACGCCCGCCGCTGTTGGCGAATGCACCGGTTGCCGAACAGCCGGTCGACCTGCCGGCACCCACTGAAGGCGAGAATGTCGTCGCCGACTACACCAGCACCGGCCTGACGCTGGGCCGTCACCCGGTCGCGCTGCTGCGCCCGGAGTTGCGCAAGCTGCGGCTGCTGAGCGCGGAAGAAATCCGTCATGTGCCGCATGGCACGATGGCGCGCGCGGCCGGCATCGTCACCTGCCGCCAGCGCCCGGGCACCGCCAGCGGCGTGGTGTTCGTCACGCTCGAAGACGAAACCGGAACTATCAACGTCGTGGTATGGGGCCGCTCGGCCGCGGCGCAGCGGCGCGTATTGCTCGGCGCGCAATTGATGGCGGTACACGGGCATGTCGAACGCGAAGGCGAAGTGATTCACCTGATCGCCGGAAAACTGGTGGATCACTCCGGCCTGCTGGGCAGCCTGCTTACGCGCTCTCGCGACTTTCACTGAACGCCCGCGCGTCGATTCACGGCGCAGTGTCGATTCACGGCGCAGGTCGATTCACGGCGACTGATTCACGGCGTAATGCCGATCGCGTTACAACGCCGGCCTTTGCGCGGGAACCCGCGACAACCGTAGCAGGCAGCGCGAAAGTGTCACAATCGGGGTTAACGTCCAAATTTCACTCGGGACATTGCATGAACGACAAACTCGACTTCGACACCCGTTTCGATTTTGATACGGTGCCCGACAGGCGCGATGGCGCCAGCAGCAAATGGGAAAAATATGGCGATCGCGACATCATCCCGCTGTGGGTTGCGGATATGGACTTTCGCACTGCGCCTTGCATCATCGACATGCTTTCCGAGCGCGTACGGCATGGCATTTTCGGTTACACCCAGCCGCCGCGCGAACTGCCCGGCGTGATTGCAAAGGCGCTGCAACGCGACTTTGACTGGCAGATCGACCCCGACTGGCTGATATGGATGCCAAGCCTGGTCGTTGGACTGAATGTCGTCAGCCGCGCCTTTGCCAAGGAAGGCGAAGAGATACTCACCACCGTCCCGATCTATCCGCCGTTCCTGTCGGCACCGCGCAATGCCGGATGCGTCACCGTCACCGCGCCACTGGCCGAGGCCGGCGGGACATGGGTCTGGGACTTCGATGCGCTGGAACAGAAAATCACGCCGAAGACGCGCACGCTGCTGCTCTGCAGCCCGCACAACCCCACCGGACGCGTCTGGACAAAAGAGGAATTGCAGGACCTCGTGGCATTCTGCGACCGGCACGATCTGGTTCTGGTGTCGGACGAAATCCATTCCGGCCTGGTCCTGGACCGGGACAAGACGCACATCCCGATCGCGTCTCTGGGCGATGCTGCCGCGCGCACCGTCACCCTCCTGTCCGCCAGCAAGACGTTCAACCTGCCGGGCCTTGGCTGCGCCTTTGCGATCGTATCCAGCGAACAGCTTCGCGCGAAGATCCAGAGAACCATGCGCGGGATCGTGCACCACGTCGGCGCACTGGGCTATTTCGCGACGCTGGCGGCCTACCGCGACGGCAAATCCTGGCAACTCGCCCTGCTCGACTACCTGCGCGATAACCGCGATCTGGTCGAAACCCGGATATCGGCGATGCCCGGGCTGCGCACCTGGCACGTTGAAGCCACCTACCTGGCGTGGATCGACGCCCGCGGGCTCCCGGTGAAGAATCCCGTCAGTTTTTTCGAAGACGCGGGCATCGGGCTTTACGATGGCGCGCTGTTCGATGCGCCGGGTTTCCTCCGGCTGAATTTCGCTTGCCCGCGGTCGCTGCTGGTGCGGGCACTGGACCGCATCCAGGCTGCCATCGACAGTCTCGCCTGAATTTGCCAGGGAACTCACCAATTACGCCGGTAACGTCACCACGCCGCTTTCTGTCCGGCCGGCCACTCCGGTCCCGACGAGGTCCACTGCAGAACTGTCCGCCCCGGGACACCTCCCGCCCCCGCCGAATGCGCTGACGCAGACCACGGCCCCGCCAAGCGGGACGGTGCATTTCCCTACTATTAATCAATGCCTTACCGATCCGTTGAAAGAGGGTCCGGCGCGAGTCAGGCACGCCCCTGGGCCGCTCCGACGAGCGGTTACCGCCTCATGTATGAATATTGCTTTAGCTGGCCTATCGAAGAGATTCGAATCATTCTTAAAATTGGCAGAAAGCATCCTATGGAACGGTTCACTATTTCACTGAGCGACGATCTCGCTAATCAGTTCGACAGTTTGCTACGCAAGCGCGGTTATCAGAACCGCTCCGAAGCGGTGCGCGACATGCTACGAAGCGAACTGGCCACGGCAAGCATTGCCAGCCAGGAAGCGCCGTACTGTATCGCCGCCCTGTCGTACATCTATAACCACAAGGCCCGGGATCTGTCGGAACGCCTGGCGGAACTGCAGCACGCGAATCACGATATCGTGATTTCAACGATGCACACCCGTGTCGATCATGAAAACTGCATGGAAACGGTCCTGCTGAAAGGCTCGACTGCCGATATCACGCAGTTTGCCAACACGCTGATGGCCGAATCCGAAGTGCGCCACGGACAACTGAACCGTGTCCCGGTCGAACTGGATGACGGTCATGTGCACGAGCACCGCATCGAGCCGCTGCACCACGTGCACGCCCATCCGCGCAACTAGCGTCTGACCCCCTCCTGATATAGCGTTTGGGGTTGCCCGGCGGGCAACTCCGGCGCTACAGTTGCCATCCTCGCCCGGGCGGTGTTTCCTGCACGGGTTTCATCCCATTATCCAGAGGGGAAACATGGCAACGCGCCCACTCCTGTTCACGCCCATCGCGCTGCGCGGCGTGAAACTCAAAAACCGGATCGTCATCTCGCCGATGTGCACCTACTCGGCGAGGGACGGTCTTGTCAACGACTGGCACCTTGTGCACCTGGGGAAACTGGCGCAGGGCGGCGCCGGTCTGGTATTCACCGAAGCCGCTGCGATCGAAGCGCATGGCCGCATCACACACGGCGACATTGGCATCTGGTCGGACGACCAGGTGCCGGGACTTGCACGCATCGTATCTTTCATCAAGTCACAGGGTGCGGTCGCGGCGATTCAACTGGCGCACGCAGGGCGCAAGGCATCCATGCAGCGTCCATGGCACGGCAACGGGCCACTCGACGATACCGACCGCGCACGCGGCGAAAGCGTCTGGGACGTGGTCGCTCCGAGCGCGATACCGCTCGACGAAGGCTGGTTGAAGCCGCATGAACTGTCCGTCAGAGAAATTCACGGCCTGCAGAATAACTGGTGCCTCGCCGCCGGACGCGCTTTGCGCGCCGGATTCGAAGTGATCGAGATTCACAGCGCGCACGGCTACCTGGGGCATGAATTTCTCTCTCCGATTACCAACAAGCGCAGCGACGAATACGGCGGTGACCTTGCCGGACGCATGCGCTTCACGCTGGAACTCGCCGAAAAATTGCGCGCGGTGTGGCCGGAGGACAAGCCACTTTTCACGCGCATATCCTCCGTCGACAGCATCGATGGCGGCTGGACCATTGAAGACAGCGTTGTGCTTGCCAGCGAACTGAAGGAACGCGGCGTGGATGTTGTTGACTGCTCGTCCGGCGGACTGATGGGATCGGCAACCGCAGCTCGTGTAAAACGCGGCCCCGGCTTCCAGGTGCCGTTTGCGGAGCGCATTCGGCGTGACACGGGCATCAGCACGATGGCCGTCGGCCTGATCCTCGATGGGGAGCAAGCGGAGCAAATTCTTCAATCGCAGCAAGCCGACCTGATCGCAATCGGCCGCGAGGTGCTGAACGATCCGAACTGGCCGCTGCATGCCGAAGCACAACTGGGCTGCCAGGGACATTTCGAATCCTGGCCGGAGCAATATGGCTGGTGGCTGGACAAACGACAGCAATCGATGGATCGCGATCGCGACAAGCGGAACCAGGCGGCTGCCTGATAACGATATTGCCCTCGCCGAACCCCAAACGAAACAGTCAACGAACAGGAGCGAATGCATCATGCCGGCAACTGCAATGAATCACTTCACGATCCTTACCGATCAACTGGACGAAACAGTGAAGTTCTATCGCGAATTTCTCGATCTGGAGCCGGGCAATCGTCCGCCGTTCAAGTTTCCGGGCGCATGGATGTACTCGAGACAGGCGCGCAGCGAAGCCATTCTGCACATCATTTCCGATGATTCGTTGCCCGAGCAGCGCGCCGGCGTCATCGATCACATGGCATTCAGCGCGACCGGCCTGCTCGACACGCTCGAGAAGTTGAAGGCGCGCGACATCGAATACGATCTTCGCCACCTGCCCGGATCAGGCACCTGGCAATTGTTCTTTTTCGATCCGAACGGCGCCAAGGTCGAGCTCGATTTCGAAGCGTCCGAGCCCGGGCCGGCTTGAGCACACTGGCACCCGGGCGGTAACGGATTACCGGCAACAGACGCAGCGGGAAAAAAGATAAGCCGCTTCGCAAGCCGGGCACTTCCTTGAGCAACCCGCTCCGGCGCCATGCCGGAGCGTTTGTCGCGCACGCATTCTGGTCATATGCGGCACTGTGTTGCGCACTGAAACTGCGAAACCCGACTCCTGCCTGCGCGTTTGCCATGGGGGCCCCACTGGCGTGGAGACCCGACCGGGGCCGCCAAAAGGGAGGTAAATAGCGAGCCTGACCAGCCAAGAACAACAGGGCGCAACAGACAACTTCGAAGCGGCTTATCCAAACTGGCAGTTTACGAAGACATGCAAGTTGTGGAATTGCGAACCGGAAAATCCTTCAACCGGCACACAAAGCCGCGTCATGCAGATCGCAATCTAGACAAGGCTGCGGGAAATATCAAATCTGACAAAACGTGAAGTTTATTTTTCTCATTTAATTCATATTGTTAAGAGGCTGCCGTAGCATTGATCGAAAAACTTTTTTAAAAACGTCTCTCTGATGCAGTCTTTCTCGCACGCAAACTCTCAAGGGGTTTCACGGTAACGGGAGCCGTTTGTGTGAACTGCGTCTGACGAGACAGGCCGGGTGCGCAACCGGGGCAGCCAACACGGTTCAATGATTGTCTGACCCGCTTGACGGAGCCTGGTCACTCCGTTCATCCGGTTTCCCTTCGCCTGCGCCTGAAGCCTCGGCCGCCGGCGCAGGCGATTCCGTAGTAACCGTTTCGTTACTGCCGCCGCGCTCCTTTTTGTAATACTCGATCCAGTGTTCGATATCCCCTTCCTGTGCTTCTATTGCCGCATCCTGCGCAGCGAAGGTCCAGGCGGGCGCGATGCTCAGCCACAACACCACGAGACATTCGATCGATTTCATGAAAATAGTGGCAGGCGCGTGAAGAACGTCACTCCGAACAGCGTCAGGCATTGTCCTCGTCAACAGCCACTGGGACGCACGGCTTCGGTCTTGCGCAGTGCAGCGAATTTGCCACCGGGTGGCCGCCCCATTTTGCGCAGGCATTGTTGATGCTCCAATTTTCTTGTAGCTGGACATAAGCTCAAGTGTAGCAAACGACAAAATTCCTCTCGAATGCAATTGGCAAGCGGTGTATTTTCTAATTGCGGTCATCGCAAAAAGAAAGCGAGGTTAAGGATGCGCGCATCTCTGATAATCGCCGGCGTCGCAGCAGTATTCGTCAATAACGTTTCCGCGGAAGAAACTGCGGTACGACCCCACCCTTTTGAAGAATGCCGGGAAGCCGGCGAGTTCATTCGCAACGCAGCATTGTCTCGTGATAACGGCATTTCACGGGACTTTTTCATGTCCAGGCTAGCAGACGATCTCGTAGCAATTCAGGCGTTTCCGACGCAACTGCGCTGGTTTGTGTATAACGAGCACGACGAGAAACTGCTGACCGATGCCGCAGCACGCGTGTTTGATGCACCGCAACCACCTCGTCGCCATGAAATCGAATTCGTGGACGAGTGCATGAATTCACCCGCCTGGCGGCTCGATCCGGTTTAGCGTTCCGCTGCCCGCGTGGTCGCGGTTCAGCAATGCGAAAGTTCGTGCGACTTTTTCTCGCAGGGTGCGCCTGTTACCCGTTCTTCACTGACGCGCTGCGGCCGGTTTCCGCCACCCGGGTCACCGGGAAATTGATTCGGCGCCTCGGCGAATCGCGTCTCGTGCTCCTGGTGCAATGCGGCAGGAATGGTGATCGCGCCCGGATTCATCGCGGCCCGCTGCGCAAGCGCAACCCGCCCTGACGCCACCGGACACCCCAGTCCACGCGGGTGCGCGGTGCATTCGATGCGTGTCGCGATCCCAGGTTCGGGATGGCGTTTGCCGCGGCAGAATCAGAACCATTTTCGCCGTCGGAAATAGAGCAACATGCCGCCGGCGACCGCGATCATGAACAACCACACCAGCGGATACCCGTAGTACCAGTGCAGTTCCGGCATCGCCCATGGACTCTTGTCATTTGCGAAATTCATTCCGTAGACGCCGACAATGAACGTCAACGGGATGAATATCGTAGCGATCACCGTCAGCACCCGCATGATTTCATTCAAGCGATAACTGACACTGGAGAGGTAGACGTCGAGCAACCCGGTCGCCATATCCCGGTAGGATTCGAGCAAATCCATGATCTGTATCGTGTGATCATGGCAATCCCTGAGATAGACCTTTGTTTCGTCCGAGACATGTACGTCGTCGCCATGTACCAGGCGGCTAATCACTTCGCGCTGCGGCCACAGCAGCCGGCGCAACAATATCAACGTTCTCTTGATTTCATGGAGCCGGCGCAAATTGCCGCTGGTGGGCGTTTCCAGCATCTCCTCTTCGAGTTCCTCGATTTCATCCCCAAGCCACTCGAGCACGGGAAATCCGTCGTCGATTACCAGATCGATCAACGCATAGAGAAGATAGTCCGCGCCGCGCTCACGCATGCGCCCGGCCTGGTCGCGTAAACGCTTGCGCACCGGATCAAACGGGTCCTTGCCGCCAGGATGAAAACTGATCACGAAATTTCGCCCCAGAAACAGGCTGAGCTGTTGAACGCTCGTATTCTCGCCATCATCATCGACCAACGGATGCGCCATGACGACGAACAGTTGCGCATCGTATTCATCCACTTTGGGCCGCTGCCCGGTGTTGATGACGTCCTCCAGGGCGAGCGGATGCAAGCCGAAGAGTTGTCCGAGCTCACGCATGGTATCCGGCACCGCATCCCCCTGGACATGAATCCATGTAACCGAGTCCTTCTCCAGGTAAGGTCGGCATTCCTCGAACGTGGCCAGTGATTTCTCGCGAAACCCGGTTGCCGTGTAGTCGATCAGTGAAATAGTGAGTGGCACCGGCGGACCCGCCCGATGCGGGGTCAGCGTTCCCGGTGATGTCCCCGGCGGATGGTAGCGTTTGGTGAAGTAAGCCACTGATCTTTTCTCCCGAAATCATTCCTTCGCGTCAACTATAGCGTGGGCAGGCCCGGGTGGGATCCCGTCGGCATGCCGATGCTGTATCGGCCTGCCGACACCGGCCGCCAGCCAGCCCAAGCCGGTCATCGCTCTGCTCATCACACGCGCCACACCAAGCAACCCGGCAGCGCACGTGAGGCGACAGGAAAAACTATCGATGACCCAAAAGTGACTTCATTCGCTCCCGATCGCTTCCCAACGCCCGCTCTTCTCGGAGCGAAACAATGCGTCGATCACCCGCATGTTGGCAATGGCGTCCTCCAACCCAAATGCCAATGGCGTTTCTCCGCGCACGGCGCGCGAGAATGCCTCGCCCTGAAGCATGAAGTGGTCACTGTCAGGAATTCGCTCGGTCACGATGCCCGAACCTTCGAGAGACGAGCAGTCGTCGATATGGATGCGTGTCGCTCCTCCCTGCGGCGGATTCACCGGAATGGGCAACTCAATCCGCCCGCTGGTGCCACACAACTGGATACGCTGCTGCGGTGCCATCTGCGTCGACACCGTGAAATCGAGCCGCCGGCCGCCCCCGAAATCGACCAACGCACTGGTAAGGCGGTCCGTACCGAATGCCGGGTCGCGGTCGATGAGCGAGATCCCGCGCACCGGTTCGGCAGCGAAGAAAAACCGACCTGCCACCACCGCGTAGCAACCGATGTCGTAGAGTCCGCCACCGCCGATGTCAGCCTTGTTGCGAACATTGGCGGGGTCGACATTGTTGTAGCCGAAGATCATTTGCACGGCGCGAAGCGCGCCGATGCGTCCCTCGGACACGAGTTCGCGTGCCCGCACCCATTGCGGATGAAACCGCACCATGAATGCTTCGGCAACAAGCACCTGGCCAGCAACGTCGCGAAGCGACTGCGCCTCCTTCGCCGTCAGCGCAATGGGCTTCTCACACAATACGTGCTTGCCCGCTTTCGCCGCCTGCAACGTAACCGGCACGTGCAGGTGATTGGGTAACGGGTTATACACCGCCTCGATTTCGGGATCTTCGAGCAGCGCCTCGTATGACCCGTAGGCGTTGGGAATGCCGAGCGCATCGGCAGCCGTTTGCGCCGCAGCCTGCGTGCGGGAAGCAATGGCGCGGATTTCAAGCAAACGGCTTTTCTTCATCCCGGGCACGACGCGCTCGCGCCCGATTTTGGCCGTACTGATAATGCCCCACACTACCGGTTTCATCCGCTCACCTGATTCCTTGGCCCGCAGATCGTCCGTGAAGGCTGGCGCCTGCTTCTGCGCCGCACCCACACCGACAAGCGCAAGCGGCGGCTAACGACGAACCGCGGCGTTGCGATCAGGTCGACAGGGTATGGCGGTCTGGACTGCCGTATCGCACCCGGGCATTGCCGCCCTTGCAGGCAAACCGGGAATGAAAGGCGTGCCGACCGCGTCCGCAATACTTCACTTCCGGCGCACGGCCGTGCGTCCCGGGACCCCGGACCGAAATATCACCACCTGATCCCCAGTCCTGCAAAGACCCCGCTCATGGCCATGTCCCATTCGAACGTATCCTTGCTGTAATCCTGGTAGAAATAGCGGTATCCAAACTTGCCGCTAAAAGTCCTGCTGAACTGCCAGTTCACGCCGGCCAGCAACTGGTAGGTCAAGTCTGATCCGCCGGCTCCGACATCCGCATAACCGACGAGGTCCCATTTTTCACTAAGCGGCGCGAGATACCTTAAGCCGATCGCGGCATCCCACCAGTCGAATTCACCGCTGACCAAACGCGATCCGTCCGGGAGTAACGGTGACCCGGTAGTCAACGCCAGATTCAGGCTGGATTCGAGCATCGTGTAGCGTGCTACTCCCACCAGATCCAGCCGGCGACGTTCTTCGCCCCACACTTTTCGTCCCGCTTCCAGTGAATAGATCTCCTGCGTCATGTCCACAGTCAGCTGCGCGGAATTGCTATTGCCAAGCGGCCCTTGCCAAGAAGACGCCCGCTCACCCCCCAGCTCGACATACATTCCGTCAAACGCGAAGACCCAGTCGCCTTTCTGCGCGCTGGCATACAGCATGAAAGCTTTATCGAGCCGGTCCCATATGTCGCCAAAACTCATATCGACGTCCGCCTCGATGCCCCGCAATCCCAGCGTTCCATTCAAGCCCGATGCAAACAGATAGGGAGTGACTTCAAACCGCCACTTGTCCTGATCATCTCCGTCTGCAGCGCTCGCGGAGCCAGCGGAGATGACGCCAACGCTTGCTGCCGTAATGGCCAGCACCCCAATACGTACCAGTCTCTTGAGCATTTCAGGCCTTTTTCTTCCGTATAAGAAGTTCATTGTGAAGCGGTGCTGAACCGCGGTCGCTGATGTCAATCAACACGAGCGGTTGTCCGGCACCGTCAAACGATAACGAGTGATATCGGAGCGTCGAGATCACGGCATTCCGGGCGAATGATCCATTGTGCATGCCGATTCGTGCAACGCGCAATGAATGGAACGGGGAAAATCCTGCGCCTGGACGGCAAGGCCTGGCAACGTCACGAATGCTTAACCGGGCTTTCCCCACGGGAACGAGTCTCTCGGCGCTAGCCGGCCGCCGCGCTGACCAAGTGCCTCGGCAATGCGTAGACCCCTCATTCCATTTCGCCATACGCTCCGAGCGGGAAAACGATCCGACCTTGAGTTGCTTCACGCCCCAGCCAACGGCCAGATGCACGATCGTGACGTCTTCGGTTTCACCCGAGCGTGCCGAGACAATGCTTTCCCATCCGGCGATTCGGGCAGCGTCGAGCGCGGCACGCGCCTCGCTCAGCGTGCCGGCCTGATTGGGTTTGATCAACGCCGTGTTGCATGCGCCGAGACTTGCGGCACGCTCGATGCGCGCGGCGCCCGTGCATATGAAGTCATCTGCGACAACCTCGACGCCCGTACCCGCGGCCCGGGTAAATCGCGTCATCCCATCCGGGTCATCCTCTCCGAGCGGATCCTCGATCGACACGATCGGGTAGCGTGCAAGCCAGCCCAGCAGCATCTCGCACAGACCGTCGGAATCCACTGCACGACCATCCCTTGCGAGCGTGTAGCGCCCGTTCTTGCCAAAATCGGACGCCGCAATGTCCAGGGAAATCCCGATGTCCTGCCCCGGGGTATAGCCGGCACGTTCAATTGCCCGCACCAGAAAGTCGAGTGCTTTTTCGTTGCTGTCAAACGCTGGCCAGAAACCGCCCTCGTCCGCTACGCCCTGCAGCAATCCGGCCTCCCCCATGAGCGCACCAGCCGCCCGGTAGACCTCGGCAACCCATTCGAGCGATTGCGCATAGTCAGTCGCACCCACGGCGATGACCATGAAGTCCTGCACATCGACGCGGCGCCCGGCATGCGCGCCGCCGCCGAATATCTGGATCTCGGGCAACGGCAGATGAAAGTCCTCACGTTCGCCGCCGAGATAACGCCATAGCGGCATCTCGTTGGCAGCGGCGGCCGCATGCGCAATCGCCATCGACGTCGCAACGAGCGCGTTGCCACCCAGACGCGCCTTGTTCGGCGTACCGTCGAGCGCAATCATTGCTGCGTCTGCCCCGGCCTGATCGACGGCATCACGCCCGGCGAGCAGCTGCGCGATTTCGCCATTGACGGCATTCACTGCGGTTTGCACATCGTTGCCGCCGAAGGACTCTCCCCCATCGCGCAGGTCGATCGCCTCGGCTGCGCCGGTCGACGCGCCGGCCGGGGCAATTGCCCTGCCACGCGCACCGCCCTGCAAAGTGATCTCGGCCTCAACCGTGGGACGGCCACGAGAGTCCCAGAGGCGTCGGCCGGTAACGGATTGAATCAGTGTTTTCACGTTTCAAGCTCCTTGTTCCATGCGTCCAGCACCTCGGCAAGCGTTGCCGGAGGCTCTTCGATTAACGGGCGCGCGCAGTTACGCACATGCGCGCGCTGCGTCTCTGTTTCGATGTATTCAACCGGGGATTTGCCATCCACGCGCGCCAGCAACAGTGCGGGCAGCAGACTGGCGGCGCGCGCTTCGAGCGACTGGACCGGTTCCCAGTCGACCTCGCCGAGATACGCATCGGCCAACGCCGTGAAACACGCACCAAATGCCCCCCGCGCTGCGGGGTTCCACAGTGACTTCAACAACAGGTGATTGAGACAGAACGCCAGGTCGAACGCAGGATCACCCATACAGGCGCATTCGGCATCGAGGAAGACGGGGCCGTTCGGGCCGAGGAGGATATTCTTCGGACTGACATCGCCGTGCACCATCGCGATTCGTTGCGCCCCGGTGCGCTCGCTGAGAGCAAACAAAGCCTGGTGCAAATCGGGGTGCGCGGCAGCGGTCGCTTCCAGATACGGTTCGAGACGGATCGCGTGGAATATATCGTTCGGCGGAAACTGCGCCGCCACCTCCGGATTGTTGGCTGTTGCCGCGTGAATCCGGCCCAGGCGAACACCCACAGCGGCGGCATCGGCCACGTCAGCCCGGCCATCGCGCAATTCCGATTTCCAGAGGCGATGCGCCTGCGGATCGAGATACGCCATCGCGCAAAGCATCTGTGATTCGTCGTGGTACAGAATCTCCGGAACGGCTTCAGGGACGATGCCGTGCGCAATCCGGTACCAGGCAACCTCGAAACGGTTGCGATCGACCGGTGCCTGCCAGTCGGCGGCGACCTTGAGTTTTGGCAATGCGCGCTTGACACAGAAAGTGCGCGACGGAGTCGACACTTTCCAGATATCGGATGACACGCCGCCCTGCAAGGCTTCGAAGACGGCGTCGGCTGCCTTGCCGATTAACCCCGCCTGCTGCAACGCCCCGATCAGTTGCGAACCCGGTAGATTGTCCCCGCCAGTTTGCCCCGCCATGATGACCTCAACCCCGAATGCACACGCACCGAAGTTTAATGCGCACACGTTTGCACGTCAATATCTCAGAATAAACTGACTACTATGTAGACTTTTTGGATATATCTGCGCTATCGTTTGCGCACTACTCTCCGGAATGCAATCGAGATGGTTACCATCAAGGACATAGCCCGCGCGTTGGGTGTTTCACCCTCAACGGTGACGCGCGCCCTCGCCGGCAACACGCGCATCAGCGCCGAGACAATCCGGCGGGTCCGGGAGCGAGCTGACGCGATGGGCTACGTCGCCGACTCTTCGGCGAGAGCCATGCAAAGCGGCACGAGCTCTCTGGTCGGCCTGCTGATGCCCGACATACAGAACAATTTCTATGCAACGATGGCGCGTGCCGCCGCGAAACACTGCCGGCGCCTAGGTTTTCAGCTGGTTCTTTCGGTTACCGAGGACGATCCGCAACTCGAGGAAGAGCAGATTCGCGCACTCGTTGGCGCGCGCTGCGCCGGCGCACTGATCGTTCCGACGGCACAAATATCATCGACGAGCCAACGTTTGCTGTCTGCCGTGCCCAAGGTGCAATTGATTCGTCGATCGACCGCGTTACAGGCGAGCGGCTTCGGTTTCGACGATCGCAAGGCACTTTCAACGGCATGCGGCTTTCTGCTCGACCTCGGTCATCGACGGATCGGCCTGCTGGTTGGCGACGAAAATCTCGATACGGCGCAAGCACGGCGGGCGGGTTACATCGATGCCTACAACGCACGCGGCATGGAACCGAACGCGAACCTGATCCGGCCCGGGCCGCCCCGTGCCGGGCACGGCCGGGAGGCCAGCGCTGAACTGCTACGCGGACCAGGTGCGCCGACTGCCATTATCGCCGCCGGTTCGGCACTGACCGAAGGCATGCTGGATACGATCGCCAATCAAACTGGGGAAGCGCATGCGGGCATTTCCCTGCTGGGCTTCGGCGACAACCCCGCTTTCCGCTGGTGGCGCGGCGGTGGGCTGACGACGATATCGTTACCACTCGACGACGTCGTCACTGCGGCGTGCGAACGGCTGTTCGAATCAATCGGCAAGCGATCCGGCGAAAGCGGCGATTGCAGTTTCACCGCGCTGGAAACCGGATTGATTCTTCGCGGCAGCACACGCCCGGTAACTGCTGAAATCGGTCAATCCTGATCGCGCCCGGACGCGACGTTCCACCCGCTCCTCCCGGCGCAGATTCAGACCGCCCCGGGGCGACAAGAAACCACCGGAACACACGCACTCATGACTCGCCGTTGCCGAACCAGCCACTCGTGCGATTGACGACGGCAACCAGTGAGAGCATCACGGGCACCTCGACCAGCACGCCGACGACGGTGGCCAGTGCTGCGCCCGAATTCAGCCCAAAGAGCGAAATGGCGACGGCAACGGCGAGTTCGAAAAAATTCGAGGTGCCGATCAAACAAGCCGGTGCGGCGATGTTGTGCGGCAGTTTCATTGCCCGGGCCGCCGCATAGGCGATCGCGAAGATGCCGTAGGCCTGGAATAACAGCGGGATGGCGATCAGCACGATCGCCAATGGATTTGCGATGATCTTTTCGGCCTGGAAGCCGAACAGCAAAACCACCGTGGCGAGCAGGCCAACCACCGACCACGGCTTGAGCCCATGAACGAAGGCATTCAGCCGCTCGCCGGTACCGTTGCGCTCCAGTCGATGCCTGGTGACCGCGCCGGCAATGAGTGGTAACACGACATACAAAACGACGGAGAGCAGCAAGGTTTCCCACGGCACGGCGATATCGCTCACCCCCAGGAGAAAAGCCGCAATTGGCGCAAAGGCGAACACCATGATGATGTCGTTTACGGATACCTGCACGAGCGTATAGTTCGGGTCGCCTTTGGTGAGCTGGCTCCACACGAAAACCATCGCCGTACACGGCGCCACCCCCAGCAGGATCATCCCGGCGATGTACTCGGTGGCCGATTGCGGATCGACCCAGTCGGCAAAGATCACTCTGAAAAACAACCAGCCGAGGGCCGCCATGGTGAACGGCTTGATCAACCAGTTGACGACCAGGGTCAACACAAGCCCCCCCGGTCTCTTGCCGACATCCCTGACGGCAGAGAAGTCGATCTGCACCATCATCGGATAGATCATGACCCAGATGAGCAGCGCGACCGCAAGATTGACGTGCGCGTATTCCAGTCTTGCGATGAACTGGAACGCACCGGGCATCAGATTGCCAAGCAGGACACCCGCGACAATGCACAGGCCAACCCACACGGAAAGATAGCGCTCAAAAAGTCCCATCGGTTGTGTTTTCCAAAACGCTTCAGCGGTTGAACAAAATTCGTGTTTCGAGCGCTTGCCAAACGGCCGTTGGCAACGCCCTCCTCTCGGCAATGCGGATCGGGCAATCCCGGTTGCCGACGTATTCCGGAGAAATCTTCCTGCATTTGAGAAACGCCCTGGCGCACCAGAGCGCCCAGCTTCGACTCGCCTGGATTCTCGCGTCGAAACCTCCCAACCGTCCAGTGTAACGTTACGATGTTACGGCTTCGCTACAGCGCTCTCATCACAAGCAATCCGGTCTCGTGAATGCCCTCAGAACGCATGACCCGGCTCTGCGAGCTCCTGCATCACGCTGCCAGCCAGCCGGTTAATGGACGAAGTGGAAGCGAGGGCCATCGATCCGGCAGTCGACCGGAAGCGATTTACCCTGGTTTCGAACGAAACACGGATTATTGCGCTGCCTGTCGAACTGTCGCCGCGCGAACGCTCGCCACGGCAGTCGAATCAAGCCAGTGCTGCGTCGATATCGCCGCTGGTCAACGTCCAGTCGTTGTCGAGATTCGCGATGACCGACTTCATGAACGGCTCAACCTGTGCGAGTGCCCGATCGGCGTCGCCGAAGTGATCTGCAAGAATTGCCAGCGCGAGTTGGCGCGGTGCGCTGCCTTCATAGCTCCACTCGAAACCCTTTTCATCAAAGGTACGGATATCGAATCGTTGATCAAGCGGCGCGCTGTCAACCGTCACAACGATGCCGTCGATGGTTCGCCTGCCTTCATATTGCTTCATTCACCGCACCCATGATCCTTTACCGGAATTGCATTGTCTCATCGCCATCCGCCGCAGCACTACCGATACGCGATTGCCTTGTAAACGCGAACCCCAACTCCTTCCCCGGGACCCTCGTTACCCGCTCCTCCAGCGATACCACTTCTTCAAGCTATGACACTTCGTCGAGCCATGCCTCTCCGGACACCGAAGCCGCGCGAGCCCGCAGGCCCTAGGCAGCGATCGCCGGACTGAATGCAAGCCGGGTGAAATCCTCCACGTAATCCACAAGGCGGTCGCTCGCTTCCGCGGCGCCGCGGGCATCGCCGTCAGCAATCTTTTGCGCCAACTCGGCGTGCAGGCGCGCACATAGCGGCATGTCTGCAGCCTGCTTGTAGTGCACGTACCAGAATCTGCGCGAAAGTCCCTGTATGGCCTGTATTGCCATCGCCGCGTATTCGTTGTGCGACGCCTGCGCGACGAGCCTATTCAACTCGCTGTCGTGGCGCATGAACTTCAGGTCGTCGTTCTTGCCGGCAGCCTGCTGCATGCCTTTTGCGATCCGGCGGAACGCCTTGCGTTCGGCATCGGTGCTGCGTGCCGCGCTGGTCCTCGCCATCAGGCGTTCCAGTTCACGCCGCACTTCAAGGACGAGAAACTGCTTGCCGGGGTTGATCTCGGTCACCAGGATTCCCTTGCGCGGAAGGACCGTAACCAACCCCTCACGTGCCAGGCGATGCAAGGCTTCGCGTATTGGCGTACGGCCAATTTGCAGACGCTCGCCCAACTCCCCTTCGGCCAGCACTGAACCGGGCTTCAGTTGCAGCGTGACGATCATTTCTTCCAGTTGCTTGTAAGCCTTGTCGGTGAGACTTTCGCGAGTCGCGATTTTCAGTTGCATGACTTGTTTGTGCGCCTTTCGTTTCCCGGGCACCGCTTCCGCAAACCGTGCCGCCCGAATTTTCCGTCCGACGACAGATGGCGTATCGCGGGTGAGGCTTGCACGCGAATTCGCGGCGGGCAAACAGGAAAATGATCGAAGAACGAACAGCGGAGGCAACAAAGCCGGAGCAACCGGCTTGTCCGCTATTTCTTCTTCGCCCGATCCCCCGCTTCCGGAAATATCCACATCGCCAGCACCATGAAGACACTCAGAAACGCACCGACGGTTGCGACCCGCCCCTGACCGTACTGTGCTTCAAAGTAGTAAAAAAGCGCACCGACGATGAGAGTAAGAACCGAGACAACGATCTTGATGTGGGTAGGCATGATTTCGTTACCTGTACGGAACTGCGCTCAAGCTTCCGAAACGAGAGGTTCGGCGGCAGCCATGTCCGGTCTGAGAGGCCGCCCGCGCAGGTCAGTCTTCAGGTATTTGTCGTTGTAACCATTGAATATGTGGCCCAGCAGTCCGCGGTCGAGGTCCGAGGTACCGAACATCCAGTCTGCCACCGGAAATGTCAGGTTCATGTTCTTTTCCATCATCAACCGGGAATTGTGATGCGCCGTGTGGTGGCGCCGGATCGTGTTCACGAATGGCATGTTGCGCACGAACCAGTTTTCCTCGACGTGACAACAGAAATGCATGAATTCGTACACCAGATAGACGCTGGTCGTGGTGGAAATGAACAGCCAGCCGACGTTCGGACTGACGAGAAAATGCAGCAACGCCGCACCGGGGATGGATATCAGCGTAAAAACCACCAGCGCATAGGGCGGAAAGAAAGTGACCCGCCAGTCCTTCTGGTCACGGAATCGCATCTCGCGGTCGGTAAAGAACTGGTGATGCTGCAGGGTGTGCCGGTTGTATATGGCACGCAGCGCCTTCGATTTCTGCGGCCGGTGCATCACGTATAGATGGAGGTACCACTCGAAAATGTTGCACGCCAGCCAGACAACCGGCACCGCCAGCCATTCCCATGGCTGCACGTTCTCGAGGTGCTGGGCGTAGATCCACAATGCGGTGAACCCGATGGCGTAAATCACGAAAACATGCACCGGGCCGTTGTACCAATTCGATAACCGTGAGCGGTATTCCTGCCGATACGCCTTTTGCCGTTCGTTCATCATGGTTGCACGCCCCTGTCTGTGATATATCAGCAATACATCACATGAGAGAAACAAAGTCAAACCGATCTGATCCGGAAAGTCTTCATGGCAGTGCACCGGACGCCCGGACCGGCGAACTGCCCGGCCCACAATCCCCTAGGACAACAACAAGCCACCGTCGACATCAACTGTCGTGCCGGTTACGAAGTCATTCTGGATTACGAACACGATTCCCATCGCAACCTCATCGGGCGTGCCCGCACGCGGAATGATGTTTCCTGCCGTCGTCTTGGCGTAATACTCGGTGCGTTCCTGACCTTGTTTGGGAATCATCGGCGTATCGATGACACCGGGCGAAACGACATTGATGCGTTTGGGCGCAAGCTCTCTCGTGACACCACGAACCAGGGCTTCCACCGCGCCGCCAACCGAACCGAGCGCCACCTGCCCCGGCCGGGTCTTTCGCGCCGGAGAGCCGCTGACCAACACGATGCAGCCATCGTCTGCAAGTTGACCCGCTCCGTACCGGACAACATTGGCATAGCCCCACAGCTTGGCAAACGATGCCTGGTAACCGTCCATATCCATTTCAAGAAATGGCCCGAGTGCGCGCTTTCCGCCCGTGGCGGCATTCACCAGTATGTCGTACGGGGCGCACTCGTTGAAAAACGCCTGAAGAGCTTCCCGGTCCAGCACATCGCACTTCTTCAAGGTGATGCCCGCCGGCACATCCCCCGCTTTTTCCGGATTACGGCTGACCGCGATCACCTGCGCACCGAGTGCAGCGAGTTGCTTCGCCGCCGCAAGCCCGATGCCCGAGGTCCCGCCAAAAATGATTGCCTTCTTTCCCGCTACGTTCATTGTTTCTTGTCCTGTCTCTCAATCGTTGGAATTACGCCGTTGCCGGTCGCCCAGCGGATCATGTCCCGTATGCACACCGTCAACGTACCCTCGCCCCTTCGAGCCATTCGTACCACGGCCACCCGAAAAACGGACATGCCTCGCCTCCACGGCACAGCCGGGTGAATCCGCCCGAAACCGGTAGTTGGCCGAAGGAATTGCAGTAAACTACCGCTCGGTTGGGGATCAGTGTCGCTTGCCAAAGCACTGGACACGGATAGCCTACCGCCTTAGGGTACCGCATTGTTGTGGAACGTTGCCCGATCGCCGCAATTGCTTCCATCAGAAACAAATCGTTAGGTGTGCTGCGAGATCAATGCTGAACAAGAAACCCGACAGACTCCTGATCATCAGTTCACGCGTGACCGAAAATTACGAACTGACCAGCGCGGGCGCAAAACATCTCCAGCATATCTTGACGGCCTGGTTTCCCCGCGCCGTCTATCACGACCTGACTGACGATACCGTAAGAGTCGATGTCGTGGTGCGCAAGGGCGTCATCAGCAAGAAAAACGTATTCGATACCACATTCCTCGCCGACGACGGAAGTGTGATCAAGACCATGAGCTACGATGAGGATCGAATGGTTGGCAGACGCTGTGAACAGTATGCGCAGAACAAGACGCGCTATAACGGACAGAAAGACGGACTCGACTTCCGTCACGTCTACTACACCCCATCGCGATTGCTCTCGCGTTAGCGTTTGGTTCCCGGGGGCACAAACACGCGAGCAAAAAAAGGCCTGCATTGCTGCAGGCCTTTTTTGTGCTGGCACGCCCGGAGAGATTCGAACTCCCGACCCCCTGGTTCGTAGCCAGGTACTCTATCCAGCTGAGCTACGGGCGCATTGTCTGTCACATCCTGAGACGCGCTGGGCATCTCAACCAGGCAGCGCTTCGCGCTGCCGGTACTCGCCTCAACTCAAATGAGTTTCGGCCCCGGCCACTCGCCGTCAGGCTCGTGGCGTTCGGGCGGGCGAAAGCAGTGCTTTCGCTCTTCCCGCTCTCCCCCGTCAGGGCGAGCGGCGCGAATTATAGCAAACCTTGCCGATAGTAAATGGCCCTCGCGGGCGACCCGCCCACTCTTTTCCTTTAAAATGCTGCGATTTTTCGGGGGTGGTACGCCTGCATGGCTCTGATCGTTCAAAAATACGGCGGCACTTCGGTCGGTTCGATCGAGCGAATCCAGAACGTCGCCCGGCGCGTGGCAAAGTGGAAACGCGCCGGCAATGACCTGATCGTGGTGGTCTCCGCGATGTCCGGCGAGACCAACCGGCTGATCGATCTGGCCAAGGCAATCCAGTCGCAACCGGACCCGCGCGAGCTCGACGTGGTCGCATCGACCGGCGAGCAAGTCACCATCGGCCTGCTTTCCATGGCTTTGATGGAACTGGGCGTACCGGCGCGCTCGTATACCGGCGGTCAGATCCGGTTAATGACGGACAGCGCGCACACCAAAGCCCGTATCCTCAGCATCGACGAGCACAATGTGCGTGCCGACCTGGAAGCAGGACGCGTGGTGGTGGTGGCGGGATTCCAGGGCGTGGATGCCGACGGCAACATCACCACACTTGGCCGCGGAGGGTCGGACACCTCAGGCGTGGCGATTGCCGCTGCAATGCAGGCCGACGAGTGCCAGATCTTCACCGACGTCGACGGAGTGTATACAACGGACCCGCGAATCGTCGCCGGGGCGCGCAGGCTGCAAAGGATCACGTTTGAGGAAATGCTGGAGATGGCCGGCCTGGGCTCGAAGGTCCTGCAGATCCGGTCGGTAGAATTTGCCGGCAAATACAAGGTACGGTTGCGCGTATTGTCGAGTCTGACCGAACCCGACATTCCCGTCGATGAAGAGGCCGGCTCCGGCACACTGATTACTTACGAGGAAGACGCACAGATGGAACACGCTCTCGTCTCAGGCATCGCGTTCAACCGCGATGAAGCAAAAATCACCGTGCTTGGCGTGCCCGACAAGCCGGGAATCGCGTTCGCGATTCTCGACCCGATCGCGAAGGCCAATATCGAGGTCGACGTGATCGTACAGAACGTCGGCAGCGAGGGTGCCACGGACTTCTCGTTTACCGTCCACCGCAACGACCTGAAACGAACCCTGGACCTCCTGGCCAAGGTACAAAAGGAAATCGGGGCGCGCGAAGTAGTCGGCGATTCCAAGATCTGCAAGCTTGGACTGGTCGGCGTCGGCATGCGCTCTCATGTCGGCGTGGCGAGCAAGATGTTCGAAGCGTTGTCGGGTGAGGGAATCAACATCCAGATGGTGTCGACCTCGGAAATCAAGATCACAGTCGTCATCGACGAGAAATACATGGAACTCGCCGTCCGCACCCTGCACAAGGCCTTTGGCCTGGACGAACCGGCCGAGCCGGCGCTGCCGGTTTGACCGGGGACGGCAACAAAGACTATCCTGTGCGCCATCGGACCGGGCACAGCCCGGCGCGAGCAGATTTACCGGAGAGATGGCCGAGTGGCTGAAGGCGGCGCCCTGCTAAGGCGTTATACGGGGTCAACCCGTATCGAGGGTTCGAATCCCTCTCTCTCCGCCAAATAAAAGGGCCCCATCAGGGGCCTTTTTATTTGGTGAAGTTACGAGGGTGAGAACCCTCTGGGTTCGACCAGCGAGCACCGCTCGCGCAGGACGCCGACCGAGTGGCGGTCCCGGGCAACGCCCGGGATGGCCGGTCGCCATAAGGCGATCCGGACACAATCCCTCTCTCGGACAATGGGCACCCCCGTTCATAACTCGGGTCCTTTTTAGTTGGCGGAGCGATGAGGGTGAGAACCCTCGTGGGTTCGACCAGCGAGCATGTCTCGCGCAGGACGCCCGGAGGGCGGTCCCGACCGCAGGGAGGGATGGCCGGTCGCCATAAGGCGATCCGGACACAATCCCTCTCTCGCATAACTCTGCACCCCCGTAATGCGAGGCCTTTTTATTTGGCGAAGTGCGGAGGGTGAGACCCCTCTGGGTTCGACCAGCGAGCACCGCTCGCGCAGGACGCCCGAAGGGCGGTCCCGGGCAACGCCCGGGATGGCCGGTCGCCATAAGGCGATCCGGACACAATCCCTCTCTCAGAAAGTTGCCACCGCCGTAACGAGCCTTTTTTTTGGTTGGCGCGGCGTCGAGCGTGAGCACCCTCCCGGGTTCGACCAAAACGCATTGCGTTTTGGGACGCCGGGCGAATTAGGACTCGGATTGCCTGGCGTCACATTTGTCGATTCTATTCGACAGCAAACAGCAGCTGCGCCTGTTTGGGTCCGCTCGGCTGCGCCTCGCCATGGCGTCCAAGGGTACGACAGCATTGAGAATTCAGTTTAAGCTACCCCCTTCATGGTCGTGAAGCCTTAGCTCCCGCGCCAATGGCGAGAATACTGACATGACAACTGACAGGAAGCCAAGCGTGACCACAACGACCAGGCGATCGAAGGGCACGACAGGATGTGCACTCACGGCAGTGACACTCGTGCTCAGCCTGATTTAGCGCATTGACGGCAGCAGCAGCGCGCGCCGAGACCGCGTCAACGGATACGACCTCCGGCGCCACCGATCGTTCCGATCGATTCCTGATTGAAATCGGTGGATTCCATGCCAGGACCAGCACCCAGGCCGGACTGTCCGGGTCCGGTGGCGGGACCGGCGTGGTCATCGATTTCGAGAACGTGCTTGGGCTCGATGACCAGAACACGACCGGAATCGGGGGTTTTGTCTGGCGTATTACCAACCGTTGGCGACTTGATGTCGAGTACTTCCGGGTGAACCGCAGCGCGACCAAGACGCTGACAGCGACTATCGATTGGGGCGATGAGACTTTCAATATCGGCACTTCGATCGATGCGACATACAATTTTTACGACACTCGCGTAAGCGCCGGTTATTCGTTCTACAAACGGTCGGACAAGGAACTTGGCATCGGCATCGGCCTGCACGTTGCAGGCATCGAAGCGTCGATCCAGTCGGCGGGAGGTGGCGTTGCTGAAGCGGGGGACGTGCTGGCCCCCTTGCCAGTGCTGAATTTCTACGGGTCGTTTGGGCTTACAGACGAGTGGGCACTTCGGCTGCGAGCGGATTGGCTGTCGCTCACCTATGGTGAATACTCTGGTGACGTGCGCAGCATGGCTATCGACGTTCTTTATCAGCCTTTTCGCCATGTCGGGTTCGCATTGGGCATGCGCAACCTCGTGGTAGACCTCCAAGTCGACGATCCGGATTGGCGAGGCGCAGCACGGACAGTGTTCACGGGTCCGACCGCAGTGATGACAGTGTCGTTCTGAAATGCCACCGGTGATCGCGCTGGCGTTCCGGTTGAAGGGTCTGACTGGCAAGATGGCGGGTCAGCAGTCGCGTGAGCGCGTCACACCATGGCCGGTCACCTATAAGACGATCCGGACACATTGCCTCCGGCAAAACGCTGCGCTTCGCGAAGCATTAGCCTACGCCACAACAAACCCTGCGGGCATGTTGCCCCTCCCTCAAAGAACTCTGCACCACAGTTCACAAGCCGGTCCTTTTATTTTTGGCGCGGTGCCGAGGCTGAGAACCTTCGTGGGTTCGACAACCGTATTCTCAGTGGACATTCGTGTTGGACGCCGTGCGCCACAAGCGCAGCGGCGGTCCTGAGCCGCATGCGGTGAAGGATGGCCGGTCGCCATACGGCGGCCCGGACACACCAGCGAGCACCGCTCGCGCAGGACGCCCCAAGGGCGGTCCCGACCACAGGGAGGGATGACTGGATCGCCACAAGGCGAGACAGTCACACCAGCAAGCACAGCCCGCTGGTCAAGGCCACCGCGCTGTCAGATCGTCATCGTAATCTCGCCCATCTTCCTGGCGAGCAAGGCATTTTCACGATAATCGATCGGGATGACTACCAGACTTGGCCCATTCTCCGCGAAGGCTGCCTCCAAAGTGCCCTTGAGATCGACCGACTTTTCAACGTAATGGCCATGCCAGCCGAATGCGTCCGCCAAGGTGGTCCAGTTGGGATTGCCAAACGAGAGATCGGTATGAGCACCAAATTCCTTTTGCTGTTTCCACGCAATGAGGCCATAGGCGTTGTCTTCCCACACCATGACCACGATGTTGCTGCCGATGCGCTTCGCGGTCTCCATTTCCTGCACATTCATCAGAAAGCTCGCGTCCCCGGCAATCGCCAGAATACGCCGATCCGGATACACGATGCTTGCCGCGATCGCGCCCGGCAGCGCGAATCCCATCGAACAGAACCCGTTCGGAATCAGACAGGTATTTGGTTCATGGCATTGGTAATAGCGTGCAACCCACATCTTGTGCGCACCGACGTCGGATAACAGAATATCCTCTGGCCCCATCACCTGCCGAGCATCCCACACGGCCTTCTGTGGACGAATCGAGCCCTCGGTCCGGTCATCCTGGTGTTCGGAGAAATCACCAGTCATTTCGGTCCGGCATTTACGCTGTAGCGACAAGTCGAACGCATGCACGCCATGCGTATCGATGCGCGCATTGAGCATCCACAAGGCGTGTGCGAGATCACCGACGACCTCGGTTTCAGGATGATAATGTGCATCGATTTCCGCCGGCAGAAAGTCCATGTGCAAAATGCGCTTGTTCATCTGCGGATTCCACAAATGCGGATGGTACTCGACCATGTCGAAGCCGAGCGTAATGACGAGATCGGCGTCATCGATAGCCGCCGAGACGCGATCCTTGCTTCCCAGGCCCACGGTGAAAAGACAATAGTCCGCATCCATATCAACACAGCCTTTCGCCATGAAAGTGCTGATGACACCGATGCCCGTTTTTTCGCAAAGCAGCCGTAACTGCTTGCTCGCCCTTCGTCGAATACACCCGTTGCCGGCGAGAATCACCGGTCGTTTCGCTTCGCGAAGCATCGCGAATGCCTGATCGATGATCTTGTCATCAGGAACAGGACGACGGAATCGATGCGGCGTCATCGGCGTGGTGCCGGCTTCCATTTTGGCCACATCGACCGGAAGTTCGATGTGAACTGCCCCCGGTTTTTCCGTTCGCGCGAGTCGAACCGCCTTTCTGACGATCTCCGGTATCGTGTCTGGATTGTGAATCGTTGTCGCCCACTTGGTCACCGGCTTGAACATGGCGACAACATCCATGATCTGGTGAGATTCCTTGTGTAAACGGTTGGTCGATCCCTGGCCGGTCAGCACCAGCATCGGCGCACGATCCATGTTCGAGTCCGCGACGCCGGTAATCAGGTTCGTCGCGCCGGGGCCCAGCGTACCGAGCGCACCCGCCGGCGTGCCCGTAAGTCGGCCATAGATCTCCGCCATGAAGGCGGCACCCTGTTCGTGGCGAGTCAGAATGAAACGGATTGTTTCACTCTTCTGCAACGACATCATGAAGTCGGCGTTTTCCTCACCGGGCACGCCGAAGATGTATTCAATGCCCTCTTCTTCCAGGCAGCGTACGAGTAGATCGGATGCTTTCATGTCGGACCTGTCTCAGCCATGTTGGGGGAAAGCTCGGGAAAAACGCTTGCCGCTCCAGGCGCCGGCAATGTCACCAACGGCACCAGTTCAGTCACGGCCATAATCTCCACAACCACGTCATAGACATCCAGCATCGTCACGGGCTGTACACCTCCAGCAGGACACTCACGTCACGCATCTCGAGTGCCTTCCTTCTTTGCGTCGGTCTTGGACAACGCCGGTCCGTCTTTATGACGGGACACCGCGACAGCATGACGAGTTAAATGGAGCAGCGCTTGTCTTTTCCGATTGATTCTAGCAGACGGTGCCACCGAAGGAAGTGTCACCACATAAAGTGGTACGCAGCCCCATTGCAGGCAGAGCCACGCTCCCAATACGGATCGGGCACCTTACGAATTCCGCATGACCGGGGTTAACCTGCCCGGCGCGATTGCAGCCTCGTTTTCAAGCGGACCCATTGCAGAACCGGTACACTCGCGAGCGCTGCCTGGATTCGGTTCGACCAGGAACTCATTGTCTGAAACGTCGCCTCGACGAAAACGGGTGCCGGTCGAATCCCGTAACAATCTCTAACGGTTTGAATACCCATGCCGCACCGACACGCAAAGCCGGCAGAATGCAGTTGTTCGTTGCCGGATTCCACGGAGGTCAACCGCCATGCGGTTTGAACAAAGCATCAAGATGATCGAGGTCATGACGGTGGCGACAACGCGGCCGGTGGTGCTCGACGCGGCAAGGCCACTACGTGAGGTGATCCGTCAGATGGTCGACAGAAACTCCGGCTATGCGTTGCTGACGTGCGACGATCGGCTCGCCGGAATTTTCACGGAGCGCGACCTTGTTGCGCGTGTCCTGGGAAACGCCGAGGCCTTCGACCAGCCCGCCACCGACTGGATGACACCCAATCCCGCCAAAGTCACTCAAACTGACTCTATACGCAAGGCAGTTCGGCTAATGCGGCGCGGCGGATTCCGGAACGTCCCGATCGTGGACAACGTTGACCGCGTGATCGGCTGTGTCAGACATAAGGACATTCTCAACTACCTCGCCGAGCATCACTCCGCGCAGGTGCTCAACCTGCCGCCCGATCCTGATCAGACAGCGCTTGAGCGGGAAGGAGGCTGAACCGATGCGTCTCAACAATCGGGAGCAACGTGAACTCGATAACGTGACGATTCTATTCTCCGGTGATTCCGGGGACGGCATGCAATTGATCGGAACGCAGTTCACCTCCGCCTCGGCGATGTTCGGCAACGACATCAGTACACTGCCCGATTATCCATCTGAAATTCGCGCCCCGGCGGGCTCCGTCGCCGGCGTCTCTGCCTTTCAGCTGAGCGTCGCCAGCCACAAGATCCGGGCCCCCGGCGACCGCCTGGGAGCATTGGTTGCGATGAACCCGGCCGCGCTCAAAGTCTACCTGCCGCGACTGGATCCTGGCGGTGTGCTGCTGGTTGACAGCGACGCTTTCAGCAAGGGCAACCTGCGCAAGGCCGGCTACGCAGAGAACCCGCTGGAGGATCCGGATCTGGCGACCCGGTATCGGCTGCACCGCGTATCGATCACTTCACTAACCGATGCAGCTTTGGACGGCACCGGTCTCGAGACTCGCCAGAAGCGGCGCTGCAAGAACTTCTTCGCACTCGGGCTTCTCTACTGGCTTTACGATCGGCCTATGGAACACAGTCGCGCGTGGATCGACAGAAAATTCGCGCGTGCGCCGCAGATCGCTGAAGGAAACCGCCATGCGCTCGAGGCGGGATACCGTTACCCTGAGGACAGCGACAACTTTCTGGTGCAATACCGGGTACCCCCGGCACCGGCAGAACCGGGCGATTATCGGATCATCAACGGCAACGAAGCGTTCGCCCTGGGAAGCGTCACGGCTGCGCACCTGGCTGGCAAGCCGTTGGTCTACAGCAGCTATCCAATTACGCCGGCCTCCGACGTATTGCATCATCTGGCGCGGCTCAAATATCTCGATGTGCGTACATTCCAGGCCGAGGACGAGATCGCGGCAATGGGGTCTGCCATCGGGGCGGCTTTTGGAGGTGCATTTTCGCTAACCGGGACGAGTGGTCCCGGAATTTGCCTGAAAAGCGAAGCCATCGGCCTTGCAATCATGCTTGAGTTGCCGCTGGTCATTCTCAACGTTCAACGCGGCGGCCCCTCCACCGGTCTGCCAACCAAAACGGAACAATCGGATCTGCTCCAGGCCGCTTTCGGCCGCAATGGTGAGAGCCCGATACCGGTGCTGGCGGCCTCGGGCCCAGCGGATTGCTATGACGTCGCCATCGATGCGTTCCGCATCGCGGTGCGGCATACCACACCGGTCATCGTGCTCTCGGACTCACAGGTGGCCAACAGCGCGGAGCGCTGGCGCATTCCCGTCGTCGAGGCGCTGGATCCAATTCGCGTGACGCACCCCTGCGAGGCGGAGGGCTTTCGACCATACGGCCGCGACGACTCGACGCTGGCACGTCCATGGGCCGTGCCCGGCACTCCGGGTCTCGAGCATCGCCTCGGCGGACTCGAGAAGGAGCATGAGACGGGCAATGTCAGTTATGACCCCGACAATCACGAGCGCATGTCTCGATTGCGAGCCCAAAAGGTCGAGCGTGTCGCGGAGTTCGTACCCGAACAGTCGGTCGAAGGCGACGACGACGCCGACCTGCTGGTGCTCAGTTGGGGCAGTACTCGCGGCGTCGCATCGGCCGCTGTCAGCAATTGCCGTGAACGGGGTTACTCGGTGGCCTGTGCGCACCTTCGTTACCTGAACCCTTTTCCACGCAACCTCGGTTCCCTGCTGGCCCGTTACTCCAGTGTCCTCGTCCCCGAGTTGAATGCCGGTCAACTGGCGCTGCTACTGCGCGCGCGTTTCATGATCGACGTGGTCTCCCTGTCAAAGATACAGGGTCGGCCTTTCACCATTGCCGAAATCGAGAGAAAGATCGAGGAGATGTTGTCATGAACGCGAATATCCAGTCGATCAAACTCACCCGCCGGGATTTTGTTTCGGACCAGACCGTCCGCTGGTGCCCCGGATGCGGCGACTATGCGATCCTCGCACAAGTCCAGAAGACACTCCCCGAACTGGGAATTCCGCGCGAGAACATTGTGGTGATTGCGGGCATCGGCTGCTCAAGCCGCTTCCCGTATTACATGAACACTTACGGGATTCACTCGATTCACGGTCGGGCGCCGACCTTGGCGACCGGTCTCAAGTGTGCACGTCCCGAGTTACAGATTTGGGTCACGACCGGTGACGGTGACGCCCTGGCGATTGGCGGCAATCATTTCCTGCACGCTCTTCGACGCAATATCGACATCAATATTGTGTTGTTCAATAATCGGATCTACGGCCTTACCAAAGGACAGTACTCGCCGACGTCCGAGATCGGCAAGCGTACCAAATCAAGTCCCGACGGCTCGATCGAGAACCCCGTCAATCCCATTGGCGTGGCCATCGGGGCCGAGGCCAGCTTCATCGCGCGCACGGTAGATACCTTCCAGGAGCATATGGCGGGTGTGTTGAGGCGGGCAGCGCAGCATTCGGGCGCCACGTTGATTGAGGTCGCGCAGAATTGCATGATCTTCAACAATGGGGCCTGGGCCCATCTGACTGATCCCGACACCAAGCCCGACAATGTGCTCTTCCTCGAGCACGGGCAACCAATGCGCTTCGGCAAGGCGATGGAAAAAGGCATTCGCCTTAACGGACTCACGCCCGAAGTGGTCAACGTCGCCGATGTTGACGAACAAGAGCTTCTGGTACACGACGAATGCGCAACGCAACCGACTTTGGCCTACTTTTTGAGCCGCATGGGGCCGCCGGACTTTCCGACTCCCGTAGGGGTATTCCGTGCAATCCGGAAGCCTGTCTACGACCAGCAGTTAATGGCGCAGGTGCAAAGCGCCCGGGAAGCGCATGCGCCGGACCTGAACGCGCTCTATCGCCAGGGCGACACGTGGGCGATTCCCGCTGCCGCCCTGGAAGGCACGCCCTGCCCTGTTTGCGACCATCCGAATCTGCCCGGTGCCGACGAGTGCGAACTGTGCCTCGCCAGTCTTACGCACGAGGAAGTCGCGCCCGGCGAAGCCCAGAGTATGATCGAGCGCAGTCTGCGTGACGACACTGTGGAGAAGTTGAATCCGGCTGTGCCCATTTCGCTCGCCGAGACGTCTACCGTGGAAGTCGCGCTCGGAATTCTGCGTGAGCGACGCATCGGTAGTGTGCTCGTCACCGGAGAAGACGGGAGACTCACCGGCATCTTCACCGAGACGGACGCGCTCGTGCGCGTCGCCGCGGCACAACTCGATCCCGCCGCGACTATTGTGCGCGAGGTGATGACGCCCGACCCGCACACGGTTCACCCGGACCATCCGCTGGCTCATGCGGTCCACCTGATGGTGGTTAGTGATCTGCGCTATCTTCCGCTGGTCGACGATCGGCAAAGGCCCGTCGGCATCATTGACTCACGTGACCTGATCGAGCATCTCGCATCGCTCGTAATGGATTGAGCGGGACTGGATTCCGCCGGTTTCAGATGGCGTTCATGCTCGCGCTTCGATCACAATTTCTCCAACGTCGTCGCAAATCCTGAACCTGTGGCAGTTGGCGATCAGGCGATATGCGCGATCGAATCCTGCCTCAGGCATTCGTCGGGCACTACGTCCGATATCTGATCGCAGAACTTGTCCCGACGACTTGCGATCACTGATTCCGATGTAAAGAACACACTCTTTGGACACATTGACATGGCACTTGAGTCCCTTGGTCTTGCTCAACCAGGCTGGGTCGACCTTGTTTTCTGACCATGACGATCCTCTTCCATCGGCAAACTTGAATCGGCGGTCCATTCAATCAATCCGCCATCGTAAACGGCGACATCATCCATACCGAGCAACGTTAACGCTAAAGCATCGCTGCTCGCAGCAACGCCTCCGCCGCAATAAGTGATGACACTGTCTCCGTTCAGCGCACTGGCAGAGTCGAAAATCGCGCGCAGTTCTTCCTTCGGCAGAAAGACGTGCTGATTCGGGTCGACCAGCGTCTCACAGTCAACGTTTACACTTCCCGAAATGTGGCCGGCTCTCGGAAACCGGCTCACCTTGCCGCTGTGTTCGTCTGCCGTCAAAGCATTGATGATCGTGATCCTGTCGTCCGATAGCGATGACAATACGTACTGCTTGTCTACCATCAGCCCCGGGCGATGCCTGATCGTAAGCTTGCCAGCTGGATAACATGTTTCCCCGGCGGAAACCGGCCGCCCTTCCGCCTTCCACTTCTGCCAGCCGCCGTTTAGCACGGCCGCGCTGTCGAAACCGATAACCCGTAACATCCACCAGACACGGGCCGCCCATGCATGGTTCGAATTGTCGTAGAGCACAACCCGGTTGTCATCAGCGACTCCGATAGATTCCATCGTTGCTGCAAATTCATCCAGTGGTGGCATGTTATACGGTATCGGCTGCCTGGCATTAAGATCTGCCAGGAAGTCAACAAACACGCTACCGGGGATGTGGCCCTGTCCCATTCAGATCTTCCACTGGGTAGGTGCGGCTACCGTCATCCGCATCACGAACCACAACAGAGCAATCCAGAATCCTGAGACTGGGACTATCCAGATGCTCCGCCAACCAGCCCGTTTCGATGAGGCGTGATTCTTGTTCGCTGGTCTCTGTCATCTATCTTGCTTATTGCGGCCGAAAGCCTCATCGATAATCGCCTGCAGCCGCTCCATCGACTCTTCAGTCGGGGGTTTAAAGTCCTTCAACTCGTACAGCTCGCCCAAGAGGTCGTACTTGCCCATGCCGAAACGCATGTACGGCAGCAGCTCATAGTCGATCACATTCTTGTGGGGACGAATGAACTCAAGCACCGCCCGGATATGTTCCTCGTCGTCATTAACGCCAGGAATCACCGGCGTGCGCGCGATAAAGTCCGCATCGGGAAAAGTTTCGTAGGCTTTCTTGAAGTTCGCCATGATCCTTTCGTTCTTGACGGCGGTCCATTTCTTGTGCCGCTCCGGGTCAGTCACCTTGAGATCGTGAAGCACGGTATCAACATGGGGTAACACCTGCTCCATGAAGCGCCAGGGATAGTTGCCCGCAGTTTCGATCGCCGTGTTGATGCCACGCTCGTGCGCGCCCTTCAGCAGTGCCTCGGCGAAATCAGGTTGCAACAGGCACTCGCCGCCACTTAGCGTCATCCCGCCTCCGGTGTTCCTGTAGAAAGAGGCGTCCTTTTCCACCTCCTCCAGAACCTCGTCCACCGTCATGCTGTCACCGAACATGTACAGCGCGTCGGTCGGGCATTGGGATGTGAGCGCCTTATCGCATTCCGAAGCCAGGTCCCAATTGACGTTGATCGTGTCGTCGGCCCCATCGGCGATGTAGAACGCCCCTTCCGGAAATGGCGGCTTCAGGCAAAGGCCACACTTCTTCGCACCGCTGCACTTCGAGCGATCGTAGGCAAGCTCAGGTTTCGGGTAGATGCTTTCCGGATTGCTGCACCACTTGCAACGCAGTGAGCAGCCCTTCAGGAAAACGGTCGTGCGAATGCCAGGCCCATCATGGCTGCAGTAGCGCTGGATGTTCAGTACCGTGCCCGTGATCGCATCTTTTGAATTGCTGCTCATGACGCTTCTCCCAGGCAGATGCCGATGGATCGGGCGATTTGCATCATCTCGCTATCAGCAGGCACCGTACGCACCTTGTTGATCGCCTGCGCAAGCGGTACCGATTCGATGTCCGGCGGTTGGAAAGCAACCATCACACCGCTTTTGCCGGCACTGAGTGCCTGTACGGCACCGGCCCCGTAGCCGATGCCGAGCTGCCGGTCAACGGCACTCGGCGTACCGCCTCGAACCCATGGCCCCAGCGCGAGCGCATAGGTGTCCTCGGCAAGCCGTCGCTGCAGTCCATTGGCAACGTCATTCGCTGCCCGGCCCGAGCGTGCGATGACGTGCTCACCGGAACCCCCCGTTGCCAGCGGCGACAAGGACGCCCTGAATGACGACGATCTCTCTTCCTTGTTCGATCCTCCCACGAGCCGCACACCCTCCGCCACGACGACGAGCGCCGCAGGTCGATCGGGGTCCATCTTCTCCTTCAGTTGCGCGGCGATCACATCAAGGTCACTGGGAATTTCAGGAATCAGGATCGCATCGGCGCCGGCCGCGATCCCGGCTTGCAATGCCAGCCAGCCGGACTGTGCTCCCAGCACCTCAACGACAGCGATCTGGCGGGAAGCCCGCGCCGCCTGCCGGCTCCGGTCCAGCATGTCGATCGTGAAGGTCAACGCGCTGTTGAAGCCGAATGACACCGTCGTGCTGGCAATGTCATTCTCGAGCGAGCGCGGGATGCACACGGCATTCAGGCCTTTTCGATGGAGTTTGTAAAGAATGCTGAGTCCGCGCCCGCCAACGACCGAGATCAGTGCATCGACTCCCTCGGATTTCAGCTTGTCCAGGATCTCGTCCGAGACATCGACTTCCTGGACATACTCGTCATCGTCGACTCGCCGGACATGAAAAGGATCTACCCACGGCGACTGTCCGAGCGCGCCACTCGCCGCCGGGTCCATATCCGCGATGAATTGCGGCGAGAGCGTTACCACGCCGCCGTTCGGGTAACGGTCTCCATGGAGGAGCCCGTCGAAACCGTCGCGTATGCCGACGATTTCCCACCCCAGTTTAACCGCTGCGAGCGCGGCTCCCGTTACCACGGCATTCATGCCCGGGACGTAGCCGGCACCCACATTGATTGCGATGCGTTTCGTGTGCTTACTCATGATCTGATATCCCGTTGTACTGGGGTTGTTTGCTGTTCTTCGAGGAATTTCCGGTACGGCGTGACGAAACGCCACGCCGTACCAGCTCCGTTGTTCGTCACCCGAATTTCTGCAAGGTCCGCTCGATGATCTCGTTCTGAACACCCACATGCAGCTTGGTGAAGAACGCGCTGAAACCGGCGACTCGGACCACGAGGTCACGGTAGTTCTCAGGGTGCTTCTGCGCGTCTCTCAGCTTCTCGGTATCCAGCACATTGAACTGGATGTGATAGCCCCCGTTGGTGAACAAGGTCCTGACCAGGTTCATCACGTTTTCCCGACCCTTGCGCGACTTGAGTTGGTCCGGCGGGAGTTTCATGTTCATGTGCGTGGCACACCACTTCACGGCATCCTGGCCTTTGGCCGCAGACATCACCAGCGCGGTCGGTCCGTTGACATCCGTGCCCGGCATCGCCGACAGGCTGCCATCGGTGAGGGCCACGCCGGCCTTCTTGCCGTTGGGTAACGCGCCGGTCACCAGGCCCATCAGGTTGTGAACACTCTTGGTGTATTGGTCGAGCGAGGTCTTGGTGTCTTTGGTGATGTAGTTGCCGCCGCCATCGACGTTGTTGAAGGCCGTCAGGATACTGTTGTTCACCCTGAGGAGTATTTGGTTCACCTCCGGGATGTCGTTTCCGTGCTTCGGCGCGTCCTCGTAACACATCTTCCTGACCTTCTCGTATTTGCCTTCGAAGTTGGCCGCCAGAGCCGCCTTCAGTTCGGCCATGGTCAGCTTCTTCTTGTCGAACACCAAGTCCTTCACCGCCATTAGGCAGTTGGCGGCATCCACCTGGCCGACGGAGATCTGGGCGACCGTGTAGTAGTTGGCTCCGCCGGCCCAGGTCTCGGTGCCGGTCTCGATGCATCCTCCGGTCAGGATCGAGCGCCAAGCTACAGGGGAGGAAATCCGCCTGCAGGATGTTCGAAATCCAGGCCGCGTGACGCAGTGTGTCTTCGCAGAATTGAAGCTGCTTCTCGAACGCCGCGTACAGTTCCTCGAAGTCCTTGAAATTAACGGGATCGCCGGTCTTGGGACCGACCTGCTTTTGGGTTCGCGGATCGAAGCCATCGTTCATGGTCAACTCGATGATCTTGCCGAGGTTGGGCTGCCCCTCCACCGGGTGACCGGTCTCATACGGGATATAGCTTCCCACGCAGGCCCCGACACAGGTGCGTCGCGCTTTCTCCAATGGGAGATCGCCGACCCGGTCGTTGTGGCCCCAGAGGTGCAGAGCCCGCTTCATCATAACGTCCGCGTTGAGGAATTGCGGGAGACCGATGCCGGTCCCAATCACATCGAGCACTTTCTCGATGAACTTGCCCGGAGTTTGCGGAGTAAGCGCAACCGAGAGCGGCGGCTGGGGCAGTGAGAGATAAAGCGAGGAATCAAGAATCACGTAGTCCATTTCCGCCGTGGCATCCCCACCGTCCTCGGAAAATCCCGCAAGGGTAATACTCTGTCCCAGGTCGGCGGAGTTCTGCAGAGCGATCTTCTCACCGTAGTAGTAGTTGATCTCGTTCAACTTGATGGTGAGGTTCTTGAACATGAAGACTGCGTCTTCGTAGGTAATGAGTCCGGCCGCCTTGTCGGCCTGGTAAAAAGGCTCGAGGTTCTGACCCAGGTAGGCCTCGGAGTACCCGCAGCCGATCTGCTCAAGTTCTGCAATGATGTGACAGAAGAAGTGACTCTGGATGGCTTCCCGCAGGTTACGGGCAGGATTCTCGGGAACCCACTCGCAGGTTTCCGCGAGGGAGATCAGCTCCGCCTTGCGGGTCTTGTCCTTTTCCTTGGCGGCCATCTCCCGAGCCAACTCGGCATAGCGATGGGCATAGCGAATCGCCGCCCGCATCACGATGAGGGATGACTCATAGAAGTAGAACTTGGTCATGTTCGGCATCCGCATCTCGAGGGCCATCTGTCGCTCCTCCACCTCCTTGATCATGCTGGCGAGGCCCTCGCGGTACACCCGCGGGTAGTTCAGGTTGCCACCACCGGCCGGCCAGTCATGGAACGCGGCAATGAGTCCGGCGTCGTAACTGATTTTGGGGTCGTATCCAAAGCGCTTCTCAAAGATGGCTTCGGTGCGGAGTTTCATCCCACGCGGGCCCCAGTAGTCGATCGCCCACTGGTTCGCCGCCTTGTCTTCCGGCGTCGGCGAGTTTTCGACCGTCTTTTCCTCGATCATCCAGTCCACCTGCCATTCGGGATAGGTGTAGAGCGCGTTTTGTTTGCCTGCCATGGCACCGACGAAGAGGTTGTCGTCGATATACAGTTTCTTGCGCTCCAGGACGGCGGCCAGGAACTTGGCTCGTTGGAGGAGCGAATTATCGCCTGCGGATTCTTCGTAAATCTCGCGCATGATCTTGACTCGCTCGAAGTCGAGATCCTGCGGAGTGCTCCTGAGCAGTTCCTTCAGCGTATCAATGCGCTCGTCATCCGCCGTAACCCGTGCTGTAGAACTACCCCTAAGATCACTTGCGGTTTTTTTTGTTGCAGTTTTTCTTGTTGCAGATTTCGTTGCGGTCTTCATTTACTGTCCCCCATCCAATCCATCGCTATTAGTTAGTTAGCTCGTTCAAAACCCTGCCTGCGTCATCGGACAGCGAGTGCGGTGCCGCCCACCATGTGTCGGATTCTTTAGCTGCACACGCTGCCATTCCATTCTCAACGGGGCGGATGTCTCCACGCCGGCTCACCGGTAACCGTAATTGACCGATTCCAACAATCGGCGTTCCTCGCGCCTGTCACCTTGATCGCGATCAAGGTGGCTCGGCATTTCCCGAACACCAGGATTGCATTCCCGCATCACCCCGAGATGGATCTGACAAGTAGCGTCGCGCCGCCCGTGAATCCCCTGCGCCTTGTCGCTTCCTGCCAAGCCCGCACCGTCCCTTCAAGAGCCACCCGTGAGGTTAGAACGGAAGCTCGGCCTTGATGTGCTGTCGTGCGAGCGCCGCCTTTCCGACTCTGCGGATGGCCAATACAAAGGCCGCCGTTCGCATGTCAATGTTGCGCGCAGTCGCCTCCTCATGCACTGCACGGTAGGCCTTACTCATTTTCTTGTCCAGTTCGAGATTGACCTTCTCTTCATCCCATCTGAACTGCTGGATGTTCTGAGCCCATTCG
This sequence comes from uncultured beta proteobacterium, assembly GCA_963792855.1. Lineage (GTDB taxonomy): Bacteria > Pseudomonadota > Gammaproteobacteria > Burkholderiales > Eutrophovitaceae > SG8-40. The sequence goes on along the minus strand of CAWBXZ010000001.1, from coordinate 302,225 downwards.
AAGTAGCTCACGGTCACACCACCGGCGTTGGCGAGAATGTCCGGAATAATCAGGATGCCGCGCTCGTTGAGTATCTGATCGGCCTCCGGTGTCGTCGGGCCGTTGGCGCCTTCGACAATGATGCCGGCTTTGACGTCCGCCGCATTGTCCTTGTTGATTGCGTCTTCCAGAGCAGCCGGCACCAGCACATCGGCTTTCCAGGTGATGATCTCCGAACTGGCAAAAGCCTCTGCTCCCGGGAAACCCTTGACGCCGCCACGCTCAGCCGCCCACGCCACCAGCGCCGGAATGTCTAGCCCTTCTTCTTTGGAAACCCCACCCGTGTGATCGGCGACCGCGACGACCCGGGCCCCGCGTTCTGCGATCAGCCGGGCGGCGTTGCTACCAACATTGCCAAATCCCTGCACTGCTACCGTGATGTCACCAAAACTCTTGCCCTGCTCGCTCAACGCTTCGGCCAGAACGTCCATGACGCCACGGCCCGTTGCCGCCTCTCTTCCTTCAGAGCCGAACAGGTCCAGAGGTTTGCCGGTAACGACACCGGGCGAGAAACCCGCGTACTTCGAATATTCGTGCATGATCCAGCCCATGACCTTGGCATTGGTGTTGACGTCCGGTGCGGGAATGTCAGTGGTCGGCCCGATGACCTCCTTCATTTGCTCGACAAAGCGCACGGTGACCGCGAACAGATCCTTCTCCGACATGGAACGCGGGTCGCAGTTGATGCCGCCCTTGGCGCCGCCGTAAGGAACATCGACCACCGCAGTCTTCCAGGTCATGAGGTTGGCCAACGCGCCCGCATGGTCCTCATCCATCGCCGGGTGATAGCGCAAGCCGCCCTTCATCGGGCCGCGGGCCGCGTTGTGCTGAACGCGGTAACCCTCATAAGACTGCAGCGTGCCATCTTCGCCTTCGATGGTGATTCCCACCTTGACGGTGCGTCGCGGCGTCAACAGGATGGTTCGAATCTTGTCTGACAAGCCGAGGACATCGGCAGCTTTGTGAAAATAGACGTGGCTTTCGGCAAGCATGGGTACCTCCTGCAATCGGGAATAATGAAACTCGCGTTGTATCGATCAGCGTGTCCAGAACGTTGTTACGTGTGTGCGCGGCGCATCAGCGCTCCGGCGGCGATGAATCCGCGGATCTGCCGCGGAAGAACAGCGCCCTTATTCTTTCCTCCCCCAGCACCCGCCCCAGTTCCTTGACACCGAAGAAGGGTATCAAAGCGACGAAGATGACCAGAGTCCCCGCGAGCAATTCATGGATCTGCTCGCCATACAGTTCAAGGAGGCCGCCCGTGAGCCCCTTTCCACTCCAAAGGCCGATGACCAAATGCTCGACAACGGTAAAAGCGATGACGAAGAGGGTGAACACGGCGGCTTTGTAAACGGTGGGAAATATCAAGGGCTTGTGATCAAGGCGTCGGCCGAGGCGGATCACGATCCCGAGTGAGATGACCTTTGCAAGAATCAACGCCTTGATCAGGGCCACCCAGTAATTCTCGTACGTGATGTCATAGGCAGCCAGAACGATTCTCCGGTACTGCGTGAAAGCGGCAAAGACGAGTGCCAGATAGATGACAGCTATCCAGTACTCCACCATCTCGTGAAGAATCTTTTCCTTCCACGTCCTTTTCTTCTCGTCAGGCTTCGCCATGATCCGTCCCACTCCCTCGCAGCAACCTCACCGGCCTTCCTCTGCTTCGCGGCAGGTTTCCCTCTGTCGTCACAAGCAGGTGCCGTGCAGAAACTCGCGCACCGCACTGTCGCCAACATCGACCAGGCCGAGCACTGCACTGCATAGCCTGCTCATATGCACTGACCCAGCGCATCAGCATCTCTCAAGCCTTCTTGGACCGACAAGCCTTCCGTATATGCGGTCGGCATGACACGCCGCGGTCCGACCCGGTTCGGGCCGGGTGCGGTGCAACGGTGGAGTTCAACCGATCGGAACTTGGCGCACTCCGCATGAGACTCCAATACGCTGATCATGATCGGACCACGGACCGGATCAACTCGTCCAGAACGTCGTCGCGTGCGTGCGCGACAACATGCCGCCGGACAGCGTCCTGGCCTTGAAGCCTTTTTGCAACAGCATCCGTGTCGCGTAGTAGGCACGCTGCCCGGAACGGCAGATGACCAGAATCTCCTTGTCGCGCGGCAGTTCGCTGAGCCGCGCGCGCAATTCTCCGAGCGGAATATTGACCGCGTTCGGCTCGCTCTCCACCGCCAGTTCCACCGGCGAGCGCACATCGAGCAGGAAGCCCTGCTCCTCACTGTCCCAGTGGCTGAGTGGCATATCACCGCGCAGGACATCCGCTGCGATCATCCCCGCGAAATTCACCGGGTCCTTCGCGCTGCCGAATTGCGGTGCGTAACACAGCTCGGCTTCCTCCAGATCATAGATCGTCGCGCCCATCTGCAGCGCCATGGCCAGCGCGCTGACGCGCTTGTCCACCATGTCCTCACCCAGTGCCTGCGCGCCGAGCAGTTTGCCGTTCGATTTGCGGAACAGCACCTTCATCGCGATCGGCTTCGCGCCCGGGTAATAGCCGGCGTGCGAGTTCGGGTACAGGTAGATTTTTTCGTAGTCGGTGTCACCGTTGCGCTTGAGCGCTTTCTCGCTGACGCCGGTCCAGGCCGCGACACCGCCAAAGAAGCCGATGATCGCCGTGCCCTGGGTGCCGCGGAAGCGCGAGTCGCGCCCGGCAATGACGTCCGCTGCGATGCGTCCCTGCCGGTTGGCCGGGCCGGCCAACGCGACCAGACCCCATTCGCCGGTCACGCTGTCCTTGACCTCGACCACATCACCGACCGCGAAGATGTCCGGCTTGCTGGTGCGCATGTGATCATCGACGCGGATGCCGCCGCGTTTGCCGATCTCCAGGCCGGCTTTTTTCGCCAGCGCGGTATCCGGACGCACACCGATGGCGAGGATTACGATGTCGGCCGGATGCACCTTGCCCGATTTCGTGAGCACCTTCAGCGTGTTGTTCTCGCCCTGTTCGAAGCCGGATACACCGTCATTGAGCGCCAGCCGTAGACCGTGACGTTCAAGATAGCCTTCGGCGATGCGCGCCATCTCGGGGTCGATCGGCCCCAGAATCTGATCACCCATTTCGACCAGCGTCACGTCGAAGCCGCGGTGGATGAGGTTCTCCGCTGTTTCCAGGCCGATGAAACCGCCGCCAATGACGACGGCACGTGTCTTCGGCCGCACCGTCTGGAAACCCGAGTAGCGATGCATGCCCGACAGGAACGCCGAACCCTTCTCGATCCACTGCCGAATCGTTCTCGCGTCGGGCACAGTGCGCACCGGAAAGATGCCCGGCAGATCAATGCCGGGCAGTGGTGGGCGGATCGATTCCGCACCGGGCGAGAGCACCAGCTTGTCGTAGGACTCGGTCGTGACCTTGCCGGTCTTTACATCGCGCAGGTCGACGGTCTTCTTGTCTGGCGAAATATTGACGCATTCGCAGTTCGTCCTTACATCAATGGCGAATTGCGAACGGAATGTGTTTTCGTCCGCCACCAGCAGACTCGATTCCTGTTCGATCACACCGCCGACATGGTAAGGCAGCCCGCAATTCGCGTACGAGACGTACGGCCCGCGCTCGACCATCAGTATCTCGGCATTCTCGTCCAGCCTGCGCAAGCGCGCCGCGCACGATGCGCCACCGGCTACGCCACCTACGATGATGACTTTCATATTTCTTTCTCCAGACAAATTTTTCGAATAAACCCCGGATACTATCGCCCGCGTCCTGCTACTGCATGAACCAGCCGTGGCTGACAACAAAGGACTGGCCGGTCATGGCATTGGACGGGAACGCAGCGCAGAACAGCGTCGCCTCGGCGACGTCCTCGACCGTGGTGAATTCACCGTCTACCGTCTCCTTGAGCATGACATTCTTGATAACTTCCTGTTCGGAAATGCCGAGTTCCTTTGCCTGCTCGGGGATCTGCTTGTCGACGAGCGGCGTGCGCACGAAACCGGGGCAGATCACATTGGCGCGCACGCCGTGCTCGGCTCCCTCCTTGGCCACCACCTTGGCGAGCCCGATCAGCCCGTGCTTTGCCGTGACATAGGCGGACTTCAGCAGCGAAGCCTCCTTCGAGTGCACCGAACCCATGTAAATGATGCTGCCGCCACGGCCCGACTTGTACATGTGCGGCAGACAGGCCTTGGTCGTCAGAAAGGCGCCGTCGAGGTGGATGGCGAGCATCTTCTTCCAGTCGGCGAACGGAAACGCTTCGATCGGATGCACGATCTGGATGCCGGCATTGCTGACCAGGATGTCGACACCGCCGAATTCGTTGACGACTGCCGCGACCCCGTCGTTGACGGCCTTCTCGTCGCTCACGTCCATCGCCACGCCCATCGCGACGCCTTTGGCAGCGCGGATTTCCTTCGCTGCCGCTTCTGCAGCATCAAGCTTGAGGTCGGCGATGGCGACGTTGGCGCCCTCGCGGGCGAAGTACAACGCAATGCTTTTGCCAATGCCGCTGGCGGCGCCGGTGATGATGGCAGTCTTGCCCTCGAGCTTCATTGCTTCTTCCTTTCAGGTGCGAGGTAATCATGGACGACGGTGCCCAGATTGAGCGTCAGGTCCGACACGATGTGCGATGCGGAAAGCACTTCCAGCACCGGCAAGGCAGCGACCGGGGCGAGCGCGTGATGGAACAATTCAAGGGCCGCCGGTCCGCTCCAGGCACCGTGGACAACTACGTCGCCGCAGACATAACGCACGATTTCGCAGATACGCGGCGTGCCATCGACGTGCGGGATAATTTTCAGCAGATAGCCCGGCGCCTCCAGAGACTCACGGATCTTTTCGTTGTCCAGCGCCCGATGCTTGTAGCCCATCGTGGCCACCGCGACCGGCACCGGGCCGAACCGCAGCACGCCGCCGAGCGTGTCTTTCTCGACTTTGAGGACCGGCGAAGCCAGCTTCTTCGGAAAACCCCATAGTTCGCGCCCACCGGCAATCGGCGGATCGCAGTCCAGGTACATCGAGTGCACATAGTTGCCGCGTTCGCCGCGGAAACTGACCGGGATAACCTGCCCGCTTTCGGTGTAGTCGCCGAATCCGGTCGAGTCGGGCATGCGGATGAATTCGTACTTGACGACCGGTTCGGTAAACTCCAGCGGCGCGGGGATCACCGCCCTCAATGCATCCGGATCGGTACGGTAGTTGATGATGAAGAACTCGCGGTTGTAGAAGCGATACGGCCCGGGCGGGTACGCCGGGCTGGTGAGCGGCATCGCAAAAGCCCGTTCCCGGACTTCGTCTTCGGTCATGTTTTCTTCTCTCGAGTTAAAACTGAGTTGGTCACGCGGGCAGTTCGTAGAACTCGACGCCCTCGCCTGCAAGCGTCGGCTCGATCCAGTCGCGCGCGGCGACGGAGCGGCGAATATCATCAAGGCCGGCCGCCCAGTGCTCCACCATCGTGGCGCGCGAGAACTCGTAGTCCTTGGTACGCGAGACGTGCTCCAGGCGCTCGTTGACCAGGCGCGCAATCGTCCACTGCCGGTCGTCGCACAGTGTGGCGAGCTTCTTCGCTTCGGCGCCGGACTTCAGGTTGGCCGGCAGTTTGGCGAGCAGATGCTTCAGCGCCACGCGCAGTTCGCCGATTTCCCTGACGCGCTCGGTGTTGAAGCGCTGCTTGCTGGAGTACTGGATGTCCTTGTGCCGCTCGAGCACCTCGTCGAGATTGCGAGGCAACTCACCGATTGCCTTGAACAGGTCCACTTGCAGGATGAGTGCGGTGGTCAGCGGCTTCTGGTCAACTACGTAGTTGAGCGGCGTGTTGGATACGATGCCGCCATCCCAGTAGAACTCGCCGTCGATTTCCACCGCCGGGAACCCTGGCGGCAGCGAGCCACTGGCCATCACGTGCTCAGGTCCGATGCGCATATTCCGGCTGTCGAAATAAACGGATTCACCGGTGCGCACGTTAACCGCGCCGAGCGAGGTGCGCATATCTCCGTTGTTGAGCAGCTCGAAGTCGACCAGTTCCTCGAGGGTGTCCCTGAGCGGCGTCGTGTCGTAAAAGCTCGTTGCACCAGCGCTGCCATCCGGCGCGAAGAACGGTGCGGGCACACGCGGCGTGAAGAACCCCGGGCTTCCGAATGCCGCCACGCTCCCCGCGCTCATTGCATTGAGCGCCGGGCGCATCGCATCAAACCAGGTTGGCCAGGTGAATGGCGCGTAGCCCGACACACGCTCCCAGAAGACCCGCAGCCGCTCAACTCTCTTCTCGGGCGGGTTGCCGGCGATCAGCGCCGACGTGATGGCGCCAATGGAAACGCCCACTACCCAGGTTGGCGTATGGCCGGCTTCCGCCAGGCCCTCATATACCCCCGCGTGATAAGCGCCTAGCGCGCCGCCACCTTGCAAAACCATAATTTCGTGATCGAACTGGCGTCTCGCCATTGCCGGGCCCTTTTGTGGAAATCCTCAGTTTTAACTTCACCGTCCGCAGTGACGGTCGGTCAGTGGCTCAATATATATCTGCGCTTGGAACTCAACTGGACAAATTCAGACATAGGCTAGACATTTTCGGACCGATGCCATTATCTTGTTTGCGCTAAATCAACTTGGGGCTTGGAAAGAGGTATCGACGTGAAAAGGCGCGAAACGAGCACGAACGGCAGCGAGACCGTCCGGGTCGGCGGGACGTTCGCAATTCCGGCTTTACTCAGGGGCTTCGGTTTGGATCCAGCGAAGTTGCTTGCCGAGGCAGGGTTGAACCCGCGGTTGTTCGACGATCCCGACAACGTCATGTCGTACGCGGCGCGGAGCCGTCTCATTCGCTTGTGCGTGGAGCGGACCGGTTGCAACCATTTCGGGCTGCTCATCGGCCAGCAAGGCGGCCTGTCGTCGCTGGGTCTGGTCGGATACCTCGCGCAACACTCGCCCGACGTGGGAACCGCGCTGCGTAACCTCGTGCGCTTTATGCATCTGCACACCCGAAGCGCGGTACTGACTCTGCGCGAGGAGCGCGACATCGCTTTCTTCGGCTACGCTGGTTACTCGCCAGAGGCCGATGCGGCCGACCAGATAGCCGATGGCGCAATGGCCACCGCTTTCAACGTGATGCGCCAACTGTGCGGCGCCAAGTGGAAGCCGGTCGAGGTTCTGCTGACCCATCGCAGGCCGGCGGATACCGAACCGTTGCGCCAGTTTTTCCGGACGTCGTTGCGTTTCGACGCCGAGGAGAACGCGCTGGCGTTCTCCTCCCATTGGCTGGAAGAAGCCGTTACCGCGGCCGATCCCGTGCTGCGCAGTCTGCTGCAGAAGCAGATCGATGGACTCACGGCCAGGCACAAGAGCGATTTCCCCGAACAGGTGCGTAACGTGCTGCGAACTACCGTGCAGGTCGGGCATCTCAAGGCCGATCAGGTCGCGGTGCTTTTCTCGATGCACAGTCGTACCCTCAATCGCCGCCTGATGGATTTCGGCACCAGCTTCCAGAAACTCGCGGACGAGACCCGCTACGAAGTTGCCCGGCAGATGCTCGAAACCTCGGAATTGCCGGTGCGCGAAATCGCCGCAGCGCTCGACTATGCCGACGCCAGCGCATTCACACGCGCGTTCCGGCGATGGAGCGGAATAACGCCCGCACTCTGGCGAACGAAACAGAACTCGAATCGCCACCTCTCACATAAGGGCGGACTTGCATCGAAGACACCAGCAGCGAAAAGAAGAACCGAGAATCCGTGACCATCGGCACGAGTTGATCGTTCTTCCTATCCCTGATTTGCGAGCCTTCGCTTCACGTCGTCCAGCCTCCCGCCGAGCCCTTTCACTTTGAAGGAGAGGATGACCAGAAAGACTCCAGCCACGATCGCCCAGGTTGCCACCACCCACAGGGCGCCAATTGCACCCACGCCCGGACGCGCCACCATGAACACGCCAAAGACGATACCCGCAAGACCGGCCAACACCATCCACCACTCGCCTTCGATCTCCTTGCGCAGGCGTACCGCGAGAATAATACGCAATACCCCGGTGGCCATGGCCCAGAAACCAATGTAAAGAATCAGAACGGTCGCGGTGATTCCGGGTGCCAGGAACGCGATGATCCCAATGACTATACCGAGCAGCCCTTCGAGCAGCACCACCCACCAGTACTCGTGCTCCTTGCGTCCACCGAACGCCTGAACCGTGTTGAAGATCCCGTCTACCAGTGCAAAGGCACCAAAAAGCGATATCAGCGTGACCAGCGTCAGGCCCGGCCACGCAAAGGCCGCGATTCCGAACAGGATTGCCACCACGCCCCGCAGGAGCAGAACCCACCAGTAGTCCAACATCAGTTTCGAAAGCATGCAAATCCCCCCGTGTTGGTTTAATCGCTATTACGCTTTCACCTGCCCGCTCCAACTCCTCAAACCCTTGAAGCAGGCGGGCTGGCAGTGTTCGAGAGCGAATGCCGATGTCCTGCATTATGACAAGGCCATTACCTGCATCATATTCGTATTTTCCGTCTACCGTACTATTTGGCGCAGGGGCAGATTTGGAAACGCCGCGCGTCAAAAAATCACCTATCGGGCCACGTAGATACAGACTCGTCTTGACCGGTACCGGCGGATTGCCGACGCCACCTGGCAGCAATCAGCACCGCGGGCCGAATAGCCCCCCCTAGAACAGCAAACTCACTAACCCTTTCAAGAGATCATCGAATGAGATCATGGTAAGCGACAAAGGCAAGATGGGAAGGAGTGTCACTATCGCAATGCGAAAGATCGCCTGGCTTGTTATCGGCGCGATGCGCATCGACCGCAAGACTTCGTAACTGTTGCCCAGATCCGCCAGCGACTGAATATCAGCACTGCCCACGAGCGGCTCGCTGGAAACCGCAGTGTCACGCAACCACTTTGCGTCGAATTCACGCACGTACCGGTCCGCCAGCGCTCCGTACTCGAGCAATCCCTGCTGCCTGAGGTCGGCGAGCTGTGGCGAGAAGACCAGAAGCGGCACCAGCACGAGACAAAGCATGACAACGACTATCAAGGCTATTGCACCTGAGAATTCCGGCAAAGTGGCCTCGTCATAGAAAATCAAACTCGCAAAATGCCCGGCCGCCAGTGCGCCATGTGCCAGAGCGAGCATGCCGAATGCATATCCCACAGTCGATAAAAACCCCAGACCGCCGCTGCGATCCGGGTGCACGGGAATCAGTTGCAGCCTGATGCGCGATATCTGCCAGAGAAGACGCGCCCAGATGAACAATCGAAAGTACCATCGCAGTAACAGGAACTGAAAGATCGGCACGCTCACAATGGCGTACCAGAACCCGGCGAGCGTCAGTTTTACTCCGTCCGGTGAAACTGTCGTATACCAGGTGTCCGTGTCGAGCGCGACGTAATTCCGCCAAACAACCAGGATGCCGAATCCATACACTGTACCGATCAGCAGCACCTCAGCAAGCGTGGAGTTTCGTAACCGTGTTGCCGACACAAGCGCGGCTTCGAAACGCGCAATTGCGCGCTCGGGTATCAACCCCCGTTCCCGAAACTGTCGCAGCAGTGGCGGGATACGCCGGTGCACCTCGACTTCCGCAAAGATCAACAGCGGCAACGCCACCAGCAAGCGGACGTGAACCTCGACGTCAAGCAAGAACGGAACGCCCATGCCCGCCCCCAGCATGTTGCCGTCCACCGCTGATAGCACCAGCAGAGGCAACCAGGCAAGCAGCGCGATAACAATCATGCGCCGCTTCGATTCGCCCGATATGTCTGTGCTGAGGTTTACCCAACGCAGAAACCGTTGAAGTGGCCCGCCGCCAACCAGGGAGAAACCCGGCGGCTCCCGGCGTGGCATTTTCGACGATGAATCAGGCATGGAAGTTTGAAGTCTGGTTTCCGGGCACAGAGGCGAGGAAAGTTGCAGTTGGGCCGATCCGTTTCACTAGAAGCGGTAGATCACCCCTACCAGCGCGAGTATCCCGAGTACGCCGACTACCAGCGCTATCAGACGCGTACCGGATTGTGGCAGGTCAGGATACACCTGGCGTAACGCTCTCAGGTCCCGCCGCTGCTCGAACGCGCCGAGCAGGATCGACAGCAAGCCGATGCCGATCAATACGAGTCCAAACTCGCGCGGCCCGAGGAGTGTCTTCTGTATGAGGGGCGCGTGCGGCGTAATCCCCGTCTTCGTAACCTCCATCTGAAAAAACTTGTAGACGCTGAAGCCGAACGTGATCATCGATGTGCCTGTCCTGACCCAGGCCATCAGAGTGCGTTCGATCGCAAGACGCGTGTTCTGAATCGACAGTCTGGTGCCAAGCGGAAGTTCTTGTGTTGGACTGCTAGCGGGATGATCGGCCATCGGTCTGTTCTCCCTCACATCATGTAACAGTGAAGCCGCGGCTTCACAATATGCCCAGCGCCCGGAGCGAGTTATTGATGATCTGGAGTCCCAACGCGACTTGAATGATTCCGATCACCGCCCCGAGAATCGCCAGCGAGATGCCGAGCACCGGGCCGACGTGCCGTGCTGCAAACATCACAGCCAAGTTTAACAGCATGATGACCAACACAATGACACCGATGGCAAGTCGGCCCTGAAGATCGGGGCTGAGTGCGAGAAACACCACCAGCGCGGCAATTCCATACGGCGTGACGATTGTCGGGAACGCCAGCGGCGTCAACGCCATTTTAAGATCCGGTGGCGGGAGGGTGCCTGCTTCGTTGCCGGGTGTGAGCGGCGCAAATTGATTGAGGGTGCTCTGCAGCGCCACGAGAAACAGGATGATGCCCGCGGCAAGCGCCAGCATGGGCAACGGAATACCGTAGTTCGCCAGGACCAGTTCGCCGATGAAGGCCGCGACCAGAAGCGTAATACTCGCAAAAAGTATCGCCAGAAGAGCGATCTTGCGCATCAGCGCTGCATCCGCGCCTTTCGTCATTCTTGTGAACGGGCCGATGATCTTGAACGGCCCGAGCATCAGGACCAGAAACGTGAAGATATACGCTGCGGGAAACCGCCTCATCTCTTCCTGGCTGACGGCAGTTTCCGCAGCCATTACGATGCCTGCATTGAGCAGGCACCCGGCAGCAATGGTGAACACCGCCATGAGGCGTTTGTGCCATTGGCACCGGTGTTGTCCCTGCTCACTTGAAATTCGTCGAATCTGAAACATTCGGAACCTCCTTGGCATTTCCATCGGGAATCGCTTGGATCATGATCATGGTCTAGAAACGGATCTGAGTCCTGAGTGTTGCGACCAGGGCGTTCTCATAACTGCCAAAGGCCGGTTTGATGTACTGGATGTCCGGCCCGAGATACAGCCATGGCGCCACTGCGTAGTTGTAATAGGCTTCAAAGGCGGATTCGTCCTTGAACCTGGTATTGGGCGACAGTGAATTCTGAAGCACATCACTGAGGTTGTAGCGGTACGCGCCGACACCGAAATTGTCTTGCGGCCGTCCGAAGAACAATGCCCTTCCACCGATGCCGGCAATGACCGACGACTGAATATAGTTGGGGTTGCCGTCGGCGGTGGCGAGCTTGAAGTAGAAACCCCAGTTGGCATTCGGCTGCGCCGGACTCTCCTGCAGGTTATGTTTGAACTCAAAGGAGACGTTGTAGGAGTCATCCAGTGTTGTCGTCGTAAAGCCGGGAGGCAATGTCGAGTAGTCAACCCCCTCTGCCGTGCTGTAGAGGCCCGTGACCACATAGGTGGTCTTGCGCCCGGCGAGCGTCGTGACGTGCGCGCCGCTCACGGAGATATTTACGCCGTCTTCGAACAAATCGCCCGGCAAATAGTCGTTGGTGCGGTCATTGGGATCGAAGACCATGATGGTCCAGTTAACGGGCTCGGTCTTGATGGAGCCGATCGCGCCCATGAACACCACCGGAATCAAACCGCTTGGCGGCGCGGCGAGGATAAGGTTCATGAAACGGTCAATGCCCCACCCGCCGTAGAAAGGGTCGGCGGCGAGCAGGTCAACAGGATTGAACTTGCCGAGCGCAATGCTGCTTCGTTCACCCACTTTCTGGGTGAAGTACAGCGACGTCGCCACCACCTCTTCCGGCGTGTCGACCGGCCAATACAGCGCGGTATTGACCGCAAAGATGGCGCCGCCGAGATTGGCCGGTGCGTCACCGTGGCTGTACTCGAAATGTGAGCGAAATCCGCCGCCTTCCCACAGGCCCATCTTGGCGCTGTCGAGGTTGATGAAGGCATCGAACTTGCCCCCGTACTTGAAACCGTTGTCCCCGGTCCCTTCCACGAGTCCTTGATAGAAAGAGGTGTGCCGGAGATCGAAAGTCACGCCCTTGTCGGCGAGCGATGAGCGCGCGCCTCCCCAGTCTCCGGTGAGGGTAGGACGCGTCATCCAGTCCGGGGGAGCAGAAGCTTGTTCGGAAGTTTGCGCGAACGCAGACGTTGCCGCGAAAGCCGATAGCAGCAGAGCGGGGATGAGTATCAACGACGCCTGTATCTGCCTCGATCCCTTGTAGCAAATGGCGCGCACCCGATACGCATCGTCGGCGTTTTCTCTGGCAGTCACCACAACCTGCTTCGGGGGTGCCGCTTCGATGCTTTCAGAGAATAAACACAAATTGCGACGATCAGTTGACAATCGCCCTGGTTCTGCAGCATCCGCCGTGTCATTCAATCGCTTCCGTACGGTCATGACCTTCTCTGCACCGGATCGAGCGGGCAATTTCGCCCTTATTATTATTCGTGACGCGAACAGCACGGCACTAATTGTTTGATGCTGCAACTCAACAGTCATACTGATCGAGGCCAAGCATGCCAATTCATTCAAGCATGCCAATTCATTATTGTCACGCTACTGATCACCATGGCGAACTGTGGTCGATACAGCGGGATCGACGGCGATCTGAATTAGCTATCCCTCCCGGTCACTGCTTTCGTATCGTGAGGAGATGCCCGTGTTTCCGTCGTCGCAAGGGCTATCACAACCAGGGTCCAGGCCGGGAACAACTGCAGACCAGGCACGACTTCGATGGCCAACGCCGACAACAGCGACCAGCGGAAACCCAGCACCATGAACAGCACCACGGCGGTGACGCCGTCCAACAGCCACTGCACCGGCGGCAATAGCATCACACCGAACCCAACGGCGTCGGACAACACTGCAACCAACAGGGCCCAGCGCCACCGGGGCAACTTCCAGGCCTCCAAAAAACTGCGGACCAGTTTCTTGAGCATGTCGTGTCGCTTCCACCTGGCTACCGATCTTTGGGAAGGAGCATCTGCTCGGGCGTCAGCCTGTCCGTCCATGGACACCCCGAATTCTTCCAGCCGTTCTTCATTCGCATGCCGTGGTACACGCTGTCAGGGTCGTCCACCTTGTCGCCTTCCATGCCATCGATGACGTTGTAGACATTCGCAAATCCGGCTTTGGCTAGCGCATTGACCGCCAGCGCACTGCGGCCACCGGACCGGCACATAACCAGGATCGTGTCGTCGGGCCTGGCGGCTTCCTGCACCCGGGATACGAAATCGGGCAGTGGCTTCATCGGGAATTGCCCTTTGCCGGCGTCCCACTCGTAGGTCTGGGCGGCAACTGGAATCTTCCACGCCATGGTCGGGTGACCGACAAACAGGTACTCCTCGGGCGTGCGAACGTCAAGGATCATGACTTTCCCGGGATCGGCCTTCCACTTCTCGTAGGCCTCTTTCGCCGTCACATAAAGCCCAGGGACTGTTTGCTTGCCCTCTGGAATGCTGCTTGCGTCTGCCATGCCAATCGCCCTAACCGCGTCAAGTCCGATATCACTGCATCACTTGAACTGCGTGTTCAAGCCGATGAATATTTGCCAACCGGGCCAGCCAGCGCCGTCATCCGCGATGGACACTTGCGGTTCGATGAATACGTTAAAGATCAAGTTTTTGCTCGGAATGACCTGGCCAATACCCAATCCGATCGGGACACTGTAGGTATCGTGCTCGAAGTCGTAAACCATGACACCGGTCGAGCGCAGATAGGCCCCACCACCGAGCTGATAGAAGGCGAACGGCTGGAACGCACCGACGTTCACATCGTCACGATCGTCATCGCCTGCAACGCTTGCTTGCCAGCTCAGCAAGTACCCGTACTGGAACAACGGGGAGGCAAAGTCGAAAAGTGTGTTCACAATTCCCGCGGACCACTTCTCGCTACCCAACGCGTCGCTGCTGGCGGTCGGCGCAGTGATCTGGGGCCCGACGCCAAAACTGCGTGTTGGATTCCCGGTATCGATCAGATAGGCGGCGAAGATGTTCAAATCCCCAAGCCCAGTTTCGTCGTCGAGCGCTGGTCCGACCGGGAAAGTATTGACCGGCAGCGACGCCCGCATAATCCAGTTCGTCTCCCCGATCGAGAACGGCTTCGCGAACCGTGCCCAGAACTGATTGCCATCCTTGTCGGTGTCGGTGACATCGCCGATGTAGTAGTTGTGAACGTTGAACGCGGTAAAGTTCGCGAGTGGATTGTTCGCCTGAGCTGCGTCGCCCGCCGTGGTGTTCTCCTGTGCGATCGCGGCACCGGTCAAACAAGCGAGCGCAGCCCAAAAAAGAGCGATACGGCCCAGGCTGTTGAAGTTCTTCATGATCGAGATCCTGTTCTGACCGAACCTCAGATACTCAGCGCTCAATGGCGAGTTTCCGGCAACCTTGTGTTGTATCACGATGACTGACAGCCTTCCCATTTTTCACTATTGTCATGGACGCATCCGTCGCCGGATCGCGAACTCCTAGTATCCAAACCACGCCATCCAGATAAAGACTGCCAATTACATACAGGCCTCTCCTTCGCCACGAAGAAGCAGCCGACATTGCATCGCTACCCGCGCTGGACGGCGCGTTTTCCCGACTACCCGAGCCGCGTGCCTTCGGCCTCGAGCCCGCCTCCCTGAGGGAGCTTGCTCCAGCTCCTTCTTTCCCATTCCTCCTTTAGTACTTCCGTTGCTGCCTGCTCCAGGAATTCCGGCGCCGCCCAGTTGTCCACATCGAAATCGTTCTTGATGTAGCCCATGACTGTGCATGAAATCCTTGCCGATCTTGATGGCATTGCACCCTCGCTGCGCGCACCCGGCACGGTGGTGGCGGACAACGGTTTTGCCACCAAAGCTGAATTCAGCGCGTTGCAGCGCCGGGAGATAGAGGTCTTGGTTGCGACCGGACGGAGGATTGCGCATCAGAACTCGGGGTCCTGAAAAGTCGGCTCCCGGTCTTCGGTGAAGGCACGGCTGCCCTCGAGGCGATCCGGATGAACCACCGAGCGCCAATGCGCTTCCATCATGATCGCGCTGGCCTGCTCTATGGGCTCACCCCCGCCCATGAGAACAGCGCGCTTGACTGCCTGAACCGCGGTCGGTGAGTTGTTCGCGATCGTCTCCGCAATGCGCAGCACCGCCTCCATCAGCGCGGCCTTCGGGTGGACTTCATTGACCATGCCGAGCCGGTGCGCCTCTTGCGCAGTAATCGGTTCTCCTGTCATCAGCATCTGGAGCGCCTTACCAGGCGGGAGTACCCGGGGAAGCAGGACCGGCGAGCCGCCGCCGGCAGACAAGCCGACCAACGCCTCGGGCTGGCCGAAGGCGGCATCATCAGACGCGATGATGAAGTCAGTGCTGATGGCGATCTCGCAGCCACCGCCATATGCCATTCCATTTACGGCAGCAATAATCGGCCGGCGCAATTGGCGCAGCGTGTAGAGCAGGCGATCGAAGACTTGGCGCTGGCGCAGCCACTGTTCCTTCGTCATCTGCTTGCGCTGGTACAGGTCGCCACCGACGGAGAAGGCTCGGTCACCGGATCCGGTAATGATGGCGACACGCACGGCGGATTGGGCTGCAATGGTCTCGAGGACTTCGATGAGCCGCGCCGCCAGTTCCGTCGTGATGGCGTTGTCGGCATGCGGCCGGTTGAGGGTGATGATGACAATGCGCCCGTCGGAGACATACTCGACAAGTACGAGCTCATCGGGCTCCGCTGCATCGGTCGGCGCACGGTAACCCATCCGCTGCATGCGCGTCTTGGGCCTGTTTTCGCTCATGGTGTTCCCCTGATGCTCAACGCCAGCTCACCTCGGGGAGATGGCGGTCCGGGATCCGCATGAACGCTTCGGCGGGGTACCCGAGCAGGATCGTTCCGAAGGACACGGTGCCTTCCGGCAGCCCCAGGAGCTCGATCAAGGGAGGGTGCGCCTGCGCGGCGGTGTTGATGCCGCCGCTCCAGCTACTGCCGAGGCCGAGGGCGTGCGCGGCCAGCTGAACGTAGGCCAGGGCGATCGTGGCCGCCTGGGGTGCGGTGCGTTCGTCATTGGGAGCCCAGGCTTGAATGAAACACGGCGCCCCACGGGCTATCTGGTCATGACCCTCATCCCACGCGCTCGTGAAGAGCCCGAGCTTGGCCTCCTTGTGCATCGCCGGATTCGATTCACGGACGCTTCTCATCCAGTCGATGGTCATCTGGGCCACGTTATGAACTTGCGCGGGGTCACTGACCACGACCCAGCGCAGGATGCCCCCCTGCCGGTTTCCACCGCTCGGCGCGAAGCGAGCGACGTCCAGCACCTGCAGGATTTTCTCCTTCTCGACGGGTTTGTTGATGTAGACACGGGTCGAACGACGCGAGATCAGGAATTGCCTGGCCTCTTCCCAGCGGGGCATCGATTGAACATCGACCGGCGCACAATCTTCCGGCCCCATCGCGCGGTGGTGCATGGCCCCGGTCGGGCAAACGGCCACACAATGGCCGCAGTCGATGCAAAGCTCCCATGAATTTTCGGTGGGAACCGGGAAATCCGCTTTCTCAATCAACCCGCCCGGGCAGGTCCGGACGCAGTTTCCGCAGGTGATACACAAGTCCTCATCAACCTTGATGATTGTGTCCAAATTGTAGGACATACTCATCTTGTAGGGCATACCCATTTATTGCCTCTCCCACGCGACCAAGGCGTGGTCAAAATTCAACGCGCACGAGAACAACACGACAAGCCTGCCAGCAGGTGATTCAGCCACGGTGAAGCCTCTTCCACGGGCCTTCTCTCTGAAAGTTTTTTTGTCCCTTCCTTTCGATCGGCAACCGATGATCCGCGGTTGATCGTTTTCAACCGTCACCCAGCGTGAACTGCTTTTACTCCGTGGCCACCAATTGAGCGCCTTCCGGCTACCCGAGCCGCGTGCCTTCTGCCTCGAGCCCGCCTCCTTGAGGAAGTTTGCTCCAGCTCCTTTTCTCCCACTCCTCCTTGAGCACTTGCGTTGCTGCCTCCTCCAGAAATTCCGGTGCAGCCCACTTGTCTACATCGAAATCGTTCTTCATGTAGCCGTGACTCAGCATGAAATCCTTGCCGATCTTGATGCATTCCATGTTCTGCGCATTCAGGCTTGGCACCATGTCGACATGCTTGATGCCTTCGTACGTGTGCTCGGCGTCCAGATAGAAGGTCTGCCGGTTGAGGATCACCGCCGCGGCGTGCTTGTGCTCGTTAGCCCAGATCCCGACCTTGATCATTGCCTTCATGTAGGCGATGACCAGCTCGGGGTGTTCCTTTGCCATCACATCGCTGCAGGTGATGACGGCGGGGGTGTTCGCCACCTGCACGGTCCAGTCAGGATGGCTGGACAAGTCGAAGATGGACTTGATTTTGCCCGTGGCCTCGGAAAGCTGTCCTAGTTGTCCCATCTGGTTGTAGATGGCATCGACGGTACCGTCGAGCAGTGCTTTTTCCAACGGACGGAAAGCATAATCATGTTTGTGGTCACGGCGCATCCACAACTCCGACGGGTTGTTCATCGGCGGGGTCAGCATCTCCGGCTTGTCATACCAGTCATCCGGATAGGGGAACTCCACGAGTTCGATATCCTTCATGGTCATGTCATTGAGCATCAGAATATTTTCGATGCCCATGTGCTCCTGGATGCGCCACCAGTCATTCTTGATAGTGTTCAGGCTCTTGGTGATGCCGATCTTCTTGCCTTTCAGGTCCTTCACGCGAAAGATCTTGTCACGGGCGCGCACCTGCATCACCCCGCCTTCGTAGACCCAGGTCGCCCCCAGCAGCACAGTGCGGCGGATGTCGGCGTGAACGTGAATGGGAGGATACAGTCCACCGAAGCGGATCAGATTGTCCAGGTTGTGGACGTAGTGCGGATACCAGTTGTTCTCTGGCGCGTGACGGAAGTAGGCATATTCGACGCCGATCTTTTTGAACTCCTCACGGCACCACCCCAGCTCCTGGTCGACGTTATTGGCGGATACCATGGGGCAATTGGTGAACCACACTTCTTTCCAGTTCAGCGGTACCGTCGTGGACACTTTTTTTTCAGTTGCCATGATTTACTCCTTACTCTTGTCATAATTCGAGGACGGCAAAACCTTGAACCGCACCCTTGTCCGTTGCATCGTCGGCAATCTGCGAGGGACCAACGGGTGCCGTTCCTGATTCGAGCCTTGATGTGACAGTTTCCGCATGCCACACGCCGTTTACATGGGGCGACACAGCGGAGACTTTATTGTTTCTTAACTGCTAAATTCTTTCGTCGCTGGTATCGCTAATGATCTTACCCGTTAGATCTTTGCGTGACTTAACCTTTTCGGACTCCCAATAGACAATTTCGGACATGCGCATGTATGCTTATTGACCTGCATCAGACCGAAGGGCCATTAAACGAATGCAGCCGGTACAGAAGGAACGCAGCCAGGCGAATGGGACCGTGCGCGTCGGTGTCGCGGCAGCTATCCCGGCGGTGCTCACCAACCTCGGGGTAGAGCCGGCAAAGGTGCTGGCCGAGGCGGGATTCAACCTGGAAGTCCTTGCCGACCCCGACAACCGGGTCTCGTACGCCGCCCGAGGCCGTCTGCTCAGCCATTGCGTGGCGCGAACCGGCTGCAAGCACTTCGGACTCTTGCTCGGTCAACAGGGCCGCCTTTCGTCTTTCGGCCTCGTCGGCTTCCTCGTGCAACACTCCCCTGACGTAGAAACCGCGCTGCGTAACCTCGTACGTTATCTGCATCTTCATGTAAGTGGTGCTGCACCGAATCTGGTAGTGGATGGCAGCATCGCAATACTCAGCTATTACATCTATGAACCAAAAGTCCCGGCCACCGACCAGATCGGTGACGGGGCGGTGGCGGTGATGATGAACATCATGCGCGGGCTGTGCGGACCGAGATGGAAACCGGTAGAGGCCCGGTTCGCCCATCGTAGACCGGAAGATATCGCCCCGTTCAAGCGTTTCTTCGAAGCCCCCTTGCACTTCGACGCGGAGCAATATGCTCTGGTGTTCTCCACCTCGTGTTTGCGCCGCGAGCTCGCTGGCGCAGATGCCGAACTGCGGCGCATGCTGCAGAAACAGATCGACGCACTGGAGGCGAGGTATCGCGAGGACTTTCCCGAGCAGGTGCGGAGCGTACTGCGAACGGCGTTGTTGACGGGAAACGGCAAGTCGAACCAGGTTGCCGCCCTCTTCTCGATGCACAGCCGCACTCTGGATCGCCGCCTGAACGCCTTCGGCACCAGCTTCCAGAAGCTCGTTGATGCCGTCCGCTACGAGATTGCCACGCAGATGCTCGCAGATACCGCAATGACGGTGAGCCAACTCGCAGCGTCGCTCGGCTACTCGGATGCGAGTGCCTTTACGCGAGCGTTTCGCCGCTGGAGCGGCACGCCCCCGGCCGTCTGGCGAGCGAAGCGCAACGCCGCGAGATCCATCAATTCGTAATCAGAATCATGCCCATCAGTAGCGCTGATGAAACCACTGCAAGCATCATGGTGTCGACCAGGCCGAATCCCTGACCTTGCAGGCACCGCAAAAGTTGGGAATCAGACGTTGTCGGCTTCGGAAACAGCGGCATCATGACGGGGTAAGCTCCCGGCGCAAATCACCGGCCCTCGGTTCATCGACCAGCCGACTGACGGCCTGGTTCGGGTCATGGTTCGAGTGATGCGGCATACGCGGCTAGCGCGACAAAATCCGCCACGGAAAGATTTGCGACTGCCGCTTGCATCAGCGGCGACCAACGGCCTTTGCGAACGCCGGTCTGCAGGTCGTAGAGTTGGCGCACGAGGTAACTGGGGGAACGTCCCGCGAGCGGTGGCACCGGTCCAAGTCCTCGTAAATCATCACCATGGCAGACTCCGCACGGCTGCGTCCTGCCGCCCCCGCCCGACTCGACGAGTTTCCTTCCTTTTTCAATGCTTCCGGTCGGAACGTATGCGATAAACCCGGATCTGGCGTCACGGAGCTCGGTGCGCTCAAGATCCTCGGGCATTTCAATGATCCGCTGCCCTATGGGTTCGACCCCGCCGTCCTCAGCCGCTATGAACATCCACCCGGCAACCCGGGTTGTGGGAACGGTATCGGTCTCGATAACCCTGATCCATTGTCGCGGCGTGAGGCTGGAAAAATAGGCCGCCGCTACGGCTACTTCACTTTCAGTCGCTGCCATGCCAATGGCGTGCATCACCGACAACGGGAGCGAGTCCGGTTCCGCGCTGCGGCGTAACCCCGCCCGGTAATCGGCCATTTGCTGCTCGATGTATTCGGCCGGGAGACCAGCCAGACTCGTATTCTCGGGGCGGCCTTGCCCGTTCGGAAGGTGGCAGTACGCGCAGGCATACACACCCGGGTTGCGACCGCGGGCAACGATGTCGGGCATCTCGGGATGATCGTCCGGATGCCAGTCGGGCACGCCATACAGATTCCGGATTTCGGCCAACGTGAAAGACTGCGTACTGCCGGGTACATGCTTTGGCTTGCCATCGTCCGGCGCGTGCTCGACAGCCGGGTCGTTCAACGCATAAGCCCACGGCAGCAGGGTTTGCGCTGCAGTGTACGACTCGTTCTGCGCGCTGACCGGGGTGGCCAGCAGCATCAACGCGAATAACGTGACAACAGTTTTCATCAATGCCTTGGTGTAAGGAAAGACGTGCAAAGGCTACACGAAAAGCCTGGTCGGCCCCAAATCATCCCGCCACGAGGAAATTTCGCAATACCACTGCCCCGCTGCCCGTGTGCAAATCGAGGCGAGCATCCCCGAACAGGCCCTACCCTAGTCAATCTGACGGACGTTCCTTTCCGCGTCCCCGGTCTGTCCCTCGACCAATGGCGCGGACGATTGCTCCCATAGCAGATTTCTCACATTGTCATACACGACCGGGTCGGGCGAGAGCATGATGACCAGGCGCATGCCGTCACTGAAATACGGATCGCCGGTCAGGTTCTCCAGCGGTTTGTCGCGCGAGGCAGCGGGTCCACCGGCCACAAAGCCGAAGCGCTCGACAAAACCTTCAGCCAGCAAGCTGTGGAGCAGGTATTCGCGCGTTACGTCCACCTCCGGGTCGATAATGTGCGTCGTGAGGGTTGGCGACTCAGGGGTGACCTTGATGCCGATGTCACGGCTGATCTGGCCAACCCAGACCTGGCGGCCTTCGTAGCGAAATGGTGCCAGCCACAATCGCATGTGGTTGCGCTGGGCGATGGACGCACGCGCCCGTTGCAGCGCGAAGTCCTGCTTGCGGCCAAACAGGTAGAGGCTGCTGACCGGCGCGACGGGGTAGCTATCTCCAGAGAGTGCGGCACCAATGACGCGGCGCACGCTGCCCAGCGTAATCCGGTGCGTGAACGACCAGCCGCTTCTCGACAACGAGTTGAGCACATCGTGTCCGTCGCCGATGACAACGACGTTCAGTGGATCGCCGTTCCTCTCCCGGTCGTCATCGGTTGCACAACAGGGAAGTTCTTCAAGTGCGGCCCGCAGCGCGTCAATGTCGAGGTCCGGAAGCGCCATGCCCGCGTAGGTCCGCTCGGTATCGAGCCGCTCGTAGTCGAAAATGCCGTCCGGCAGCGGCAACGCGAAACCAAAGCGCAGCTGCAGCGACGCACGCTCGCGTAAGCCGCCCGCCTCATCATCGCTACCGGCGCGCTCCTGACTCATTTCGTACGAGTCCCGCACCAGCCGTATATCGACGTAGCGACCGCCGACGGCATGGGTGACGAATACATAACCTTCGGTAACCATGCCCGGCAGCATTTTCAGGCGAATGGATTCGTCTCGAAAGCGTTGCCGCAGGCGTTCGAATTCACTGTCTGACAATGCCTCCTTGACGAGTATCGCGACCTCGTCAGGCGGATAAAGATCGGGGTCAACGGAATTGCGCAGAAACCACACGGTGAAGGGCGAGGCATTGCGCACGCTGACCCAGATCACCTGTACGCCTTTCTTGCCAAGATCGGCGCCAAAATGCGCGCGCGCCTGTTCGTCGGTCAGAATGGCCACCGAGACGGACACCTCTTCGAGAGACTTGGTCTGTACGTCACTGAGTTCTGATGGGACAGCGAGTGGCTGGTACTTGTAGGTGCCGGTGGCGCAGCCCGCCAGCGCAATTGCCAGCAGTGCCACTGACAACGCGCTAGAGAAGAAGGAAGCTGATTGATGGCGTTGCATGACCCCGGGGACCTTGACCAAAGCTGCGAGAGGATACCGGATTTCCATGGCCAATCAAGTCTTGGCCCATGGCTGCGTCGCTTGCTTCGACAGAGGCGGGACGCCTCGCGGACCATAATCCGGAACCAACGATGCGACAAGGCGATATCGCAATTGGAATATGCTCATTCCTGAAAAGAAGTTCCTTTCCTTGCGTGGCACGGATAAGGTGCGCCACTCGACAAGCACGTTGAGCTTGTCACCCTCGCACGTAAACGCGGTCGATACCGATCACAAGAAGGAAGATTAAATGAGCAACCAGTTGAAAGAACTGATCACGGCCAGCCAGGCAAAATTCAAGGCGAACGCGGACACAGCCAAAGTCAGATTCGAATCACATTCCGCGTTACAGGACGGATTGCGCTCCGAAGTGCAAATCAGGCAACACAAACTCACCGTCGATGAGCCCGAAAGCCTTGGTGGATCCGACAGCGGTCCCAATCCGGTCGAACTGATTCTCGGAGCACTCGGAAGCTGCCAGGAAATCACCTATCGGGCCTACGCAACGGCCCTGGGCATTCCGCTGGACAATGTTTCAGTCACAGTGGAAGGCGATATCGACCTGCGTGGCTTCTTCGCAGTCGACGATTCGGTTCGCGCCGGCTATCAGGCGATCCGCGGCACGGTTCATCTGGAATCGAGCGCCAGCGAGGCACAGCTCCAGCAACTGCGAGAAATCGTCAATGCCCATTGCCCGGTACTGGACATCATTGCAAAACCGGTACCGATCAAACTGGACGTACACATTTCGCAGCCACGGGCCGCCGCAGCGGCGTAGACGGCTGTCCAGCGAACCGCATGCGCTTTCAGCGCTCCCCGGCTGGAGACGAACAAGGGAAAAAATCACCTCCCTGCATCCCCCTGCAAGACAATCGGGCCCCGATGAGGGCCCTTTTTTTGATCCGCCGATCAGCGATCACGCATGCCTTGCGGCCTTACCTTCGCAAAATCGCGTTTGCGGATCATGCCGTGCACGCCTTTGGTCTTGTCGACCACCTGAGAAACCTCAAAGTCGCCCGCAGCGCTCAGGTATGCCAAAGCGACCGCCTTGTCCATGCCGAGATTGGCAGAAAGAAAACGGATCGCTTCACGCACCGCCTGCTTCATCGCCTCGTCGAGATCCTCGTTCAGGCCAATCGGAATCCAGTGCGCTTCGGTCTCCGCAAACGGCTGAACGAAAGGGCTGCCCCCGGGTATCGCCGCATCGCCGGCGCGAATGACCGTCAGGCGGAAACTCGCGCGTAGCGGTGCTTCCAGTGCGGTGAGCGCCACTTCACCGTTGCCCTGTGCGAAATGCGGATCGCCTACGTAGAAGTTCGCGCCGGGGATCTGCACCGGCAGATACAGGGTCGAACCGACCCCGAGGTGTTTGATGTCGATGTTGCCACCATAGGCCGCCGGTGGCACCGAATGAACGCGATCGCTGGTATCGGGCGCGACACCCATGATGCCCATGAATGGTTCGATCGGAAACCGTACTTCCACACCGGATTTATTGTGAAGGATTCCGTAGCGTACGCCGCTGATTTCCCGCACACGGGTAAACACCGAGACATTTCCATACTTCTCGGGATTTGCGGCGCTGGCACCGGGCTGCGGCCCGTCGTTTTCGGGAAACTCGCCCGGCAACGCACCTTTGCCGTGGCGGTTGGAAATCACGCCGTAAGGCACACGTGGCTCGAGCGACAGCACTTCGACTTTCAGCACGTCGCCGGGCTGCGCGCCATCGATTGCCACCGGCCCGGTCACGACATGCGGGCCATCGGCGTTGAAATCGTGCGCCATGCCGGACGCCGCGATCGCCCTGGCATCGTTGAGCACGTTACTGATGGCGACACCGTACGACTCGAAAAAACGCACGGGATTGCGCCCCTGGTCTTCCAGCATGCCTTCGTGCGAAACGGTGTCGAATATCACCACCGATCCCGATGGCACGGCCAGTACCGGCTTGCGATCGCGATTCGGCAATACACCCCATAGCACGGTGTCGGTCGTCGACGGCACATAGTACCTGCCGTCCGTCGTCGTTCCCGGAGTCTGTGCCAACGGTTGCAGTATGGTGTCTGCGGCCATTACATGCCCCGCGCGCAACACGCTCGCGAGGCAAATGCCTATAAGAATGCCGACGGCTCTCGTCGCCATGATCTGATTCATCAACAGTGCTCCTTCTGCGTGGGTCTACTCAAGTGGTTTGATGCGGCCGCGTTCGTGAATCCGGATCTGGACGCGAGGGTGCCGGAAAAACTCCTCGTCCAATTCCTGTGAATTACCGCCCAGTATATGCGCGAACGATCCTGCCCCCCGGTGCCGCCCGGATTGTTCAGACGCGGGCTGCCAGCGTCTTCAGGACTTTGTACCGGGCAGAACAGGCCAGCACCGGTTTTCCGAACGAGGTACCCATCGGCTTGCACATGATGCCGTCGATGAAATGCCTGGCGGGAAATATCTCGCTTGAACATTTCACCGGACAAAAAAAGCAGAGGATTCCTCCTCTGCTTTCCTGGACCGAAGCAGCGAAGTCTGACTGACTTCGCTCCTCGTCTACCTGCCCCGTTTGCTCACTTGGCGGTATCCGACTGGCCCGCGGAACTACCGTTGGTCTCGCTTTGGGTATCGCTCTTGACCGGTGCAATCTTGGCGCCGGATCGCGCCGCTGCCGAGGCTGCCGTATTGGGTGTGACGCCGGCAAAGGCGGTGTGAGTCCCGACAGCCATCAGGAGCGCCGCCGCAAGTGCAAAAACCTTCATTGTTTTCCTCCAATTGTCGCTTCGTCTAATTCGCCTGCAGAATAAATGCACCGGATTTTTTCGTCAACCGGCCTGCCCGCGACTGCCGAAGAACTCATTGCCGCACCGTTGGCGGCGGCATCAAGAAGGGCCACGGCGATACTTCGGAGCCGCGTTCGATGCACACTTCTATCAACGCCGGCGCATCGAGTGCGAGTGCGCGTTCGAACTCGCGCTTGAGGCCACCTGGCGCGGACACGCGGCTGGCGTTGACGCCGAAACTCTCCGCCAGCCTGACGAAATCCGGGTTACGCAGTTCCGAGCCAATCAGCCGCCCATCGAACAGGTTCTTCTGGTCACGCAGTACGTTTCCATACGCGTTGTTGTTGAACAGCACCGTTACCACGTTGATGCCGTACTGTGCCGCTGTTGCCAGATCCTGCACGCCGAACATGAAACCGCCATCACCCGTTATCGATACCACGGCCTTGTCGGGATTACCGATCTTTACCCCCAGTGCCGTCGGAAAACCGAACCCGAGCGTGCCCTGGTGGCCGCAACTGACAAACGTGCGCGGTTGATAAACGGGAAAACCGAAATATGAAGTGAACCCGGCCTGGCAGATCTCCTCCACCAGGAATCCATCGCGAGGCAACACGTCCCTGATCGCTCGCAGATAGTCGATATGCGGCTGCACCTGCTGTGCGGCCGCCAGCGTTTCGTCCTTGATCGTCTGAAATTCAGGCTGGCGGGAACGACGCCCCACAGCGGCACGGCCAAGTGCCTTGTCGAGTTCAGCCGCGCACGCGCGCGCATCCCCGACAATGGCGATGTCAGCCTTCAGCCGCTCGCCTTGTTCCGGGTCGATGTCGATGTTGACGATCTTCAGGCCGTCCGGTTGGTCGGGCCAGCGGAACCACTGGAGTTCCAGCCGCGAACCGATCCCGATCAGCACGTCGGTCCGGGGCCAGCACCTGAAACCGGCCGCGCAGGTAAACCCGAGATGATGCTCGTCGCTGACGATCCCGCGCCCGCCACGAAACGACACGACCGGTGCCTGCAACCGCTCGGCGAGTGCGCGCACCTCAGCTGCGGCGTGCGCCGCGCCGCTGCCGACCATGATCATCGGGTTGCGCGCATCAGCGATCAGTTTCGCCGCCCGTTCGACGACATCCGTATCCGGTTCAACCTGAGGAGTGTTCGCTGGTGCGGGCATCAATTCCACCGGAGCCCGCTCGCCGAACACGTCCCACGGCATTTCCAGAGCAACCGGGCGTGGCCGACCCGTCAGCATTTGCCGGAACGCCTGCGCAACCAGATCCGGTGCCTGTTCCGGATGATCGATACGCGCTGCCCATTTGGTGAGCGTGCGCAAGGTCGCGAGTTGGTCGGGCAACTCGTGAAGATGCCCCATTCCGGAACCAATGAATCCCGACGGCACTTCGCCGGTGACGCACAGTACCGGAGTGCTCGCGCCATAGGCAGAGCAAAGCGCCGCCGTCGTGTTGAGCACGCCGGGACCCGGCACGACCGAATAGACGCCCGGCCTGCCGGTGGATCTGGCGTAACCAAATGCCATGTAGGCGGTCGTCTGCTCGTGACGCGGTCCGATAACGTTGATGCGACCCTCCAGCCTCGCGAAGGCGTCAAACAACTCGTAGGTCTGCACGCCGGGAATCGCGAACACGGTGTCGACACCGTGCACCAGAAGGGAGCGTGCGATGGCCTCACCGCCGGTCATGTGTACTGACACGCCTGGACTAGCCGTGCTTGCTGACCGGCAGTACCAGCAACTCGGACACGTCCACATGGTCAGGCTGCGAGATCGCATACATCACGGCTCGCGCCACGTCCTCGCCCTTCAACACGTCCGGCTTGGGCGAATCGAAGAACGGTGTGTCGACCATGCCGGGCTCGATGAGGGTGACACGGGCTCCGGTGCCCGCGAGTTCTTCGCGCAGGTTGTAGCCGTAGCCTGTCACCGCCCACTTGGTGGCACCGTAAACGGAGCCCTTCAATGGGCCGCGTCCGGCTCGCGACCCGGTCAGCAGCAAGTGGCCGCGATTCTTCAGAATCTCCGGCATGCAAACCTTGACGGTCAGCGTGACCCCGTAAAGATTCGTCATGATCATGTCGCGCCAATTGTCCGGGTCGCCTTTCAACGTGCCCGATGCGGTCGCCCCGACGCCGGCATTGGCAAAAGCGACGTCGATCCGTCCGAACGCCTTCAGGGTTTTCGCGACCATCGCCTGTTGCTCTGCGTATGAGGTCACGTCACACTGAATGGCAATCGCCTTTTCCGCGCCACCGAGTTCGGCCACGATCGATTCCAGTTTGTCCAGCGAACGCGCCGCGAGTGCGACGCGGTAACCCGCATCGGCCGCCATCCTTGCAGTGGCTGCGCCGATACCCGTAGACGCGCCAGTGATGAGCATGGTTTTTCCTGCAGTCATTTCGTGTTGTTCCTTTCATTGACGATTCTGATCAGGGCTTGTGGTCCGCGCATGCAGGCATCCACACCCATCCCGGTAACCGTGCCGTGTCAGCCGGCACGAACACAGCGCATGACGACGCGTGCGAAGCAGGCCATGTACGTGCGCCGCACACCCGTAATACCGATTCTCCTTGTCAGGCAGGCTTCGGCGCGGTGTCGTCAACTCCGAAGACGCGAATGCAGTCGCGGCCGCTGCTCTTCGCCCGGTAGAGCGCGCTGTCGGCCCGGCTGATCCACTCGCGCGGACCGGACACCTGCGCCGACAATTCGGCGATACCGATACTCACCGTGAGACTGAGGTCGGGTCCGTCAGGCACTTTAACCGTTGCCAGAGTGCGTTGTATCCGCTGCGCGATCGTCACCGCGTTCGCGACCGATGTCTCGGGCAGGATCAACGCGAATTCCTCACCCCCATAGCGGCCGATGCAATCCTCGGCACGCGCCTGCGCTTTCAGCGCTTGTCCGATCAACTGAATAGCCATGTCGCCGACGAGATGACCATGCGAGTCGTTGATGAGCTTGAAATGGTCAATATCGGCGAGCAGCAGTGCCGCCTTTCGGCCATGCCGCTGCGAGCGGCAGTATTCTTCTGCAAGCCTGGTCTCCCAGTGGCCGCGGGTCGCCAACCCGGACAGTGCGTCGCGCCGGCTAAGCGCCTCGAATTCACGCTTCTGCTGACTGAGTTGTTGCGACAAACGGTAACTGATCACACCGACGAAGATCGGATACGTCACCATGAAGGGAATGCACAGAATGATGACGTAAAGATTCGAAGCCAGCCCCATGTACCCATCGAACAGCGGCCATGCCAACAACGCCCCGATCAGTGTTGCAACCAGACCGCGCAGCAGCAAACGCACGCCGCCGATGGATACGTTGTCCATGCTGAGCATCGTCAGCATCAGGACCGAGGGCAGCAGATTGAATCCCATGGCCACCAACCAGAATCCGCCGCTTGCGGAATCGATCAACAGATTGCGATGCTCGGCGTGATAGGGGCTGGCACTGCGCAGTGCCCACTGATAAGCAACGTGGGGCCAGACAAAACCATTAGCCACCAGCACCAGCCACACCCACATCGGCGCACCAGCCTGCTGGAGCGCACCGGCGACCATCAGGAAACCCAGTCCCAACCCGACGATACGCGGCCAATACATGCGTCTTACCAGGCCGCTGCCGCGACTTGGCTGCGTCGGGACAAAATCCTGATCCGCTTGATCGTTCGTGCTTTGCGCGGTAGACACTAGTACATCAGTCCCGGGCGGGAGAAGTCCATGCATGCGGGCATTTCGCAACCTCGTTCAATCGGCGCGCAAGGATATGAGCGACCTGGGGACGCGTGATTCGGTTGGCGCCGGAGTCACAGGATATCAGCACGGCATTGGTTGCACTCATTTCACCTGTTTCCTCATGTTGCCAGCCCGGTCCCGGATCAGCCGCATCAGCGCGTGCAGGCCGCAAACATAGGAATCGACGCCCAGCCCCGTGATCATGCCGTCGGCTTCGCTGGCGGTCACGGAGTGCATGCCGCGCCGTTCGAGGTTGGTCATATGCACTTCGACCCGCGGCAAGCTTACCGCCTTGAGACAATCGCGCAGCGCATAACCCGCGTAAACAAAGCCTGCCGGATTGAACAACAAGCCATCGACCCCGGACTCCTCGGCCTGATAGATCCAGTCAATGGCTTCACCCTCGATATTGGTGTAACGGATATCGAGCGAGGCGCCAAGATTCTTCGCTTCGCCGGCCAGCATCGCGTCGAGTTGCGCCGCTGTCGTGGTGCCGTACAGTTCGGGTTGTCTTTTTCCGAGTGCAACCATGTTGGCGCCCTGCAACAGGAGGATTTTCATTTCTGCAGCGACTCGTTACGCAGTTCACACAGTAACTGGTACGCGCCGAGTTGTGCCTGGTCGCCAAAAGCGCGCGACAGCACGTCGCTGACATCCAGGGCGTCCTGCTCGCGCATGACGTGAAATACCATTGCCGCACCGATGGTTTCATCCGGCCCGTCACGCAGTTTCGATTCCGCCGTCACCGGCGCACCCGGCACTTCGACCGCCTGCCAGATCTCGGCACCGGTGACACCGGTCGCGATCAACAAGGCGTCCCGTATTTGTGCCGCGTCATCCGGCAGACTCGCGAAGCGGGCGGTCACCACATTTCCGGCCACGTAGTGGCCCGTTTGAGAAACGCGGCGACAGACGGTACGGCTCATGTTGCGGAACGATTTCATGATTCTGGCGGTTTCCGGTGTCGGATCGGCGAGCCGGTCGCGATAGGCCTTCGACCAGAGCACTTCGGGCGTATCCGTATCGTAGAAAGTGAAATAACGCGGCTGCGCACCGAGCGCTTCATAGCGCCGCCCGATGCGAAACCCCGGCACGCCGACGCGCTCCGGCAAATGCTGCCCCATGTACCAGTCCTCATACTCTTTCTCGGTCTCAGGAAGACAATCGTTCCAGATCGCCAATATGCCCTTGTTCATGTGCAATGCCCCTTTGTCTTGAACCGTTCCGGCGCCGTGCTGCCCTTTACCCTTTATCCGGGCACCGGATCCCGCGCCGGTTCTCCTCCTGCCGTGAGGATGATCTTGCCATCCGCCCTCGCATCACGCAGATCGGCAAGTGCCTGCGCGAACTCCGCCAACGGCAAGGTGCGGCTGATGTACGGCTCCAGTTTTCCCTGCCGGTAAAGCTCGAAAATGACGGACTGCACCTGGGCAACCTGCGCAGGCACGCGGTCACGATAATCCGACCATTGCAGGCCCGACACTTCGATGTTCTTGACCAGAAGGTAGTTGGCCTTGATAACCGGCACCGTCCCGGCCGCGAACCCGACAATCACCAGCCGCCCGCGCCACGCCATCGCACGCAATGCCGCGGCATTGGCTTCGCCGCCCACCGGGTCGACCACGACGTCGACGCCATGCCCCCTAGTGAAATCACGAACCTGTTCACGCAGGCCGTCACGAAGACCGCTTCTCGACAGGTCGATCACCGCGTCGGCACCGGCTTGCCGCAGGATTGATATCCCGTTTTCACCACGCGTGCCGGCTATGACAGTGCCGGCGCCCAGCGCCCTGGCAAGCTGCACCGCGGCCAGTCCAACGCCTCCGGTGGCGCCCAGCACCAGCACGTTCTCGCCTGCCTGCATGCGGCAGCGCTCAACCAGTGCGAAATGCGCAGTCTGGTACGTCAGACTGAGCGCTGCGGCCGTGGCGAACGGAATGTCATCGGGAATGGCAAAACAATTCACTGCGGGCGCGATCACCTTCTCGGCATAGGCACCATATTCCACCTGGACCGCAATACGGTCTCCCGGTTTGACAGTGTTCACGCCCGCGCCAATGCTTTCAACGACACCCGCAGCGGCCTTGCCCGGGGAAAACGGCAACGGCGGCCTGACCTGGTAGGCGCCCGTTACCACCAGAACGTCGGGGTAATTGGTTTCCGCCGCCCGGACCGAGAGGCACACCTCCCCGCGCTTCGGGACCGGATCCGGGACCGAGCGCAGCTGTGCGTTCTCGAACGGGCCGAAGGCATCGACCATGACTGCCTTCATTCAAGCAGTTGCTGGTTGTGCGAACCGAGCGCCGGGGCGGCCAGTTCGTCGTCGCCGTGTGCACGCAGCGACGCAGCAATTGGAACAGGCGTCGCCGGAATCGAATCGCCCTTGCCATTCACGAGTTTCGCATTGAACACCCCGCGCTGGCGGAAGTGCTCGTCCTGCATTGCCTCCTGAACGCTCTTGACGATGGTGCAACAGCAATCCGCCTTCAGCAGTAACGGCTCCCAGTGGGCCGCATCGTGCTGCGAGATAATCGCCGCAACCCGCCCGGCAGTCGCCTGGGGGTCAACGCGATCGTTGCGAAATTTCGGTTCGAGCCCGATGGTTTCGGCAAATGCAGCCCAGAACTTGTCTTCGAGCGGGCCGGCGGCGACGAATTTACCGTCCGCCGTCGGGTAGAGGCGGTAGCGCGGCGACCCGCCGGTCACCAGTTCCCCGCCATTCGCGGGCCAGGTTCCGGTGCCCGCTCCGTTACCGATCGCCCAGTACATGAACGGCAATACGCCATCGGTCATGGCGATATCCAGGTGTACGCCCTTACCGGTACGATCGCGTTCCCGCAGCGCCAGCAGGATGTTCACCACGGCCGGGTACGAGCCGCCGGCAATGTCGGCGATCAGCGCCGGCGGTATCACCGGCGTGCCGACCGTTCCCATACTCAGTGACAACAGTCCCGCATCGCCGATGTAGTTCAGGTCGTGGCCGGCGCGGTCACGCTTCGGTCCCGTCTGGCCGAAACCGGAAATGGAACAGTAGATCACCTTCGGATTGATGCGCACGACCGATTCGTAATCGAGCTCGAGCCGCTGCATCACACCCGGGCGAAACTGTTCGACCAGTACATCGGCGGATTCGATCAACGGGCGCAACCGCTCCCGTTCTGCGCGATCCTTCAGATCCACCGCAACACTTTTCTTGCCGCGGTTGAGCATCGCGAAATTGATGCTCTCGCCCCCCCAGAACGGCGGATAGTGGCGCATGTCTTCGCCGCTGCCGGGCCGTTCGACCTTGATGACTTCAGCGCCCGCTTCGGCCAGCAACAACGTGGCCATCGGCCCGGGCAACAGCGTCGAGAAGTCGAGTACTTTTACGTCCGCCAGTGGCCCAGCCATTATTTCCCCTCTTCCTGCCGTTTTCGCTGCCGCGCAACCACTGCGCGGCGCGCCGGTGCGAACCCCGGCACGCCATAGGTTTCGAACAATGCCTGTGTGATGTCGTGGTGGCGCGCCAAACCGCCGCGTTCAACCCGTTCGATCGGCCCGTCGGCATAGCCAAGCCCGAGCCGGCAGGTCAGGTCCATGTCCTTGGCGCTCGCCAGACCCTCGTCGAGAAAGCGCAGCGCTGCGTTGTACTTGGGACGCACAAGGCGGTCGACGATTCGGCCGGCCTGATCACTGCAAATAACGACGGTGAACCCGGCTGTTTCAAACACGCGCCGCGCGGCCTCGACGGAGGATGCATGTGTATGCGGCTGGCGCACCAGCTCGATCAGACCGGACGGCGCGTCGTCGCCATTACGGTAGCGCGCAAAACCCACTACGTTCGATCCCTCCTCCCCGGCCAGTTCTCCCGTGTGCACGCCAAGGCATTCGATGTCCAATTCGAGCACGATCGCTTTTTTCACGTCATCGGACCGATGGCCGCCCGGCGAATGGAACGCACCGAGGCAGACGGTCACGTCACCGCCGCTGGTCGCTCCCGATACAAAAGCATCGTCTTCCGGAAAAGACCGGCTTTCCCCGGCCTTGACGATCGAATACGTTACCGATTCATCCATGTCGATCACTCCGATTCATTGTGTTCAGCCGCCAAACATGGCGCTGCCCTCATAGGTATAGAAGCCGCGTCCGGTCTTTCGTCCCAGGTGACCCGCGGCGACCATGCGGCGCAACAGCGGCGGCGCCGATGAACGCACATCCAGCGTGACCGGGTAGAACGCCTCGCACAGTCGCAATTGCGTATCCAGGCCGATCAGGTCGAGCAGTTCGCATGGTCCCATGCGATAACCCAGTCCGGTCTTGATCGCGGCGTCGATGTCGGCCGGCGCTGCCACCCCGGCCTCGACCGCGCGGATAACGTCATTGTTGAATGGCACCAGCAACGCGTTGAGTATGAAACCCGGCTTGTCCTGCGTCCTCACCGGCGTCTGCCCCGCCGCCTCGGCGAAGGACCAGGCGGCATCGAACGTCTGCTGCGAAGTGTTCATGCCCGGCGACATCTCGATGAGTTTCATCAGCTGTGCGGGCAGGCAGAAATGCATGCCGACAACACGGTCTTCGCGGCCGCACCCGGAAGCGATTTCCGTAATCGACAACGTCGACGTATTGGACGCGAAGATGGTGTGCGCCCCGCAGACCGGATCGAGCGAAGCAAACAGTTGCTGTTTTGTCTTCAGGTCTTCGAAAACCGCTTCGATGACAAGATCGCAATCGGCCAGGCCATCGAGGCTGGTGGTGGTTTGCATGCGCGCCAGCACCGCATCGCGCTCCTCTGCGCGCATCTTGCCCCGGTCAACCGATTTTCCGAAGAATCCGGCGGTCTGCTCGCGTGCCGCATCGAGCGCAGGCTGCTGCAGGTCGTAGGAAACCGTTTCATAACCGGCGCGCGCCGCGACAATGGCGATGCCCGCACCCATGGTGCCGGCCGCGCCGCACACGCCGACTTTGCGTATCGTGTCGCTCATTTGATCTTGAAACTGCGTCCGATATGTTGCCGGTGTATCTGGTTGGTGCCCTCCCAGATCTGCGTCACTTTCGCGTCGCGCATCAGCCGCTCGACACGATAGTCCGAACAGTAACCGTAACCGCCATGCATCTGCACCGCATCGGTCGCCATGCGCATGGCCAGGTCCGAGGCACGCAGTTTGGCAATCGACGCTTCCAGCCCGAAATCGGTTTCACCCGAATCCACAAGCCCGCCCACGTAATCGAGCCATAGCTCCGTCATCGCCAGTTCACTGGCAAGATCCGCTATCAGAAACTGATTCCCCTGGAAATCGATGACATGCCGGCCCGACTGCTTGCGTTCGTTGGTGTAACTGACGATGTCATCAAAAGCGGCCCTTGCGATACCGAGTGCGTGTGCCGCCATGCTCGGTCGCGACTTGTTCAGTGCAACCAGCAGTGTGGCGAGGCCGCTGCCCGGTTCGCCGATCAGGTTGGCGCGCGGCACACGACAGTTTTCGAACGACAGCGCCACCGTCGGCGCGGCACGATGGCCCATTTTCTTCTCGGTGCGCAGCACCGTGCAGCCAGGCGCGCCCTTCTCCACAATCAGCGCCGAAATCGCCGCCTTGCGATCGTCGATCTCCGACCACTTTCCGAACAGAAAAATCAGCTCCGCGACGCTGCCGTTGCTGATGAAGGTCTTGGACCCGTTGATGATGATGTCGTCGCCGTCCGGCGTAAAGCGCGTCTGCATGCCAGTGGCATCCGACCCGGCCAATTGCTCGGTAATTGCAATGGCTCCGATCCCTCCTCTGGTGATGCGAGGCAGCAGGCGCTGCTTCTGTTCTTCGTTACCGAAATCGACCAGCGGCCTGACGCCGTTGAAATTGGTCGCGTAGATCACGCCGGTGGAAGCGCAGGCAGCGGCAATGATCTTGACGCATTCCAGATAGAGCGCATACGACATCGGGGTGCCGCCATACTCTGCCGGAACAAAGATGCCGTTCAGGCCAAGCGCCATCAGCGCATCGATGCTTTCGCGCGGGTACTCGCCGGTATCGTCGAACCGGGCCGCATTGGGCGCGATCACCTCGTCGGCGATTCTTCGCACCTGATCGAGCACGATGCGCTCTTCCTCGGGCCAGTTACGCCGGCGCGCCAGTTGTTCGAAAAGCTTCATCAGTTTGTTATCCCCTGCACGCCTTCGGCGCGAATGTTTTTCTCAATCCACGGGGCAAAACAGGACAACCGAAAGCATTCCTGCCTTGCTCCCGGCGTAACCGCCACCTGCCCTGCAACGCGACTACTCATCGGCAAAGCGCGGCTTTCGTTTTTCTTCGAAGGCGGCCATACCCTCTTCCGCGTCCTTCATGCGAAACGCCAGCGTCGACAATTCGGATTCGACCCGTAATCCTTCCTCCAGGGAAACGTCCCTTGCCCGCGCCACTGCCGAACGTGCAAAGCCCAGCGCCGGCAGGCTGTAGCCGGTGAACTCCCGGGAAAATGCCAGCGCCTGTTCGATGGGATCGCCCTCGACGATACGGTTGATCAGTCCGATCCGCTCGGCTTCATCGGGCTTGACGGCGCGACCCGTCATGATCATCTCCAGTGCGCGCGCTTCGCCGACCAGTCTCGGCAAACGCTGCGTGCCGCCATAACCGGGAATCAGCCCCAGTTTGATTTCCGGAAGCCCCAGCCGGGCATTCGGTGTGGCAAGCCGGAAGGTGCAGGCCATTGCCAGTTCGAGACCGCCGCCGAACGCGTAACCGTTGATGAGCGCAACCGACGGCATTGGCAGCGTCGCGAGCTTCGAGAACACCCGCTGGCCTTTCTCCGCGCCGCGCTTTTGCGACAACAGATCGCGGTGACGCAGTTCCTTGATGTCGGCCCCGGCGCAAAATGCCTTGTCACCCGCACCGGTGATCAACAGCACGCGCGCATCCGAGGACACGGCCTGCTCGAACGCCGCATCGAGTTCGTCCAGAATCGAAAACGACAGCGCGTTGAGCGCTTCGGGCCGGTTCAGGGTAATCAGCGCCGCCTCGTCGCGGCGCGAAATCTCTACAACCATCAAGCACTCTCCCTTGCCGCCTGAAAACGAATCGCAATCGGGTCGATGTCGCCGCGCTTTGCCATCGTCACCAGTTCGCGTTTGAGTATCTTTCCGCTGGCGGTAAGCGGAAACTTTTCCATTCGCAGAAAATATTCCGGCATATCGTATTTCGACAAACCTTCCGCCGCCAGGTGCTGCAACAACTCTTGCGCGTCGGCGGAACCGACAATCGCCAGACAGACCTTCTCGCCAAGGCGCTCGTCAGCCACCGGGAACGCGGCGGCCTTGTCGACACGCGTGTGCCGCAACGCCAGCGCCTCGATCTCCGCCGGGTAGATGTTGTGGCCGCCACGGATGATCAGGTCCTTGAGCCGTCCTTCGATCTTCAGGTTTCCGTGCGCATCCAGCGAACCGAGGTCACCGGAAAGAAACCAGCCGCTGTCGTTAAAACTGGCAGACGTCGCCTCCTGGTTGCCATAGTAGCCAAGCATCAGTGCGCCGCCACGCCCGCCAATCTGGCCGACGGCACCCCGCTCTACCTCGAGATTACTGTCGCCTTGATCGAAAATGCGAACCTCGTAAGCGCCGCCGCCGCGCCCGCAGGTGTTCACGATGACATCGAATTCGTCGTCGCGGTGGGTGTACTGATGCGAGGAGTTCTCGGTCATGCCGTAGACGTTCTGCGGTGTGATACCCAGTCGCACGAAGGCTTCCGCGACACTCGGCGGAATCGCCGCACCCGCCATGTAGAAGATCTTTACCCTGCCCAGGCCGCCGGCACCCGAAGCGCGAAACTGTTCGAGCACGTCCATCGCGTGCGTCGGAACGCCCATGACGTAGGTCGCCCCGGTTTCCACAATCCAGTCCAGTTGCGTCGCTCCCGGCGGCGGATCCCCGAGGAAGAAACTGCAACCGCTCAACAGCCACTGGCTGGCGCCCACCCAGGCGATGTGGTGCGAAATCGGGCTCAGTGTCAGCAAGTGTGTATCCGGGCCGACCTGCCAGTCCTTCACCAGATCACGCGCATTGGCCATGATCGTATTGCAGGAGTGCATGACGCACTTCGGATTGCCGGTCGTGCCGGAGGTGAAGGCCAGATAGCTGACCAGGTCGGGGTTTGTGACGGCCGGCGTCGACGGCTCGATGCCAGGTTGCGGAAAATCCTCCGGTGTGTACACCTTGCGCAAACTGCCAACCCCGGCCAACAGCGTTTCAATGCCTGCCTTGCCACGATCGGCACCCCAGTCCGGTTCGGTGACGAGGGCTTTTGCATCCAGCCGTTGCAGCAGGCCGAGGATTTCACTGCACGTGTAGGTCCGGTGCAGGGACGGGTTACACGCATAGCCTTCGCGCGAACACGCCAGAAACATAACGAGCGCTTCGATGCGATTCGACATCCAGATACACACCCGGTCGCCCTGTACCAGTCCCTGTGCGCGCAAATCGGCCGCCGTCGCGTCGGTCCAGGCCTTGAGTGTCTGCCAGTCGATGGCGCGATGGCAATCGCGCAGTGCGGTCGCATCCGGACGTTGCCTTGCATGCGCTGCCAGCAGCGAATAGAACGTGTCCCGCGTCCATACGCCGGCGTCGTAATACGCCGCGGCCGTGGCCGGGTCATGCAGTGTCAGAAAAGCGCGCATTCAGAAACGCCCGCGACTAGCTGCCAAACTTGTCGGCATCCGGCGCGCGTTTTTCCGCAAACGCGCTGCGCAGTTCCTTTGACTCACCGGTTTCCAGGTAGGGCCGCAACAGCAGGTCATGCGTCACGCGCGACAAACCCGATACGCCGCCGTGGCGCGCATTGAATGCAGCCTTGACCGAGGCCAGCGCGAAACTGCCGCGACTGGCCACCTCGAGCGCATACTTGCGTGTGGCTTCGGCAAGCTCGCCATCGGGCACGACGCGGTTGATCAAACCCATCTCCAGTGCCTGTGCAGCGCTGATCCGCGGGTTGGTGTACCAGATATCCTTGGCGCGCTTCTTACCGACGAGGTCTTCCAGGTACCACGTCCCGTAGCCGGCGTCGAACGATCCCATCATCGGACCGACCTGGCGAAACACCGCGCTTTCCTTCGCGATGGTCAGATCGCACACCATCTGCAGGACATTGCCGCCACCAACGGCATAACCGTTGACACTGGCAATCACCGGTTTCTGCAGCCGGTCAATCGCTTCGTACATTTCAAGCGTCGGAAGCACGCCGGCATAGAGCAGCGTATCCTCCATGCCTTCCTTGCGTCCGCCGATGCAGAAAAACCGCTCCCCCGCACCGGTGAGCACTACCACGCGGGTTCGCGTTTCGCGGCGGATCGACTCGATGCAGTCGCGAATCTCGTGGCACATGGTCGCGTTGAACATGTTGCCGTCATCCGGCCGATTCAGCGTAATCGTCGCGATGGCGCCGTCTTCTTCAAAGACAATCGTTTGGTAATCCATCTCCCCCGTTCCCCTGTGTATTGGCAGGATTCCTGCATTATTTCCGTTATGTTCGCACAGCCTGCGCGCAGGTGCCGGAATTGCGCGCATTTGGGCCGTAAATGGCGCCGGGCGGCATCGGCATCGCAGACAACCGGGCCGGCCTTGACGTCGATGCAGCAGCGGCTGCATTGGCTACTGATCCGATGATTGCCTGCCCACAGCACAAACTGCCGGACACGGCTGATCTTACAACCCGATTTCGCAAATTCAGGGGAACGAAATGGACGCCAACATCATCATTATTCTCGTCATCGTTGGAGTTATCCTGATATGGACCATCATGGTCTACAACAACCTGGTGACGATCAAGCACGCCGTATCGAAAGCCTGGTCAAACATCGACGTGCTGCTCAAACAGCGTCACGATGAACTGCCGAAACTGGTCGAAACCTGCAAGCAATACAAACAGTTCGAACAGGATACGTTGCAACGTGTGACTGAAGCGCGTTCGCGCGTTCAGGATGCCCGCCTGAAGCAGGACATCCCGGCACTTGGACAGGCTGAATCCATGTTGCGCGGCGGACTTGGCAACATCTTCGCCACGTTTGAAGCCTATCCCGAACTGAAGGCGGTCGAGACTTTTCAGCATCTGCTGGCCCGTGTGACCGGACTGGAGAACGGCATCGCCGACCGGCGCGAGTTCTATAACGAAAGCGTCAACATCAATAACGTGCGTATCGAACAGTTCCCCGACATCATCGTCGCACGCCTGTTCAACTTCCGGCCCTTCGATCTGCTCGAATTCGAAAAAGAGCAGATTCAGGATGTCGACATGAAGGAAATGTTCGCCTGATTCTGTCCCCGCCCGCCCCCGGCCCGCACGGCACCTGACGGGTGCCAGGCCGGGGAAGCTCATACCTTGCGAGCCGGCCTGAGAACCGATGCTGCATTCGCTTCGTCTGAAGATCATCGAACCGCTGACCGTCGGCGGTTATCTCATTTTGCTTCTCATCGGTGTTCAGGTGCGCACCCGGGAAGCATGGATCGCCTCGCTGGCAAGCATCGCGATACTCGCTGCGGCTGCCTGGGCCATGAGTTACCGGCGCGCCCGCTCCATTGGCGACACGCCCACATCAAAAATCGCCTCGGCGGCGCAAGGCTACGTGGAACTGATCGGCCGCGGAAATCATCATCCGGGAGGGCCGATTCTGTCTCGCTGCACATTGCTGCCGTGTATCTGGTACCGCTTCATCATCGAAAGAAGAGCAGGCGGCAACAAATGGCAGCGCGTGAACAGCGGGCGTAGCGAGGAAAGCTTCATCCTCGACGATGGCTCGGGGCGTTGCACGGTCGACCCCGAACACGCGGAGGTCATCGCCAAGCGCAAGGAGCAATGGATAAAGGACGACTATCGCTATACCGAATGGCTGCTGCTCCCGCAGGCAAGGATATACACGCTCGGGCAGTTCTCGACAGTCGGCGGCAGCAACAGCAACCTGGACGAAAGGCGCGATGTTTCAGCCCTGCTGGCGAACTGGAAAGAGGACAAGGCGCAACTGCTGGAGCGCTTCGACCTCGATGGCGACGGTGAAATAAACGAGCAGGAATGGATGCTGGCGCGACAGCAGGCGCGGCGCGACATCCGCAAGGAACACCGTCAGGTGCGTCTGCAATCTGGCACGAACGTCATGCACAAGCCACGCGACGGACGCCTGTTTCTGATATCCGATCTCGACCCATCGCGCCTTGCTCGCCGGTATCGGATGTGGACCTGGCTGCACCTGGCCATATTGTTCGGCGCGGTGGGAAGCCTGCTGTGGATTCTCCCCCGCTACGCCTGACCCGGTTCGCGGCCGGCCAACCGCAACCGGTCCCGCGCAGAAAACGGAAGGACTTCAGGCCTGACGCCCGGCGTCAGCGCCGTGCCGCCTCCAGCAATTCGATGACCTGCTCGTGTGCCCCATCCTGTGCGATATCCAGCGCGGTTTTGCCCCGGTCATCACGCAGGTGCGGGTCGGCGCCAGCCGCCAGCAACGCGCGCACGGCATCCGCCTCGCCGTAGCCCGCCGCCCACATCAGGGCGGTGAGATCGTGACGATAGCGCTGGTTTACCTCAACACCGGCTTCGAGCAGCATGCCCACTATCTCACCGTGGCCGGACGCGGCCGCGTACACCATGGCCGTCTTGAACACCTGATCTTCGGCATCGCGGTCCGCCCCGCGGCCAATCAGCAGGCGGGCGACATCCGCATGCCCGTTGTGCGCAGCCGCCATTAACGGCGTGACTTTCTCAAGATTCGCCAGATCGACGCTGGCACCTTTTTCCAGCAGGTAGCCGACCATTTCGGCGTCGCCGGTCTCCGCGAACAGCAACAGTGCCGTGTTCCCGCCCCGGTTCCGCGAATTGATCGAAGCGCCGTCCTCGATGACACGACGCACACCGTCGGCGTCGCCGGCGCGCGCTTTTGCGAGTAACTGCGCGTTGAGCGTGTAAACCTCCGGATTGCCCTGATCGGCTGCCGCCGGCAGCGGCAACAACAAAGCCAGATGAAGGCCGGCTGCAACGACTGTCAAATAAACTGTTTTCATCTATCTCCCGATACACACGTTAACCCGCCGGCCCTTGCCACGCGCTTGCTGCGGCCCGGATTGTCTAATATAGTGCCCCGTCCCGCAATTGCGACAGATTAACGTCGCGAAACTGCGCTCTAGCACGAGCGGGCGTCCGTAAAGACGAACTCGCGCATTCGTCCAACAAGTCAACACAATCTCTTCGGGGGACCTCAATACCATGAAAGTTATCAGTAAATCCCTGATGCTGGCGGCGTCGATAGCGCTGGCCGGCAGCGTCAACCTGGCCTCAGCACAGGAAATCAGCGGCGGCGCCACGACGGCGGTCAAGCCGATGTCG
Source organism: uncultured beta proteobacterium (assembly GCA_963792855.1). GTDB lineage: Bacteria > Pseudomonadota > Gammaproteobacteria > Burkholderiales > Eutrophovitaceae > SG8-40. Next base: position 260,936 of record CAWBXZ010000001.1, on the reverse strand, counting down.
GGCGATCTGGGCTCAGTGACCCAGAAACGCCTGGACGGTGCCGACAAGGAGCAAACCAACTGGCTGCAAGTCAATGGCGGTTATTCACAGACCCGCTATTTCCCGGGCAAACAGATCAACACCGGGAACGTGAAGAATCTTCGCCCGGCGTTCATCTTCCAGACCGATGTGCTGGAGTCGATGGAAACCGCACCGCTGGTCGTGGACGGCGTCATGTTCCTGACCACTTCCTACAACCACGTCTACGCAATTGACGCAAAAACGGGCGAAGAGTACTGGCATTACATTCACCCGATGGGCCCGATTACGGTTTACTGCTGCGGTCCGAACAACCGTGGCGTTGCCGCTCTCGACGGCAGGCTCTTCATGGGCACGCTTGACGCCAAGCTGGTCGCACTCGATGCCAAGACCGGTGCAAAACTGTGGGAAACCCAGATTGAAGACCCCGAGCTCGGCTACTCCGAAACCATGGCGCCGGTCGCGGCCGACGGCAAGGTCCTGATCGGCACCAACGGTGGCGAGTATGGGGTACGCGGATTCGTCAAGGCATTTGACGCCGAAACCGGCGCGCAGCTCTGGACGTTCTACACCATTCCGGAAATCGGGCATGAAGGCGTGTGGGCTACGCATGACGCGACTGGACGCAACATGCTGCGCGACATCGCGGCCGAGAAACGCATGCTGGCAGAACGAGGCGGCGATTTTTACAAGACCCTCGGCGGCGGCGTGTGGATGACTCCGGCAATCGATCGCGCAACGAACACCGTGTTCTTCGTTGTCGGCAACCCCTCGCCTGACCTGTACGGCGATATCCGGCCCGGCGACAACCTCTATACCAACTCGATGGTGGCGGTAGACCTTCACACAGGCGCCTACAAGTGGCATTACCAGTACATCGCCCACGACGTATGGGACCTCGATGCGGTGAGCCCGCCTATCCTGACCACCGCGAAAGGCAAGGATGGCAAGGACCGCGACGTGGTCATTCACGGCGGCAAGACCGGACACATCTATGTTCACGACCGCAAGAGCGGTGAACTGATTCGATTCTCGGAAGCCATGATCCCGCAGGAAAACATGTGGGTGCTGCCGACGCCGGAAGGCAAACGCATGCTTCCCGGCGCCAATGGCGGCGTCGAGTGGAACCCGATGGCCGTGAACGAGAAACTGAACCTGGCATACGCGGCCAACCTGCACCAGCCAATGACCTACCACGTTGAACCGGCAGAGTACCCGGGCGGCGACAAGCTGTGGCTGGGCGGCGCCTTCAAGGTGATCCCGGGCGAAAAGCAATGGGGACGTCTGGCAGCGGTCAACATCGACAACGGCAAGATGGTTTGGAAAGCCGATACCGACCAACCGCTGATGGGCGGCGTGCTGGCAACGGCCGGCAATCTCGTCTTTACCGGCGAAGGTAATGGCTGGTTCAATGCGTATGACGCCCGCAACGGCAAGAAGCTGTGGTCGTTCCAGGCCGGCGCCGGCGTGAATGCGCCTCCGGTTTCCTACGTCGTGGACGGCAAGCAATACATTGCTGTTGCGGCTGGCGGCAATACCCAGCTCAACTTCAAGCGCGGCAACAGCGTCATCGTATTCTCGCTGCCGTAAACTATCTGCCGGATTACGAGTCTATCCGGTAGTTCGAAGGGCCGTCCTCGGGCGGCCCTTCTTGTTGTTGCGAAATCGCAGGAAACCTTTACATGAAAAACTTGCTCGCCAGAACATTGCACACCCAAACATTGCAAATCCTGGCCGTCATTGTGGCGTTCGGATCCGCCAACGCATTGGCCCAGGACGCTGATGCCGGCCGCAAGAAAGCCGAAGTCTGTGCCGCCTGCCATGGCATCGACGGCAATTCGACTGTGCCGCAAAATCCTATCCTCGCTGGCCAGACCGCGCGCTACATCTACATGCAGCTACGTGACTTCCAGCGCGGGCGGCGTGAGGATCCGATGATGTCCCCGATGGCCGCCAATCTCTCCAAGGAGGACATGCTCGATCTGGCCGCCTGGTATTCCAGTCAGAAATTCAATGGACAGAACAGCCGCGGCGACCCTGCCTTGATAGCGCGCGGCAAGGACGTTGCTGACGCAGCGCTTTGCACCATCTGCCACCTTGGCGGCTTCTCCGGACAGAACGAGATTCCGCGGGCTGCCGGGCAACACTATGAGTACACCCTCAAGCAGCTCCTGGACTTCAAGGAAAGACGCCGCACCAACGATGCCGGCAACATGACGGCCGTTGTTCGGACAATCAGCGACGAGGACCTCGAAGCCGTGGCTGCGTATCTGTCTACGCTTCGCTAACGACGGGGAGCATGCGCGCAACAAGCGGCAGCAGCAGCGCATCTTCCCGGCACCGAACCGCGCCGATGAGAGAACACAGTTTCAACAGTCTCGGCCCTGGCGGATTTCACCGGGTCCACTACTACGAATGGGGCGATCCGCAGAACGCCCGGGTTGTGCTGTGCGTACACGGGCTGACGCGTAACGGACGCGACTTCGATTTGCTTGCCGGTAACCTGTCCGACCGCTTCCGGGTGATTTGCCCGGACGTCATCGGCCGCGGCAAAAGCGGCTGGCTCAGCGACAAGGCGCACTACGGCTATCCGCAGTACTGCGCCGACATGGCTGCCCTCATCGCCCGCAGCGGCGCACAAAGCGTCGATTGGGTGGGAACGTCAATGGGCGGCATCATCGGCATGCTGATGGCATCACATGCCGGCACGCCGATCCGGCGCCTGGTGATCAACGACGTCGGCGCGTTCATCCCCAGGGCGGCGCTGGAGCGCATCAAGGCCTACGTCGGAAAGCACGTGACGTTCGAATCGTTTGACGAAGCCGAAACCTATGTGCGGTTTGTTTCCGCCGGATTCGGACCGCTAACGGACGAACAATGGCGCCACCTGACCGAGACATCGGTCATCGCCGATGACAATGGCCATTACCGGCTCAAATATGACCCTTCCCTTTCGCACGCGTTTTCGGGACCGATCGACGACGTTGACCTGTGGCACGTGTGGGAGAGTCTTTCGTGTCCCACGTTGCTGATCCGCGGCGGCGAATCGGATCTGCTGCTCGCACAAACAGTCGAAGAGATGGCAAGGCGCGGGCCCCGTACACGGGTCATCGAATTTCCCGGCATCGGTCACGCACCGATGCTGATGAGCGAAGACCAGATCAAGCCCGTGCGCGAATTCCTGCTGGCCGGCGACTGACCGCGTAGAAAACCGATTGGCATCCGATCATGCTGGCCGTTGACTGGGGAACATCATCGCTGCGAGTGTACCGCCTGGATGACGGCGGCAACGTGCGTGACAGACGTGAATCGGGCAACGGCATACTCGGCATCAGGGACGGCGCTTTCGCCCGGACACTGGAAAACGAGGCTGGTGACTGGCTTGCCGCGGGCGACGCGCCAATCGTCATGAGCGGCATGATCGGAAGCCGCCAGGGATGGAAGGAAGCGGCATACGTGACCTGCCCGGCGGGGCTTGCGGAAATTGCCGCCAACATGTGTCCGGTGGAATGGACATCTCCGACGCGATCAACCCGTCATGCCTGGATCGCACCGGGGCTATGCTGCCTCGGCGGCACCGGTGTCAATGACGTCATGCGCGGTGAGGAAGTACAGATCCTGGGCATTGTGGATCGCCTTGGCGATGGCGAACATCATGTCTGTCTGCCGGGAACGCACAGCAAGTGGGCTATCGTCCGGGATCGCCGGATCGTCTCGTTCAGCACACACATGACCGGTGAGGTCTATGCCGTGTTGAAGCAGCACAGCATTCTCGGCCGAATGATGGCGACGAGCGGTTTTGACGAGTCTGCGTTCGCCGCAGGCGTAACGCGTGCAGCCGATCCCGGAGGAGTTCTGCACCATCTGTTCGGCGTGCGTGCCGAGGTTCTGGCAAAAAAGCTCGCGGAGAATCAGTCCGCGTCGTATCTTTCAGGGATTCTGATTGGCCACGAACTCCGGGCGGCAACACCCGGCATCGAACGGTTTCAACTTGTTGGCACCGGCGAACTGACGGCCTTGTATACGCTGGCCGCGTCGCATCTCGGTCTGGAGGCGGTTGGTCACGAAACCGATGCGGTCACACGCGGCCTGTTCGCGCTCGCACAAACCCTGACTGGAAACCCATGACCGACTCCACATTCATCGACTGGCTCCACCCCGTGCCCCTGATCGCCATATTGCGCGGCATCACACCGGCCGAAATCCCCGGCGTCGGTGAGGCGCTTGTGGATGCCGGAATCCGGATCATCGAAGTCCCACTCAACAGCCCGCAACCGTTGGCGAGCATCGAGAAACTGTCCGGACTGTTCGGCGATCGGGTGCTGGCTGGGGCCGGGACCGTCCTCGATGCCAGGTCGGTGCAGGACGTCAAGTCCGCCGGCGGCCGGCTGATCGTCATGCCGCATGCCGATGCCCGGATCGTCGAGGCCGCCCGCTCCAGAGATTTGTACTGCGCACCGGGATTCGCCACGCCGACCGAGGCGTTCCGGATGCTCGAGGCAGGCGCCGATGCGATCAAACTGTTTCCGGCAGAAGCCGCGCCACCAATTGTTCTCAAGGCGATGCGGGCGATACTGCCGCCGGAAGCGTTGATCATCCCTGTCGGCGGCATTACGCCGGACAAGCTCGATGCTTACTGGACTGCCGGGGCAAACGGTTTCGGGTTGGGATCCGCGCTGTACAAACCCGGCATGACCGCGGCACAGGTGCTGGACAGTGCCCAACGGTTTTGCACAGCGGATTCGCTCACTGGTGCCGAACAAGAAAGGCGCCGCGGCGCCTGGAAAAGGAGCGACAAAATGATACGCCGGAACTTCAGACCAGCCCTTGCAGCCTTGCTGCTTATTGGCGCCCTAATGCACGTCGCGACCGCTCGCGGCTCGGGAGACGCCGACCTGAAGGCGTTCCCACTGCCAGGCGAAGGCATGCAGCGTTTCGTCATCGCCCTCGAGCACAAGGAGCGCGGCGAGGAAGACGCTTTCCAGGTGGAAATCATCGCTGGCAAGGTAATGCCCACCGACGGCGTTAACGTCTATCGCCTTGGCAGCAGCATCGAACCGCGAAACCTCGAAGGCTGGGGTTACACCTACTACGAGGTCATCGGCAGCGACCTCGCCATCAGCACACGCATGGCGCCTCCCGAAAACACGCCGATGGTCAACCGGTTCGTAGCCGGCACACCGCTGCTGATCCGGTACAACAGCCGCCTGCCGGTCGTCGTCTACGCGCCAGACGGGTACGAAGTCCGTTATCGCATCTGGCAGGCGAGCGAGACTTTTATCGAAGCCGGCACACGCTGAGGCGCCTTGTCGCCGGATGGCGGGAAGTATCCGCGCTGCGCGCGGGCGCCGACTCGAATGCAACAAGAGGCTTCGGCACAGCCAGTTGCGTTGCCGCCATCCGGCGCAGCGATCCGGCAGCCCGATGCCGATGACAAGCTCGTCGTTCATACCGGGCCGGAAAGGGACTCGAACAGCTTTTCGCCAAGCATCCCGGCGAGATGCATCACCGGAAACAAAAAAAGCAGGCTTGCACCTGCTCTGAACGCATCACTACCGCTGCGATGCCCGGCTAGTTTCCGGCGTAGACGACTTTCAGCGGAATCTGGTTCGCCGGATCAAGGCCGGGTTCGTCCATCGGGTCGTCCGCGCTGATTGGCCTGGCGGGCCTGGCGAGAATCTCACGCACATAGTTTGGCAACGCGAAAACCGCTCTGTGCGTGTCGCCGTTGTAATACTGCAGATGCGATATGCCCCGCTCGGCAATGCGCTGATCGACCTGCTCGCTCGACAGCGTCAGGGGGTCGGTTTCATCCGAGGCCACAGCCATGCCCCACGCCGTTCCGTACAACGGGACGTAGACCATGTAGGGGCGCACATGCTTGAAGACCTTGCGCAAGGAACTGACGACCCGGTGAAAAACGTTGGGCCGCGCAATCGGCGAACCCAAATGCATCGACATCACGCCCCTGGGCCCGAGAATACGACGGCACTCGCGCAAAAACTCAACGCGATACAAGGCTTCGGCAGGGCCGAAAGGATCGGTCAGATCGAGCATCATCAGATCGAATGGATCCTGGCACCCCTCCACATACGCCTTGCCGTCGGTAATCAGGACCTTCAGGCGCTCGTCATCGAATGCGCCACGATGCACCTCCGGCAGGTGTTCCTTGCAGAAATCGACAACGGCGCCATCAATCTCGGCCATGATGACTTCCTTCATCGACGGATATTTCAGATATTCCTCTGCAGCGCCGCCGTCGCCGCCACCGATAATCAGTGCGCGCTGCGGTGCCCCGTGCGTGATCGCTGCCGGATGGATCATGTTCTCGTGATAGAAGAACTCGTCCTTGTCCGAGGTCATGAAATAGTCGTCGATGCGCAGGGTGCGCCCAAAGCTGACCGTGTCGAGCACCTCGATGTCCTGGAATGGGGACTTGACATGCGCCAGTTGCCGCCTGGCGCGTACCCAGAAACCAAACCCGTCGTTCAGATGCTCGAGTAGATAGAGGTCGTCCTTGCCTTTCGACACCGGATCGCTCTTCACTACAAACGTTCTACCGAGTGCGAATTTTCGCGCTGTGGCTGAAAGGTTTCCAGCAGTGACTGGTAAAGCTGGCGCGCACGCGGCCGGTTGTCCTGCGAATAGCTGCAGACATAGACATCGACGGTGACGTAATTTTTTTCCGGCCAGGTATGGATCGACATGTGGGATTCGGCGAGAACCACCATGCCCGTCACACCGCCGGCACCGTCAAACTGGTGAAAGAAGTCTCCGACGCTGGTAAGGCCAGCTTTCTCGACGAGCGCCAGGCAATGGGCTCGAAGCACATCGGCGTCGATCATGAAACTTGTCCGCACAGCCGACATCGTAAAGATCGCCCATGACGTGGAGTCCAGGCGTTTCCTTGACGCTGTGTAGCAGTGTTGCGGCAGGCGCATCGATCCCCGCGGAGCCCGATACGCTGTGAAGGCCTCTGTCGGCCTGTGAAAACTTCTGAAGCTTTTCTGTCTCCGTATCGACCGGAAGAACCTGCTTCAGCTTGAGATTACGCATCTCATTTACCCCCCTCGTAAGGCGAAGCCCATTTGCGGACTCCAGCGTTGCGTCGAGGACGCGTACCCAAACCAATCGATTCCCGCTGAACTGGCCGGCAACCTTGCCCGGATGCGGGCGACTACCACTTCCCTGCCCGTTCAGCGACCCAGCGACCGGACGGAGACTACGTGCTCACTTGCCGGCCAAAAACTTGAACGGCGAACTATACGGACTCGCACAGGAAATTCAAGTTTTTTTACGATATTTCCGTTATTTTCCCCGATGTTGCTGTCAGTCGGGCGGGCTTTTCATCAGCCCGCTGGCGAGTTGATGATCGGCGTCGTCGTCGATCAGGTCGATGCCGCGCCGGGAGAAGATGACTGCCGCGTAGCATCCCCGGCGATCGCCCTCGCGATCCAGCAGCCATTGCGCATGCCGGGCGAGCAGCAACAACGCGGTAGCGCGACCGATCGTCATCGCCAGCGCGCGCGCACCTGCCTCGCGCTCCGGATGGATCGCTTCCGAAAACCAGCTCGCAGCGTGCGACAGCGCATCCTGGGCCTGCCGCGCGCATTGCAGAAGATCGCCTTCCCGCAGGCTGGACATTATCGTGGCCGACTCCACCTCGAGTGCCTCGAACACGCCCTCACCCGCCAGCACCCTGAGCACGTCGAGCGACAGGACATTGGTCGTGCCCTCCCAGATGGGAAATACCTGGGCGTCCCTGAGCAGCCGGGGGATGCCGGTGTCTTCCACGTAACCTGCACCGCCAAACGATTCGATGACTTCGGACAGCACGGCCACCGACTGCTTGCCCGTTACGAGTTTGGCCACCGGTGTGAGCAAGCGGAGCAGATTGCGTTGCGCGGCGTCGATTTCACCGGATTCCTCACGGCCCAACAGTTCAACGACGGCAAACGTCAGATGAAAGCCCGCCTCGTATTCCGCCTGCAATCCGGCCAGCGTCGCGACGTGCAAGGGCTTTTCGGACAGCGGCGCGCCAAAGGCGACGCGTCGCGCCGCATAATCGGCAGCCAGGGCGAGCCCACGCCGCATGTAGGCAACCGCACTGACGGAATTCCAGGTTCGGGTCACGTTGAGCATCGGTGCGATGTTTCGCACGCCGTTGTCGAGGCCAACGACCGGCTGCGCAACCGTGCCATCGAGTGTCAGCTCCGCGGTGGGTACCTTGCGCGTGCCGAGTTTGTCCTTCAGCCGGTGCACGACGATGTTGTTCAGGCTGCCGTCAGCGCCATGCGTCTCGAGGTAAAACAGCGCAAGGCCCTTGCCGCCCGGGGGATTGCCTTCCGGGCGAGCCAGGGTCAAGGCCATCTGCGAGCCGACCGCCGACGTGAACCACTTGCGCCCGTACAGGCGCCATTTCCCGTTGCGTGCGCCGCCATCGCCATGACCGCCCTTGGCCGCCTTTGCGATCGTTTCGGAAACCCCGACGTCTGAGCCGCCGGTTGACTCCGTCATCCACTGCCCGCTGGTCCAGGCGGTTTCGGGATTGCGATCAGTCAGGCGCGGCAACGCGAGTTTGGCAAGCGCGTCGTTGCCGCTGACTGATAGCACCTTCGCTGCACCATCGGTCATCGCCAGCGGGCAACTGTAAACGTCGGTGGACGCGGTAAAGAGGTAGACGAGGGCAAACTGGTGAATACGCGAAAATCGCCCGTGGGTACGTTCGTAGGCGGCGGCCACCAGCCCGCGTTCCGCCGCCAGCGCTTGCGCGCGTTGCCACAACGGCGTCAGCTCGATCAAATCAATGCGGTTGCCCCAGGCGTCCCAGGGCGTATGACGCGGTTCGTTGAGCCGGTCGGCAAGCTGCGAGACATACAACTCGTCCCCGGCCAGCCGCCCCATGTCATCGAGTTCCGGCTCGATCGCCGCCAGAATGTCGCCGGGCAGTACGCGGCGCAGATAGCCGCGTAGCACGCGGTCGCCACCATACTGGTTGCCCAGCCGGGGCGGGGGCTGATTAAAGGGCATCCCCGCCACTTCGCGCACGGGACAATCTACGCAAGGTCTGCGTGACGCTTCGACCGGGCAACGCGCCTTTCGCAATCGCTTCGGTTCGCCAGTGCACCGCGCCGTCGCCGGAAAGAATTGCCGGCACGGCTACACACCACCAATGCACAGGTACTTGATCTCGAGATACTCATCGATACCGTATCTGGAGCCTTCGCGGCCGATACCCGATTGCTTGACGCCGCCGAACGGCGCCACTTCATTGGAGATGATTCCGGTGTTGATTCCCACCATGCCCGATTCGATTCCCTCCCCGACGCGCCACACGCGTCCCATGTCGCGCGCGTAGAAGTACGCTGCCAGCCCGAATTCGGTGTCGTTGGCCATGGCGATTGCCTCGTCTTCGGTCTTGAAGCGAAACAGGGGCGCGACCGGCCCGAACGTCTCCTCGCGGGTCACCTTCATCGTCGTATCGACATTGGTCAGAACCGTTGGCTCGAAAAACAGACCGCCAAGTTTGTGAGGTTTTCCGCCGACTACGACCTTCGCGCCTTTCGCCACCGCATCGTCTATGTGTTCCTTTACCTTGTTGACGGCGTTCTCATCGATCAAGGGGCCGATGACCACACCCTCATCAGTACCGCGTCCAACCGTCAGCGCCGCAACTTTGGCGGATAGCTTCTTTGCGAATGCGTCATAAACACCATCCTGCACAAGGATGCGATTGGCGCAAACACAGGTCTGCCCCGCATTGCGGTACTTGGACGCCATCGCGCCTTCGACCGCAGCGTCGAGGTCGGCATCGTCAAACACCAGAAACGGCGCATTGCCGCCAAGTTCGAGCGAGATCTTCTTGATCGTTTCGGCGCTTTGTTTCATCAGCAGCGAGCCGATCTCGGTCGAACCGGTGAAGCTGATCTTGCGCACCGTCCTGTTTGAAGTGAGTTCGGCGCCGATCTCCGATGCACTTCCCGTAACGATATTCATCACGCCTTTGGGAACGCCTGCCCGCTCGGCCAGCTCAACCAGCGCGAACGCCGAGTAAGGCGTCTGTGTCGCCGGTTTGATGACCACGGTGCATCCTGCCGCAAGCGCCGGCGCCGCCTTGCGCGTGATCATCGCCGCCGGGAAATTCCATGGCGTGATCAAGCCGCACACGCCAACCGGCTGCTTGATCACGACCAGTCGCTTGTCGGCCTGGTGCTGGGGAATCACATCGCCGTAGACGCGCTTGGCCTCTTCCGCAAACCATTCGATGAACGACGCCGCGTAAGCAATCTCGCCTCTGGCCTCGGCTAATGGCTTGCCTTGCTCGGTGGTCATGATCAACCCGAGGTCGTCCTGATTGGCCATCATCAGCTCAAACCACTTGCGAAGAATTGCGGCGCGCTCCTTCGGCAGCTTCGAACGCCACGCCGGCAACGCCGCTTGCGCCGCATCGATGGCGCGCCTTGTCTCCGCCTGCCCCATCCTCGGTATGGTGCCGACCATCCCGCCGTCCGCGGGATTGGTCACGTTAACGGTCGCCTTCGAATCGGCGTCGCACCAATCGCCGTTGACGTAGCACTGCTGGCGAAACAACGACTGATCCTTCAGTTGGGCCGGAAAACCGGCGTCTTTTGGTGCGTTCATCTCAGACCTCCATTCGATACGAATTATGTTGATACGAATTCCGGTGCTGCGTCGAGCGGCATCGTCCGCCAAACCGGTCCACCCCTGTCACTTCCCCGATCCGATGCCCGCTTTTTGCGAGCGGCCATTCAACCAGCCTTTCTGTCGCATTCCACGACTGGAAACCTCACTGCCGGCGCTGATGTCAGAATGGCACATTCCTTGCGCCGCGCCTTGCACTGCGCAAGTCAGCGGATTCCTTAACGTGATTACCATTGCCGGATCGTTTTGCCTGTTTCGCCGTTCGACAGTCTCCAGGCATGTGGCCACGGTTGACATTCCCGACGAATCGCGGTTCGCCGCACGGCATAATGGTGACGAAGCTTCGCCGCCAATGCAACGCTCATTACCGCGGGCGAAGTTGCCGGACATTCTGACGCTATAATCGATTGCAAGCATTCTCTCCCTTACGGGCTCGATGACTCGACCTTTCATACTGTTGTGCCTGAGCGTGCTGGTTTCCGGCTGCGCCACCGGTCCAAACAAACAAGACCCGTTCGAGCCGATGAACCGCAAGATTTATGCGTTCAACAACGCCGTTGACACGGCCTATCTCAAACCAATCGCAAAAGGTTACACAAACATCCTGCCGGCACCCGCACGCACCGGGGTCAGTAATTTCTTTCGCAACCTCGGCATGATAGTAACAACACTGAACGACGCGCTGCAGTTCAAGTTCGAGAAGGTGCCGGTGGATATCATGCGATTCAGCACCAATCTGCTGTTCGGGTTGGGCGGCTTGATTGACGTAGCCACCTATGCGCGCATTCCCTACAACGACGAGGATTTCGGCCAGACGCTCGGTTACTGGGGCTTTGGCAGTGGACCTTATCTGGTGCTGCCGTTCTTCGGTCCCAGCAACGTGCGTGACGGCCTTGCATTACCGGTAGACATCTACGTCAGCCCGGTCTATGACACGATCGGCGACGATGGCGTTCGCTGGGGCCTGCTCGCTCTGTATGTAGTCGACACGCGTGCCAACCTTCTCGGCGCGGAGTCGTTCCTGCAGGAAGCCGCGCTGGACCAGTACAGTTTCCTGCGCGATACCTACCTGCAGCGCCGCGAATATCTGGTGCGCGACGGCGCAATCGAACCATTGCAGGACGACGGGCAAGGCGACCGGCCAAAAACGTTGCTGGAGCTGGAAGAAGAGGAGTTCGGTGACGACCCGTTGATGGAAGAGTACGACTCCACACCGTAGAGCCTGTTTGCGGAAATCCACAAGCTGCGAGCGCTCGCCGCCGCGATTTGACAGCGGCCGATCCATGTCCTGCCTGGGTCTGTTAAACGCATATTTGTTAACAGGCCCTAGTTGAGCAGCGAAACGCTGCGCCGAAGTTGCAGCAGGCGTTGACGAATCACGTCACCGTCATCGCAACCGGGTGCGAGCTCAAGATAGCGCTCGAAGTCCGCCGCGGCGGCACGAAAGCATTCCAGCTCCTGAAACACCATGCCGCGATCGCGCACTTCCGCACCTTGTCCGGGATCGGCTGCAACGATCCAGTTCATGATCGTCAACGCGTTGTCCAACTCGCGATTGTGAAGATAGATGCCTTTGAGATTGCGCAACATTCTGAGGAGGATCTGGCGCTTGCTTGCCGCGACGAGCAAGCCGGCGACAATCGCGCGGGACACCTCCCCTCCCCGGGTTTCGCGCAACATGCGCTGTAAATCCGTCATTGCGAGAGACTGTCCCCTGAAAAACGGATCGAGCACGATCATGCCCTCCGGAATCCGGCACTTGACCAGAAAATGTCCCGGATAGCACACACCTTTGAGCGCGAGACCGAGCTGGCTGCCCACCGCCATGTAGATCAGCGAGAGCGTGATGGGAATACCCGTGCGTCGCTCCATTACCTCGTTGAGCAGACTGTTGCGCGGGTCGTAATAGTCCTGTGCATTCGGCGCAAAGCCCAACTCATCGAACAGGTAGTGGTTCAGCGCCGCGACCTTCTCCGCAGGCCCGGAGTCGGTCGCGATTCGCGCCGACACACTCTGTCCAAAACCATTGATGACGTCCAGATAATGCCGCACGTCCAGATCGGGATGGCGGTGCGACGCAACGAGCAGCGCCGCCTCGGTCAAAGGGATTTCGCCCTCTGCTCCACTGATGATGCCGGTGAGCCGTTCGGTCAGCTCACCGGTCACGCCACATTCCGTGTCAGCATCGTCCTGCTCCCGTTTTACGCATCAGGTTTTGCGGCCGGCGGCAGAAACAGCGCGGCAATCTGCTTTTCCTTCTTTCTGTCCGAACGGCTGCCCAGCGAACTCGACTGGGGCGCCGCTGTTTCAGACTCGGGCTGATGCGATGAAACGTAGGGCTGGTCAAAAAACGCATCAGTGCCCTGTTTTTTTCTGGCCGGCTCACTGCGGCGCACCGGCGTCTCGCGTTTGGGAGGGGCATGCACCGGACCCGGCAAAGAACCGATCTGCAGCTTCTTGTTGATCAGCTTTTCCACCGCGGCGAGGTACTCCACGTCCTCGGAACCGATCAGTGAGATCGCCTCGCCCAGCAATCCCGCCCTGCCGGTTCTGCCAATGCGGTGAACATAGTCTTCCGGGTTCGACGGCATGTCGAAATTCACCACGAACGGAAGTTGTTCGATGTCCAGGCCGCGAGCCGCAATATCGGTCGCCACCAGGATACGGACCTTTCCTTCCTTGAACTCGGCCAGCGCCTGCATTCTCTCGCCCTGGGTGCGATCACTGTGAATGGCGGCAGCGCTCAAATCGTCCTTTTGCAAACGGTAAGCGAGCCGATTGGCGCCGATCTTCGTGTTACAGAATACCAACACCTGTTTCATGTCACGATCGCGCAACAGGCTGACGAGCGCGTCACGTTTGGCGCGCGAATCGACTTTGTAGACGGTGTGCGTAACGGTGTCGGTGACTGCGTTGCGCTGCGCAACCTCGACCTGCACGGGATCACGCAGCCACTGTCCTGCCAGGGCACGAATATCGTCCGAGTAGGTCGCCGAAAACATCAGCGTTTGCCGCTGTGGCGGCAGCATCCCGATAATGCGCTTGATATCGGGCAAAAAACCCATATCGAGCATCCGGTCGGCTTCGTCTAGCACGAGAAACTCCACCGCATGGAACATCACGGTCTTGCTCTGGATATGATCGAGCAGCCGTCCGGGCGTCGCCACAAGGATTTCAACGCCGGCGCGCAGCGCCGCGATCTGTGGATCGATGGGCACACCGCCGTAAACCGAAGCAACCCGCAGCGGGATATGTTTGCCGTAGGTCTTTACACTGGCCTCGACCTGTGCAGCCAACTCACGGGTCGGCGCCAGTATCAATGCGCGTACCGGATGACGCGCCGGCGACATGCTCGTGCTCGCATGCCCCTTCAGGCGCTGCAACATCGGCAGGGTAAAGCTGGCCGTCTTGCCGGTACCGGTTTGAGCGGCCGCCATGACGTCGCGGCCGAGAAGAATCGGGGGAATTGCTTTTTGCTGGACCGGTGTCGCCTCGGTGTAGCCCTGCTCCTCGATAGACCGGAGCAGTTCCGCGGTCAGGCCCAGTTGGGAAAACTGCATTTATGTTTAACTCCTGCGCCGCTTTGACGAACAGCGCGTTGACCAATCTGGGAACATCGCCTTTCACGTGTTTCAGGCAATGCCCGCATGGTACAGAGAACTCACGGATTCTCCAAGGTTTTCCAGCGCTTGCGAAGACGATAGCTGGCCATTAAACCACACGCACAGACGCGTTTGCCGGTGCCGGACTGCTCATGGCGTTCACCCCGTCACCCACGCATTCGTGCTGCTCGATGCACCTCGCACAGCAGGCCATGACCGGTGCGCTAAAATGCGTCCCGTCACGCCCCGGTAGCTCAGTGGATAGAGCAACCCCCTCCTAAGGGGTAGGTCGCACGTTCGATTCGTGCTCGGGGCGCCAACGTTTTCTGGGGCATCGCTGCAAGTCTCACACGCATCGGATTCAACGTTGCTCCGGGCGGGCCGGATCGCAGTCACGCAACGTCTGTAGCCAGAGCACGACACATTTCCGCGTGCTTCACTTTTTTCGCCAACGTCGGTTAATCAAACTCACCTCCCGCTCGGAAAATCCGTCGCCGACCGGCGACCATCGTTCTCCCCCGACATTCAGTAAGCATCTGTTTTGTTGTCCTTATCGCCAGCGGTACGGAAGTTGCGGTTTGGGTTTCCGGTTTCATTTTCAGGACAACTCCAATGACGAACAGCAACATCAGATCAAGGCTGTCAAGAAACATACTGCTTGCATCCGCATTATTGGGTTTCGGATTCGCAACAGCCGTTTTCGCCGAGACGGTATACATCTGGCGAGACAGTAATGGCGTAAGACAGTATGCGGACGCATGCCCGACCGGCCAGACGTGCAGGACCCGGGATATTGGCACCATGAGCAAGCGGCGGCAGGAGAAATTGCGAGATCTCATAGACACATCGACGACCAGTAGCGACACGACAGACACCAGCACCACAGCATCCAGTGACGGCACCACCACGGGCGGTACTACTGGGGATACAACCAGCACGGACGGCACGACGAGCACGACGGGCGATACCAGCACCGAGCCAACTCCGGATCAGGACAACGGCAGCACGACGGCAGGCGATACCACTACGGACACACCAACCGATAACATCGCAGCACTCGAGTGGGACGCGGTGAACGATCCGGACCTGGTCGGTTATCGCGTCTATCACGCCGTCGCAGGCGGGGCCTACCCTCCTTTCGGCAGTGGCATCAGCGCCGGCAGTTCGACCAGCATTACGATATCGAGACTGGACAGCGGAAACCGCTACTACTTCAGGGTAACCGCGGTTGACAATGCCGGTAACGAAAGCGGATTTTCGAACGAAGTCTACAAAGACATTCCGTGAAGGCAACTTGCCGGCAGGCTGATGTTGCCTGCCACCTTCGCCGGAACCGGTTGACCGATGCATTCAACCAGAGGGTCGTGTCTTGAATAAAAACCCTGCGCCGCCGGAAATGCGGCGGCGCAGGTTATCAAAAAACCCCGCCCAGGCGGAGAATTAGTACCCTCCCCTAATCCGCACCCTTAGTATTTACTCGTAGGTGCTTGAAAAGAATCCTACACCCGATAGGATTCAAAAGCCAACCTTGAGCAACCAATCCAATTCGTAACTTTATATTAGACACTTGCATTCGAAAATGAATGCTGTTTGTTGGATTTGTCTGGTATCTCTTTCTTCATTCGAGAAATAGTTGTTTCGGATTGCGGCGCGACCCACTTCGCCTGAATAACCACCGGTTCATGGTTCGCGGGCACGCAATACCAGCTTTCCATCCGACTGGCTCACAGTGAAGTAACGCAGAAAGTTCTGGCCTAGCAGCCCGTACTCGCTGCGTGTCGGCATCACCGCCACGGTGATTCCGCTGACCTCGAAAATGTCCGCCACAACCGTTTGCGATCGGACGATACGTCCTTCGACGCGGCCGTTGGCCGTGGTGAAAAACCCGGCGACGCCTGCGGGCAGACTGGCGCGGGCCGCAACGTCGGAGCCGATCGAGACGTAGCTCGCACCGGTGTCGACCAGAAATGTCACCGCCTCGCCGTTGATCGCACCTTCCAGGTAGTAGTGACCGTCTCGCGCAACGGGAACAACGATTTCGTAAGTACCGCTTGCACCCGAGCGGACCACCGGATCGGGTGCCGAAAAGTGGTCAATCAGCACGTAGCCGACAATGACCAGTGCAAGCCAGACAGCCAGCGCAACAACGTGATTGTTCAAGCCAGCGGCTCCGGCATCGGCGGTTGCATTTCCATCATCCGGCCGGTAACGATTTCAACCAACCGGCTTGCGCGCAATGGATGCACCGCCCGTGCACTCGCCACCATCCACCCGTTCGAAGCGATCCAGCAGCCGCTCTGCATACGGAGATGCAAAACCGAGCGCAGCGTGAAACCGCCCGCCCGCCTCCAGCCGCATCCGGAGCAACTGCAGTTTGCGCAGCGCGCGGGCCCGCAGGTCGCCTTGGGGCAACTCCTCTATCTGTCGCTCGAGATCGCTGATTTCACGCAAGGCGGTCACTTCCGGGGGCACAAACCCGGCGTTACGCAAGATTCGATACGCCATCCGAAGTTCTTCGGGAATCAGCCTGTCATCGTCGAGCGCCAAAGGTGCGCCCTGCCCCGGCAAATCCGACAACTCACCCCGCGCAATCGCTTCGGCGATCATTTTCTCGGCAATGCGGTCAACAAAGTTCATGATTTTCCGAGCCGCGACCCGGGCATCCTGAGCGTCGCCTGTCTCAAATCATGCCGCCATTGACGCCGATGATCTGCCCGGTGACATAACCGGCTTCGTCTGACACAAGATACCCTACCAGCGACGCCACTTCTTCCGGGCGTCCGGCGCGCTTCATTGGCACCATGGCGGCGACCTGTTCGGGCGAAAAGCCCGAGGCCATCTCGCTCTCGATAATTCCCGGCACGACGACGTTTACGGTTACGCCGCGCGAGGCCACCTCGACCGCAAGCGCCTTGCTGGCGCCGTGCAACCCGGCCTTCGCCGCCGCGTAGTTTGCCTGACCGCGATTACCCAGCATCGCCGCGACCGAAGACATGCTGATGACACGCCCCCAACGCGTGCCAATCATGTGCAGCAACAGCGGCTGAACCACATTATAGAAACCGTTCAGCGACACATCGATCACGTCATCCCACTGCTCGCCACTCATCCCGGCCATCGGAGCATCCTTGTGTATCCCTGCGTTATGCACGATCACCTGAACCGGATTGCGCTGTGCGATCGAAGTGAGCACGGCAGCACATGCGGCGCGATCCGCCACGTCAAAGCAGATCGTCTCCGCGCTGCCACCCCGCTCTTTGATGACTTGCACCAGCTGCGCTGCACGCTCGGCATTGCGATTGGCGTGCACAAGCACATGAAAACCGCGCTCGGCAAGCACCGAGCAGATCGCTTTCCCGATCACGCCGCTGCCACCCGTCACCAACGCTGACTTGTTCTTCGAACTGTTTGTCACACCCGATACTCCGACCGATTCAGGAACGCCATTATCCCGTGCCTGCACCGGTCATGGCGGGCGCGGGATATGGCAACATTACACCATGACGTACCTTGTCTCCGGCCCGAACCGGGATCAGCCAAACAAGCTTCGCCTTCCTCGGGCGTAACGCAATGGTGTCGCGATTTCCCGCAGCGGTTTGCATTCAACCGGATTCAGTTCAATGTTGACGCTGCCGTGGAAATCTCTCCCGACGGTGCTTTGCCTGATGCTGCTCTTTGCGCCGGCAGCAAACGGCGAAGACCGGCCGCAGTGGGAAGCGGGGCTCGGCTTCACCGTTCTGGATTTCGCCGACTATCGCGGCTCCGATGAGCGCACCAGCTACGTGCTGCCGGTACCCTACGTCATTTACCGGGGAGATTTGCTGAAAATCGAACGGGATCGCGTGCGCGGGCTGTTCTTCGAATACGACAGGCTCACCTTGCAGTTGAGCATCAGCGGCTCGGTTCCTGTCAACAGCTCCGATAACGCCGCCAGGCAGGGCATGCCGGACCTCGACCCGACCCTGGAAATCGGGCCAAGCCTGGAAATGCGTTTGTATCAGAGCGCAGACCGGAACCTGACGGTGGATCTCAGATTACCCGTGCGCACCGTGATCGCCACCGACCTTCGACATACACACAACGTGGGCTGGGTGTTTGCGCCGCTGATCAATTTCGAGTTCAGAGCCCCGATTGCAAACGCGGAATGGAAAACCGGTCTGGCACTGGGGCCGCTGTTCGGCGACAAGCGTTACCACAACTACTTCTACGGTGTCGCACCGGAGTACGCGACGCCACAACGGTCCGCCTATGTAGCGCAGTCGGGATACGCCGGAGGACAAGTGATAGGTTCCGTCAGCCGCAGCTACCAGCGCATGTGGATTGGCGCATTCGTGCGCTGGGACTCCGTGTCTCACGCGGTGTTCGAGCCAAGTTCGCTGGTGCGCCAGAACGACACCCTCACTGCAGGAATTGCATTCGTCTGGCGTTTGCTGGAATCCAGGCAGCGCGTGGAAGCGCGCGATTGACCGCCGGCACGGCGAGCGATGCGTAGTTTCGCTGTCTCACTGGTAAACATACAATTGCGATCAGCGATATCGGGCGCACGCTGATTAGTAGGGTATGCTCGGATTCTGAAGAAAGAAACCAATCCTGCCAGCCTGGACGCATGACGAACCTGTTTGGGGTATTTCGGACAATTTACGAGCACCTGGTGCTCTACGTGGCACTGCTCTATTTCGCTGTCGTCGGGATTTTGTTCACGGTGCTTTGCGCCGCGCTCTACTTTCTGTTGCCGCGCAAGACCGGCATCCGGTTCGGCCGCAACGCCATCGGGCTACTGTTTCGCAGTTACCTGGCGATGTTGCGTGGTACGGGCCTGATCAGGCTGGACCTGTCAGCAATTGACGAACTGCGTGGCGAGAAAGGTCTCATTGTCGCCCCCAATCATCCATCGCTTCTCGATGCCGTGTTCGTCATCTCCCGCTTGCCCGACATTGCCTGCATCATGAAATCGGGGATACGCGATAACGTGATCCTTGGCGGCGGCGCCCGCCTGGCCGGTTACATCCGAAACGACACTGCGGCTGACATGGTGCGCGAGGCGGCTCGAGAGCTGCGTTCGGGTCAACAATTACTGGTGTTCCCTGAAGGGACACGCACACGAAGCGGACCGGTAAACCGGTTCAAGGGCGGTTTTGCGCTGATCGCCAAACGGGCGGGCGCACCGGTACAGACGGTTTTTATCGAAACAAACAGCCGTTTTCTCGGCAAGGGGTGGCCGATCCTGAAGAAACCGCACCTTCCACTGGTTTACCGTGCGCGCCTCGGTAAACGCTTCGAGGTTACCGGTGACGTGAAACCATTCGTGGCACGGCTCGAGTCCTATTACCGAACCTCCCTGGAAGCCGGGCGTAGCGCGAAGGCTACAACGCAAGCCGCTGCGGCGGAGGTTGGAGATTCCGCAGCCGCATCCTGATCGCCGCTCCGCTGCAACCGCACCAGACTCTGCCCTAGCTTCAGCATGCCGAACGCATCATCATCGCATCTCATCCTGATACCGAGCTTTAACACCGGGCCGCGGGTACTTGACACCGTTACCGAGGCCCGAAATCAATGGGATCCCGTCTGGGTTGTGGTTGACGGTAGCACCGATGGCAGCGCCGAAGCCCTTCTGGACATGCAGAAAACCGACGACGGGTTGCGCGTTTTCGTGTTGCCGCGCAACCGCGGAAAAGGTGCGGCTGTCTATTATGGCCTTCGCGAAGCGGCGGTTCAGGGTTTCACGCATGTGTTGACAATGGATGCCGACGGCCAGCATCCGGCGGCCAGCGTGCCCGAATTCATGCGCGCCTCAGAACTTGCACCCGACGCCATGATTCTCGGAAAACCGGTGTTCGACAAAAGCGCGCCGCAAATTCGGGTACGCGGCCGCAAAATTTCGAACTGGTGGGCCAACCTAGAGACACTGTGGTATGGCATCGGCGACTCCTTGTTCGGCTTGCGCGTCTATCCGGTCGAGCCGCTGCTGAGGATCATGTCGTCCACGCGATGGATGCGTCGCTTTGATTTCGACGCTGAAGCAGTCGTTCGCCTGGCCTGGGAAGGTGTGCCGGTCAGGAATATCGACGCACCCGTCCGTTACCTCAAACCCGACGAGGGCGGCATTTCGCATTTCCGCTATGTGCGAGACAACGCGCTGCTGGCGTGGATGCACACACGCCTGATGTCCGGCTTCTTGCTACGATTGCCGTGGCTCGCCTGGCGCACCCTGTCGCGCCGGGGATGACGGCTGACCGGTTGACCGGTCGCGCTGCATGAAGACCGCACCGAACAGCAAACTGAGCGCGGCGCCTGCCGCAACGGTTATTCCGATCGCCTTCAACACCGGCGTCGATGCCAGCGCAATGAATCCGAACCCGAGCACTGTGGACAAATTGCACACCGCCAGGGCCAGGTAAGTGCGTCCCCGATCGTTCTCTTGCGCAATCGCCCGGTCGAAAAACAGCGTGTAGTTGGACCCGACGCCGACGACCAGCAACATCGCCACAAGATGGAACATTGTCAGCTCGGCACCCGCCGCTGCGAGGACGGCAATCGTCACCACCAGCGCCGCAGCAATGGGCAGAACGACCGCCACGCAGCGGCGCACAGACCGCAAAGCGGCGAGCAGCAACATGACGATTGCAACAGCGCCAATCACCGCGTACGTGAGAATCCGCAACCGGTAACCCTGATACAGCGCGTCCGTCTCGGACTTCAGGTCCATCAGCATGACCTGCTGCGGGTCGAAGCGCGACAGCGCGGCCGCCACGTCTGCAGATCGAACCACGTCAAGCAACGGCAGTACGGCGTACCACGTGCTGCGCGTCTTCATCAGCAGGCTGTCCACCTGGCTGGCGAGCGCAGTGGATGCAAGGTCGTTACGCGTGAGCAGTTTCGACTGTTTTGCCTGTTGCGCCTGGTCGATAAACTCGTCGAACAGTCCGCGCTTGAACGGCAACCCCTCCAGGGCGCGCTCCAGGTTCTCGCGTAACACTGCGGCTTGCGGAATGGCATCCTGGCGCGCGCGCTGCGTTGCCTGACTCGGCAGGTAGAAGGCGGGCGATTCGTAGCCCGCCAGGGCGCCCTCGCCGACCAGGGCATCGAGCGTCCGCCCCACCGCCTCTGCGGTTTGCAGGGTCGCCTCCTGGTCAACACCGCGCACGACAACCAGCGTGCGCACGTCTGGCGCGCCGAGCTCGGTGCGTATTTCCCGGTCAAACGCCTTGGTCGACGCCGGGATGGGATTCAGTGATCCGAAATCATCATTCCACGAAGCCCCGCCCTCGAACACCAGCCATACGAGACAACCCCCGATAACCAGCAGTGAAGGCACTCGCAGAATGCGCGCCCTTTCGACCGCGAGCAACAGGATCGGTGCAAAGCGACCGGCGAGATCGACGCTGAACTCGTGCGGCAACAACAGCGGCACAACCCAGCGCGTCACGGCCAGCGCTACGACCAGTCCCGCAATCGAGAACATCCCCAGTTGCGCCAGCCCGGGAAATCCCGAGAACAGCAGCGCCGCCGACCCTGCTATCGAAGTCAGTACGCCGAGTCTCAACGTCGGCCAGATGCGCGACAGCGTCTTTTCCGGACGCTGCCCGTATACCGAGCCGGTCAGCAGATGAATCGAATAATCCACGCTCTCGCCGATCAGGGTGGCGCCGAACCCGAGGGTGATTCCGTGGATTTCACCAAACGCCAGCGTCACCGCGGCGACACCCGCCAGCGCGCCCGTGGCCACCGGCAGAAAAACCAGTCCCAGCGCGCGAAACGAGCGCAGCACGAACAGCAGCAGTCCCGCGATCGCCAGCGAGGCAAGGCTGGTCACACGGATCGCATCCGCCTTGATCGAATCGCGAATCTGCACGGCGAACACACCCGGACCAACGGCTGTCAACACGGCATCCGTCGCTCCGGCCGCGGCCACTGCCTCATCGAACGCCGCCTCGATACGCGCGACAGCGGTTTGCTGGGCATCAATCTCGAATCCCGGTGCGACTGTCTGCGCCATCAGCAGCGCGCGTGTGCCGCTACTATTGAACCACACGCCATGGCGAACCTGCGGGCGGTTTTCCGATTGATATTTTTCGACAATCGACAGGAATTCACCGGTTGGATCGACGCCCAGAAAATTCACCGTGAGCGCACCCATTGACGATGACAACAAATCAAGTTGCGCCTGCAGTGCGCGCCGCAACGTTTCTGCGCTGAAGCGCTCCTGCTCCACAGCGGGGCTCAGCAAATAACGATGCGCAAGCAGAAACGCGCCATCAGCCTCGAACCGGTCATGGCTGCCGTTGTTGATGTAGGAAAACGCAGGATCGGTGGCGAGATTCTCGGTCAATTTCCGGCTCAACCCGGCCAGCACCTCCTCGTCGTCACCCTCAATTGCGATCAGGACCATACGGGAGACAACCCCATCCCTGAGCTGATCAACCAGTAACTGTTGCGCCGGCGTCGGCGCTCCCGGCAAGAAGGCTTCGAGATCGGTGCTGAATCTGCTTGTCGTTACGATGGCGGTACACGCGCCAATGAATAACAGCCATACGGCAAAGGTCACACCCGCAGCGCGGTTCACGAAGAAACTTCCTCCACGTGCATCACCGATCGGTCTCCGCTCACCTGTACCACTTCGATGATTCTGATGTGGCCGTTTCCGCCGCGAATGCTGACCAGCCGCACCACTGCGGACACTTCACTGCGTGACGGAACCATCAACAATTCCCAGTCCCCGCGCGTGCCGTGCAGTTCAATGTCGTAGAAGTCCCGCAGCGTATCCAGATCCCCAGTGAGTGTCGCGCGCATGCCTTCGACAAGGCCCCAAATCGCCGGGTAGGCTTGCAGCCGCAGGCGGCGCGTCTTGCGCTCCGGGCCGGTCTCGATAACCAGCGTGCCGCCGTCGACGATCATGCGCTCGGGATGCGGTTGCAACGTGTGTTTTTCAAGCCACCCCGGCGCAAAGGCCAAGCGTCCCGCTGACCTCGATCGGCGTATCCAGCACGTTCAGATGCTTCGTCTCGGAAAACCGTGCCTTCCCGGTGGCACGCCCGCCCAGCTCTCGCATCAGCGACGTCAAACTCCACTCGTCAGCAGATACATGGCCGACCATGATTTGCCAGTCAAACACCAGCAAAACAGCGACAAACAGCAAAAGACGCCGCCTAGCAGGCTGTTGAAAAACTACTGCGCGGCCTTGATCCGGGCTTGCGCGGTGCTCGGAATCCTCATGTACTGCCCGTGTACACTCCGGTTCCTGCGCTCCGGGCGCACCCGGCTGAAGGCCGCTCGCGACGTTTTTCAACAGCCTGCTAGATCCTGTTTTCATCGGCTTCGCTTTCAGGGCTTTCCCAGAACGCGTAAAAATTGAACCAGTTGAACGGCGCCTGCCGGCAGTAGTGTTCAAGTCGACGTGCGTACAGGCCTATCCACTGCGCGAGAACCTCGTCGCGATTCGATCTCGGCAGCCTGGCGGATTCGATCAGCGTCTCGAAGTGCAACTCATATCGATTCCCGCCTCGATACAGGCCAAGCATCAAGATCACCGGCCGGCCAGTCAGCGCCGCGATGCGAAAAGGCGCTGAGGGAAACGCCGCCTCGCCACCCAGAAAGGGTACACGCACCATGCCGCCGTCGCTGATAGCCCTGTCTGCCAGCATCCCCACCCAGGCGCCCTTGTCGAGTTGCTCAATGACGCGCAACATCGATCCAGGCGTGCCCAGTGCAATGACATCGTGTTCCAGATCCGGATTGACGGCGCGGGCCACACGGGCGACCTTGTTTGCGTTGCCTTCGAACATCACAAGATTGACTGTTACCGCCCGGCGCCGGCCGAGCGTGCGCAGGGATTCGAAACTGCCGATATGGGCCCCCAGCAGGAAGCAGCCCTTGTTGCGCTCGAACTGCTCGATCAGCAACTCTTCACCATGCAGCTGGATGTCGAACAGTGACCATCGGTCAGACAAGAAGTAGACGCGATCGAGCGCGACCGTCGCAAAAGTATAGAAATGCAGGAATACGTCGCGCAGCGTCGCCCTTCGCCCGGTCGCGCGATGCAGATAGGCGCGCGATGCGGCACGCGCGCTGCCTCCGAACAGCAGGAAATAGAAAGCCACCGGCACAAGGATCAGGCGCGCCACCCGCCTTCCAAGAAACATCGCGATCCACACGAGGATGCGCACCGCGAGTAAGTTCGAACGCTCGGCGCTTTCAAGCCACTGCCGGCTCATGCCCGATCCGCGGACCCGGCTGCAAGCACGCCCGACACCGCGGCATCGGCACCAACGCTGCAAACAAAACGCACTGTATTCCCGGTACCGGGGGTCACCCTTATCTGCAGCGTGTCGCCGGGTCGAACCGGGCGCAAAAACTTGGCGGAACGTATCGTCAATTCATCGAGCGCGTGCTCCCCGCCAAGCGCTGCTGAAGCGGCATCGACAATTTCATCCAGGAGAACAACGCCGGGCACGATCGGGTCGCCGGGAAAATGCCCGGCCAGGGCCGGATGTGCAGCATCGATACAACGGTTGATGGTCAGCGGTTGGTCCGCGCTTGCGGACGCACAATCCTGCACGAGTCTGGCGAGTTCGCTTCGCGGCAGCTTGCCGGTGCTGTTACGAGGCAGCGCATCCACCAGATAAAGAGGCCGCGGCAGGAAAACCGGGTCAATGCGCTCGGCCAGCGCCGCCAGCAACTGTTCCCGCGCCATCCCGGGAGCGACGGCAAACGCTGTCAGGCGAGTCACCGCGCCGCCGGTTTCTTCCGGCATGAAGAAAGCGCCATCGTCAACGCCGGCAATGCCGCAGATCTGATGGTCAAGATAGCTTATGGAGGTGCGCTTTCCCGCCACGTTGACAAGGTCCGCGCTGCGCCCCCGCAGTATGAAGTGCTCGGCATCGATGACGTCGACAAGATCGCTGAAAACCGCCTCTTCGGGCACATGCCCCCCGCTTACCCGGTATCGCCCGCCCGCTTCCCGAATATGCAGGCCTGCAAGCAGCCTCCATTCCGGTCCATCGAGGGTACGGCGCGTGGCGACCATGCCGGCCTCGGTAAACCCGTAGACTTCGTGTACCTGCGTTGCGAATCGCGTCTCGAACTGTTCCGCCATTTCACGCGACAGCGGCGCCGTCGCGCAGACCGTGAGACGAAGCGCCGGCAGCCTTACCTCACTCGCCAGCAACGCCCGCAAATGCACGGGCGTGGAAACCAGCACGCGTTCGCCATCGACGCCTCTCAGAGCCCGCTCGATGTCGGCCGGAAAGAAAGGCCGCTGGTTGTGCATGATCAGGCCGCTGCGCAGCGCCATAATGACTGTCGATTCCAGTCCATACATATGCTGGGGCGGCACCGTGCCGATGACGAACGTGGCCGGCTCATGGGCAAGACCAAGGCGCGACGCCTCGCTGACGCCACCGAGCGCGAGGGCGCCCCAGGTCTTGCGATTCGGAACCGGCGTTCCGGTCGAACCGGAGGTGAACGCGATAGCGGCGGTCGAGTCGGCATCGAATGCCAGCCCGTCCTGGCGGTACGCCAGCTTCCCGGCGCCGACAGTGACGCGCATGGACTCATACGGGTGATCTGCGTCGTCGTCCACCAGGAGGTAGGCCGACTCGTAATCATTCTGAAGTTGCCGCAAGGATTCCAGCGTTTGCGAGGGCGGTAACAGGTTGATCTGTTCGCGGATCATCACGGCCGCAAACGCAACCGCAAAACAGTAGCGGTCACGGCAAAGATTCACGCCATAGGCACGTGGCGGCAGCCTTTCTGCAAGCGCATAAACATCGGCGAGGAATTCCGCTGCGCTGATCAGTCGATGCGCAAAGCAAGCAACCGGCTGGGTGCCATCACTATGGCCGAGGAATGGAATCATGCTTGCATTGCATCATGCAGCCAGCGAACCGCAAAACGGTTGCCCGCGATGGTGCCGCTGAACTAGGTGTTTTCGCGGGAGTCACGAAACCGGCGGAACGCAGTTACCGTAGCCGTCAGGGACGGGTACGCAGCACCAGGAAAACGCATCGACCGGCAAGCGTACTCGGCAAGGAAAGCGCAAACCAGCAACGGAAAATTGAGCACGTTGGCAAAAAA
This sequence comes from uncultured beta proteobacterium, assembly GCA_963792855.1. Taxonomy (GTDB): domain Bacteria; phylum Pseudomonadota; class Gammaproteobacteria; order Burkholderiales; family Eutrophovitaceae; genus SG8-40. The sequence goes on along the minus strand of CAWBXZ010000001.1, from coordinate 234,582 downwards.
CAGCCACGCATCGGCGGAGACGAAAACGAGCAACGACACGGACGTGATCGCCATGGCTGCAAAAAACAGGGACCAGAATATGGTTATCTGGCGCGTGTAGCGCGCAATTTCCGCCGAAATATCACCGTGAACGAAACGAGCGAAGCGGGTCAGAATCGCTTCCCTTGCACCGATCAGGCTGCGACCGAACAGCCAGAGCAGGCCAAGGTAGCAAAAAACCTGAGGCAGCGCAGCGACCCACAGCGCCATCGCTCCAATTTCTCCGCCTCGCGCAAGGACCAGCCAGGCGACAACCGGATACGCCAGAACCGCCAGCAGGATCAACGCACCGCGAAACGTGACGGAAGCGCGCTTCGATTCAGGCTGCGCGCTGCTGCTGGACATGCTCGTTCAGGCTTCGCAGCGAGGAAAATATCCGTACGTTGTCATTGTCGTCCGACCGGATTTGCACGCCGTAGCGCTTCGAGACAGCCAGAGCGATCTCGAGAATGTCGATCGAGTCCAGCCCCAGACCCTCGCCATACAGCGGCGCCTGCGGGTCAATTTCGGCGGCCGGTGTTTCCAGGTTAAGCGCGGACACAATCACCTCCGCCAACTCGCGCTCCTCGTCGCTCATGGTCGTTACGTCACTCATGCCTGAACCATTGAAGTTGAAACTATAATATTCGCGGCAAACCCCGAAATGGAGAAGCGCTACGGCCGGAATTATAACCGGACAGCCTGAAAGCAAAGCATTTTGCAGACCTGCCCGGGCAAGCGGAACCGGCATAACGAATGACCATCGGGATGTGCAAATACGCCAGAACCACAATGTGAGCCGCGCGTCCATTTGTTGCATCAAGAAAATGTATCGAAACCGTCCAACGAGCACAGCGATAGACGCCGGGAGCATCCGCGAACTGATTCCGCACGCGGGCACGATGTGCCTGCTGGAGCATGTCGTCGCATTTGACGACACGTCGATACGCTGCGAAACGCGGTCCCACCTCGATGTAAATAACCCGCTGCGCTACAAGGGCCGGCTGTCCTCCCTTTGTGGCATCGAATACGCCGCCCAGGCGATGGCGCTGCACGGCGCCTTGAAGTCAGGCGCCTTTGGAACGAGCGCCTTGAAGTCAGGCGCCTTTGGACGAGCGCCTTGAAGTCGGCGCCACAAACACAGGTAAACGTTGCGCGGCGACGGCGGCATCCAGTGCCATGCGCCCTGCCGCGCAATCAACGGCAATCGACGGCCGCAGGCAACCGTGCGTTCCGGCGCAAGCAAGACATGGATTCCTTGCAAGTGTCCGCGATGCCCATATCAGTCGACGCTACATGGACGACCAGCAATGCCCCTTGACGGTAAGTGCAGTGCTCGAGTTCGATGACGCTTCGCGCGTCATCTATGCCTTTACAGTCGCGGCTGGTGATACGCCGTTGATAAGCGGCCGCGCTGCGGTGGTACTGGGTTGATTCCATCTGTCCCCGTGACGGCGCCGCAAATTCCGTTACCATTGGACACGGTGCCGACTTCACTACCCAGCCAAACCGAAACCGAACGAAACAAGCATGCGGAGGCGATCCCGGGCTGCCCGGCGGACTTTCGTCACGGTTCGCGGACCGGCAGCCGCTGGAGCGCAATCACGCGTCGGCGAGCGTTCCACCGCCGTGACGCGCGAGCGTGTCCAGGCCGGGTGCGGAGGTATTGGCTGCAACGGAAGGCTTACAACCCGGCCAATCCGGGGGAAAGCGGCCCCATCGAATCCGAATGTCACTAGCACCTCTGCGAATTAACGCGTTTACCGCAAGTTCGGCCGCCGGAACGGGTGTCAAGGCCACACTTGAAGCGCTTCGCTCGAGGAAAAGCGGCCTCACGCCCAATGATTTCGGACTACGGCGGGTCGACACCTACATTGGCCGTGTCAGCGGGGTCGAGGACACACCCTTGCCCGCGCATCTGGCGCACTGGAAGTGCCGCAACAACAGCCTGGCGTGGCTAGGGCTCAATCAGGACGGGTTCATTGCGGCGGTATCGGCTGCGCGCGAGCGTTACGGCAAGACCCGCATTGCGGTCGTTTTCGGCACGTCGACTTCAAGTATCGGCGCCACGGAGGAAGCCTACGCCAGTCTGGACGACGCAAACCGTTTTCCGCAGCACCTGCGCAATCCGCTGATTCACACGCCGCATTCGACTGGCGAATTCGTTCAACATGCGCTGGAACTTGAAGGCGTCTGCATGACTGTGGCCACGGCGTGTTCTTCCAGCGCGAAGGTGTTTGCCCAGGCGCAAAGGCTGATCAGAAGCGGAATTGCAGACGCGGCCGTTGTCGGCGGAACCGACAGCCTGTGCGGCAGCGTGCTGTTCGGCTTCAATTCACTGGAACTGGTGTCAGGCCAACCCTGCCGGCCGTTCGACGCGTCTCGCAGCGGCATCAACCTCGGAGAAGCCGCGGGTTTTGCCCTCCTCGAGCGTGACGGGCCCGGCCCGGCGCTGCTCGGTTACGGTGAGAGCAGCGATGCTTTCCACATGTCCTCTCCGCACCCCGAGGGCCTGGGGGCGCGCAAGGCAATCGAGGAAGCCCTTGCCAGTGCGAACATCACGGCTGGAGCCGTCGACTATATCAATCTGCACGGAACGGCAAGCCGGAAAAACGACGAAGTCGAAGCGCAAGTGATCAGCGATCTGTTCGACGACAACACTCTGGCAAGCTCGACCAAGGGCTGGACCGGACACACGCTGGGCGCGGCCGGCATCCTCGAGTCAGTCATTACATTGCTTGCGCTGGAACACTCCATGGCACCAGGCACACTCAACGCGACGCAGCTCGATCCCGTGTGCGGGCCACAGATACGCATCGAGAACACCGACGCCTCACTGCGCACCGGCATGAGCCTGTCTTTCGGATTTGGCGGCAGCAATTGCGCCCTTCTGTTCGGGCGGGCCGAATGATGCCGTCCCGGGTAGCCTACATCGAAGGCATCGCCATCTGGTCAGCGGCACTTCCCTCCTGGGACGAGGCAAGCCGTATTCTGCGGGGCGAAATACCGCCCTCGCAAGACGCGCGCAAACGCCCGTCACCCGAGTTGCTGCCGCCTAACGAGCGTCGCCGCGCCCCGGATACGGTGGCCGTTTCGCTCGAAGTTGCCAGCAAGGCCTGCGCTCACGCACATCGCGATCCCGCCAGCCTGTCGTCAGTGTTTTCGTCAACGCATGGCGATCTCGCCATCACCGACTACATGGCTGAGACCCTGGCCCAGGCGCCGGAATTGCTCTCACCGACCAAATTTCACAATTCGGTGCATAACGCCGCGGCCGGGTACTGGGCCATCGCGACCGGCTGCATGCGCCCTTACACCGCTCTTAGCGCGGGGCACCGATCGTTTGCCAACGGCCTGCTCGAAGCCTTGGTACAAGCGCAAGGTGACAGCACGAGCGTCTTGTACGTTGCATACGACATCGAAGCACAGGGGCCGCTCGCGACCGTCGTCGATAGCACCGGCCGGCTCGGATGTGCACTGGTGCTGAATTCGCAACCAACTCGACAAGCGAAGTTTTCGCTAAAGTGGAACACCCGCATGGCCGAGAAGCCCGGCGATTCGAAAGCGAGTACGCGATGCACGTCGCTCGTGGCCGGCAACGCGATGGCTTGCGCGATCACCCTGTTTGAGCTATTGGCCCAATCAGCGGGGCAGTGCACTTACGCGCTCGGGCCAAAGCTTCATCTCGAACTGGAAGTCGGGACCATAAAGAACGAGGACTTAACTGCGGTATGAGTGCAAGCGCGCAACATAAGCACTATGACGTCATCGTCATGGGCGGAGGGCTGGCCGGACTGTGCCTGTCGCTGCAACTGAAACAGCGCGTGCCGGAGCTACGCGTCCTCGTCGTTGAACGCCGCGCGCACCCCGTCCCCGAAGCGACCCACAAGATCGGTGAATCCTCGGTCGAAATCGCGGCCAATTATTTCGACACCGTGCTCGGGCTAAAGGAACATCTGGTTTCGAAGCAATTGAAGAAGTTCGGGTTTCGCTTTTTCTTTTCGGACGGCCGGGCGGATGTCGATGCGGTAACCGAAGTCGGCGCGAGCCGATACCTGTCCACACCGAGCTACCAGATCGACCGCGGAATCTTCGAAAATTTCCTCGGCAATACCGTCCGCGAACGTTCCATCGAGTTCATTGATGATGCAGTTGTCCGGAAATTCGACCTGGAACAAAACGGCGCTGATCACACCGTCACCTACACGCGCGACGGACAAGAGCACACCGCCACTGCGCGCTGGCTTGTGGATGCAAGCGGCCGCGCGGGTCTGATCAAACGGCGGCTGAGACTGGAGCAGGACAACGGCCATGACGCCAACGCCGTATGGTTTCGCATCGGCTCGCGCATCAGCATTGATGAATGGTCGGAAGACCCCGACTGGCAGGCGCGCTGCGATCCTCGCGCACGCTGGCTGTCGACGAATCATCTGGTCGGTGCGGGTTACTGGGCCTGGCTGATACCGCTCGCTTCCGGCTCGCATTCGGTCGGCATCGTCGCAGACTCGGGCATTCACCCGTCAAGCTCTTTCGACAGTTTCGAGAAGGTGCTTGCCTGGCTTGACCGGCATCAACCCCGGCTCGCGCGGGAGGTGCGCGAGAAGCAGCATCTGTTGCAGGACTTTGCCTATCTTCGGCGCTTTTCCTACAACTGCAAGCAGCTGTTCTCCGCCGACCGTTGGGCGCTTACGGGCGAGTCGGGCGTGTTCCTCGATCCGTTCTACTCACCCGGCAGCGACTTCATTGCCATCGCCAACACCTATATCACCGACCTGATTACCCGCGACACCGGAGGCGAAGACATCGGCAAACTCGCGCGAATCTATGAACGCTTCTTCAGGTCCTTTTACGACAGCACGCTGTCTCTTTATCAGGACCAGTATCCGATGTTCGGAAACCCGACGGTGTTTCCGCTCAAGATCATCTGGGACTATACGTATTACTGGGGCATTCTGTGCCAGCTCTTCTTTCAGCGGCGGTTAACCGACGTCAGCATGCTCGCCAGGGTTGCGGCTGATCTTGAATCGTGCAAGAAACTGAATGCCGAAATGCAGGAGTTCCTGCGTCTTTGGTCACAGAAAACTGCGGGGGAGAATGCACCGGTGATGCTCGATCAGGCCGAACTGGGCTGGTTCGCCGAGCTCAATCGCGGCTTGCGCGATGAACTCGACGAAACCGCTTTCGTCCGGCGCATCCGGCAATCGACGCAGTGGCTACATCGGCTGGCGCTGGAAATCGTCGATATCGCACGTGCACGGCACCCCGATCTTTGTCACGAGAACATCGAGAGCTTCGTTTCAGCGCAACCCGGGGCACGCGCCGAGCCGCCCATGCTTGCCGGGCTGTACAACCCCGGGGCCCGACGTCCCGCGATATCGACCGGCGCCCTGCTTCGCGGATGATGCCCGGGCATGGCACAAGAGCAAGCACAGACGGATCCCCGGTTTGTTGAGCACATTGGCAGCACTCGGCACGGTTCAATCGCGTTACGGGGAATGTAATGACGACGGCAGACGCAAGATCGACAAAAAGCCAGTGTGACGTATTTGTAATCGGCGGCGGCCCCGCCGGCTCGACGGTCGCCTCCCTGCTGGCAAGGCGCGGGCTGGACGTGGTGCTCGCCGAGAAAGATCGTCATCCGCGCTTTCATATCGGCGAGTCACTGCTGCCGGTCAACCTGGAACTGCTGTCGCAACTCGGCGTGCTGGAGCAAGTCGAAGAAATCGGCATTCGCAAATATGGCGCTGAACTTAACTCGCCAGTTCATGATGCTCCGGTGGAACTGAACTTCGCCGATGCGTGGGACAAGAGCTACCCGTTCGCCTACCAGGTTCGGCGTTCGGAGTTCGACAGCATTCTGTTCGCGCACTGCACGAACAGCGGCGCCAGAACAATGGAGCAATGCCGCGTCACTTCGGTAGCGTTTCCGACGGCCGGCGGCGTTGACATCGACACCAGTTCGCCTCTTGACGGCAAACGGCAGTGGCGAGCACGCTATGTGATTGACGCGTCCGGACGCGACACGTTTCTCGCCAAACGCCTCGGAACGAAGCTGCGCAACCCGCGCCACGCCAGTGCCGCCATTTACGGTCATTTCACCGGTGCACAACGCCTGCCGGGAAATGCGGAAGGCAACATCAGCCTGTTCTGGTTCGATCACGGCTGGTGCTGGTTCATCCCGCTGCAGGACGGCACCACCAGCATCGGTGCCGTGTGCAAGCCCGCCTATCTGAAAAACCGAAAACATGGCCCGAACCGCTTTCTGCTCGACACGATCGCACTGTGCCCCGCCCTCGCGGCACGCCTTGAGGGCGCCCGACTGATCGGCGATGCCACGGCCACCGGAAACTACTCTTACGTCTCGCAGCATATGGCGGGTGATCGCTACATGCTGATCGGCGACGCGTACGCTTTCGTGGATCCGGTATTGTCATCCGGAGTGTTTCTTGCCATGCAAGGCGCCTTTATCGGCGCCGACGCCGTAGAGGCGTGCCTGCGCGATCCAGGTTCCGCCAAACGCCATATACGCCGGTACGAAAAGGCTGTCCGCCACGGCCTCGGGCATTTCTCCTGGTTCGTCTATCGCATGACCCGGCCTGCGATGCGCAAGCTGTTCATGGCACCGCGCAACAACTTGCGCATCCAGGAGGCGCTGCTGGCCTTTCTGGCGGGTGACCTGTACCGCGGCACACCGATTTACCGCAGCCTGCTCGCCTTCAAAGCCATCTATTACCTCACCAGCGTGTTCCTGATCAGGCAGTCAATCCGTGCATGGCGAAATGACCGTGCCGCGCTGAAGGCGAACAGCCAAACGGCAGCGTCCGTTTAGCCCACCCGCAAATCGGCAGCCTGTGCGTGCCTTAACGCCTCGATGCGCTCGTCAAGCGGCGGGTGAGACATGAACAGGCGTTTGAATCCGAATCCCTGTCCGCCCGAGATACCGAACGATTTCATCTGATCCGGTAACGCCGACGGCTGGTGTGCCGCTTGCAGCCGCTGCAACGCCGAGATCATTTTCTCGCGGCCGGCAAGCGCCGCCCCGCCAGCATCGGCACGGAACTCGCGCCGGCGGCTGAACCACATGACGATGATGCTGGCCAGCACCGCCAGAACGATCTCGGCGATGATGGTGGAGACCCAGAACCCGATGCCGTGGCCGCGCTCATTTTTCAGGATGACGCGGTCGACGACGTGCCCGATGACGCGGGCAAGGAAAATGACGAAGGTGTTGACTACACCCTGAATCAGGGCCAGCGTAACCATGTCACCGTTGGCAACATGGCTGACTTCGTGTGCCAGGACCGCTTCGGCTTCGTCGCGCGTCATGTTCCTGAGCAAGCCTGTGCTGACCGCAACCAGCGCATTGTTGCGGCTCATCCCGGTGGCGAACGCGTTGACGTCCGGTGAGTCGTACACGGCAACCTCGGGCATACCGATGCCGGCCTGGTTGGCCTGCCCGCGCACTGTGGACACCAGCCACTGTTCGACCTCGGTGCGCGGCGTCTCGATGACCTTGGCTCCCGTCATGAACTTGGCCGACCATTTCGAGATCGCCAAGGAAATGAACGATCCGCCAAAGCCGATGACTGCGGCAAAAACAAGCAACGCCTGAAGATTCAATCCGCTTCCCGATTCATCAAGTATTCGCTCGATGCCAAACAGGCGCATGGTGAAACTGAGCAATACCAGTACTGCGATGTTGGTTATCAGAAACAGGGCAATGCGTTTAATCACGGGAATCTCCGAATACGTTGAGGAACATGCCTTGGGCACTGCGCTGCGTCACCGGTTCCCTGACTTCAGTAACCGCACGTCATTTCTTCCAGTTGCGACGAAACATCCAGCCACTGCTCTTCCACCGCTTCGAGCTGTTTGGTAACAGTGGCCTGCTGCATCAGGTGCTGGCGCAAGCGCGCTTTTTCCGCCTGATCATAAATATCGGGAGAAGCCATGAGTTTTTCAAGATGGGCTTTCTCCAGCGTCAATTTTTCGATCTCCGCTTCCAGCCGGCGCAGTTGCGCCTCCAGCGGCTTGCGACGCGCTGACATCTGCGCCCGCGCCTCGGCCTCCAGGCGGCGCTGTTCCCGGCGCGACGGACCCGATAGCGCCGGTTCCTGCGACTGCGGCAGGTCGGGTGCCACGAGCGTGCGAGTGTACGTCTCGAGGTCATCGTCGTACTCGCGCACGGTGCCGGCATCCACAATGAACAACTGGTCACAGCTCGCACGCAGCAAACCCCGATCGTGCGACACGAGCACCATCGCGCCCTCGTACTCCTGCAAGGCGCGGGTCAGCGCGTGACGCATCTCGATATCAAGATGGTTGGTCGGTTCGTCCAGCAGCAGCACGTTGGGGCGCTGCCATGCAATCAAGGCCAACGCCAGCCTCGATCGCTCGCCGCCGGAGAAACGCTCGACACGCGCCAGCGCGTCGTCGCCCCGGAAGTCAAAGCCGCCCAGGAAATCCCGCAATTCCTGCTCGCGAACCATTGGATCCAGCCTCGCAAGGTGCTGGAGCGGACTGTCACCGGGGCGCAGCTGATCGAGCTGCCGTTGCTCGAAATAGCCCACCTTGAGGTCCTTGCCCTCGATACGCGCGCCTGACAGCGGCTCAAGTTCGCCCGCCAGAAGTTTGACCAGGGTCGACTTGCCCGCCCCGTTCCTGCCGAGCAGGCCGATTCGGGCGCCGACACGCAACTCCAGACGCACAGCGCTCAGGACCGGCTTGCCCTGGTACCCGGCGGCAACCCCGTCGAGCACCAATGCCGGATCGGGGTAGGCGGCCGCGCTGCGAAATGAGAACGTAAATGGCGAACTGACGTGCGCCGGCAGTATTTCTTCATACCTCGCCAGCTGTTTCAGACGGCTTTGTGCCTGACGCGCCTTGGTTGCCTTGGCGCGAAAGCGCTCCACAAACGCCTTCATGTGTGCGATCTCGCGTTGCTGCTTGTCGTGCAGCGCCTGTTGCTGCGACAGCAACTCTGCGCGCTGCCGCTCGAACGACGAGTAATTGCCGCTGTAGAGCCGCACCCCGCTGGCCTCGATGTGGAATATGGTGCTCACCGTATTGTCGAGAAACTCGCGGTCGTGCGAGATCAGCAACAAGGTGCCGGAATAGCCGCGCAGCCAACCTTCCAGCCACACAATCGCGTCCAGGTCGAGGTGGTTGGTCGGCTCATCCAGCAGCAGCAGGTCGGATCGGCACATGAGCGCACGCGCCAGGTTGAGGCGCACCCGCCAGCCACCGGAAAAAGTATCGACGGGACGTTCCAGATCGGCTTCGGAAAAGCCCAGACCGTTCATCAGGCGTGCAGCGCGCGAGCGGGCCGCATATCCGCCGATGACGCCCATCTTGTCGTGCAATTCGCCTAACCGCGACCCGTTCCCGGCCGCCTGGGCTTCGTGCAACGACGCTTCGACCGAACGCAGTTCCGCGTCACCATCGAGAACGTGCTCGATTGCAGGCGTACTGCCGCTCGGCAGGTCCTGAGCCACTTCAGCGATGGTCAGGCCCGGTTGCAGTGCAATGTCGCCCGAGTCCGGTAGCAGTTCGCCCTTGATCAGGGCAAACAGGCTGCTTTTGCCGGCGCCATTGGCGCCGGTAACGCCGCATTTTTGTCCCCTGGAGAACTGTACGGTGGCCTGCCCGAACAGACGCTTGGCGCCTCTTCGCAGCGTGACCTCACGCAGAGCGATCATTACGCGACGGCGGAGAAGAGCAACGAATCAGGAAAGGGAATGGGGTGGACGATGGGGCTCGAACCCACGACAACCGGAATCACAATCCGGGACTCTACCAACTGAGCTACGTCCACCATCGAGAACATCTCGATCCAGTACGACCACGCCAATAACCTGGCATGCCCGACAGGAATCGAACCTGTAACCCCCAGCTTAGAAGGCTGGTGCTCTATCCGGTTGAGCTACGGGCACAACTCATTTCCGTACCGCCGGAACCTGGTCGGGGTGGAGGATTCGAACTCCCGACATCCTGCTCCCAAAGCAGGCGCGCTACCAGGCTGCGTTACACCCCGGAGGCGCAGGACTATACGCTTTAACGAGGGTAGCGGTCAACGCGCAAGCACTGCCGGCCTCAAGCAAATAGCCGGATGAATTGCGTCGACCGCCGATTTCTGATATTAAATGCGCCTTTTTTGAATCCGGGTAAACCCTATGGCTTCAGATCTACGCTCCCAGTTCAAGCCCTACAAGCCCCGAAAGGGCGAGGCTTATATGAGCGCAAAACAACAGAATCATTTCAAGCAAATGCTGACCCAGCTGAAGGAAGAACTCAGCGAGGACATCGACCGCACGGTGCATACCATGCAGGACGAAGCAACCGTCTTTGCCGATCCCAACGACCGTGCCAGCCAGGAATCGGATATTTCACTTGAATTGCGCAGTCGCGACCGCGAACGCAAACTGATCCGCAAGATCGACGAAACGATCGCCAAGATCGATGCCGGCGAGTACGGGTACTGCGAGAGCTGCGGGATCGAAATCGGTCTCAAACGCCTCGAGGCGCGCCCGACAGCGAACCTGTGTATCGATTGCAAGACCCTTGACGAGATGCGCGAACGACAGGTCGCCAAGTAGCCGGTCCAACACCTTCCGGGTGAGAGGAAGAAGTCAGTAAAACCCGGCAACCTGGCAAACGCGTAACGGCATTGCCAGGGCAGCCGGGCCGGACGCGGCTTTTTGCAGGCTTGTTATTTCCCGATGTTCTTCTTCGGCTGAACTCTCGACGGCCTCCATACGCCTGTCATTAAATCCGCATGGAACTTTGCGCGGGCGCGCGGTTCAAAAGATACAAACCCGCTGGACTGGTCCGGCGGCCATTTCACCGGATTCATTGATTGGATGATTAAATGACAAGAGCACAACGTCTATCCGACCCGCGCACCATCAGGCAGCGACTGGGATTGAACCAGCAGGATTTCTGGGGACAGATCGGGGTTACGCAAAGCGGCGGATCGCGCTACGAAAGCGGCCGCGAAATGCCCAAACCCGTTCGCGAACTGCTGCGTCTGGTGCATGTCGACCGCCTCAATCTCCGCAACGTCACCAGAAACGACTTGCTGGTGCTGGCGTACCTGAAAAAATCCCAGCCTAAGCTGTACCGGAAACTCAAGGCCGAGGCAACGCAGGGCACGACGACCCATAATCAAAGGCATCGCAGAGCCCGCCAGTAGCAAGTCAGGCCGTCAGGCCGTTAGCGTGAGAATGATCGGGTACGGCTGTCAGGCCGTCACCTTGACATCCAGCCCCAAGGCTCGGATACGGGCCGCGTAATTTTCCAGCCACGCAAGCGGGAGGCTGGACAACCGTGGCGCTTCTGGCTGAAAGGACTTTCGAGCCAGACCGTAGAGCAGGACGCCACGGATCGGTATTCCCGCGTCAAGACGGCTGGCTATGAAGTCGAGATACGCTTTCTGCTCCTCGGTGCTCGGCGGTTCTCCATCGATCGCCAGCACACAGGTCTGAATCCAGGTCGGACAGGCCAGTGACGCAATGTCGAGGTTTTTCGTAACCTGGCGAAGACCGGTGCGGGTGTCATTCAGCCGTTGCCTGCCTTCTCGCGTGGCGCTGTCCAGCTTGAACCAGACTTCCCCGTTGATTTCCCGCAACCGGCGTAATCCGTCCTGTACCCGCCGCTGGTGCACGAGGCTGCCGTTGGTGATAAGAACGGTTTTGACGCTCTCAGGAACGCCCGCAACCCGGCGCACGTCGGCTATGACATCGACCACGGCAGCGAACTCGCGTGCACTGGTAGGCTCACCATTACCGGATAGCGCGATGTCGTTGAGGCGTCGCGCCCCTTCCGGTACACATCGCTCCATGAACCCGCCCTCGAGCACGTCTCGCAGGAAATCAGTCAGCTCCGAGCGTAATTTCGGCAAATCGACCGGAGGTGCCGCCCCACGCTGCAGATTCGGCACCTGGCAGTAGATACATCTCCAGTTGCAGGCGTTATTTACGTTGAGATTGACGCCAATGGATACGCCGCCGGCACGCCGCGACACCACCGGATAAACGTATGTAAGGCCCGCCGCAGCACGGTCATGATTCACAATCGACAGCTTGCGGTCTGAGGAACTCGAGTCAGCCATTGTTTCGTGCGCTTGTGGAACGTGGTCTTGTGCCCTCACCCGTCACGCCGGCCGCCTTGACCACATCATCCTGCCAGCGTGTCTGGTGCCGGAATTTCGCGTGCCCTGCATGGCAGCATCACCTGTCCTGTTTCCCGAATGAGATCGTCCTGCGTTAACCGGATGCTACCCGCTTTCTTGCCACGCCTTAATAGCTGACGCCTGCCGCGATGCAAACGCCCGATCTGAAGAACATGCGAATTGGGCCAGATTCTCCGTGAGGCCCGATGTTGCATTAGTGCCATCGCCATTTCGAAGCCCGGCCGCCTTCCCCGGGGCATGGCGCCAACCAGGGTCCACAGAATTCCGTCCGGTTTGCCCCGCATCGCGAGTGGACGTAGCATGCTCGTCGAAAGCTTAACCATATTTACAGGAGGGGAAATGGCCGAAAACAACCCACTTTACGAGGGCGCCTGCTATTGCGGCGCGGTAAAGGTAACCGTCAAAGGTCCTCCCGCCGCAGCGGGCTATTGCCATTGCCATGAATGCCGCAAATGGCATTCCGCCCCCATCAACGCCTGGAGTCTCTGGCCCAAAGCCAGTGTCACCATTGATGGGCCAGTCACCACCAGCAAGATCAGCGAAATCAGCCAGCGCGTGTCGTGCAGTAAATGCGGCGGGTGCGTCGCCAACCTGAAGCCGACAATTGACATGATCGTCGTCTACCCCATGACGCTCGCCGGACCCAATGCGACATTCAAATTCGAGCCGGCATTTCACATTTTTTACGGGGAACGCGTCATGGACGTCAGCGACGGTCTGCCGAAGTTCGTCGACATGCCGGAGCCGTTTGGCGGCACTGGCAAGATGGTCGGCGATTCGGCAACCACAGGTTGGCGTTGAGCCGGCTGGCAGCGGCGCGTGGTGCCAGCCGTTAACCATCGCCGCCGCGCGTGCCCTGCTCGCTGGTCAAACCCGGTGGTTTCGTCCACACACCCGCACCACCAAATAAAAACGCCCCGTGAAGGGGCGTTCTTATTTGGCGGAAGGGGTGGGATTCGAACCCACGAGAGACTTGCGCCTCTGCCGGTTTTCAAGACCGGTGCATTCGACCACTCTGCCACCCTTCCACAACCCAGCTCATTACCTGCCGGTTTTAGCTCCGGCATAACCTGCCAAGGCAGGTTAGCCTGCACTGGACGAGGCTGCGCGCCGTCCGGGACCGGTATTTTGGCCAAGGCCCACCCAAAACGCGGCGAATAAAGCGGTCAGGCGCCCGCCCATACTCGGGCCGCCCGTGATTTTACGCGCTGAATCGGCACGAAACCAGTTAAGCGATTGAAACTTTGACACTCATTCGATAGTCTTAGCGGCTGATGTTTCACACATTGTGAATCGAGTCGCTAAGGAGGCGGTTAACTCAATGCAACCAAATGTTCAACTTGGCACCCATGCGGGCGCGCTTGGCGCGCAACAACACCGTGTACTGAGAAACACTTACCTGTTGTTGTCACTGACGATGGTCCCTACTGTCATTGGGGCTTTTGTCGGCATGGCAACCAGCGGTATCGTATTTCAGCATCCGATATTGAGCTCGCTCATCATGCTGGGAGCGGTGATCGGCCTGCAATTCGCGATCGCCGCCAATCGCAACAGCGGCCTCGGCGTTGCCTTGCTGCTTGCAATGACCTTCATCCTCGGATGGTGGTTAGGCCCGATTCTCAACGTGGCACTGTCGCTGCGTAACGGCCCGGAGCTGATCGGCATTGCAGCGGCCGGCACTGGCGGCATATTGCTCGCAATGAGTGCGATCGCCACGACGACCAAGCGCGATTTCAGCTTCATGGGCAAGTTCCTGTTCGTCGGCATGATCGTGCTTCTGCTCGCGATGGTCGCGAACATGTTCCTGCAAATCCCGGCTCTGGCGCTGACGATTTCCTCGCTGGTGGTCGTAGTGTTCTCGCTGTTCCTGCTGCACGATGTCAGCCGCATCGTCAATGGCGGCGAAACCAACTACATCATGGCTGCGACAGGCGTTTATATCAGCCTGTTCAACATATTCGTCAGCCTGCTGCACCTGCTGATGGCGCTCGTCGGCCAGCGCGAATAAGTCATCCCGCATTGCAGGACAGACGACGGGCGCCCTCGGGCGCCCGTTTTGTTTCCTGCTCCGTGACGGATTCTGCCCGGGGTAGACGCTACGAGACCTGTTTTTCAAACACGGCGATCGATTCAACATGCGAGGTATGCGGAAACATGTTGACCACGCCGGCTGCACGTAGCGTATAGCCGTTTGCATGCACCATAACCCCCGCGTCGCGCGCGAGTGTCGCCGGATTGCATGAAACGTACACCACCCTCCACGGCGAGGCATTTCGGAGCATGGTAACGAGCTCGATGGCGCCGTCCCGAGGCGGATCGATCAGCAGCTTGTCAAACGCACCGAAACGCTGCCAGCGCTGCTCGTCTGTCTTGAACAGGTCCTCGACATGAAAGCTGCAGCGCGCTTCCAATCCGTTGTGCCGAGCGTTGTCATACGCGCGCTCAACGAGGCCGCGACTGCCCTCCACACCTGTCACCGTGGCGCCGCGCCGCGCCATCGGAAGAGAGAAATTTCCGATGCCGCAGAACATGTCGCCAATGTGCTCGCCTGGCTGCGGGTCAAGCAGTGACATGGCGCGGCGAACGAGCACCCGATTGGTCTGGTGATTGACCTGCGTGAAATCAGGAAGCCTGAACCGGTACTCCAGACCGAAATCAGGCAGCGTGTACTTTAATAACTCGTCACCATCGGGGTGAAACAGATGTACCGTATCAGGCCCGCCGGGCTGGAGGTATACATGCACGCCGTGACGCTCGGCGAAAGCCCGTAACCGCTGTTCGTCGTCGTCAGTGAGCGACTCAAGGTTCCTGAACGCCAGTGCGTCCCTGGCATCCCCGATCGCCAGTTCGATTTGCGGCAGTCGCTCGCGAATACTCAACCCGTCTATCAACTCTCTGAGTGGCATCAACAATGCGGATATCCGCGCCGGCACCACATCGCATGTCTGCATGTCCGCAACGAAACTGTGTTTACGTTCACGGAAGCCGACCAGAGTCGTGCCGCGCTTGTGCACATAGCGTGATGAGAAACGGGCGCGAAACCGGTATCCCCACGCCGGGCCGTGTATCGGCGCCAGCATTGTTTGTGGAGTGACCTTGCCAATACGCGCGAAATTGTCTTCCAGGACGCGCTGTTTGGCCGCAACCTGGGCCCGGGGATCAAGGTGCTGCATGGAACAGCCGCCGCAAACGCCGAAACTGGCACAGCGCGGTGTTGTCCTCGAGGGCGACGCGCTCAGCACCGATTTGGTGGTCGCAAGCTCATAACTCGGCCTGCGCCGATAGGTCTCGAACTCGACGCGCTCGCCCGGCAACGCACCCTGAACGAATACGGCCTTGCCGTCGATGCGCGTTACACCCCTGCCTTCCTGGTCAAGCGATTCGATATCGGCGGTGAAGGCTGTCACGGTTGCCTCAAGCCTTCCAGGCCTCGAGAAACTCCTTCCAGTGGGATGCGCCGGATTGCTGCAGGGTCGAGCGCACCAGCGCACACTCCTTGTCATATCTCGATGCGTCGTACACGCCCCGCATCAACTGAAAGCGCAAATACACCAGATAGGTGTTGACCACGTCGGTCTCGCAGTAAGCGCGAATGGCGTCGATTTGACCGGCCTGGAATTTCTCCCATACCTTGCCGCCGGACATGCCGATCTTTCCGGGAAAACCCAGTAGTTGCGACATTTCATCGAGCGGCGCACTGGCGCGCGGCTGATACATCGCCAGAAGGTCCATCAGGTCAAGGTGCCTCGCGTGATAGCGGCTGATGTAGTTATTCCACTTGAACTCGCGATCGTCTTCACCCATGTCCCAGAAACGGCCCGCATGCACGCCGTTGCACAGCCCGCGATAATTCAGAACCGGCAGATCGAAACCGCTACCGTTCCATGAGACCAGTTGCGGAGAGTATTTCTCGATGCCGTCGAAAAATCGCTGTATCAGAATTTTCTCCGCATCCTGCGCTTCACCTAGCGACCAGATCCGGACACTGTCACGCTCCCGCAGCACACAGGATATTGCTACAACCCGATGCAGGTGCAGCGGCAGAAAATCATTGCCGGTTTTCTCCCGGCGCTCCTCGAACGCGCGCTCGGCGACTTCCGCGGCCGGCATTTCGGGTGGCAACTCGCGCAGATTCCGAAGTCCGTCGATATCGGGAATGGTTTCGATGTCAAACACCAGTACCGGAGTCATTCAATGCCCTTCTTGCAAGGAAAAAGTCTGCGCCAGGGGTAACCGGCCGCGTGCGATTGCGCCTGCCCTGCTCCGGACCAAACGCGCTTCGGCGCCGCAGGCCCTTGAGCAGACTGACGCGAGGCATCCGTGCAGCCGATCCGGCGAGACGCGTGATTTTAACGGAAGGTCCGCCGATCAGCGGCGGCCGTGCACGGCGCCCGCCGTAACCGGGGCCATGCAGGCGGGTACGGGGACGGCGGTATCCCTGCCCCTGCCATATTCGTGCTCACCGTAACGAATTACGGTGCTAGACTCTCAAAAAGCCAAAGAAAATGCAGTCAAGGGGGGATAGAGGTGGTATCAGTCGAGCCTGTCAGGGCAACCGCTGACGAAGCGGAACATACGCCGGAGTACGTGCGTCACCAGGCGCTGGTGGACTGGATTTCCGAGTTCGCCAGGCTGGCGGAACCGGAGCGGGTGCATTGGTGTGATGGTTCGCAAGCTGAATATGACGCATTGTGCCGCCAACTGGTGGAGGCCGGCACCTTCATTCAGCTCAATCCGGAAAAGCGCCCCAACAGCTTCCTCGCGCGCTCCGACCCCTCCGACGTTGCACGGGTAGAGGACCGGACCTTTATCTGCAGCACCCATCGCCATGACGCCGGGCCCACCAACAACTGGATGGCACCGGCACAGATGAAAAAACGCCTCAAGGAGCTGTTCAAGGGCTGCATGCGGGGCAGGACGCTTTATGTCGTTCCGTTCTCGATGGGACCGATCGGATCCCCGATTTCACACATCGGAATCCAGTTGACGGATTCACCTTACGTCGCGGCCAGCATGCGGGTGATGACGCGCATGGGAAAGGCGGTTTTTGATGTTCTGGGTGACGCGGGCGATTTCGTGCGCTGCGTTCACTCGGTGGGGATGCCCTTGAGTCCGGGTGACAAGGACGTCGCATGGCCCTGCAACCAGGACCAGAAGTACATCGTGCATTTCCCGGAAGACAAGGCCATCTGGTCGTTCGGCAGCGGCTATGGCGGCAATGCACTGCTTGGCAAGAAGTGTTTTGCCTTGCGTATTGCCTCGGCGATGGGGCTCGAGCAAGGGTGGCTGGCCGAGCACATGCTGATTCTCGGCGTTGAGTCTCCCCAGGGCGAAAAGACTTACATCGCGGCGGCTTTTCCGAGCGCGTGCGGTAAAACCAACTTCGCGATGCTGATACCGCCAGATGCGTTCAAGGGATGGAAGATCACGACGATCGGCGATGACATTGCCTGGATCAAACCCGGTGCCGACGGTCGGCTCTACGCGATCAATCCGGAATACGGTTTCTTCGGCGTCGCCCCCGGAACATCCGAACAGTCCAACCCGAACGCGATGGCGACGCTATCGAAAAACTGCGTGTTTACCAACGTTGCCATGACCCCGGACGGTGACGTCTGGTGGGAAGGCATGGGAGAACCGCCAGCACAACTGACTGACTGGCAGGGAAATCCGTGGACCCCAGACTGCGGCCGCAACGCGGCACACCCAAATGCGCGTTTCACCGCGCCCGCCTCGCAATGCCCGTCGATCGACCCCGATTGGGAACAGCCTGACGGCGTGCCGATTTCGGCGTTCATCTTTGGCGGGAGACGAAGCACCACCACCCCCCTTGTGACGGAAAGCTTCAACTGGGTCGACGGCGTTTACATGGCAGCGACCATGGGCTCCGAGACGACGGCTGCAGCAGCACACAAGGTCGGCAAGGTGCGCCGTGATCCGTTCGCAATGCTGCCTTTCTGTGGCTACCACATCGGCGATTACTTCGATCACTGGCTTGAGATCGGCCGCAAGGTCAAACATCCGCCGCGAATCTTTGCGGTGAACTGGTTCCGCAAGAATGACGATGGCCAGTTTCTGTGGCCGGGTTTTGGCGAGAACATGCGCATCCTGAAATGGATTGTCGATCGCTGCCACGGTCGCGCCGGCGCCGCCGAGAGTCCGCTGGGCTGGATGCCGAACCACGCCGACATCGACTGGACCGGGCTGGACGAGATCGACGCTGAGCGGTTCGCTGCATTGATGTCAGTCAATCGTGATTTGTGGATACAGGAGTTGCTCTCGCACGAGGAATTGTTCGTGAAGCTCTACGACAAGCTCCCCAAGGAGTTCGTGCTCAAGCGTGAACTCCTGCTGGCGACGTTGTGGCGTTCACAGAAGCGCTGGACACCGCCGGGCCGGCAAGCACACTAAACTACTCGGCCGGAAAAACCCCGGTGGACAGATAACGGTCGCCACGATCGCAGACGATGCTCACAATCGTTGCATCGCTGAGCTCACGCGACATTTGAAGCGCTACCCACATGGCTCCGCCGGAAGAGATTCCGGCGAATATGCCCTCCTCTCGTGCCAGCCTGCGTGTCGTTTCTTCCGCATCGGCCTGACTGACCTCAACGACGCGATCCACCCGCTGACGGTCAAAAATGCTCGGCAAATATGCCTCCGGCCATTTTCGGATGCCGGGAATCTGCGAACCGCTGGTGGGCTGGCAGCCGATGATCTGCACTGAGGGATTGCGCTCCTTGAGATAACGCGAAACCCCCATGATGGTGCCGGTCGTGCCCATGCTCGAGACAAAATGGGTCACCTTGCCGTCCGTGTCACGCCAGATTTCCGGACCAGTGCCCTCGTAGTGTGCCAGCGGGTTATCGGGATTGGCGAACTGGTCGAGAATGAGCCCTTCGCCACGCGCCTGCATCGCGTTTGCCGTGTCGCGCGCCGCTTCCATGCCGCCAGTTGCGGGTGTCAGGACAATCCTGGCGCCGAAGGCCGCCATCGTCTGGCGGCGCTCGACCGACGAGTTTTCCGGCATGACCAGTATGATCCGGTACCCGCGCATGGCGGCGACCATAGCCAGTGCGATTCCGGTATTTCCGGATGTTGCTTCGACGAGCGTATCGCCCGCCTTGATTTGCCCGCGCCGTTCCGCGTGCATGATCATCGAAAACGCCGGCCTGTCCTTGACTGAACCGGCTGGATTGTTGCCCTCGAGCTTCGCCAGTATCGTGTTACCGGTATTGCCCGCCAGGCGCTTGAGGCGAACCAGCGGCGTGTTACCGACAAAATCGTCGAGCGTCTTGTACGAACTCACAACCACTGCTCCCTGCTGCGAGGAGGTAATACTTTACCCGGGTTGTTCATTGCGTCTGCAATAGCCACTGTACGTAGCGCGTCACGCCTTGCTCGACATTGGAGAATGCCCCGTCATAGCCGCAGCCGCGCAAATTCGTGAGATCGGCTTCGGTGAAACTCTGGTACTTTTCCTTCAGTCCGTCGGGAAACGCCACGTAGCGGATGACCCCCTGAGACTTCAGTTCGTCGAGACTGAGCCCCTCCGAATCACCCTGCGCCTGGCGCACGGCGTTCACGGTTGCTACAGCAACATCATTGAAAGTCTGCGACGCACCCGTTCCGCAGTTGAAAATACCCGACCGGTCCGGGTTCTCGAGAAACCACATATTGACGTTAACGACGTCGTCGACCGAAACAAAGTCACGCCGCTGCTCTCCGGCCGCAAACCCGCCGCTGCCCTCGAACAGGCTGACCGCCCCGGTTTCCATATACTGGTTGAAGAAATGAAATGCCACCGACGCCATGCGCTGCTTGTGCGATTCGCGCGGGCCGTACACGTTGAAGTACCGCAGACCAACGACCTGGGCGGTGTTGTCATCCCAACGGCGGCGAACGACCTGATCGAACAGAAACTTCGAGTAGCCGTAGACGTTGAGTGGTTTTTCAGCGCTGCGGTCTTCCCGGAACTCGTTATTCGCTCCGTACACGGCAGCCGATGAGGCGTAGATCAGCGGCACGGATTCGGTCTGGCAATAGCTCAGCATGTCGAGTGAATAACGAAAGTTGTTATCCATCACGTAACGGCCATCGGCCGCCATGGTATCGGAACAGGCCCCCTGGTGAAGTATCGCCGCCACTTCGCCGTCGAACGCGCCCGCCGACAGCGCGTTACGAAAATCGTCCTTGTGGAAATAATCCGCAATGTCGCAATCGACGAGGTTGCGAAACTTGTCCGCGCGGCTGAGATTGTCTACCGCGATAATGTTATCGACACCACGTTCGTTCAACGCCTTGACGACATTCGCGCCGATAAAGCCGGCCGCGCCTGTAACAACGATATACATCGAATCCACCGATTTCACTCAAACAATTCTTCAGGAAGCACGACCGCGGTACCGAGCTTGCCGACAACGATTCCCGCCGCCTTGTTGGCCCATTCAACTGACTGGGCCAGCGACTGTCCACTTGCCAGCATCACGGCCAGAATACCGATCACCGTGTCCCCAGCACCACTTACATCGTACACTTCACGCGCGCGGGTCGCGACATGAAAGCGCTGCGCATCACTATACAGGGTCATCCCCTCTTCGCTGCGGGTAACGAGCAGCGCTTCCAGTCCCAGCGATTCACGCAACTGTTGGGCACGGCGAGTCAGGTCCGCCTCGTCTTTCCAGCGGCCGACGACCTCGCGCAATTCCGCGCGGTTGGGCGTGACGACGGTGGCGCCCGCATAGCGCGAATAATCGTCGCCTTTGGGATCGACCAGAACCGGTTTGCCCTGCGCGCGTGACAGCTCGATCATGCGCTCGATATGCTTCAGTCCGCCTTTGCCGTAATCGGACAGGACGACCACATCGCACTCGGGAAGGTTCGCCTCGAAATCGGCCAGCTTTGCTGCGAGCGCCTCGTGTCCCGGTTCGTTTTCGAAGTCGATGCGAACAAGCTGTTGTTGCCGTCCGATCACGCGCAGCTTGATAGTGGTCGAGAGTGACGAATCCCGATGCAGACGCGCATCGATGCGCTGCTCATCGAGGTGTCTCTGCAGACTGTCAGCCGCTTCATCGTCGCCGACGACGGACAACAGTACCGGTCTTGCGCCGACGGCCGCCATGTTCCATGCGACGTTGGCTGCACCGCCAAGGCGCTCTTCCGTTCTGGATACCCTCACCACGGGCACCGGCGCTTCCGGAGAAATCCGTTCGACGTCGCCAAACCAGTACCGGTCGAGCATGACGTCGCCGACGACGAGCGCGCGCGCCCCCGCCACCGCCGCCATCACCCGTTTGTCCGTCACGGCCGCCCTATCGAGAGGTATTCAATACCCAGCTCTTGCACCGCGGCGGGATCATAGAGATTGCGCCCATCGAAAATGACCGGGTGTTTGAGCCGTGATTTGATCTCGCCAAAATCCGGACTGCGGAACTCTTTCCATTCCGTAACGATGATCAACGCATCCGCGCCGTCAAGCGCCTCGATCGGCGCCTTTGCGAAACTGACGCTGCCATCGTTCGCCATCAGACGCTTCGCCTCTTTCATGGCGACCGGGTCGTATGCGCACACGCTCGCACCACGCGCAAGCAAGCCGTTGATAACCACCCGGCTTGGCGCTTCGCGCATGTCGTCGGTATTGGGTTTGAAAGCAAGACCCCAGATTGCAAAACGTTTGCCGTCCAGATGCTCTCCGAAGCGAATTCGCACCTTGTCCAGGATGCGCTGTTTCTGGGTACGGTTGACTTTCTCCACTGCGTCGAGAATGGTCAACTGCATTCCGTAGTCACCGGCACTGTGCTGCAATGCCCTGATGTCCTTGGGAAAGCATGACCCGCCGTAACCGGCTCCGGCATAAAGAAACTGGAAGCCGATCCGCGGGTCGGAGCCGATGCCGTGACGAACCATCTCGATGTTTGCGCCCAGTTTCTCCGATAAATTGGCCAACTCGTTCATGAATGAAATTCGCGTCGCCAGCATCGCGTTCGCAGCATATTTGGTCAACTCCGCCGAGCGCGTGTCCATGACGATCATCCGGTCATGCACGCGATTGATCGGTGCGTACAGCTGCCGCATGATGCCAAGCGCCTTCGGGTCCGTGCCGCCAACCACGATGCGGTCTGGCCGCATGAAATCCTCGACGGCAGCACCCTCTTTGAGGAATTCAGGATTCGAGACCACGCCGAAGGCTGTTTCTGCGCCGCGCGCGCGCAGTTCTTCCTGCATCACCGCCTGAACCCGTTCGGCAGTACCGACCGGAACCGTCGACTTGTCAACGATCACCTTGTAATCGACCATGTGCTTTGCAATATTTCGCGCCGCGTCCAGTACGTAGCGCATGTCCGCCGAGCCGTCCTCGTCCGACGGAGTGCCTACGGCGATGAATTGCACGGCACCGTGTGCCACCGACATCGCGACATCGGTGGTGAAACGCAACCGCCCTGCTTCACGGTTGCGCGCCACGAGTTGTTCCAGACCCGGTTCGTAAATGGGCATCCCGCCCCTGTTCAACAACTCGATTTTGTCGGCATCGAGGTCGAGACAGACTACGTCATTGCCGAAATCGGCCAGGCAAGCGCCTGACACCAGGCCGACATACCCGGAACCGATGACTGTGATTTTCAATGTTGTTCCCCGCTTTCCAGCAATTCCTGCTCAATACGCCGCAACACCGCAGCCGGATCATCCGCTCTGGTCACCGGCCGCCCCACGACCAGATAGCTCGACCCGCCGCGTATGGCACGTGCCGGCGTCATCACCCGCTTCTGGTCATCGGCCGCATTGCCCGCAAGGCGTATGCCCGGTGTGACGCGCAGAAAGCCGTCGCCGAAACGGTCTCGTAGCGCCCCTGCCTCGAGCGCCGAACAGACCACGCCATCCGCCCCGTGAGCGTGCGCGAGACCGGCAAGCCGAACCACGGATTGCGCGGCACCCGACGCCATCCCGATTTCCTGCAAATCGCTGTCTGTCATGGATGTCAGGACCGTAACCGCGATCAGTAATGGCCGGTCGCTGCCGCTTTCCAGCGCATCCCTGGCTGCCTGCACCATCGCCCCGCCACCGAGGGCGTGCACATTGAGCATCCACACACCAAGCCTGGCGGCAGCGGCACACGCACGCGCGACGGTCGTCGGAATATCGTGAAATTTGAGGTCGAGAAAGACATCAAAACCTTGCCGCACCAGCGATTCCACCAAACCGGGACCTTCCGCCGTGAACAATTCCTTGCCGATTTTGAGCTTGCATGCATCGGGAGAGAGCAATTTGGTGAATGCATTTGCCGATTCGGCTTCCGGGAAGTCCAGCGCGACGATAACTCGGGAAGACATCAGCTCGCCACCTCCTGCTCCTCCGAACGCCGCGGCGGGTAAGTCTCCCAGGCGTTGCAGGCCGGGCAATGCCAGTAGAACTGGCGGGCCCTGAAACCACAGGCATCGCAACGGTACAGCGCCAGACTTCGCGTGTGCTGATGGATCAGGTTCTTGATCAACTGGAGATCGTTGCGACGTTCGGGCGGGGCTTCCATCAACTGCACTTCGAGCAGCTTGTCCAGACCAAGCAAGGTCGGATTGCGCATCAACTCCTCGCGCACCAGCCGGTTGGCCGACGCAGCGCCTTGCACTTCGAGTTCGCCCTCAAAAGTGACATTGAGCAAGTCAAGCGACGGATAGCGCGAGAGATATTCGCGGATCAGACGCACCCCTTCTCCGGTCTGCCCCAGCTGCCGGTAGGCACCGACGATCTTTTCCGCCACCAGCGAAAGGTACGCCGGGTCCTGCTGCTCGATCCGTTTCCAGTGTGCGATCGCCGCCTTTGCGTCGCCGTCCGACATCGCCAGGTCACCGAGCAACATATTGGCGCGAACGCATTTGCGGTTGACCGAGAGCGCCTCCTGCAAATGCCGGCGCGCCGCCTCGGGACCGGACTCGGTCAACTCGCCAGCCGCCAGCTCGCAGAAGTAGTTGGCGATGTCGCGCTCGCTCGACTTCCCCGTGACATCATCCATGCGCCGGGAAGCCTCGATGGCTTTTTTCCAGTCCTTTTCCTGCTCGTAGATTTCGAGAAGGAATTTCAGCCCCTGTTGTTCGTAGTCGGTGCCTTCGAGTTTGGCAAAGAACTCCTCGGCCCGGTCCAGCAAACCCGCTTTCAGATAGTCCTGCGCCAACTCATAGAGCGCATGCAGGCGGGCGTCGCCTCGCAGATCGGGCCGGTCGAGCAGATTCTGGTGCATCCTGATCGCCCGCTCGACTTCGCCTCTGCGGCGAAACAGGCTGCCGAGTGCAAAATGCAACTCCACGGTCTGGGGTTCGACCTTCACCACCTCGATCAAGGCTTCTATCGCCTTGTCGGGTTGCTCATTAAGGAGGAAATTCAGGCCCTTGAAATAAGAAAGCGGCAGGGCTCGGGATTCTGAAAGCAGTTGCTTTATGTCAATACGCGCGGCAAGCCAGCCGAGGATAAAAAACAAGGGGAATCCAAGCAGCCACCAGAGTTCAAATTCCATACGTGGTCTTCAGTTGCCAAAACGAGTCATCCGGCATTACCGGCATCTACGGCTCGAAGCTGCTTTTTCAATGATGCGACTTCTCGGCGCCGGCGAAATATCACGCCAAGGCTGGCGAGAACACCCCCGACCGCGCCCAGCGCGAAAGCTACCAGCAATACGAATGCGCCCGGCGCTTCCCATTGCGTGCCCAGGTAGAAATGCACCGTCACCGGGTCGGTATTCTTGAGCGCGAACCCCAGCAAAATGACGAAGACCAGAAGTCGAAGAACCCAGAGCAGATATCTCACGAGCGTATCTCGCTATCCTTGGCAAACATGCGGTGCCGCATCCGGTACAAAAAAAGCGGCAAGATCATTCACTGATGCCGCTTTCCAGGGTGCTGTTTGTCTGTTTCAGAGCGGACTTCACTGATTCTTGACGTCTACCCGCTCGCGCAACTCCTTGCCGGCCTTGAAGTGCGGCACATACTTCGCCGGCACTTGCACCTTTTCACCCGATTTCGGATTTCGCCCAACGCGCGGTGGCCGGTAATTCAGCCCGAAACTGCCAAAACCGCGGATCTCGATGCGTTGACCGGTAGACAAACTCTTGGTCATCGCGTCAAGAATCATCTTTACCGCCAGCTCCGCATCGCTGGCAACAAGTTGCGGGAAATGTGCCGCAAGCCTGGCGATAAGTTCCGACTTGGTCATGGCATGTCCTGTTGTTTATCGTTATTCAACCCGGGCTATCACTTCCCCAGTTTGGCTTTCAGCAATGCTCCAAGATTGGTTGTTCCGGCACTGGCCTGACTGTCCGAGCTGTGCTTCTGGACGGCTTCCGCCTCTTCGGCGGCATCCTTGGCCTTGATCGAAAGATTGATATTGCGATTCTTGCGGTCGATGTTGATGATCATCGTCGACACACGGTCACCTTCCTTCAGGTGAGCACGAATATCTTCAACCCGGTCTCGCGACACTTCCGATGCACGCAAGTACGCTTCGACATTGCCATCCAGAGTGACGACGGCGCCCTTGGGATCAATCGCCGTGACAACACCTTCTACCACCGAACCCTTGTCGTGCATCGATACATAGTTGGAGAAGGGGTCGCCCTCGAGCTGCTTGATACCCAGCGAGATGCGCTCGCGCTCGACATCAATGGCAAGCACCATGGCTTCGACTTCATCGCCTTTCTTGTACTTTCGTACCGCGTCCTCTCCGGGTTCCGACCACGACAGATCCGACAGATGCACCAGACCGTCGATACCGCCCGGAAGGCCGATAAAGATGCCGAAGTCCGTAATTGACTTGATTTGCCCCCGCACTTTCTCGCCCTTGTTGACGTTTTGCGAGAATTCCTCCCATGGATTGGGCTTGCACTGCTTCATACCCAACGAGATGCGCCGACGGTCTTCGTCAATCTCCAGAATCATGACCTCGACCTCATCACCAACCTGTACGACCTTGGCCGGATGTACGTTCTTGTTGGTCCAGTCCATTTCGGAGACATGCACCAGGCCTTCGATACCGGACTCGATTTCCACGAATGCGCCGTAGTCGGTAAGGTTGGAAATCTTGCCAAACAAACGCGTTCCCGTGGGGTAACGGCGCGACAGGCCAACCCATGGGTCCTCGCCAAGCTGCTTGAGGCCGAGCGACACGCGGCTCTTCTCCTGATCGAACTTCAGCACTTTCGCTTCCAGCTCATCCCCGACGTTGACCACCTCGGTGGGATGCTTGACGCGCCGCCACGCCAGATCAGTAATGTGCAGCAATCCGTCGATGCCGCCCAGATCAACGAATGCCCCGTAGTCCGTAATGTTCTTGACGATGCCTTTTACGACAACACCTTCCCTGAGGGTTTCGAGCAGTTTCTGACGCTCCTCGCCCTGGCTTTCTTCGAGCACGGCACGGCGCGAAACGACGACGTTGTTGCGCTTGCGATCGAGCTTGATGACCTTGAATTCAAGTTGCTTGCCCTCGAAAGGATTGGTGTCCTTGACGGGGCGGATATCAACCAGGGAACCGGGGAGAAACGCGCGAATACCGTTGATCATCACCGTCAATCCGCCCTTGACCTTGCCATTGACCAGTCCTTCGACGAGGCGGCCCTCTTCCATCGCTTTTTCAAGGTCCTGCCAGGCGGAGAGGCGCTTGGCCTTTTCGCGCGACAGGCGCGTTTCGCCGTAGCCGTCTTCCAGCGCTTCGATAGCGACCGCAACATAGTCACCCGGCGCGACTTCGACATCGCCTCGATCGTTCTTGAATTCTTCCAGGGCAATGTAGCTCTCGGACTTGAGGCCGGCGTTCACGACCACGAAATTCTGGTCGATGCGAACGACTTCAGCGGTGATCACTTCCCCCGCGCGCATTTCCTGTCTGGAAAGGCTTTCCTCGAAAAGCGCGGCAAAACTTTCGGTATTGGTGGTCGTGGGGGATTCGGTTGCGGTTGTCATAAAGTGTCGGATTTCAATATTGTTAGCCGTCCAAAATCGAACGGGGCTGGTTTCTCAACCCGCTTCGCAGACTCGTAAGACCGGCCTCGGTCCTGTTGTTCAGGACACATGAATCAGGTCGTCGAATACTTGAGAAGTGGGACCTTGCGTCACGCGCCCCCGAACCACCGAATCACCTTGTCGACGCTTTCATCGATGGTGAGATTGGTTGTATCGAGGACTTTCGCGTCCGCACTCTTTTGGAGAGGAGCCACGCTGCGGTTGCTGTCGCGCGCGTCGCGTTGCCGAATGTCTCGCAAAAGGGTCGCTAGATTAGCATCTAACCCTTTGTCTTTCAACTGTTTATAGCGCCTGCTCGCGCGTTCTTCATCACTGGCGTCCAGATAGACCTTGAGCGCAGCGTCAGAAAACACGACGCTGGCCATATCGCGGCCGTCAGCCACCAGCCCGGGAGGCCGCCGAAAATCGCGCTGCCTCTTCATAAGTGATTGACGTACCGAAGGATTTTTTGCCACCTCGCTGGCAGCTTGCGACACTTCTTCGGTGCGGATCGCATCCGTTACCCGATCACCATCGAGGAAAATGTCACCCCCGCGAAACTCGACCGGAAGATCCAGTGCCAGCGCGGCCAGCGCCGGCGTATCGCCAAACCCGACCTTGCGCCGGATCGCATGCAGCGCCACCAGCCGGTACAGCGCCCCGCTGTCAAGGTAATGAAACCCGAGTGCGCTTGCCACGCGCCGGGCCACGGTGCCCTTACCCGAGCCTGATGGGCCGTCTATCGCAATCACGGGGGCCTCGATCAGGTGTGCGAAGCGCTCAAAATAGTCGGGAAACGTCTTGGCCACGCATTCCGGATCGTTGATGCGTACCTTGACGCCGGAAAGCGCCGCGAGCGAGAAACACATCGCGATGCGGTGATCATCGTAGGTGTCGATGCAGGCACCCTCGGCAATCCGTTTCGGCGGCGTGATTTCGAGGTAATCGTCCCCCTCGCTCACGTCGGCCCCCAGTTTGCGCAATTCGGTGGCCATTGCCGCCAGCCGATCGGTTTCCTTGACGCGCCAGTTGGCGATGTTTCGCAGCCGGCTCGTGCCATCACAGAACAACGCCACGACCGCCAGTGTCATCGCCGCATCGGGAATGTGATTCAAATCGAGATCGAAAGCCTTGAGCGTCCGCTTTGGCACGCCCTGCGACTGCATCCATTCTTCGCCCATGTCTACATCGGCGCCGATCTCGATCAGCGCATCGGCAAACCTGACGTCGCCCTGGATGCTGTCGCGCCCGACACCGTCGACGCGGACCGGGCCACCGCCAATCGCCCCGGCGGCGAGAAAATACGATGCCGCAGACGCGTCCCCCTCGACGGCGATGCGTCCCGGCGAGGTGTACCGACTGTCTTTCGACAGATGAAACGTCTGCCAACCGTCGCGTACTACGTCTACCCCGAAGCGCGCCATCAGATTCAGCGTGATTTCGACGTAAGGTCTCGAAACCAGTTCTCCCTCGACAACGACGACGGCATCCTGCTGCGCGAGCGGCAGCGCCATCAGGAGCGCCGTCAGGAACTGACTGGAGATATCGCCACGCACCTTGACCGGGGACGTCGTGCCTATCCTTGCCGGCGCGATTTCCAGTGGCGGATAGCCTTCCTTGCCCGTATAGCGGATGTTCGCACCCATGCCACGCAGGGCTTCCACGAGGTCGCCAATGGGCCTCTCGTGCATGCGCGGGACACCGGAGATGCGGTAGTTTCCCTGCAACAACGCCAGCGCGGCAGTCAAGGGCCGGACCGCGGTCCCGGCATTTCCAAGAAACAGTTCGGCCCGCGGCGTCGCGAAGCGACCGCCATTACCCTTGACGGTACAAGTGTCGGCACCCTGCTCTATTGCCACGCCAAGCGTGCGCAGCGCGTCAATCATGTAGCGCGTATCGTCCGAGGCCAGCAGGTGGCGTATCTCGGTTTCTCCCTCGGCAAGTGCAGCGAGCAGCAAGACCCTGTTTGAAATACTCTTGGATCCGGGCAACGTCAACCTGCCCGCTGCGCCATAGGGCGCTACCAGATCGATGTAGTCGCGCCGTTTGCTCATGTCAACGCGCCAGTTTGTTTCGATCCGGCTACCCAGGCATTACGCGCGTTTGCGGCGGCGGCGAATACCGCCTCGAGCGCCTGCCAGTCGCCTGACCGGATATGCTCCGCCAGCACTGCCAGCGCGCGCTGGTAAGCGTCGATATCGCGCAACAACTGCTCCGAATTCGCAAAACAGATATCGCGCCACATCTCGGGTGAACTGCCGGCGATGCGCGTGAAGTCGCGAAATCCACTCGCCGCAAACGAAAACAACTCCTCGGCGTCATCGCGCGAGGCGATCATCTCGACCAATGCGTAGGAGAGGACGTGCGGCAAATGACTCACCGCGGAGAACACGGCGTCATGATGCTGCGCGGTCATCTGAACGACTTCGGCGCCGCAAGCGCGCCACATTGCGGCGACACTGGCCACGGCTTGCGGGTTCGTGCCTGGCGAAGGCGTGAGCACCGTACGCTTGCCGGAGAACAGGCTGGCATGGGCCGCTGCAACTCCCGTGCGTTCCGCCCCGGCGATGGGGTGTCCCGGCACGACGCTTGGCGCAGTTGCGCCGAAAACCTCCTCCGCGACGCGCACGAAATCGCACTTGGTGCTGCCCGCGTCGGTAACGATTACGCCCGAACGCACCGCATCGCGCAATTGCTCGAGAATCCCGGCAGTCTGCTTGACTGGTACGGCGACCAGCACGATGTCCGCATCGCGCGCCGCACTGCCCGGGTCATCGTAAATCTCGTCAATGACTCCAAGCGACAGGGCGCGTTGCAGATTGGCACTGCTGCGCCCTACGCCGAGGACACGATCGACAGCGGACTTCTGCTTGAGGGCCGCCGCCACCGAACCACCTATGAGTCCGACGCCGATCACGACCAGTTTTCCGATATGGAAGTCCCGCAAAACCGTTGTTACCTGTCCGCCAATGCCGTTCAGGATGCCTGCAA
This sequence comes from uncultured beta proteobacterium, assembly GCA_963792855.1. GTDB lineage: Bacteria > Pseudomonadota > Gammaproteobacteria > Burkholderiales > Eutrophovitaceae > SG8-40. The sequence goes on along the minus strand of CAWBXZ010000001.1, from coordinate 204,402 downwards.
AATCGCAGCAAGCGCTTCCATCAGCCGCTTGTTCTCGGACTCAAGCCCAACCGAGATTCGCAGATGCTGAGGCAGACCGTAGCCTGCGATCGGGCGAACAATGACACCACGTTGCAGCAACTGCCGGAACACGCGATCGGCTTCACCAACCCGAACCGTAACAAAGTTGCCGTACGAATCGATCCAGTCGAGCCCGAGCGCCGACAACCCTGCCGTCAACTGCTCCATTCCGGTCCGATTCAATTCAACGCTATCCTGCAGGAAGCGCTGGTCGTCGAGTGCGGCAACGGCCGCTGCCTGGGCGGCACTGTTGACATTGAACGGCTGGCGAACCCGGTTCATCATGTCGGCCACCTGCGGATGCGCGACACCATAGCCGACACGCAGGCCTGCGAGTCCGTGCGCTTTCGAGAAAGTGCGCGTCACCAGCAGGTTCGGATACCGTGCGACCCATTCCATACTCGATGACTGTTGTTGCGGCTCGAGGTATTCGTAATAGGCTTCATCGAGAACGACGAGCACGTCGCTGCGCACTTGCTCAATGAAAGCCTGCACTTCGTTGGGCGCGACAAAAGTCCCGGTCGGGTTGTTCGGATTGGATACAAATATCACGCGGGTATCTTCACGCACTGCCTGGTGCATTGCCGTCAGGTCGTGCCCGAAGTCACGGGCCGCGACTTCGATACCCTGCGCACCGCGAGCCTGCGTTGCGAGCCGGTTCACGACGAAACAATGCTCGGCATAGACCGATGATGTGCCGGGACTGAGAAATGCGAGCGCCGCCAGTTCCAGCACGTCGTTCGACCCGTTACCCAGTACGATGGAGTCCGGACCGATGTTGTGAAACTGCGCCAGTTCGCGTTTCAGCAGGAAGCCGTTACCGTCCGGATAGCGGGCAACGCTCGCCATCGCGGCTTGCATCGCCTTCAGTGCCTTGGCGCTGGCGCCGCGCGGATTCTCATTGGAGGCCAGTTTCACGATATCCGCTTCAACGAGCCCCAATTCCCTGGCCACTTCGGCTATAGGCTTGCCCGGCTGGTATGGCGACATGGCCGCAACGTGCGGCGGAGCGGCAACAATGCGTGCCGCGGGTGGCGAAGTTGGCATTCCGGATCTCACGCGACCGAACAGGGAAAGGAACCAAGGACTTTCAGGAACCCGGCGCGTTCCCGGATTTCCGACAGCGCGGCATTCACCGTCGCGTCCTCCTGGTGGCCCTCGATGTCCACGAAGAACACGTACTCCCAGAGCCCGGTACGCGACGGCCTCGATTCAAGCCGCGTCATGCTGACCCGGTGCCTGGCAAGCGGCTCCAGCAGATCGAAAATGGCGCCGGGCCGGTTCTGCGACGCCATCACGAACGATGTCTTGTCCCGGCCCGACGGTGATATTTCCTGCATGCCAATTACGGCAAAACGCGTGGTGTTATTGGGGTCATCCTCAATGCCTGGCGCCAGGATCGACAGTCCATAATATTCTGCTGCCGCACGGCCGGCGATAGCGGCGGCATCCGGTTCCTGCCCGGCTCGGCGCGCCGCCTCGGCGTTGCTGGCCACGGAAATCCGCTCGACCCCGGGCATGTGTTGCGACAGCCAGCCATTACATTGCGCGAGACTCTGCGCATGCGAATAGATACGCCGGATTTTCTCCTTGCTGTCGGCCTTGCTGAGCAGATTCTGGTGGACCGGCAACGAGATTTCCCCGCACACTTTGCCCGGCGTCACCAGCAGCAGATCCATGGTGCGCCCGACCGCACCTTCGGTGGAATTTTCAACAGGCACTACGCCGTACCCGACTGAACCGGATTCGACGGCACGAAACACTTCGTCAATGGACGCACACATCACACGCGGCACCTGCCCGCCAAAATGCTTGCCAAGCGCCTCTTCACTGAACGTGCCGCGCGGTCCAAGACAAGCCACCGCCAACATGTCTTCCTGAGCCCGGCAGGCGGATATGACTTCCGTAAAAAGGTGCGCTACCGTCCTGGCGGGCAGCGGGCCCGGGTTGTGTGCCGTCATCCGCCTGAGCACCTGTGCTTCCCGCTCCGGCCGGTAGACAACGGCTCCGCCTTTTACCTCACCTACCGCTTCGGCCAGTTTCGCCCGCTGATTGAACAAACGCAGCAGTTCATCATCGACGGCATCGATTTGCGCTCGCAAATCCTTGAGTTGGTCCGGCATACTCAGCCACCTTCCAGCGGCAGGTAACGAACCATCAGCACTCCGGCAATGTTCTCGATTGCGTTTATCACTTCGGGCGGCACCGCACTGTCGACATCGACCAGCGTGTAAGCCATGTCGTCACGTGACTTGTTGATCATGTTGTGAATATTCAGACCCGCCTCGGCAACTGCGCTGGAAATCTGGCTCACCATGTTGGGTACGTTCGAATTGGCAACGCCCAACCGGTATGGCGACTCGCGCGCCATCGATACTTCGGGGAAATTGACGGCGTGCCGGATATTTCCGTGCTCAAGATAGTCGCGCACCTGGTCAGCCACCATGACTGCACAATTCTCCTCCGCTTCCCGCGTCGATGCGCCCAGGTGCGGCAAGGCAATGACCCGGCTGGACCCCTTGAACCGGGAACTCGGGAAATCACAAACATAGTATTTCAAACGGCCCGCGTTCAGGGCCGTCAGCACGGCATCATTGTCAACCACACCGTCACGGGCGAAATTGAGCACCACAGAACCGGGGCTCATCAGCGCGAGCCGCCCGGCATTGATCAGCCCGCGGGTTGAATCCATTAACGGCACGTGCACCGTCAGGAACTCGCACTTGCGAAGCAACTGTTCGATCGAGTTCGCTTTCTGAACCTGTGCAGGCAGACTCCACGCAGCATCAACCGTGATATTGGGATCGTAACCCCAGACGTTCATGCCCAGCCTGATCGCCGCGTCCGCGACCAGGCTGCCAATCTTGCCAAGGCCTATCACGCCAAGTGTGCGGTTGGGTAACTCGATGCCGGCGAAATTCTTCTTTGACGCCTCTACGACACGATTGATTTCTTCGTCGCTGCCTTCCACGGTGTCGACAAACCGCACCGCATCGGTAAGGTTCCGCGCTGCGATGAGCAGCGCCGCGAGCACCAGTTCCTTGACGGCATTGGCGTTGGCACCGGGCGTGTTGAACACCGGCACGCCACGCGCGCTCATTTTCGCCACCGGGATGTTGTTCGTTCCCGCACCGGCCCGGCCAATTGCCTTTACGGTGCCGGGCAGATCGAGATCGTGCATGTTTTGCGACCGGACCAGAATCGCATCGGGTTCCTCGACTTCGGGCGCTGCGAGATAGTGCTCAACCGGAAACCGCTGCAAACCCTGGCTGGAGATGTTGTTCAATGTCAGTATGCGAAATTTGCCGCGCTTCGCATCGTCGCGAACGCCGCCCTCAGCCATGACCGCGCTCGAACTCTCGCATGCATTCCACCAGCGCCTGAACGCCTTCGATCGGCATTGCATTGTAAATAGAGGCGCGCATCCCGCCAACGGAGCGATGCCCCTTTAGCTGAACCAGGCCCTGCTCTTTGGTTTTTGCCAGAAACGCGGCATCGAGCTCGCCCCCCTTGATCCGGAACGGCACATTCATCCGCGAGCGGTCTTCTACGGCGACCGGTGATTCGTAGAAATCCGTCGAATCGAGATAGTCGTAAAGCAACTGCGCCTTGGAAATATTGGTTTTTTCCATCGCATCCAGCCCGCCGCGGCGCTTGAGCCACTGAAACACCAGTCCCGCAACGTAGATCGCGTAAGTGGGCGGCGTGTTGTACATGGAACCGCTATCGGCGTGGATCTTGTAATCGGACATCGCCGCCGTACCCTTTGGGGCACGCCCCAGCAGATCGTCCCGGATGATGACGATCGTCAGCCCGGCCGGGCCGATGTTTTTCTGCGCGCCCGCATAGATGATGCCGTAACGTTTTACATCAACTGGCCTCGACAGCAGGTGCGAGGACATGTCTGCCACCAACGGCACGTCACCCACGTCCGGGACCCAGTGGTATTCGATGCCTCCGATGGTCTCGTTGCTGGTGATATGGACGTACCCAGCGGACTTTCCGAGCCGCCAGGACTCGCGTTTCGGCACGTAGGTAAAGTCCCTGTCCTCGGAGGACGCCGCGATGTTGACGGTACAGAATTTCTGCGCCTCGGCAATCGCCTTGCGGGACCATTCACCGGTACATACGTAGTCTGCGCTGACACTGTCGCCAAGGAGGTTCTGCGGAACCATGGAAAACTGTGACGTTGCCCCGCCCTGCAGAAACAAAACCCTGTATTCGTCCGGGATGGAAAGCAGCGTTCGCAGATCGGCTTCCGCCGTTTCGGCTATGGATACGAATTCCTTGCTGCGATGGCTCATCTCCATGACCGACATGCCGGCACCGTGCCAGTCGAGCATTTCGTCACGCGCCTGCGCAAGCACTTCCTCCGGCAACACTGCCGGACCCGCGCTAAAGTTAAAAATCCTTGTCACTCGATTTCTTCCCGTTCTCCGATCGGCCGCTTCGGACCGGTCGCTTTTTCATTCGATATCTGATCGCGCGGCTTAACCGATTGCGCGGTTTCGCTTGCGTCCCCTATCCCGCAACCGTTGAACGATCAGTCGCCCTTGTCGCCCGTCTCGGACGCCGTTCCCGATTCGCTCGACGACTTTACCGTTCTCATCCTGCTCATCGTCCTTGTCGACAATTTTTTCAAGTCCGGCAAGGTGCTCGTCTTCTCCGAGGTTGATCAGCTTTACACCCTGCGTCGCCCTGCCCATTTCCCTGATCTCACTGACGTGAGTCCGGATCAGGACACCGCCGGTCGTAATGAGCATGATTTCGTCATCGTTGGCGACGAGCCTGGCGGCAACCACACGGCCATTTCGTGCGGTCGTCTGAATCGCAATCATGCCCTGCGTTCCACGGCCGTGACGCGTGTACTCCGATACCTGGGTCCGCTTGCCGAATCCGTTTTCTGTCGCTGTCAACACGGCCAGTTGCTCGTCTTCCACCGCAACCAGCGAAATGAGCTGGTGGTCAGGCCCAAGCCGCATGCCTCTGACGCCTCGCGCGGTGCGCCCCATCGGCCGCACATCCTGCTCGGAGAAGCGCACCGCCTTGCCCGCGTCCGAGAACAGCATGATGTCATGATGGCCGTTGGTTAACGCGACGCCTATGAGGTAGTCACCCTCGTCCAGGTCTACCGCCCTGATCCCCATTTGCCGTGGCCGCGAGAAGTCCGACAAAGGCGTCTTCTTTACCGTGCCATTGGCAGTGGCCATGAAGACAAAATGACCATCGTCGAACTCCTTGACCGGCAGAATCGCGGTGATTTTCTCGTCCTCGGATAATTGCACCACGTTGACGATGGGTTTGCCGCGACTCGTTCTGCCTCCCTGCGGAACCTCGTAGACCTTGAGCCAATAGAGGCGGCCGCGGTCCGAAAAACAAAGGATGTAATCGTGGGTGTGCGCAATGAAGAGGCTGTCGATGAAATCGTCTTCCTTCGTCTTCGCTGCCTGCTTGCCGCGCCCGCCACGCCTCTGCGCCCGATAATCGTCGAGCGGCTGTGCCTTGATGTAGCCGGTGTGCGTCAAGGTCACCACCACGTCCTCCGGCGCAATCAGGTCCTCAAGCGAGATGTCCTGCGCGTTCTGCTCTATTTCGCTGCGGCGCGCATCGGCGAACTCCTGTCGCGTTTGTTTCAACTCGTCAGAAATAATTGCCTTGATTCTCTCCGGGGTCGCCAGGATGTCGAGCAGATCGGCAATCGCCTCCATCACTTCCCGGTACTCTTCCTCGATCTTGCGCTGTTCGAGACCGGTCAGGCGCTGCAACTGCATCTCCAGAATGCGCTGCGCCTGCACATCGGAAAAACGATAACCATCGTCGTGCAGTCCGTACTCGGCCGGAAGACCATCCGGCTTGCTCTCGATACCGCCTGAGCGCACCAGCATCTCCTCGACCAGGCTGGAGCGCCAGGTCCGCGCCATCAATTGCTGCTTGGCGTCAGCGGGAGCGGGGGCCGCCTTGATAAGGGCAATGATCTCGTCGACATTGGAAAGCGCAACGGCGAGACCTTCGAGAACATGGCCCCGCTCGCGCGCCTTTCGCAACTCGAACACCGAGCGCCGGGTGACCACCTCGCGGCGGTGGCGAATAAACTCGTCGACGATCTGCCTGAGGTTGAGCAGGCGCGGCTGGCCATCGACAAGCGCCACCATGTTCATGCCAAAGGTGTCCTGAAGCTGGGTGTCCTTGTACAGGTTATTCAGGATAACTTCGGGTATTTCGCTGCGTTTGAGCTCGAGCACAACCCGCATGCCCGACTTGTCGGACTCGTCCCGGATTTCCGAGATACCTTCGATGCGCTTTTCACGGACCAGCTCGCCGATGCGTATCAGGAGCGCGGACTTGTTGACCTGATATGGCAACTCGTCAACGATGATCGCCTGACGGCCGCTCTTGTCGATCTCCTCAATATGGGTGCGCGCCCGAATGACGACACGCCCCCGCCCGGTGCGATAGGCTTCGCGGATGCCCGCGGTGCCATAAATGATCCCTCGGGTCGGGAAATCGGGTCCGGGCACAATTTCGATGAGTTCATCGATGGTTATGTCCGGTCTGTCGAGCATGGCAAGACAGGCATCGACGACCTCGCCCAAATTGTGGGGCGGGATGTTCGTAGCCATCCCAACGGCGATTCCCGACGAACCGTTGATGAGCAGGTTCGGTATTTTTGCCGGAAGTACAAGCGGCTCGAGTTCCTTGCCGTCGTAATTGGGCCCGAAATCAACCGTTTCCTTGTCGATGTCCGCCAGCAGTTCTGCCGAGATACGCGCCAGACGGCATTCCGTGTAGCGCATTGCAGCCGCGTTGTCGCCGTCGACGGAGCCGAAATTGCCCTGACCGTCTATCAGCATATAGCGCAGGCTGAAATCCTGCGCCATTCGCACCAATGTGTCGTAAATCGCGTTGTCGCCGTGCGGGTGGAATTTACCCATCACCTCGCCAACCACGCGTGCACATTTCACGTAAGGCCGGTTCCAGAGGGTATTGGCCTCGTACATGGCATACAGTATTCGGCGGTGAACCGGTTTCAGACCATCTCGGACATCGGGCAAGGCCCGGCCGACGATTACGCTCATCGCGTAATCGAGATAGGAACGCCGCATCTCCTCTTCGAGGCTGATTGGCAGCGTTTCTTTTGCGAACTGCTCCATTGGGAAGATTCTGTCGAGTTGGCTTGATCAGCGCGAGATCGTCGCCGACTGGCGACAGGTCACAGCTGTTGTCCGCAGGACATTCATTGCCGCCGTGCGGTCATAAGCATTTGAGACCAAGCGAAAAAGTCTAAAGATACCACACCGCAAACAACCGACGCGAGATGGCACTGTATATTTTTTGCTTTACCTTCTCCCCGCAGATCGATGCCGCGACGAAAGCAACATTCAACACGCAACGTTCAACACCGATGTCATGTTGTGCCGGGGGCCAGAGGCGAGCGATAATCCGGGATGTATGACACAATACTAGAGTTTAAGTCCTCTTTACCATCACTCAACGGAGACAATTGGGATGCAACGAAAAGCAAATCGCTTGCTACTGCTCATGATCGGCACGGCGCTGGCAGCGTGCTCCTCGACGTCCGAGCAAGGAAGTTCCGGCATCGAAACAGAAGCGGAAGTCGTTCCGTCAACGGTACAGCCGCCGCCGCCTGAGCTGGCGCCGGTCCAGTACACCGAGGCAGAACTCGATGTTGGCGATCTCGGCCCTGTTGAATACGCTGATGAGACGGTGACTTATGAGGAGGCAGTCACCACCGAACTCGACAGCGGTGTCAGTGACCCGGTGGAATTTCCCGACGAGCCTGTCGAGTTCCCGGTTACCACGTATGAAATCCCGGAGGACCCGGAAGTCGCCGACCTCGGGGCAATCGAGACCCCGACTGAAATCATGACCTACAGCGAGGAATCTGTCGCCGACTCGGGTCCCGGAGTCAGTGAGCCGGAACAGTACTCCATGGAAGAGGAAATCACCGAACTCGGCCCCATTGAAACCAGCGACGAAACAATGACATTCGCTGAAGAAAATGTGCCCGATGCAGGCCCTGGCGTCAGCGACCCGGAAGAGTTCGTGATGGAAGAAGAAATCACCGAGCTTGGTCCGGTTGATACCAGCGATGAAACAATGACTTTTGCCGAAGAACCGCTCTACCAGGAAGAATCTGTCGGTGACGTGACGACCTACCAGTCCGTCACGGTAAATGCCCAGGCGCAACCACTTTTTGCCTTCGACAAGTCCGACATCCGTGTCGATGAACAGTACAAGCTGGAAAGCTTCGTATCAGGCCTGTCGAAAGCGGACTTCGAAACCGTGTGGGTCGTTGGCCATGCGGACCGGATTGGCAGTGTTGAGTACAACCAGAAGCTTTCTGAGCGGCGCGCAGCATCGGTCAAGGCGTTCCTCGTCAAACTCGGCATCAGCGATGGCAAGATCAATACCGCCGGCCGTAGTGAGTTGATGCCGGTTACGACCGAAGCCGAATGCGCTGGAGTACGCGGCAAGTCCCTGATCGACTGCTACCAGCCAGACCGCCGGGTCGAAGTGTCGGTCAGCGCAGAGGTCGTGAAGGAAGTCAGCAACTGATCAGGAGGCATCGCTTGACGCCTTGAAAACAACTACAATCCGAATCTTGTTAAAGCCCTGCTGATGCAGGGCTTTTTTTCGTCTCCCTTGCCTCAGTGCCGATGGACAATCCACAGAATATCGATCTCATCGTCGAAGCACCCTGGATTCTGCCGGTTGAACCCGCGGGCGTTCTTCTGGAAGGGCATGCCGTCGCGATCGACGCGGGCCGGATAGTAGGGCTCCTGCCGGCGAGCGCCGCCCGCCGGCAGTATCGCGCCCGCTCAACGAGCCAGCTCAATGGCCATATCCTGATTCCCGGGCTGGTAAATCTGCATACCCATGCGGCAATGGCACTGTTTCGCGGATTGGCCGACGACCTTGCCCTCATGGACTGGCTGTCGAAACACATCTGGCCGGCCGAGGGGCGGCATATCTCCGAGCAGTTCATTTATGACGGCACCCTGCTCGCCTGCGCGGAGATGCTCAAAAGCGGCGTCACCTGCTTCAATGACATGTACTTCTTCCCGGAACAGGCCGGTCGCGCCGCTCTCGAGTCCGGCATGCGTGCCGCTCTCGGCATTGTATTGATCGAATTCCCCACCCCCTACGCAAGCGATGCCCAGGATTACCTGCGCAAGGGCCTGGCGGCCCGGGATAGCCTGAAAAGCGAGAGTCTGCTCAGTTTCTGCATGGCACCGCACGCGCCGTACACCGTATCAGATGAGAGTTTCGGGCAGGTTGTCACGCTGGCTGAACAACTCGACTTGCCCATCCACGTCCACCTGCACGAGACCGCCGGAGAAATTGGCGAGCATCTCAAGAAACATGGCGTGCGCCCGCTCGAACGGATGCAGCGGCTCGGGCTGCTGAGCCCTCGCCTGATTGCGGTACACGCCGTTCACCTCAATGATGTCGAGATCGCAATGCTGGCAGCGCAAGGATGCTCAGTGGCCCACTGCCCTGCTTCCAACCTGAAGCTGGCGAGCGGGTTCGCGCCGATTGGTGACTTGCTGCGCGCAGGTATCAACACGGGTATCGGAACGGACAGCGCCGCCAGCAACAACCGGCTCGACGTTCTGGGCGAGCTTCGGCTCGCAGCGCTGGTCGCAAAAGCACAAAGCGAAAATGCGGTGACTTTGTCGGCGCACACCGCATTACGCATGGCAACGCTGGACGGCGCGAAGGCACTGGGCATCGACGGCGAGATCGGCTCCCTGGCGGCGGGAAAAAGCGCTGACCTGGCGGCAATTGACTTGAGTGATGCCATCGAACTGGCGCCTTGCTATGACCCGGTGTCCCACCTTGTCTACGCCGCGGGCCGGGAACATGTCAGTCACGTCTGGGTCCAAGGCCGTGAAGTTGTCACGAACGGCCAACTCAATGATATTGATCAGCGCCGACTGCTTGCCAACGCAAAAACATGGCAGCGGCAAATCGCCGCCGCCGATTAACCGCCTCGTCGCACTGTACCGGCCATGATTAACGTTGATCCCGCGGAACTGGAAAAATTCAGCCAACTCGCGCATCGCTGGTGGGACCCCACAAGCGAATTCAAGCCATTGCACGAAATCAACCCGTTGCGGCTGGATTACATCGATGCGCTGGTCGAATTGCCAGGCAAGCGGGTACTCGACGTCGGCTGCGGCGGCGGTATCCTCGCCGAGGCGATGGCGCGGCGCGGCGCTCAGGTGACCGGGATCGACCTTGGCGAGAAAGCACTCAAGGTCGCCCAGTTACACTTGCTCGAGAGTAAACTGCCTGTCGACTACCAGCGCATTTCCGCTGAAGAGTTTGCCGATCGGCAGGCAGAGCAATACGATGTAGTAACGTGCATGGAAATGCTTGAACATGTGCCGGATCCGGCGAGCACCGTCCGGGCTTGCGCCAGGCTGGTAAAACCGGAAGGCTGCTGTATCTTCGCAACGATTAGCCGGACCCCGAAAGCCTACGTGTATGCCATCATCGGTGCAGAGTACTTGCTCGGGCTTCTGCCAAAGGGAACGCATGACTACGCGAGATTCATCCGGCCATCCGAGCTTGCAGGCGATTGCCGATCTGCCGGGCTCGAGGTCAAGGGCACCATCGGCATGCAGTACAACCCCATCAGCAAACGTTACTTCTTGGGAAAAGATGTCGCCGTCAACTATATACTGTGCGCGCGGAAGCCCGGATAAACACGAAACCAGCAAACAGTAGCAATCAAACACAGGAGGAACTTCAAAATGAAAACGATTAAATGGTCAAGCGTTCTGGCGATACTGCTTGCACTGTCGATTCAGGGCTGCGCACTGAAACCACAAAGACTGCACCTGGACCCGGAGATCGAAATGACGGGTGATTCGGTGGCAGTCGACACGCTGCTCGCCCTTTCCATCGTAGATGACCGGCCCAGCACACTACTGGGTGAAGTTGGCGATCCCAACGATAAAATGGTTCCCGTCACCCTCGACGAGGACTTCATACCGCTGCTGACGGAACGCGTAACCGAGAGTGTCGAGAAACGCGGCTTCAGCGTTGTACCGGCAAGCGATGCCATGACCCGCTCGCTCGTCATCAGAATCACCAGCCTCGTCCTGAACTCGGAGAAAACACCCTTCAACTTCCAGACGGAACTGCTGGCGGAAGTCACTGCCTCCGCACGTAACGCCAATGACCAGTACGACCGCCGTTACTATGTGCGCAGCTACCAGGAAACAGCCGGCCCACCGTTCGAAAAGCACAGTAACCAGCTGGTCAATGAAGCGGTGTCACAGGCTTTGAGCGACATGCTCAACGACGACAGGCTGTTTGAGATGCTGGCGCTCTGACTGACCGCGGAAACGTCCGGCGGGAACCGTTGCCTCGCCATGGAGCCAGTATCCGCGGCCAGACCGGTTGCACACGACAAGCTGGGCGCCAAAGAGCCTGTCGCCTTGCACGGAGTTTGCCTCTTTTGGCCCACCGGGGTACTGAACTCGGCAATTGTTTCGGTGTCTGATACACTGAAACCGAAATACCTGATTTAGCGGCTGTTACCTTGGGTAGCAGCCCGGGATTGAGGGGGCGACCTGGTCTCGACGTGGGTTGCGAAGCAGTGTGGTGCATGCCAAGGTCCAGTCACCTTGTAAATCCGCTGGAAAACGTATAGTCGCCAACGACGAACGTTACGCTCTAGCCGCTTAATACCGGCTTGACTCCGCACCGGTTCTCTCACGGGCCGGGCTGGGCAACCAGCAGCGGAGCCATATACGTGAGATCGTGCTGTCCGGGGTTACTTCGTTCAGCATTAAATTCAAGGTAACTCGTTGCATTTCAGCCTGTCGGTCGGCGGTCATGCGACTAAATCAAATGGCCAGACTAAGCATGTAGTACCGCCTGTGTAGGGCTTGCGGACGCGGGTTCGATTCCCGCCGCCTCCACCAAACAAAAAGGCCACCCTCTGGGTGGCTTTTTTGTTTGGTGGACGGTGGTGTGGATGAGATCGCGCGTTCGGGTTCGACCAGCGAGCACTGCTCGCGCAGGACGCCCGCAGGGCGGTCTCTCACAAAGTGAGAGATGGCCGGTCGCCATGAGGCGAGCCGGACACAATCCCGCCGCACTCATACCCCTGCCCCCCCCGGTGGCTTTTTTGTTTGGTGACGGTGGTGTGGATGAGATCGCGCGTTCGGGTTCGACCATCCGAAGTCCAGTGGACTTCGGATGGGACGCCATGCGCGGCCAGCGCACTGGCGGTCCTGAGCCGCATGCGGCGAGGGATGGCTGGATCGCCATCGGCGATCCGGACACACCAGCGAGCACTGCTCGCGCAGGACGCCCGCAGGGCGGTCTCTCACGAAGTGAGAGATGGCCGGTCGCCATCAGGCGAGCCGGACACAATCCCGCCGCCTAGACCAACAAAAATGCCACCATTGCGGTGGCATCTTCTCTTCCGAAACCGGTCGCGCGGCATTGCACGCGAACAACTTATCCAGCCGTATTCGGAACCCACTGATTGCACCAACCGTCCGGACTGACGGCCCCTTCGAGAATGACACAAACGCCGTTTCCCTGGTAAAGCACGCATCGCGCACAGCTTCTCCCGAGGTAGGGTTCAGCCTGATATTGGACCTCTTCACGCGTGCGCTTGCGAAACGGATCCTTTGGCTTTGGCCTTTCCACCGCAGCCGCAGCGAACGGCAGCAGCATGGATGTGGCCGCGCATTTTCCCAGAAAACGCCTGCGGCCAGGTATTTCGGCATTGCGTTTCATTGCTTTCCCCGAAAAAAGAACGCCGGGGAGAAAACGCCCCGGCGTTCGGATTCACCTGGACTGATCAGGCGGTGCGCTTGCCAATGTAGCCGTAGTAAGCGTTATTGCGTTCCACACCTTCTTTCTCGTAAGCGGCCTTCATACCGGCAAGCTTGTCTTGTCCGAGCTTTTGCATCACATCAGCCGTGATGTCGTAGTTGTACAAGTTCGCCGAGTTAATACCGAAAATGGCCGTCTTGACCAGGCTGGTCGCATCCCCAAGGCGCGTCTTCCAGCCCCGCTTCTTCATCATGTCGTCCGGAATCTCGAGTCGGCGCATAGCCTCGATCTGCCATTGCGGCGATCCGTACCACACCGAATCCGTACCCCACACAACCCGATCAACTCCGAGGCCGTTGACAAGCGTACCGACAACCGCCGCGGCGAACCTCGGGTTGGCGACAGCCGAAGTTGCGAACGTCGTGCCGAGTTCACCGTAAATGTTGTTCAACCCGTGCTTGTCACGCATCTTGGCAAGGTCGGACACCCATTTGATTTCACCGGTCTTTTCGAAGTGCGCGAGATCCTGCGCCGGGTCTTCCAGGAACAACCGAAGTGCGCCGTGATACATGACGAAATTCATCTGTGGCCAGTCTTTCGCAGCCTTGGGCAGATCGTCGACGGTGGCATGCTTCCAGACACCCGGCCAGGACTTTTCGTAATCGGCCGGCAACAGGCCTTTGTGGATACAAATCGTATTGATTCCCGCCTTGACGGCTTTCTCGTAGAACGGATACATCAGCTTTTCGTCGTCCAGGCGCCAGGCCGTGCCTTTCGAACTCGGCGACAGCGGATCGCCGATGGTATAACCCTTCCACGAGTCCGGACGGTATTCCTCGATCGCCTTGTCGACTTCGTCCATCCAGCCATCCTGGCCCGGCGTAACCACCGAGTGCGACAGCATGCGGCGGCTACCCGAAATGGAATTCACAGCTCCGCGCGCGTCACGCAACTGGTCGTTGAACAGCAGATACCAGCTCGGGTCATCGAAGGGTGCGCTGGACAGCAGCGCGACCTTGGTGTCGCTGTCCATGTAGATCTCTTTCAGGTAGTTCTCGAACTTGTAGCGCGCCAGAGTCATTGGCGTCTCCGCCATGCCCGGGTTCCAGTGCTCGAGCGCATACTTGCCAAGACCAAGCAATCCCTCCTTGTCGAAGTCGTCCCGCACGAAGTGGGTCTGGTCGTCAAATATGAATTGCCCGGACAATCGGCTGGCACGCTCGTTGGCCATATCCCGATCGGCGGCTTCGGCCTCGGAAACGTCCCAAATCGGACCGTAGACCTTGTTCATCGCGAGGAAAGCAGCAGCAAAACCGGATGCCGACGCGAGGAACTTGCGCCGATCAACTCCCTGATGCCTGGCAAATTTTTCGCTGTACTCGTTAATCAGGCCTTCGACCTGACGCTGCTTTTCGGTTTGTGGTGGCGGGTTGTACTCGCCGTTGGAAACGATCTGGGTCGGCACCGGGGAGCGGAATGCAAACTTGTCCGCCGGCGATACTTCTTCCAGTTCACGATCTGACAACCAACCTGCAGGCCTTTCGCTCATTGCATCTTCCCTCCGTCATGTTTTCTTGAAAAACCAGGGAAGAACCGTGAAATGAATCCACACGGCGCCTCCCTTCCGAGAGACTCAGTGGCGCTGCCATCATTGGACGTTTGAGCACAATGTCGTGTATCTCGACTTCCGCGGAAAAACCGCGGGTCTCGCCATGTAGCCGCACTTTCGACTTGTCGCGCCCGAAACACGAAAACTCACGTTATATCCTCGGGGAGCAGATGTAAAGACGCGCTGCGGCAAAAGAGAATGGAAGAAAGCCCATTGCTTCGCATTCGTATTTCCAGCCACTCATGCACAGGCGCAAGCCGATGTTCTTTGCACAAGGACGAGACAGCAATAGACATCCAGATGCCACGCGGTCCTCTCAGGCATCGTTTGGGCTACGCGCCGTAGAGAAAGCGCTTCGCTCGAGGACACTCGCCGCAGCTCCACGCGCAATGCCGGCGCCGATCACAAGATGTTCAGCGAATCCTGCCGCCTATGGAGATACTGCCTCCCACCCGGCTGCCACCGACTGAACCGCCGTAGCTGGACACGCCGATACTGCCGTACACTCGGGCGTTATCGCAGGCCGTCACGTGGCTCAACAGAATCGCAAAAACGAGCCACTGTGAGAGCCGCTGAATCACTTTAGGCTTCATCCCCTTCCCTCATCACTGCATTCGACGGAAAACCTGACGACAAAAATCATTGCCGGGCCGATGCGGGTTGCTGCCCTTCGATTTCGCCCGGATCCGACCATGTCTGAATCGCGATACCCGCCCCCGAAGGCCCGGCGATCAACGCGACCTGTTCCGACTCACCCCTGTTTCGCAAGGGCACCAACACGCGCCCGCCCAGGCCAGGGACTCGCGCCACGACTGCGGCCGGTTCCTTCACCCGCAAGTAGCTCGTCCAGGTCGGTGGCAAGTTCTCGATGGGCGTTTGCAAGAATCCGAAACGCGCTCTTCCGGCGCTGCCCATGTATTGATAGGCGGACCCGTTTGCCATGGCAATTGTGCTCACCTCGAGTTTCGCAATTCCGGCATAAAAAGAAATCGAACTCTCGATATCCCCGGTCCATACTTCGTCCCAGAGAAAACTGCCTAATTGGAGATCTTCATTACCCGGATCGCCATGCCGCGTCTGCAATAAGACAAGCGTGGCACCCTGATTGTCTTCGATCAGCGCGATCTTCCCCCGCTCGCCGACATCCGTCGACGGTGTGAGTACCTTGCCACCCCCCTCCATCGCGGTTGCGACAGCCGCCTCAAGATCGTCCACCGACATCGCCACAACCCACTGCGACAATTGCTCCGGATTAGGACGGCCCAGCAGATTTGCATCCACCATACCGCCGACCAACTCACCCCGATTACGAATCAGTGTGTAATTTACGGTGCGGCCGAAACCGAAGTCCAGCCCCAGGTCCTCGAACTCCCATCCGAACAGTTCCCGATAAAACCGTTTCGACGCCTCAGGCGTATGCGTAATCAGATCATGCCAGATGATCTTGCCAGTCTCTCTGTTCCCGGTTGGTGTGTCCGTCACCGGCGGCAGGTGTGGCTGCGAGGTGGCGCATCCCTGAATCATGCAAACCAAGGCAACGGCAAAGGTATGGATCAGTCGCAATCGGACTCTCTTCCTTACACAAATCATCGGAGCGGAAAGCTTAGCATTTTTTTGGAGTCTCACGCCGTCCCGCCAATGAGAATACGCACGGTAACCCGTTCGGCTCTCGGTCCGTTGGCCGCACCAGGGATGCGTTGGAGCTGGCCATCACCTCAAATTTGGCGTGTGCAGACGCAGTCAAATCTGCTAGATTCCGGCCCGGCGTCATTTCCTGGCGGGCAGCAACGACACGAATAATTTACGTGCCTGCTTTTTTGCGATATAGCGGTAAGGCTGGAGGCTTACAGGCACTCCGCCCACCGTCACAGTAACCCGGGAACACCACACATGATTCGGATATCCGCACCCAGCATTCGCCATTGGCGTTTCGCCGCCCTGATCGCCGCCGCAATTGCAATTTGCCCCATTGCACAGGCTCAGGAGAACAACGCAGCTGATTCCACGGCTTCATCCGTTGCTTCCGATTCCGCCGCGCAAGACCAGGCAAGGGAAAAACTGGCTGCGAATCTGGCGCAAATTGCCGAATACCAGGCAGCACTGAACGAATTGACCGCGGCGCGGACGGCGGCAGAAGGCGCGCGCCAGGCGATTCTTGACGCGCGTGTCTCGCGCGCACTCGATCAGTTGATCACGCTGGTACATACGACGGCAAAAAACTATGTCGCTGATCGACCCGAAGGTAGCGACACGAGCACATCAGGCGTCGAGATCGTCTCGCTGTTGGATACCCTGCCCGACCATATTGGAAAACAACTCTCGTACATCCAGCGTGGCCTTGAACTGCCCAGGCCGAGCCAAACCGCGCTGGAACAAGCCGCATTGATTGCCGATCTCGAGGTATCGGCAAGGGCACACGACAAACTGATTGATGCGCTGATTGCGAACAACACGATCGCCGCTGACATGGGCATGGATACCCGTGCCACCGAAGCATCTGTCAGGAGGCAAGTCGTTCGTGGCGGGGAAAATGCCTCTGCTTATCTTGATGTCACCATGGACCAGCTCAACAAGCTGCGCAGGCAACTGGCAACCTTGCCGAAAAACGAGGAACTCATCGCCAAGATTGCGGTAACGGAAAAGCACATGCTGGCGATTGCGGACATTCTGCGCAAGCGTGCCAAGAGAATGGACGAACTGGGGCTGGACTCGTCAACGTTCAACGCCCAGCTAATCGCGGCAACCGGAGCGATCACGACCGAGATCTTCGATCTGAACGTGGTCACCGGAATCGCTACCGATTTCTTCGACGGCATTACCGGCTGGATGGCGGACAACGGTGCCCGCATCACCTTCCAGTTCTTCATCTTCCTTATCATTCTCGCCATTGCCTGGAAAGTGGCCGCACTCGGCGAAATGGTAACCAAACGCGCGCTCGGCTCGATGCAAGTTAGCCTGACGCAGTTGCTCCAGCGCATGATCGTTTCAGCAACGCGAAGCGTCATTCTGGTGCTGGGGCTGTTGATCGGTCTTTCGCAGCTTGGCATCTCCCTCGGCCCGCTGCTGGCCGGTCTGGGCATCGCCGGGTTCATTATCGGTTTTGCGCTGCAGGATTCCTTATCCAACTTCGCATCCGGGTTGATGATTCTGATCTACCGGCCGTTCGACGTCGGTGATGTGGTCGATGTCAACGGCGCATTCGGCACCGTTCGCCACATGAGCCTGGTCAACACCACTGTGCTCACGTTCGACAACCAGACGCTGGTGGTGCCGAACAATCAGGTCTGGCAGAACATCATCAAGAACCTCACCAGCGAGGCGACACGTCGCGTCGACCTGGTATTCGGCATTTCCTATTCCGACGATATCGAAAAAGCCGAGCGTGTTCTGAAGGAAATCGTGGCTGCCAACGAGAAGGTTCTCGACGAACCCGAGGCGATCATCCGTTTGCACGAACTGGGGGAATCATCCGTCAATTTCGTCGTGCGCCCCTGGGTAAAGACCGAGGACTACTGGGACACCTACTGGGCCATCACCCGGGAGGTCAAGTTGCGCTTCGACCGCGAAGGCATCTCGATTCCGTTCCCGCAGCGCGACGTGCATCTGTTTACGCAGGAACACACGGTCCAGAAATAGCCAATCGGAGCACTGGCTTGAGGAAGCCTGCGCGGCCGGGTTGTCTTTGCAGACCGCCGGGACAGGTCTGCAAAGCGATCGCCTAATAACCTAGGGCGTTTGTTCTTGCTCCGCCGCTTGCGCGGTTGTTGAAGCCGCAGCGGTTTGTGCGGCCTTGAACGCATCGATCGCGCCCTGCACCTGCGGAATTGCGGCCAGGCCCGCTTTCTCCCCTTCGATGATCGCGTAATTCCTGGAATCGAAGCTGGTCGACTTCAATTCGCGGATGTCCGGGGAAATCACGACATCAGCTTCCTTTAACTCCTGCCGGGCGATCACATGCCCCATGATCGTGAATGTTTGCAAAAGTATCCCGAATGTGTCGCTGACCTTGTTTTGCTGCGGAATTTCGGAGATGTTTACCGCGATTACGATGTCGGCTCCCAATCCACGGGCTATCTTGACCGGCACCGGACTGACCAGCCCGCCGTCGACATATTCGCGCGTACCGATCTTTACCGGTTGAAATATTCCCGGAACGCTGCTTGACGCGCGCACCGCCATACCGGTGTTGCCGCTCTGAAACACCATCGGCTCACCCGTCTGCAGGTCGGTTGCAACAACGGCGAGCTTGCGATTCAGAACCTGTATCGGGCGGTTCTGAACGGCCTCGTTGATAAAGGCCTGCAGCGAATCGCCGCGAATGAAGCCGCGATTGGGTAGTACCCAATCTCTCACCGCATCCTCGTTCATTGAAAGAGAAATACGCTGCAGCTCGAAGCCGTCATAACCGGCCGCGTACAAGGACCCTACAACGCTGCCCGCGCTGGTGCCGACAACGATGTCCGGAAAAAAATCGTGCGCTTCAAGCGCCTTGATGACACCGACATGGGCAAAACCCTTTGCCGCGCCGCCTCCCAGAACCAGCGCAATACGCGGCTCCGGAATTACGACCGGTTCGGGCTCGGGCACCACAACCGGTTCCCGTTGGGTTGCGCAGGCGGCAAGCACCATCACCGTTGCCAGGGCGAGCAACCGCCTGACAACACCGCCAGTTCGCGCGGCACCGCACAGCATTACAGGGCGAATTGGGAGCACTACTCGCAGGGGAAGGTCAACAGACTATCGGAAATTCATTCACCCAGCTGTGACTGAGTGTAGTTCTGGATACCGAGTTTGCCGATCAATTCGAGCTGGGTTTCCAGATAGTCAATGTGCTCTTCTTCGCTCTCGAGAATGTTCTCGAACAACTCCCGCGACACGTAATCTCCCACCGTCTCACAGTGAGCGATCGCGTCTTTGAGCGCCGGGTGTGCCCGCAATTCCAGCTTCAGATCGCATTGCAGGCATTCCTCCAGATTCTCACCGATCAGCAACTTGTCAAGATCCTGCAGATTGGGCAATCCCTCCAGAAACAGAATGCGCTCAATCAGAGAATCGGCGTGCTTCATTTCGTCGATGGATTCCTTGTACTCGTGCTCGGCAAGCCGACCCAGGCCCCAATTGCGGAAGATGCGCGAATGGAGAAAGTACTGGTTAATCGCCGTCAACTCGTTCTTCAGAACCAGATTCAGATATCCGATGACTTTTGCGTCGCCCTTCATGTTTACTCCGTAGTTGGAATGCAGCGCAATTATAGGCGGCAACAGCCGCCAGCGCATGACCACCAACAACCACTCGAGTGCAAACCGTCAGGTTGCCAGGGCCTAGACGGTCTGGAGGCCCGGAACCGGGTCCGTCAGGGATGTTGCTTCCTCGATGATTTCCTGCGCGCATTCAGCGCAGCGGCCGCAACAGGTAGCGATACCAAGCGTGCTGCGAAGATCATGCAATGACCCTGCCCCCTGCGATAAAGCATCGCGGATCTGGTGTTCTGTTACCCCATTGCAGAGACAGACGTACACGGGCGGTTTCCCCAGTCATCGACAAAACTGTGATGCCGAGGCTAAATCATAATGAGAATGATTGTCAATAGTATCCTTGCGCGTCTTCCCGAAGCGCCGTAACCGATTGATTTCAGGCAGCGCCACTGGTGTCTTCACCCCGGAAACTCCTGCCTTGCAGGCCGTAGGCTGACCGGCTGCCGCTTTGCGGTCCCCGCTCAGATACTGCGGCGCTTCCAGTTTACCGAGTAAAGATCGAACCGGCGGTCTTTCAGGTTCTGCACCGTACCCGACCTGCGGCCGGCCTTGAGGTCTTCCAGTCGCAAATCGGCAAACGCAACCATTTCAACGTTCGGTGTCGTATCGGCGGCGATGCCGTCGCGTGCAAACGGGAAATCACACGGCGTGAGGATGCAACTTTGCGCGTACTGGATGTCCATATTGTCGACATTGGGCAGATTGCCGACATTACCGGCCATTGCGACAAAACACTGGTTCTCGACAGCTCGCGCCTGGGCACAATACCGGACGCGCATGTAACTTTGACGCTCATCGGTACAGAATGGGACAAACAGGATTTGTGCACCCTGATCAACCAGATGCCGGGCAAGCTCCGGGAACTCGCAGTCATAGCAGATCATCACCCCGATCGGGCCGCAATCGGTCATGATCGTATGCAGATCGTCACCGCCCTCGATGTTCCACCAGTAACGCTCGTTCGGCGTCGGATGAATCTTCGCCTGGCCGTGCACCGACCCGTCTCGCAAGCAGACATAACAAATGTTGAGTATGTTGCCGCTTTCGTCGTGTGTTGGATGCGAACCGCCAATGATGTTGATGTTGTATCGCACAGCCAGATCCGAAAGCAGTTCCTTCAGGGGTTCCGTGTACCCGGTCAGCGTCTCTATCGCCGCGGATGCCGGGATCTGCTGGTTCTCGATCGACAGCAATTGCAGCGTGAACAGCTCGGGGAAAACGACAAAATCCGATTTGTAGTCTGCCACCACATCGACGAAGTATTCGACCTGGTGTCCGAACTCCTTGAAAGAAGATACGCGCCGCTGTTGATACTGCACCAACGACACACGAACCGTTTCCGAAATCCTGCCACGCTGCTGGCGCACATCCCGAGTCGGATTTTGATATTTCGGGTTACGCCAGATGAGATGGGCTGCATAGCCCATTGATTCCCGGTCCGTGGGCAAATAATTCGCGAGCACACCCATGACTTCGAAGCCATTTCGCAACTGAAAGCTCAGCACCCGGTCTCTTATCTTCTTTTCCTTGACCAGATTTACATACGCGTCGGCCGAACCGACCTTCTTCCAGCGGCGGGACAAACCTGGCAACCGACCGCCGAATACAATCCCCTTCAGGCCGAGACGAGTGCACAAGTCCTTGCGTTCGTTGTACAGGCGCTGCCCAATGCGAGAGCCCCGCATCTGCGGGTCAACGAAAACTTCCATGCCGTATAACCAGTCGCCATCCGACTCATGGCGCGAAGCGAAGCCGCTACCGGTAATCTCCATCCAGTCATGCGGCTGGAAGGCAACGCGCTCTGAAATGCGGAAAGTGGCACAGTAGCCAACAACCTGACCTTCGTACTCCGCGACGAACTGGCCCATCGGAAAGGTCAGCATCTGCCCTCGAAGTTGCGCTTCCGAATACCCCGGTATATCCGAATAGACCTTTCGATACACGGATTGAATGGTGGCGATATCCTCCAGGCGGGCGTTTCGGACTATCAGCTTGGGTTTGCCTTCGTCACCACTCTTCGCAGGGGTATTCATTTGATCGTTACTCCAGTCTGATACCGATAAATCACTTTAAAACCGCCGCGCAGATTGCGGAAAAGGCGACGAACAAAATACGCAATGAATTTGCACCCGGGTAAACAGCCAGCGGCGCCTGCCACCTGCGTGCCGCTGTCGCGACGCGCAGTGCCGAAGCCATCGTTGGAGATTTCAATGCGAGCGGGCATCACACTGCGAGGGCGTCAGGCTGCGCAGTGGCATCGGCGGCCTTGCCTGGCAACGGCCTGGCCGCATCGCGGGCTAGCCGCCAGGCAACATCCTCTGGAATATGCCGTCTTTTTTCAGTAACAGATGCTGCAGCGCTGCGAGGATGTGCACAATCACGACGACCATCAAAACGTAGGACGTGTTCTCATGCACGCCCTGGAAGAAATCGTATAACACCTGGTTTTGCGGCCCCATCGGCGGTATCTTGAACAATCCAAAATACGTGACGCCATACTTGGTGAACTGCGAAGCGGTAAAACCGGCGATGGGCATCATGATCAGCATGGCGTACAGCAATGCATGGCTGATGTTCGATGCGGTGACCTGCCACGCCGGCATCGACGAGGGCAGTGGCGGTGGCGGATTTCTCCTGCGCCACCAGTAACGGATCAGAACAATAATCCCCGTCGTCAGCCCGATCGATTTGTGAAGGTTATAGAAGTAGGCGCGTTCAGGCGTGCCGCGTGGAATATCGACCATATACACGCCAAGCCCAATCAGGACCAACACCAGCACCGCAACAATCCAGTGCAGGATAATCGCCACATTCGTGTATCGACCGGCTGATTGCACCTTTACGACTCCTTGATTCTTATTGGTTAGCGCCAAATCTTAGGCGCCCTTTCAGGCACTGACAACCCCCCCGGACCTACAGTCCCGCGGGGCTCCTTGCCTTGCCCTGCCAGCAAGTCAACGTGGCGGGTTCAGAACGCGTAGCTGAGCGACGCGCCGACGATGAAGTTGCGGCCCGGCGAAGGTTCGTAATAGGCACGGTCCGAGTCGTTGAGAACCACGGAACCCACGTACTGCTCGTCAAGAATATTGTTGACCCGGGCGAACTCGGTGACCCTCCAGCCTGCAATGGCCTGTTGGAAGGCAAGACGCCAGTTCATGACAGTGTATGCGTCGGCAAACTCGTCGTTGATATCGTTTACGAAGACCTTGTCGCTCCAGCGCACTTCCAACGCAGTGAACATGCCATCGCCGCTGGCCCAGGCGAGCTCGCCGTAGACGACATTCGCCGGAATGCCGGGGATTTTATTGCCGGCAGGTACCAGAGTATTCGGTCCTGCGGGCGTCGAACACACTCCGACGCACGATCCGAACGCATTGTCATAGGTCGCATCGATGTAGGAATAAGTTAGCAGCCCGGCGAGGCCATTCCCGAACTCACTGTCGATCGTCAGTTCGAAACCCTCGCGGCTGGTCCCGTCGATATTCTGATAAACCGCGCGGCCGCGCTGATTGGTGAACACTGCCACCTCGTCCTTGGTATCAATCACGAAAACCGCGGCGTTGACGCGCGTATATGCGCCCAGGAAGGCCTTTGCGCCAATCTCGTAGTTGTTGCTGGTCGACGCTTTCAAGTCATAGTTCAGCCCGGTCACCGATCCGTCGGAGGAGGCGTAAGCCAGCTCGACGTACGTTGGCGTCTCGAAACCTTTGCCATAGTTGGCGTAGAGATTGAATACCGGGGTAACCTTGAACACGGCCCCGATCACCGGCGTTGTTTCGCTGAATTCGAGGTTGCCGCTATCGTCCGGGTTTGTGCCGGTAACAAAGTAATCCTTGCTCTCGAACTTCACCGTGCTGTGCCGCAGACCTCCACTGACGCTCCAGCGATCTGTGAGCAGCCACTCGGCCTGAGCAAACTGATCGAAATTGAATACCGTGTTGTCCTCGTCGCGCCCCAACTCGCCCTTGACACCGAAATTATTCGACCAGCTCTTACGCCGTTCCTCCATGTTGTCGTAGTTCAGGCCAATGGTGAATGTCATTGGTCTGTCTGCCAACAGGGTTTGCCGTGTCCATCGGGCGTCAAGGCCATAGAATTCCCGGTCCAGTCCAATGACGCCACGACCCACGGTGAAAGCCGTGCCACCGAACCCGAGGTATCCTTCCACATCCCGCGTTCCAGCGTAACCGGCAAAGCGGAGAGTATCCGAAGAAGACAATCGCTGCTCAAGTACGGCACCCGCCTGGGAATTGTCTACGGACTCGCGGGTGTTATACAGAATCGACGAAGCGGCTGCCTGTGTCGGATCAGCCTCGACTTGCGCTTTCGTCAAGCTGCCGGGATCCAGTGAATCCGGCTGGCGCAGTGCGTTCGCAATGACGGTAACGCTGGTGTCATCGCTGACATCCATACGCACTTTCGTGTTCAAAATATCGCGTGTGGCCGCACTGTGTTCCCGATAACCGTCAGTATCATAGCGGGACACATTGGCAACATAATTGACGAGGCCTTGTTGGCCGCCCGCCTTCAGGTCAATTTTGCTACTGCCGAAATCGCCCACCCAGGCCGAACCCGTCACCGTGGGTTGCTCAGGTCCGTCTTCGGTAAACACGTTGATGACGCCGCCCGACGAATTGCCGTAGAGCGACGAAAACGGGCCGCGCAGCACTTCGACGCGCTCGGCGGTGCCAAGGTCGATATTGCCTGCCTGGCTTTGGCCGTCAGGCATGGTGAGCGGAATACCATCGGCGATGATCCGTATGCCGCGTACGCCAAATGCAGCGCGGGCTCCGAAACCACGGATGGAGATTTGAAGATCCTGTGTGAAGTTCTGCCGGTCATTGGCAACCACTCCGGGGGCCTTGACCAGCACTTCCGAAACGTTGACCTGTGGCTGTGCAGTCTGGATGTCCTGCTTGTCAAACGCATCGACCGAAACCGGCAGGTCAAAACTCGATTGCTCTACCCGCGTCGGCGTCACCACGACGGGCGCGACATTGATCGTTTCTTCCTCGGCGAGAGCCGCCGTTGCAGCCAACGAACCGGCCACGATTGTCAATGCCAGACAAACCGGCCTGGCGGGTAATGAAACGATCTTCAGAGGGTTGTTCAAAACCCCATATGCGACCCAAGCGACGGCCGTTTGGCTGTTCCTGTCCACCTGCTCCTCCTCTGCTCTTTTTATTTGTTTCAGATAGTTCCAGTTTACGACACCATAAAGGATAAAGAGGCCACAAACGAAAAAGGCTGCCCGAAGGCAGCCTTTTTCGACACTAACCGGTAATTAGCGGTTGGCGATGTACATCGTGACTTCAAAGCCAAAACGCATTTCGGTGAATTCGGGTTTGGTCCACATGGTTTGATTCCTCTTCATGAAAGTTTTACTAACCGGGGTGTCTGTACAACCGACGTACGCATTCTCGCTATCCCGCGGCCGGGTCAACAGCGCAAAACGCGTAAAAGCCACTCATGATTTTCATTAGAAACGTCCCGATGGCCTGGGAGATTAAGAAAATATACATGTATTTCAAGGGTCTATGAGCCCTGCCCGTATCGCGATAATGGCCAGTTCGGCACTGTTTGATGCCCCCAGCTTCTGTTTGATGTTGTACAGATGGGTGCCGACCGTGCGCGGGCTGAGCGACATGACCTCGGCTATCTCCTGAACCGAGCGGCCGCTGGCCAGTGACAGGAACACCTTGAACTCCTTTTCGCTAAGGGTATCTACCGGATTACGCTGCCCCGAGACCTGCTCAACCGCCATCTGTTGCGCGATGCCGGGCTCGAGGTAGGTCTTGCCCTGCGAAACCACCCTGATCGCCCGGATCAGTTCCTCCGCTGCACTGCGCTTGGTGAGATAGCCGGCCGCACCCGCTTTGAGGACACGCCGCGCGTGCATCGCGTCCTCGTGCGCCGACAACACCAGGATGCGCACCCCCGGGTCTTTTGCAAGAATCCGGTCTATGGCTTCGAGACCGCCAATTCCGGGCATTGAAATGTCCATCACAATGACATCCGGTTTCATTTCGCCAAAGCGGCGCACTGCTTCCTCGCCGCTGTCGGCCTCACCCAGGACCTTTATATCGCTCGAGCCTTCGAGCAGCAAGCGAAACCCCATTCGCACGACGGCATGGTCGTCGACCAGCATTACTCCTATGTCTTGATCGCGCATTCCTGATTACCTGCGGCCTTGGCGCATCAGCCGAGCGCCGCCAGCTCGGGCTGCGGCTGTTTGACCGGAATGACCGCTTTCACCAGCACGCCCTGGCCCGGTCCACCGGAGATTTCCAGATTGCCGCCAAACGCCTGCACCCTCTCCCGCATCCCCATCAGCCCGAAACGCCTGGAACCAGACAAATCAACCTGGTCATCCAGCCCTTTGCCGTTGTCCTTCACCCGCAACTCCAGCGCTTCGCCGCAGCCCGGGTCCTTTATTCTTGATACCGAAATCACCGCCTGCGTCGCTTCGGCGTGGCGTGCCACGTTGGTCAGACATTCCTGAACAATGCGATACACCGTAATGTTGATGCTTTCTCCGAAGCCGTCGATTTCCTCACCCATGTTGATGCTCACGGCAAGTTCCGGGTGTCGCGACTGAAAGACAGCGACCGCGTCACGCAGTGCTTCTCGCAACCCCAGGTGGTCGAGCGCGCTCGGACGCAATTGCCTGATAATGCCATGAACAACGTCGTAGATATGCGATGCGACCGAGACGATGGTACCGGCGTTTTTGCGCGTTTCTTCCGATGTTTCATCGCGGCGGTTGGCAATCGCGGTTCCCACCGTCTTGATCGCGGTCACGCACTGCCCCAGTTCGTCGTGCAGTTCACGGGCGATATTGCGGCGTTCTTCTTCCAGCTTCGACTGGATCAGCTGCGTCAGCCGCCGGTTGCGCTCGAGTTCCTGTTCCGTGGCCTGCATTCGCTTGTGCTCGGTCATATCGCGCATGGCGCAAATCTCGCCGATTACCTCGTCCGTTGCCGGATCAACCAGCGGAGCCGCCGACAGTGCAACGTCAACGCGCTCGCCCGACTTGGTCAGGCGTTGGGTCTCGAAATGTTCGACACGCTTGCGGCGGCGAATCGCCTCGAGGGTTTCGCGCAGTTCGGACTGCCGCTCCGGTGGTGCAATTTTGGTCGCGGATCTGCCAAGAATCTCGTTCGCCTGGTAACCAAACATCCTTTCCGCCGCCGCATTCCAGAACGACACCCGGCCGGAGAGGTCGTGGATGATGATGGCATCGCTCGACTGTTGCGCAACCAGCGCGAGACGGCGATTTTCCATCATGCTGTCCTCCAGCGCCTGTGCCATACGGTTGAACGTGTGGCTGATCGAGGCGAATTCCGGCAAGTCGTAATCAGGCAACCGTACGGAAAAGCGGCCCTGTTCCATCTCCGAAAGTCCCTTGAGGATACCGCCCAGCGGCTGCATCGCACGGCCAAGCAGCCAGAAAACGACAAGATTCAGCAACACGAAGAACGCCACCAGTAACCCGCCCAGCCATTTCAGCTCGTCCCAGGCATCGAGAATCGACCGCGACGCATCAGGGGTTACCACGATCGTGCCTCCCGGCATGGACAGGCGAAACTCCCTGACAGGGGGGCGCACCAGGGACGCGAACCATTCCGGCGCCCATCTGCCCTGTTTGTAAACGGATGGGGGCGACTCGTAGATCAGATTGTCCAGCGCGTCGTAGAGGCGAATTTCATTGGCACGCACCCGGCCCGCATCGCGCAGAAACATCGCCAGCCCGACCATCTCGTTGCCACCCGCAGCGACTTCCTGCGAGCTGGCGATGACTGTTTCGAGCAGTTGCACCGTGACTCGCGTGCCGGCCTCGATTTCTTCGTTGATGGATTTGCTCAGGTCGCCGACCAGAAGGTAGGCCGTCACGACCGCAAAACCCGCAACCACTGCGGTGATAACCAGATTGATGCGAAAACGCAGGCTCATGCTGTCGCTGCAACAACGGTACGCATATCGTCGGCCGCGCTGCGCAAAGCCGGTGCCAGCCGCTGCCCTGCTGCAGAATGACCCGCCTGCTCGATGACACGCAATTGCGCATTCGGCAACCGCCGGCTCAGCTCAAATGCCGTCACCGGCGGACAAACCATATCCGTGCGTCCTTGCACTACGATGGCAGGTGCCTGGATCCCGTTTGCGCTTTCAAACAACTGACCCTCACGCAGAAAACAGCCGGCAGCCAGATAATGCAGTTGCACACGGGCGCGCGCAAGCAAGGCGGATTCGTCACCAACGCCTGCCGATGGTGTGGAAACAGCGCCAATCGCCATGACACTCTGCTCGTACTCAACCCAGCGACGCGCGGCTTCGACCGCAAAAGCCCGATCTACATGATTCACGTCACGATGATAACGCTCGATGATGCGCTCCGGGTCGCCCCCGGTCAGCCGTTGCCAGGCTTCGGGCACAAATCGGCGCAAGCCGTTGAGATACCAGTCCAATTCCGGGCGATCGGAAAGAAACACGCCGCGCAGAATCATCCCGGCAACCCGTTGCTGGTGTAGACCGGCATAGACCAATGCAAGCGTACTGCCCCATGACCCGCCGAACAGCAGCCACCTGTCGATTTTCAGACTGCGCCGGATTTCTTCCATGTCGCCCACCAGATCCCACGTCGTGTTGGCTTGCGTGCAGCCGGCAGGCGTAGAACGGCCACAGCCGCGCTGGTCAAACAGCACCACACGGTAAAAAGCGGGATCGAAATAACGGCGGTGATCCGGATTGGTCTGGCTGCCCGGGCCGCCATGCAAGAACACGACAGGAAAGCCGGACGGATTCCCGCTTTGCTCGACATAAAGGCCATGCGGTGACGTTACCGCAAGCGTCCTTCGGTCGAATGCATCAATCGGTGGATACAGCCCGTCGGCAGCGGCATTTGTCATGCAAGGGGTTCGGGCGTGATCAACCCTGTAGCCTGAATACCACCGGCACCCTGACCGAACGCACGCCTGGCGGCGGTTTCGGCAACGGTAGTGATCGCCGGACCATTGCAACTGCCGCCTCATCAAGCACATCCTTTCCGCTGGACTCGGCAACACTGAGCTGGGTGACATCGCCTTCCGCCGACAACTGCATCTCGACGATCGTTTTTCCCTCCCACTTGCGCCGGACAGCGACGCGTGGATAACTCATGTGCTTCATGACTTCCTGCGACACCGAATTCCGGTAGGCCTCCAGCACCGACGGCTCGACTGCCTCGACTACCGGCTTCGCAGGTGCCGGGGCAGGTACGGGCGGGGGGGGCGCCGCGACCACCGGAGCCGCGGCCGGCACCGGCACACTCGGCCTTGCCGCGACGCTGGCTGGCGGCGCTGCCGCGGCGGCCGCCTGCGGCTTCGTCCGTTCAACCGGCACCGGCTCGGCTGGCACCGGCTGAGCCGGCGCCGCCTGGGCTGAAGCGGGTTGCTGAATCCGCACTGGCGATACGGCCGGCGGTGGGGCATCCGGTAGCGGCCGGGACGGGGCCGGAGTTACGACCCGCGGCTCGCGCCGAACTTCGGCAATTTGCTGGGGCGGGGCCTCAGGCCGCTCGACCCGCTGTTGCTGAATCTGTACTGGTGGTGTGACGGATGGCGCGACATCCGGGCGTTGTGCCTCGACCGGCACCGGTCTGACCACCCGCGGCTGGCGGCGGACTTCCGTGATCTGCTGGGGTGGCGCTTCAAGCGGTGCTACAGGCTCTTGCCGGACGACGGGGGCAAGCGGCTGGTTCGGGGTCAGCGTCGGCCGCGTGAGAATTTCGGGTTGCACTTGCGTTCTTTGGCGCGGGACGGCAGGCGCAAGCTGCGGTCGGTCGACCGGCTCCACCATCGGTTGTTCCGGTTGCCGCAATAGGGGCGCGGGCTGCGGCTCGAGCGCCTGGCGAGGCCTGACCGGCTCCTGTTCGACGACTCTCGGTTGCGGAACCGGGGGCAAGAATTCCGGAGGCGATAGCGGCTGTGGCGGCTGCACCCGCTCCGGCACCTCCGTCACGGGCTGCGGTGATCGCTCTGCCACGATTTCGTTTTCGACGATCCGGACTGTCAATACGCTCGGCGTTTCCAGCGGGACTGATCGAAACCCGGGAATGAGCGCGATCACCAGCGCGTGCAACAGCAGTGACACCGCAAATGCCAACTGGGTTGGCCTCTCGCGGTACCAGGAAACAAATGGATCGAGGGCCGGACCGGTCTCCCCGAAAGTCACTGATGTCATTTTGCAAGACTATGCAAGCTGTTGAGCCGAGTAAAGTTTCGGTCCAAATCTCATGATAATCATGAGAGGGTTTTGCTGATTTTTCTGCGGCACCGAAACGGCCGGGAATCGACAATAGCTCCCGGGGTCAGTCAGAAGCATTCGCCCTGAATCCTGCAGTCTTGACTCGGTCGAGTTGGCGCAGGTTTGACAGGCGGTTGAAGCTGAAACCCGGGCAAAAAGCGAGAGTTCATCGTCGAATGTCCGAAAGAGTATCCATCAACCTGATAATTTGGAGATCAATCACATGTGGACCAAGCCTGAGTACAGCGAAATGCGCTTCGGATTCGAAGTAACGATGTACATCGCCAACCGCTAATCGCGGCGAAGTGCAGAATGAAAGCCCCGTCAGGGGCTTTCGTTTTTTTCATCCACAATCAACGCATCACAAACTCATCATGCGAATCAGAGTGCTCGGATCGGCCGCTGGTGGAGGATTTCCCCAGTGGAACTGCAACTGCCCCAACTGTGACGGCTTGCGCAAAGGGACCATCAACGCGAAGGCGCGCACGCAATCGTCGATCGCCGTCTCGGGCGACGACACCAACTGGGCGTTGTTTAATGCATCCCCCGACATCCTGACGCAGTTTCGCTCCTTTCCGGAACTTCAGCCGGCACGAGCCATAAGGGACACTGCGGTACGCTCGGTGTTCCTGATGGATGCACAGATCGATCACACCACCGGGCTCCTGATGCTGCGCGAAGGCAAGACCCCGCTGGAACTCTACTGTACCGACATGGCATATGAGGATCTCACCACCGGCAATCCGTTGCTGAAGATCCTGGAACATTACTGCGGCGTGAACTGGCACCAGATTCCAACGAATTCGGGCAACAAGTTCTCCGCAGTCGGTATCGACAACCTTGAATTCACCGCTGTGCCCCTGAGTAGCAAGGCACCGCCCTACTCCCCGCACCGGAATGATCCTCACGAAGGCGACAACATCGGCATGCGGATCACGGACACGCGCAGCGGAAAGAAACTGTTTTATGCGCCGGGACTCGCCGAAGTCGAACCCCATGTCAAACCCTTCATGGAAGAAGCGGATTGTCTGCTGGTCGACGGCACCACCTGGACCAACGACGAAATGGCCAGGCTCGGCATTGCCAACAAGATGGCACTGGACATGGGCCACATGCCGCAGTCCGGCCCAGGCGGCATGATTGAAACGCTTCGCCCGCTCAAGGCGAAACGCAAGATCCTGATACACATCAACAATACCAACCCGATTCTTCGGGAAGATTCGGATGAGCGCCGTCAACTCGAGAGCGAGAATATCGAGATTTCGTTCGACGGCATGGACATCAGAATCTGAGCGTTTGGAGCCGTAAGGAGAAAAATATGGGTGCCGCCGAGACAATGCCCTGGAGCAAGGAAGAATTCGAACAAAGACTGCGCGCCAAGGACAAGCGCTATCACATTTACCATCCGTTCCACATTGCGATGAACGGCGGCAAGTGTACCGAGGAACAGGTTCGCGGTTGGGTGATCAATCGCTTTTATTATCAGATCAAGATACCGATCAAGGACGCTGGCGTACTCGCCAACATGCCCGATCGCGACCATCGCCGCCTGTGGATACAACGCATCCTCGACCATGACGGGCACGAAGGCGACGAGGGCGGCATCGAGGCCTGGCTGGCGCTGGGCGATGCCGTCGGACTGAAGCGCGACGACGTCATGTCATTGAAGCACGTGCTGCCCGGTGTGCGCTTCGCAGTTGACGCGTACGTAAACTTCACACGCAGCGCGCCCTGGCAGGAAGCGGTCTGCTCGTCGCTGACCGAATTGTTCGCGCCAACGATTCATCAAAAGCGGCTGGACACCTGGCCACAGCATTACCCGTGGATTGAGCCAACCGGCTACGCCTACTTCCGCAAACGTTTGACCGAGGCTCGCCGCGACGTCGAACATGGGCTGCGCGTGACGCTCGACCATTTCCGCACGCGTGAACAGCAGGAACGGGCGCTGGAAATACTGCAGTTCAAGCTCGATGTGCTCTGGACCATGCTGGATTCGATGCAGGTTACCTACGGCATTGGCAAGGAAAAGACCGGAGCCATCCAAAGGATGCCCGATGAGTGATTCGTCCGGACAAAAACTTTCGGAGAACCTGAAAGTCGCATTGGTCAAGCAGTACCGATTCCAGTGGGAACCGGCGCAAGACAGCTTCGTGCTGCTTTATCCGGAAGGCATGGTGAAATTGCCGGGCAGTTCCGGCGAGATCATGAAGCGGGTGGATGGCAGCAAAACGGTATCGCAGATCGTTGCCGATCTCGAGACCGCCTTTCCGGGCGCGGATTTGCGCCAGGATGTGATCGATTTTCTGGAGGCAGCATATGCAAAAGGCTGGATCCGACAGCAAGAAAGTTAACGGCCCGCTCTGGGTTAACGCCGAGATCACCTACAAGTGCCCGTTGCACTGTGTGTTCTGTTACAACCCGGTGGACTACGCCACGTTCGGTCCGGAATTGACCACCGAAGAATGGCTCAAGACCTTTCGCGAGGCGCGCGAACTTGGCGCTGTGCAACTGGGCATTTCCGGCGGCGAACCATTGATGCGCGACGACGTCGAGATCATGGTGGCAGAAACCAGCAAGATGGGTTACTACGTCAACCTGATCACCTCGGGAATCGGTCTGACAGAGAAACGCATCGCCGCTTTCAAGGAAGGCGGCCTTGGCCAGATACAGCTGTCCTTTCAGGATTCCACCAAAGAGCTGAATGACTTCCTGTCGAGCACGCGCACCTTCGATCTGAAGTCAAAGGTGGCAAAGCTGATCAAGGAGTACGAGTATCCGATGGTGCTCAACGTGGTCCTGCACCGCCTCAACATCGACCATATCGAAGAGATTCTGAACATGGCAGAAGCCATGGGCGCCGAGCACGTCGAACTGGCAAACAGCCAGTATTACGCCTGGGCGATGGAAAACCGCAAGCACCTGATGCCCAGCCGGCCGCAACTGGAACGCGCCGAAGAGATCACCAATCGCTTTCGCGAACGCGTCGGCAACAAGATGAAGGTGTATTTTGTCGTGCCGGACTATTACGCCGACCGCCCCAAAGCGTGCATGAACGGCTGGGCAACGACGTTTCTCAACGTCGCGGCAGACGGGCTGGCGCTGCCATGCCACGAAGCGCGGATGCTGCCCGGTCTCGAATTCCCGAACGTGCGTGACCACGACGTGCGCTGGATCTGGCAGGAGTCTCCCGGATTCGCGGCATATCGCGGCGACGAATGGATGCAGGAACCGTGCAGGAGTTGTTCGGAGAAAACCAAGGACTTCGGCGGCTGCCGCTGCCAGGCTTTCATGCTGACCGGCGATGCCACCAATGCCGATCCGGTATGTGACAAGTCACCTTACCACCAACTCGTCACCGAGCAGGTCGAACTCGCACAGCAGCCACAACCACCGGCGGCAGAGGTCAAAAAAATCATCATGTTCCGCGATGACAAGAACTCGCGCAAACTGGCCGCCCGTGATTCAGCAGAGCCTGCACCCCGGAACAACACCACGCCAGTTACATGATCGCCAACGCGATCGACGAACCCGCTTCTCCGGCCGCGATCTCCGCGGCCGGACTCGTTAAGCGCTACGGCAACGTCACCGCTGTGGACGGCCTCGATCTGGAAATTCCAGCCGGACAGTTTTTTGGGCTCCTCGGCCCCAACGGTTCCGGCAAGACAACGACCATCCACATGCTGGCGACGCTGGTCAGACCGACAGAGGGACGCGTGCGAATCGGTGAGGTCGATGTTTCGCGGCACCCGGTCCAGGCACGCCGCCAGATCGGCCTCGTGTTTCAGGAATCAGCTCTCGACCGCACCCTGACGGTCAGGGAGAACCTGCGTTTCGCCGGGCGCCTGTATAACCTGCCGCCAGCCATCAGTGACCAGCGCTCTGCGGAGTTGCTCGAATTGTTTGAAATGACAGACCGGCGCGACAAGCCGGTCGCGACTCTTTCGGGCGGCATGCGCCGCGCACTGGACATCGTGCGTGGCGTGCTGCACGAACCTCGTGTACTGTTCCTCGATGAACCCACCATCGGTCTCGATCTCCCCAACCGCCGGCGCATCTGGCGCTTTATCGAGCGACTGCGTGCCCGAACCGGCATGACCGTTTTGCTGACCACTCATTACCTGGAAGAAGCGTATCCGTGCGACCGAGTGGTATTTGTACGCAAGGGCAAGCTGGTAGAAGAAGGCAATCCGCAAGACCTGGTTGCGAGACTGGGGCAACATATCCTGGAAGTCGAAGCGCAGGATCTTGACGCATTGCGCAAACACCTGGAACCAAAACTCGGCGAATGCCTGGTCGACGGAGATGTCGCGTTCTTCCGCCACGGCGCGGAAGAAATAGCCACGCTTGCAAACCTGCAATCGGAAGTCGGAGAGAAAACGACAGCCTGGCGCGTGCGGCGCCCGAACCTGAACGACGTGTTCATGTGGATCTCTGCGGGCAAGGCGCTCAGATCATGATCGCGCGGCCAATCTACGCCGTTCTTGAACGCGAAGTACTGCGCATGTTGCGGCAGAAAACGCGACTCGTATCGGCCATGGTGCGCCCGTTGATCTGGTTATTTGTTATCGGCGCGGGATTTGGCACCGTGATCGGGGACTCGCGCGGTATTCCCTATCAGTCATTCCTGGTTGCCGGCGTCATCGGCATGACCATGCTGTTCGGCGCCATGCTGGCGGCATTGACCACGGTCTATGACAAGGAATCCGGCGTCATGCGCATGATGATCATCGCGCCACTGCCCCACTTCTGGATCGTCATTGCCAAAGTGCTGTCTGCAGCACTTGCAGCCGTCCTCCAGGCCCTGATTCTGATCGTGTTACTCGCGCTGCTCGGATACATCGGCTCCAAAACCAACTTCGTGCTCCTTGCCGGCGGTTTGGTCATCACGTCGCTTGCCTGCGCAGGAATCGGCATCCTCACCGCGTCTTTCACGCGCACCCTCGACAATTTTGCCGCGATCATGAATTTCGTAATCTTTCCGGTGTTCTTCCTCAGCGGTTCCTTGTACCCGGTACAGAACCTCCCGGAGGTACTCAGGTGGGTGGCCACGGTCAATCCCTACACCTATGGCGTCGATTTGCTCAAGCATGCCACGATGGGCCCGGGGGTAATGGCAGCGGATTTCGCACTCACGACTGATTTCGCCGTGCTTACCGGATTCACTCTCGTGGCAGTGGCGATTGCCAGCTGGCGCTTTTCCAGGGAGTCGGCCTACGAGCCGATGATACATGTCCTGACCGGCAAACAGCGCTGAAGGACAGTACCCCCGAACAAGGCGAAGGCATCACTTTACTTCAGTGATGATGTCCGCCCTCGCCGTGCACATGCTGGTGAGAGAGTTCTTCTTCTGTCGCTTTGCGCACCTCTGTAACGGTGCAATTGAACACCAGAGACCTTCCGGCAAGAGGATGATTGCCATCGACGACAACCTTGCCGTCCGCAATTTCCGTGACCGTGTATATCGAGACATGCTCCGACCCCTCCGGCGATCCCTCGAACTGCATCCCCACGGACACATTCTCCGGAAAGCGCTCGATCGGCTCGACGCGCACCAGCTTCTCGTCATAGTCGCCGAACGCATCGTCCGGCTCCAGGCGCACTTCGCAGGCATCCCCCGCCCGTTTGCCGTCAAGTGCATCTTCCACCATCGGGAAAATGCCCTGATAACCGCCATGCAAGTAGCTGATCGGGGACTGCGTCTTCTCTATGAGCTTGCCCGCCGCATCCGACAGTTCATAGTCGATCGATACCACTGTGTCTCTCGCAATCTGCATGTTGTTAGAGCTCCTTTACTCGCGCGAGTATTTCCACGGCATGCCCCCGCGGATTAACGCCATAGAAAGCGTCACGCAGCACGCCTTGTTTGTCGATAATGAACGTCGAGCGCATCATGACACGCCTCGTCCCCAATCCTTCCACTTCGCGATCCACCATGACGCCGAAAGCTTCGCAGACCTCGCCATCCGTGTCTGACAGCAAGGTCACGCTCAACCCATGCTTGTCACGAAACGCGCCATGCGTCAGGCAATCATCGCGGCTGACACCGAGAACCACAGTGTCAGCACCAGCGAAGTCGTCTTCCGCGTCGCTGAATTCTATCGCCTCGGTAGTGCAACCCGGCGTATCGTCTTTGGGATAGAAATAAACGACGACATGCTTCTTCCCGAGAAAATCCGACAAACGAACCAGATTCATGTCCGCATCGGGGATTTCGAAAGCAGGCGCTGATTGACCAACTTTTAACATCGTAACGACTCCAGCGAAGTGCTTGCAGGATTTTAACTGAAATAGGCGCGCCGCCAGCAAAGTGGCGATGATGAAGACTACAGACAGCTATACTTTTCAAATGAACAAGATGTTACTGGGCGGGCTCTCGCCGTCGTTGTTCCTGAAACGGCACTGGCACAGGCAACCCTTGCTGATTCGTTCGGCCATCCAGGACTGGCGCGATCTGCTGACACCGCAACAGCTCATCATGCTGGCGAGACATGAACTTTGCGAAGCGCGTCTCGTCGTCGCCACCGGTAGCACACGCGAAGTGCACTACGGGCCATTGCCTGCGCGCCTGTTCCGTGATCTGCCCCCGACAAACTGGACGCTGCTGGTCCAGGGCGTCAATCATGCACTGCCCGCGGCACGCGCACTCCTGAAACGCTTCTCCTTTCTTCCTTACGCGCGCCTTGATGACCTGATGGTGAGCTACGCAGCGCCCGGCGGTGGCGTCGGTCCGCATTTCGACTCCTACGATGTCTTCCTGCTACAAGGCAAAGGCCAACGTTCGTGGCAGGTGAGCGCGCAAACCGATCTTGATCTCCTGCCCGACTCGGAACTGAAGATTCTCAGGCGCTTTCGCGCGGAAGGCACATGTGTGCTGAACCGTGGCGACATGCTATACCTGCCGCCGCGTTTTGCGCATGACGGGGTTGCGCTCGACGCTTGTCTGACTTACTCGATCGGGTTCCGGTCTCCGGATTATGAAACGCTCAAGACCCAGTTTCTGGGTTATCTGGACGACACGATTCACATCGATGGCCGCTACGCCGACCCGGAGCCGAGGCCGCAACGGCACCCGGCCGAACTTGGCGAGCACATGATCCGCGAAGTCGTCGACGCATTGTCGCGCATCAAATGGGACCGCACCGAGCTGGTGATTTTTCTCGGGCGTACCCTGTCCGAGCCAAAAAGCCATGTCGTCCTGCAACCACCCCGGGCTATCACTTACCGGGAATTTTCGCGGCGCGCACGCGCTAACGGCCTGGAGGTACATCCTGCCCTGCCCTTGTTGTTCCATGGCCAGCACGCGTTCCTGAATGGCGAGGTGTTTGCTTTGAAAAGGAGCGAACGCAAGACCATCATCGCGCTCGCTGACCAACGCCGCCTCAGCGCGCGGCAGATGAGAAACGCCGATGGCGTGGCTTTGCGCTCGTTTTACAATTGGTATCGTGGCGGCTACATCAATACAGGCGAATGGGGTCGAATGTGAGTGACGCTCTCTTACCCGAAAAGACAAACTTCACAAGCCGGAATCAATACGAAGAATACGTCAACGAAGTGATCGCGTTGGCACAGCACGAGTTACGCATCTTCGAGAAAGAACTCGGAACGAGCTATAACGACTCGGCGCGACATTCGGCGTTTCGCAGCTTCCTGCTTGCCAGCCGGCGTAACCGTATCAGAATCGTCGTGCACAATGCGGCCTCCATGGAGCGCAGTTGCCCGCGTATGGCGCAGCTATTGCGCGACTTCAGCCACGCAGTGTCCATCCACGAAACGCAGTCTCAGGCAAAAGGCGTCTACGACCCGTTTGTCGTTGCCGACGACCAGAATTCGGTACGGCGCTTTCACTTCAACGAATTACGTGGCCTGTTCGCGAAGAATGACCCGATCGAAGCACACACGCTGGTCGAGCGCTTCGAGGAAATCTGGGAGGCGTCGACACCCGCCGTTACTGCCAACACTCTGGGCCTGTAGCGCAGCCGCAGCGGCTGTATCCGTGCCGTGCTGCCCGCCGCCAGAACGTGCGTTCGGGCGTGTCGCCATCACCCGGCGCCCCCGGAATTCCACTCGCGCTAGTCCAGCTCCCGCCAGTCGAAACCGGCATCCTGCCGCGCGATCCCGATCCAGTCCGGGTCGCAACCCAAAACACCAGCGAGCGCCTGCTGCGCAAGGCTCGGGGTATTGTTCTGCTCCGACAAGTGCGCCGCGATAACGTGGCGCAGGCCCGGGCCGGCAACTGCGGGAGAGCAGCCGGCCAGCGGCATCATTGTCCAGATGGCCCAGACGACCGGCTATGCGCGCGCGCAACCGCGGCGGATAGTTCGAACTGGCGAGCAGGCCCGTGTCATGGTTGCACTCGATAACCAGACCGTCGCAATCTTTCAGCATCGCCTCGATGTGAGGGGTTGACTCGCCAGTATCGGTCAGCACGCCGAGACGAACCGCGCCGGCACCAAACACGAACTGTGCAGGTTCGCGGGCATCGTGCGGCACCGGAAACGGCTGGACCAGCAGATCACCAATCGAAAAATCGGCGTAGCCTTCGATCAGGTGTGTCTGCACGCCATCGAACATCGCCTCCAGGCCACGCCAGGTGCCATGAGACATCCAGACCGGAACGGCATGACGCCTCGCAAAGCGCGCAACACCACCGATATGATCGTCGTGTTCATGGGTTACGACAATGGCCGCGAGCTGATCAGGCCGCAATCCCAGACACGCCAGCCGCCGCGTCGTCTCCGCAGTGCTGAACCCGCAATCAAGCATGATAATGGCGTCGCCTGCCTGGACCACAAGGGCATTGCCGCCACTACCGCTGCCGAGACTAGCGAACCGCAATGCGTATGACATGCACGGGGTCGATCGCTGTCGCGTTTCGCAAGTCGGCTACTTCAGCTGGTCGCGCAGCAACGCAAGTATGCGACTCGAAGTAGGCGTTGCCAGAACCGCGCCGGATTCGTCGAGCACCTGCACTTCGCTGCCACCGGCCTCCTGGCCGGTGACTCTGATCTGATACTTGCGGTTAACCGGTTCGTCGTCGCGCCAGAATGCCAACTTTGCCAGGCCTTCCTGCTCGACAGTCGCGTCGGGATCGTTATAACGAACGAAATAGACACCTTCGGCCCGGTTCCGATCCTCTACGGTAAATCCGATGTAATCGAGCGCCAGCCCGACTCGCCGCCACGCCTTGTCAAACGTATCCTGCAATTCCAGATACTCGAGCTTGTCCTCACCGCTTGCCAGCGCGGCTCGCGGCGCTGGCTCGGGCACTGCCTTCGCCTGTTCGACCTGTTCCTTCGTGCCTCCGAGTTTTGCCATCAGCCGATACAGCATCTCCGCCTCGAGATCCGGATCACGAGGCCTTACCTGCCAGTAGCCTTTTTGCGGCACGGTACTGCTCGTTTGCAGTTGCTGCCGTTGTTGCTGTTGCGCGAGGCCCCGATGGCTGATGAAGATTTCGGTCGTCCCCGACGCATCGCCGCGTTCCACCCGCGTGCGGAACTTGTCTCGCTCGTTCAGGGACGTCACGACCCCGAAAGAACCGAAGGTTCTGCCAAACCATGAGTCGCTGTTTCTCGCGCGATTTTCTGCCCAGTCCGTTTCCATCAGGCCTGCGTTGGGGTCGTCGACAGCAATCAGAAAGCCCGTTTCCTGCCAGAACTCGCGCAGCGGCTGCCAGAGCTCTGCAGGGTCCATCTCCACCACCAGCCAGCGATAAGTGCCGAGGCGCTCGACCCGCATGCCTTCTTCGTCAGGCAAGACCGCTTCCTGGGAAATCTGGCCGGCATCGGCGCGCTCCCGTGTGTAATCCGAGTACGTAGCCCCTTCCTGGCCGGGCAAATCGTAACGCTCACTGGCACGCGGCACGACCAGATCGGGAGGCACATCAAGCGGTGGCAGACGCTTGGCCGACCGGTAATCGACCTTGTTGCGATCGGACAGGCTGGAACAGCCGGTAACAAAAACTGCCGCCACAATGACGGACACGATAAGGCCAGGCAATTTCATTGTTGAATCAGCAATGGATATACAAAATCGGAACCAGAGTCGCGGGCGTACGACAACGGAAACAGCGCTTTAGTTGCCGCAAATTTCAACCCGAAATCTGGCAAGCGGGTACCTGCCGTCTGTTACCGACGTACGTTTTGATGCACCTGCCGGTTGACTCATTGGCCCGCCGAATGAAACGGGGCGCTCATTGGTGCACCTTGTTTCGTGGGTGCGCTCATTGGCGCACCTTGTTTCGTGGGTGCGCTCATTGGCGCACCTTGGCACTCTGGACTGAAATACCAGCCTGCTGCATCGCACCGCGCAGCAAGTCGTGGAACGATGATGAAAGCGGCGTGAGCGGCAAGCGGATACCCGGGCCGATCTTGCCCATCTCAAGAAGGACCCACTTCACGGTAATCGGATTGGCTTCGACGAAAAGATGGGTATGCAAAGCCAGCAATCGGTTGTTCACCGCCCTTGCCCGCTGAAAATCTCCCGCCAGCACCGACGCGCAGACTTCCTGCATCAGGGCCGGCGCTACGTTTGCAGTGACCGAAATTACACCATGTCCGCCCATCATCATCAGCGCCATACTGCTCGCATCATCGCCGCTGTAGATTGCGAAATCCGCCGGGGCACGCCTGATCAGATCGGCACCGCGTTCAACACTGGCGGTCGCATCCTTGATACCGACGATATTGGGTATCTGCGCCAGCCGCATGGTCGTGTCGTTGTGCAGGTCTGCAACGGTGCGGCCCGGCACGTTGTAAAGAATGTGCGGCATATCGACGGCTTCTGCAATGGCGCGGAAGTGGCGATACAGGCCTTCCTGGGTGGGCTTGTTGTAGTAAGGCACAACGGTCAGGCTCATTTCGGCGCCGGCGGTCTTTGCAAAACCGGCGAGTTCGATGGCTTCCGACGTTGAATTCGCGCCGGTGCCGGCGATCACGGGAATTCGTCCCGCCGCCCGCTCGACCGCCGTGTTGATCAGCAGGCAATGATCGTCGAAGTCGACAGTGGGCGACTCGCCGGTGGTACCGACAACGACAATGCCCTGCGTCCCCTGCGCTATGTGCCAGTCCACCAACTGGCCGAAACGCTCGAGATCGAGGCTGCCGTCCTCATGCATCGGTGTGACGATTGCGACGATGCTGCCAGTAAGCATGGCAAGAGCGCTCCTGAATTGATTGATGGCGAAATTCTACCCGATTCGCTGGCGCACCTCGCCAGTTGTTTGCGGCCAGACGAACTTCCCGCCGGCAGCGCAGATGCGCTGCACCATGGCCGGCTTTGGCTCGTCCTGGTAAACATCCTCGTACGCCAGTACGCGCAATGCCGGCCGCACGAGGTCGAGCAATTCGCCCGCATGCAGCAGGAAATCCGGATTCGAGGGCCGTCCGAAACGCTCGTTGCCGGCCGCAAACGTCTCGTAGATCAGCAGGCCGGAGGCGCAAACGGCGTCAAGCAACGCTGGAAACAACGGGCGGTGCAGATAATTGGTGACGATGACCGCATCGAAGCTGCGCCCCGCCAACGGCCATTCGCACGCTTCGATGTCAGCAGCCAGAACGGAGACCTTCGGGAGCCTTGCCAGCGCCGGGAGCGCTTCCTGATTGCGATCCACCGCCACCACCCGGTGCCCGTGGTCGACCGCCAGGCGCGTATGCCGTCCAGATCCACAGGCAAGGTCCAGCACACTGCTGTCCGGAGCCAGCAGCCCCATCCACCTTTTCACCCACGCCGAAGGAACGAGCTCACCGTGCGTTCTCACCGGTCGCCTCCCACCGCTTTTGGTTCATCGTTGTCAATCCCTGGCTCTTGTTTACTGGTTCAGGTCCGTGCACGTTTTTCTCCGGAGGCGGGACTCCAGCCATCACATCCGTCAGGTGTGTCGACGCCCCTTTATTTTTCGCCCTGCGTCCCCCCCTTCAGCTTCGTGACACGCGCTCGACTCGCAGGCGCCATGCGCGTTGACACTGCAGATACCGCAATGCTAAAAGGAAGAACAAGTTGAAAGTATGATACTGCGTCACCATGGGGCGTGGTAACGGGAGAGCAGCAACGATGTTTCGCAGATGGCTGGTAGTCGGGGTTTGTGCCGTGCTAACGGCGTGTAGCAGTGTCAACACGGCATTGCAGCCCGATCCAACAGCCATCGCGATGCTTGCGCCGACGGAAGGAAATACGGCGAGCGGAGTCGTTGAGTTCCAGCAGGACGGCGATCAGATGCGGGTGCGTATCCGCATCGAAGGACTGACGCCAAATGCCAGCCACGGCTTGCACATTCATGAAATTGGCGATTGCCGTGCGCCTGATGCGAGCAGTGCCGGTGGTCACTTCAATCCGCAGGACAGCGAGCACGGCGGGCCGGAAAGTGCAATGCGACATGCCGGTGATCTCGGAAATGTCCGGTCTGACGTGAACGGTTCGGCGCAGTCATCGATCACGGTGACCGGAATCAGCCTGGGAACCGGCAGTGACAGCATCATCGGGCGCTCTGTGATCGTGCATGCAAAAGCAGACGACCTGACCACCCAACCCAGTGGCAATGCAGGGTCACGGATTGCATGCGGACTGATCAGCAAGAACCCCGACAAATTTTTCTGACCTTCGACGCTGCCCTGTGAAGCGGCCATTCGCGTGATTCCCTGGCTTCGACCCGGAGATATTTTTCCACCGCTGACGCAGGCACTACGTGAACCGAACGGATTGCTCGCCGCAGGCGGCGATCTCACTGTGCAAACGCTGCTTCGGGCCTATCGCCTGGGCATCTTCCCCTGGTTTGGTGACAAAGACCCGATTCTTTGGTGGAGCCCGGACCCGCGCATGGTACTGTTTCCGGCGGAACTCCACGTCGGCCGCTCTTTGCGCAAGACACTGCGCACGGCGCCTTACGAGGTCACAGCCGACCGCGCTTTCGCGCAAGTCATCACGGCTTGCCGGGAACCGCGGAGCGGCGAAACGGGCACCTGGATTACAGAAGAAATGTGCGCCGCCTACGTCGATTTGCATCGGGCGGGTCATGCGCACTCGATCGAGACATGGATCGACGGAAAACTCGCCGGCGGCTTGTACGGAGTCGCTATCGGTCACGCTTTCTTCGGAGAATCGATGTTTACTCGCGTAAGCAACGCATCGAAAATCGCTTTCGTCGCGCTCGTGCGACATCTTCGTGACCGGGGCTTCGGCATTATCGACTGTCAGATGCGAACGCAACATCTCGCGACATTCGGTGCGCGGGAAATCCCTCGAGCCCGTTTCGCACAGAAACTGAGTGAATTGGTAGACTATGTCTCGGTGCCAGCACCGTGGGTGATCAAAACCCGGGTCGACTGAAACCCGGTCGAACCGGACTACAGGCATTGTCGGGAACATTGAAGCGTCGAAGAAATCAATCAGGACAAGACCGCACCGTGCGCACGTGTGTAATATGTGCCGGCCGGCGTGATGGCTGGCGTAACTGGCCACGGGAAGACAACGTTCAAATCAAGCCGAAACCATGACTCAGTTGAATGACCTGCCTTTCTCGGTGCTGCAGTTCTATGCGACGGCGCCGTACCCGTGCAGTTATCTCCCCGACCGGTTGGCGCGCTCGCAAGTGGCCACGCCCAGTCACGCGATCGACAGCCAGGTCTACGCGGATCTCGTCAAAGTCGGCTTTCGCCGCAGCGGCGCGTTCACCTATCGCCCTTACTGCGACCGCTGCCGTGCTTGCGTGCCGGTGCGCATCGCAACCGCAGACTTCTCGCCAAGCCGGTCGCAACGACGCGCGGCCAGACGCCACAGCGCCCTTGAGGCACACATGCTCGAGCTCAAGTACCACCCCGAG
Source organism: uncultured beta proteobacterium (assembly GCA_963792855.1). GTDB lineage: Bacteria > Pseudomonadota > Gammaproteobacteria > Burkholderiales > Eutrophovitaceae > SG8-40. Next base: position 160,556 of record CAWBXZ010000001.1, on the reverse strand, counting down.
CACTACGCACTGTACTTGCGCTACCAGGCACATCGTCATAGCGGCGGGGGCATGGATCACGACAGCCGCGAGCAATACCGTCACTTTCTGTTACAGAGCAATGTCCGCTCGAGCCTGGTCGAGTTTCGTGAGGGCGGCAGGCTGCGCATGGTAAGCATCGTCGACCGGCTGGATGACGGACTCTCATCGGTCTACACGTTCTTCGACCCGGAAGTGGCTCGCGCCAGTTACGGAACGTTCAATGTCTGCTGGCAGGTCGATCTCTGCAAGCGACTGGGCCTGCCGTACCTGTATCTTGGATACTGGATCGCCCAAAGTCCGAAGATGGCCTACAAAGTCCTGTTCCAGCCCATCGAAGGACTGATCGACGGTCAATGGCAGAGACTTTCGCGTCAGGCCACGGCGCCCGAGGCGTGATTTCCGGCTCCCGGCCAGTACGCAGCGCCATGCTGCAAGGCGCATGCCTGTGTTGTACTCGCTAGCGAGGCCCCTGCTCTTCTCACTGGACCCGGAACGCGCCCACGAGCTCGTGCTGGGGACACTCGATTTCGCCGCGCAGCTTGGAATCGCCCGCGTGCTCGCTGGTCCCGCAGTGCACGCACCCAGACAAGTCATGGGGCTGACCTTCCCCAACCCGGTCGGGCTCGCAGCCGGACTGGACAAGAACGCCGCCCATATCGATGCCTTGTCGCAACTTGGTTTTGGATTTCTCGAGGTTGGCACCGTGACGCCACGTGCGCAGCCTGGAAACCCGCCGAAACGCATGTTTCGCATTCGCCCTGCCCGGGCGCTGATCAACCGGATGGGTTTCAACAATCTGGGCGTGGACACGTTCGTGTCAAATGTTCACGCTTCGCACTACGAAGGCATCCTCGGAATCAATATCGGGAAGAACTTCGATACGCCAATCGAGCGCGCACTCGACGACTATCTGCATTGCCTGCGCAGCGTGTACGCCTGTGCCAGCTACATCACAATCAACATTTCATCGCCGAACACGCAGAATTTGCGCAGCCTGCAGGAAGGTCCGGCACTCGAGAGATTTGTTGTCGGGTCTCGCGCTCGAACGCAAGGCACTCAGCGACCGGCACGGCCGGCGGGTGCCTATCGCCATCAAGATCTCACCCGATCTTGACAAGCCCGATGTCCGGTTCGCCGCTGAAACCGCCTGTCGCCACGAAATGGACGCGATCATTGCCACCAATACCACGATCTCCCGGGCAGGGGTCGAACACCTGCAGTTCGCTGATCAGGCCGGCGGCCTGAGCGGTGCTCCGTTACGCGAACGCGCCACCCGGATTGTCCAGTGGTTGTCCGAGGCGCTCGCCGGAGAACTGCCGATCATCGCTGCAGGAGGCATCATGCGTGGTGCCGATGCGGCCGAGAAAATCGCTGCGGGCGCCTCGCTGGTACAGCTTTATACCGGGCTGATATATCGCGGCCCGCAACTCGTGGGCGAATGTGCACGCGCGCTGCGCGCCGGCACGCAGAATGACGGCTGATATAATTCGCGCCCTTTTTCAGGGCTGGACCAAATCAGGGGTGAATCCAGGGGCCGCATGACCATGGACGACAATACGCATCGCGACCAACCATTGACATCCGGCCACGCGGAACAATTCACGCCTGGCTTCGGTTTCCGGTTTGAGGACCTCTACGATCGTGATGGCTTGAAGCGGCTCGACCAATGTTTCCTCGAGTTCCTCGAGCGTGCGGACCCGGAGCTGGCGCAACGCCTGATCGGTGCGCGAGAAGAAAGCGCCCCTCCCGAGCGGAAGGCACAATCACAGCTTCTGATCGAAGTCGCGGAACACCTTGACGACTTCCTCGCAAAGTTGTTCGCGATCGAAGGCGAAGTCAACGCCCTCTCGGCCGCCCACGATGCATTGGCCCCTCTCTACAAGATCAAACGCCAGTTCGTCCAGCGAAAAGCGATCACAAAATACAAGGCGCTTGAAGCCGAGACGTTTGACGGCACGCAACTCGAGGCAGCGCTGGTTGAACTCATGTGCGAACCGTATTCGGAACTGGGTTTTGCGCGCCAGGTGGAGAAGTGGCTGGAGGACGCCGAAGCATTCGCGACGCATCTGGATACGGGCATGCGATATGCAGCGTGGGCGGTACATACGGCGGCCGGTCGCGAGCGTCACGCGGCAGGCGTGCTGTTCAAGGTGCCGCGCAAACTCGATTTTCAAAACCTCGTCCCGGTCGATACGTGCAGCGACGGCGGCGCAACCTCACATCGGTTGTCGCACCTGCGGCGGCGCAGCGGCTTTGACCTCACCGACCATGGCACCGACCTCCTTGGTGCACTCGATCAGGCGCATTACTGCATCTGGTGCCACGAACAGGGCAAAGACTCCTGCTCCCAGGGCTTGAAAGACAAGACCGGCGGGTTCAAGGACACGGTATTCGGCGTCCAGTTGGCCGGCTGTCCGCTGGAAGAACGCATATCCGAATTCCAGAAACTCAAATCGAACGGCACTGCCATCGGCGCGCTTGCGATGATTTGTGTCGACAATCCGATGGCGGCGGCGACCGGCCACCGGATCTGCAATGACTGCATGAAATCGTGCATCTATCAGAAGCAGGATCCGGTCAACATCCCCGAAGTGGAAACACGCACGCTGAAAGACGTTCTGGCATTGCCCTGGGGTTTCGAGATCTACTCCTTGCTCACGCGCTGGAATCCGCTCGACCTCGAACGGCCTGTGCCGCGCGCAGCGAGCGGCAAGCGGGTGCTCATCGCCGGCATGGGCCCTGCCGGCTTCACCGTCGCCCATCACCTCCTCAACGACGGCCACACCGTCGTCGGAATCGACGGCCTCAAGATAGAGCCGCTGCCGCCCGCGCTGAGCGGCGTCGACGCGTTCGGCGAGCGGGTCGCCTTCGAACCGGTGCGCGAGTTCGGCTCGCTGGTCGAACCGCTTGGCGAGCGAGTCATGGCGGGTTTCGGCGGGGTCGCCGAATATGGCATTACCGTTCGCTGGGACAAGAATTTCCTCAAGGTCATCCGCTTGCTGCTGGAACGGCGAAGTGCGTTCGCACTGTTTGGCGGTGTTCGTTTCGGCGGAACACTGGATGTCACCGAAGCCTTTGACGGCGGATTCGACCATATCGTGCTGGCAACCGGTGCCGGCAAACCCACCGTGCTCGACATTCCGAACTCGCTCGCGCGCGGCGTGCGCACTGCTTCCGACTTTCTGATGGCACTGCAACTGACAGGCGCAGCGAAGCCCGACTCCATTGCCAACATGCAGCTGCGCCTGCCCGTTGTCGTTATCGGTGGCGGTCTTACGGCGATCGACACGGCGACAGAGTCGGCCGCGTATTACCCGCTACAGGTCGAGAAGTTCCTGTCCCGCTACGAAACACTGGTCGCAGAGCGCGGCGAGGAAACGGTTCGGGGCAACTGGGACGCAGAGGAACGCGTGATCGGCGAAGAGTTCCTGGAGCACGCGCGCGCCATCCGCGCCGAGCGCGAACTTGCCGAACGCGAAAGCCGTCCGGCACGCATTGCCGAGCTGCTGACTTCGTGGGGCGGTGTCACCATCGCGTATCGCAAACGCCTGATCGACAGCCCTTCGTACACGCTCAATCATGAAGAAGTCGAGAAAGCGCTCGAGGAAGGCGTCCGGTTTATGGAACGGGTAACCCCGTTGTCCATAGAAGTCGACACGTTTGGCCACGCGGCCGCCCTCACCGTGGTGTCCCGGACGCAAGACGATGCAGGCGATGCAACGCAAACAACGCTGAGGCTGCCTGCGAGGTCGATCCTGGTAGCCGCCGGCACCCAGCCCAATACCGTTGCCGCGCGCGAAGACCCGGACAACTTCCAGCTGGACGGACGCTACTTTCGGGCAGTGAACGAGAATGGCGAACCAGTTCAACCGGCGCGTACCGCAAAGCCGGAACAGGCACGGGTGCTGCTCGCCAGGCAGAGCGACGGGCGCTTTATCAGTTTTTTTGGCGACTTGCATCCTTCGTTTTTCGGCAACGTGGTCAAAGCCATGGGTGGCGCAAAACAGGGGTATCCGGTGGTGAGCAAAGTGCTTGGCCGCGTGCAGCCGGCTTTCCGGGGAACCGATGCGGCTTTCATTGCCAAACTGAACCATGCTCTGCGCGCGAGCGTGCACGAAGTCATCAGGCTGACCCCGAACATTGTCGAGATCGTACTGCTCGCGCCGCAAGCCGCGCGCCGCTTCCAGCCTGGGCAGTTCTACCGGCTGCAGAATTTCGAAACGCTGGCCGCTCGCACCAATGGCACACGACTGGCGATGGAGGGGCTGGCACTCACCGGTGCCTGGGTCGATCGGGATCGCGGGCTGGTATCGACCATCGTTCTTGAAATGGGCGGTTCGTCCGATTTGTGCGCCTTGCTCACACCGGGTGAACCTGTGGTTCTGATGGGGCCGACCGGCACCCCCACCGAAATCGTCGGCGGCGAAACCGTCGTTCTTGCCGGCGGCGGACTGGGTAACGCGGTGCTGTTCTCCATCGGCAGCGCGATGCGTAATGCCGGTTCGCGAGTGCTTTATTTCGCCGGTTACAAGCGCATGATTGACCGTTACAAGGTGGCTGAGATAGAAGCTGCTGCCGATGTCGTGGTGTGGTGCAGCGACGAGGAACCCGGCTTCGAACCGGGAAGGCCCGGCGACAAGGCATTTGTCGGCAACATGGTCGAAGCCATGCGAGCCTACGCGCAAGGCGAGTTGGGCGAACAGCCCATTGCTTTCAGCGATTGCAATCGCATCATCGCAATCGGCTCCGACCGGATGATGGCAGCGGTTGCCAGTGCACGCCACGGCGTACTCTCACCTTATCTGCCGGCGCATCACTTCGCGATCGGCTCGATCAACTCGCCAATGCAGTGCATGATGAAGGAGATATGCGCGCAGTGCCTGCAACCGCATGTCGATCCGCAGACCGGGCAGCGGTCTTATGTATTCTCCTGCTTCAATCAGGATCAGCCCCTCGACAAGGTCGACTTCGGTGGCCTCGCGGCACGACTGAAACAGAATTCGCTGCAGGAAAAGCTCACCGGGCATTGGCTTGACCGCTGTCTCAAGCAGCTCGGTTTGCGACCGGACAGCCGAAAAAGCTGACTCGGAGCCCGCCGCCGTCATGCCGGATTTGACACAAGCAATTGATGCGCTGTTGCCGCAGACCCAATGCACGCGTTGCGGCTATCCGGATTGTCATGCATACGCGACGGCCGTAGCCAACGAACAAGTGCCCATCAATCAGTGTCCGCCCGGCGGACAAGCCACGATCGAGCGCCTTGCGGCCCTGCTGGATACAACCGCAGTGCCACTGAACACGGACTTCGGAACGCAACAACCCCGCACCACCGCATTGATCGACGAGAACCGCTGCATTGGCTGTACGCTCTGCATTCAGGCCTGTCCTGTCGATGCCATTCTGGGCTCTGCCAAGCGGATGCACACGGTACTCACGGCCCATTGCACCGGTTGCGAACTGTGCCTGCCCCCCTGCCCCGTCGATTGCATCGACATGATCGGACTGGAAGCACTCGCAAGCCGGGGGCACACTGAAGCGAAGCGGGCGCTTGGGGTGAGCGTTGAAGACATGGCGGACGCATCACGTCAGCGCTACGCGGCACATCGGGCCCGCCTTGCGCAGCGGCAGGAAGAACGCGAGCGGCGTCTGGGTAAACGGGACAGCGCCGGTTCCGGCGGTATGCGCCAGTCATCCGATCCCGCAAGCGCCAGCAGGAAGGCGGCGGCCATTGCCGCAGCAATGAATCGCGCACGAGCACGCCGCGGCATGCGTGCGTGATGCCGGCAAGCGCAGCGAACTCGCGGAATATGCTATGCGCCTGGCGTGCGGCAAACCGTGAGGGCCATGCAACGGTCGACGCGTCTGCACCAAACACAACCGGCTTCGCCATGCCTGGACTTCAGACCGAATCAATACCAGCGTAAATGAACAAGGCGAAACGTGAGGAGATTTTCGAGCGGTTACGTGCGGCCAACCCGCGACCGACGACCGAACTGGTTTATGGGTCGCCGTTTGAACTGCTGATTGCAGTCATCCTGTCGGCACAGGCAACGGACAAGAGTGTCAACCTCGCTACCGAAAAGCTGTTTGCGGTGGCCAACACACCGCAGGCCATCCTCCAACTGGGTGAAAGCGGACTGCTGCCGTATGTCCAGCGGATCGGACTGTTTCGCAACAAGGCGAAGAACATCATCGCAACCTGCAAGTTGCTGACGGATAAACACCACGGCGAGGTACCCCGAACGCGTGAAGAACTTGAACAGCTACCGGGTGTCGGACGGAAGACCGCGAACGTGGTTCTTAACACGGCCTTCGGGGAGCCGACGATTGCAGTGGACACCCACATCTTTCGGGTTGCCAATCGCACCGGCATTGCCCCCGGCAAGAATGTCATCGAGGTGGAAAACCGGCTGATGCGGCTCGTTCCCGAGCAATTCCGCAAAGACGCCCATCACTGGCTGATCCTGCATGGCCGCTACTGCTGCAAAGCGCGGAAACCGGACTGTCCCGATTGTCCGATCAAGGATTTGTGCGAATATCGGCACAAGACAAAACCTGAGTGATGTTTACTCCGACCCGTAATCAGGCACGCGAGTTGTTCTTCGTGAGTTGGGAGAAATATTGCTCCGGCAGGCCACTCGAAGGACTCGAAGCGACGGCGCTCGAAGTCATCTTGCTGCACCCCGAATACCATGCGCTTCTGGGGCAGCGCGAGCGTAATATCGAACGCGATTATTTGCCGGAATCGGGACAGATCAATCCTTTTCTCCACCTGAGCCTGCACCTGTCTGTGGCGGAACAGCTGGCGATCGACCAGCCAACCGGCATTTCCGGTTTGTACAAGGCCTTGCTGGCAAAGCGTGGCGACCGCCACGCTGCCCTGCATGTGGTCCTCGAGTGCCTCGGCGAAACCGTCTGGCAGGCAAACCGGTTGAATAGCGCCCCGGACCAGGACGCCTATCTGGCGTGCCTGCGCGAGCATCTGAACAAAGGGGCATGAAACGCAAAGGCGGCGGGGTTCGCCGGTGTGCCGGCACGTCACCGGCGCGCGCTGTCGTACGCTTGATGCAGCGCCGGGTTCAACCCTGCCCTCCAACCCGGACAGGTGCGCCCGCCCGAGGCCAGGACGAAACACCCGCGGAAACAAAAAAGGGACTCCTCAGAGCCCCTTCATCGCACCGCACAATTTCGAAATGTACGACTTCACATCGCACAACCAGGAATTACACAGCATCCGGCATTCCGCCGAAAACTGTCCTGCCAACTCCCGGGCTGTCTGCTTCAGCCGTGACGCAACTATTTGCGCGTGTACAGCTCGGATTTCTGCGCCGCGAAATACGCTGCCAGCGCTTCAATCGCGTCGTCGCTCAATGGTGCCGCGACCGCCGCCATGATCGGATTCTTGCGATCGCCGCTCTTGTAGTCATGCAGTGACTTCGCCAGGTAATCGCCTTTCTGGCCACCGATCTTCGGTGTCTCGGGCGTGAGCATCTTGTTCCCGTCCTCGCCATGGCACATGGCACAGACCGTAGTCACGATCTCCCCTGCATTGACCGGCTCGGCGGCATCTTCTGCGAACACACTTCCTGTCACCAGACAGCCCGCCACCGCCAACATCGCTGAAAAAGTTTGTTTCATCCCGTATCCCCGTATCCGGCCTTTTGGGCTCTGCATTTAGTCGGCTCGCACTACTACTTGGCGTCGCCGGAGTAGTACGCCGCCAGGTCTTCGATGTCCTGATCCGAGAGACCGGCAGCAATCGCATGCATCGTTTCGTTATTACGGTCGCCCGACCGGTACGCCTTCAAGGCGGCCGCGATATACGCCGCGCTCTGACCACCCAGCATCGGTACGGAATATACCGTCGGGTAGGCCATGCGGAAACCCGCGATACCGTGACAACCCTGGCACATCGCGTTCTTGCTCTTGCCGGCAGCCGCATCGCCCTGCGCCGATACCGACCCGGCAGCGAGAAGGAGCACTGCCAGCATTCCAGTTACGCTGAAACGTCGTAGATTCATCTTTGTAGCTTTCTGATTATCTGATGAAAAACCTGCGCAACTTTAACGGAACCGGTGCCCGCCGGTCAATGCCGGAATCGCGTCCTACGGCTTTGCCGCCGACGGCTCCGCCGTGACGGGCAGCGACTGGGAAAATACCGTGTCATGGGTGTCTTCCATCCGCACGTTCAGCGCACCTTCGGCTTTCGGCACAAAATAGAAACGAAACACGGGATTATCGGAAAGCGAGAAATTGACCTCCCCGGTCATCACCGGCTTGTCGTTGTAGTCGACCTGGACGCTGCGAATGAACTGCGGCACGTGATCGGGCGCGAGGTCGGATGCCAGCGCGGATTCATTGGGATGGCGTACCTGCACCTGCACCAGCAGGGGTTGGTCGTATTCCACCCGGTCATCGACCCGAAACCGCATCTTCCCAAGCATCGATGCCGGAATGGCGTTCTTTCCCATCGGTGCCGAACAGCCACCCGAGGCTTTTACCCACCGTTGCGACATATACAGCCTGCCGTCATTGAGTTCGGCGATCGCCCGCACAAAGCTGTATTGCTCGAATCTGAGACGCGTTTCCAGCTTGAGCCGTCCGCTCTCGGGAGTGAAGTGGAATACGCCGGCGGTGGGCTGGGGGTTGCGGTCAACGACCAGATAAAGCGTCTTGATATATTCCTCGTCACCCTGGTCAATCAAGCCGTTGATCATGATCGGGACGGTCGACGCGTCATCGGCGCGTGTATTGAGGTACACACGGATCACGTCGCGATCGTCCGGATTGATCTCCCGGTCGCCGAACATGAGGCTGCGTATGACCTGCCATTCAGGAATCTTGCTGTGGTCGGGCTCCGCGTCCGGATTCGCCAGAACCGCCGGTGGCAAACACAGCAACACACCCAACAAAAGAAACCGAAACATCACAAAACCCACTCCTCGTCGATTGGTTGAAGTATAACCTACTGTTCCCACTCAAGTTCCGTGTATGCCGTCGTTACGTTTCTGCGGTGGTAGGTTTCGAAATTCACCCAGTTTGGCGCTTCCGAAACCGCGACCTCGTTGACCGCGTCCATCAAACGAACATTGTCGCGAATGGCCTGCCGGGTCTCGACAAGAATCCGCTCGAAATAGGCCTGCTGCGGGTCCATCACCGCTGGCCACGGGCTGTTGCTTCGACCGTGACCCGGCACGTAATGATTGACCTCTGTCGCCCGCAGCAGTTTCATCACAGCGAGAAACCCAGTGATGTTGGAGTCCAGAACTGGCGTGTGATCGACGAACAGCAGGTCGGCAAGCCACAGTGTCGCGGTCGAGCGGTCGAAAACACTCAGGTCGTGATCGGTGTGCGCCGGAGCCCATGCCTTTATCTCGACCTCCCGATTTCCCAGGTCCACCGTGAGAACCTGGCCCGCGGCGATCGTCGTGGTCGGCATGACGATGTCGCTGCCGGCGGCGATTTCGCCCAAGTCGCGCTCCAGTGCTTTCTGGTAAAACGCACCACGGGCGGCCAGCTGGCGCGGCAGGTTTTCGTGGCCGATCACGTCGACCGCGATACCCGCCTGCGCTTCCGGATTGCTTTCGAGAAATGCCGCGGCGCCAAAAATATGATCCGGATGGACATGGCTGAGCACCACATAACAGACCGGTTTGTCGGTGACTGCGCGTACTGCCTCCAGCAACGCCCGGCCCAGCGGCAGCGACCCTCCGGTGTCGATTACCATGACGCATCGGCCTCCGACAATGAATCCGATATTGGCGTTATCGCCAAGGTTGTCCGGCGACCGGTCGTCGTGCACGCCATAATGAACATAATTTCCCGGTGAAATCTCCTCAACAGGCAAGCTGCCGGCTTGCGCCACGGCAAAGCCGCCGGCGCACTGAAGTGCCGCCAGAGAAACCAGCAAAATTGACAGAAACCCGAGCATCCGGCCCGTGTCAGAAATACCGTTACGATTGCGATTCATGAAGTTCCCGAATTTCGTTTCCAGACTGTCGCGGCCGGGCCGCCAGATATCCATGCAAAAACCGTTCTGGAGAAAATCAGCACGGCCGGGCGTCCTGTCCATTTGGATGACGGTTGCGGTAGCGGGCGTCATCGCCGCGCTGGCTTCACCAGGCGCAATGGCACGGCAGCCGCAATTGATCAACGTTGCCAGCAACGTCTACGCGCTGATTGGTACCGGCGATACGGTAACACGCGACAATCGGGGCCGGGTAGCCAACGCCGGCTTCATCGTAGGCCCGTCGGGGGTCATCGTCATCGACACCGGCGTTTCCTACCAGCACGGAAAACAGATTCTCGACGCGATACGCAAAGTCACCGACCTGCCCGTCGAACTGGTCATTCTCACGCACGCGGTGCGCGAGTTCGTCTTTGGCGCGGCCGCGTTCGCGGACGCCGGCGCGCGCGTGGCGGCACACAGCGAAACGCGCGACCTGATGAAAGCACGCTGCGCACGGTGTCTTGAACATCTCATTGAGGAACTGGGGGACGAAATGGGAGGCAGCCGCCTGGTTCTGCCTGACATGCTGCTCGACAACGACAGGTTCATCAGCGCCGGCGGGGCGGAAATCGAAGTGCTCTTCTTCGGATGGGCCGCCACGCCCGGAGACGTGGCTGTCTTGCATAAGGAAACCGGAACGCTGTTTGCCGGCGGACTGGTGTCTGCACATCATGTACCGCCGATTCGTGATGCGGATTTTGAAGGCTGGCAAAGAGCACTGCGCGAACTGCTCGCGCTGCCGTTGCAGCGTGTCGTCCCCGGATTCGGCCCACCGTCAGGAATGGAGTCGATTCGCGCCACCGCCGATTATCTGCAGGCCCTCGACCAACGCGCGCGCACGCTCTACGAGGAAAGCGCCAGTTTGCTGGAGGCGATCGATCAGGCGTCGATTGCGGAATTTTCCGGTTGGCAGGCCTACGATCCGAATCACCGCCGCAATGCCTTGCATCGCCGGTTGCAGCTTGAAATCGAAGACCTGGGCGGTGATCCCCGTTCCACTGCCTTGCCTGACGGCAGCTGAACGCTGCATGGAGGCAAAGCCTGGACATGCCGATATAATCAGGCGATCAAGCTTCCGAACAATCATTTCACCCGACAAGCCATGGGCAATCGTCTTTCGAAAATCTACACGCGTACTGGTGACACGGGCACGACCGGCCTGGGGGATGGTTCGCGCGTGCCCAAGGACAGCGCTCGCATCGAGGCAATCGGCGCGATCGACGAACTGAACAGTGCCATTGGCGTCGTGCTTGCCGAACCGGTCCCCGATGCGATCGCATCGGTTCTCACGAGAGTCCAGCATGAATTGTTCGATTTGGGGGGCGAATTGAGCATTCCCGGCTATACCGCCATTGACGATGGGCACGTCGAACAACTCGAGAAGAATCTTGACGGCTTCAACGCGGATCTTGCTCCGCTCAAGGAGTTCATATTGCCGGGCGGTTCACGTGCTGCTGCGCTGGCGCACGTTTGCCGTGCGACCTGCCGGCGCGCCGAGCGGCGCCTCGTGAAGCTTGCGCAGTCCGAGCAGGTTTCACCGCTGCCCCAGCGCTACGTGAACCGGCTATCGGATCTGCTGTTCGTGCTTTGCCGCGTTCTCAACCGCAGCGCCGGACGCAGCGACGTCTACTGGCAAAAAAGCCGGCCCTCGGGCGCATGACCGGACCCGACAACGAGGAATTGGCGGCACTGCTGGCTCGCTGCGCCCTGTCGGACCAGCGCGCCTTCGAGGCCCTCTATCAGGCCGCATCCGCGAAACTGTTCGGCGTTGCCGTGCGTATAACCAGAAGGAAAGACTGGGCCGAGGAAGTGTTGCAGGAGAGTTTTGTAAAAATCTGGCACCACGCCGGCAGTTACAACACGGAAAAGGCCGCACCGATGACGTGGATGACGGCCATCGTGCGTAACCGGGCTCTGGACTGGCTGCGGCGTCCACGCGAAGTGCAGGCTTCGGAGGAGATAGAAGCCCTGCTGGCCAATGTGCCGGACGAAGGGCCCGGGCCGGAAGATCTGGCGGTCCTGAAGGCCCGGTCCGGAAGCTTGCACGAATGTCTGGAGCAACTGACCGAGGATCAGAGACAAAGCATTACCTTGGCATTTTTTCACGGTTTGTCCCACGGCGAACTTGCGGCCCGGATGGGCAAGCCGCTGGGAACGGTCAAAACATGGGTACGGAGAGGATTGGACAGACTGAGGCAGTGTCTTGACGGCCTGGATGTGAAATGAACTACACAAACCCGAAAATTCGTGATGGGCTCGCCGCCGAGTACGTATTGGGGACCATGCCCGAGCGCGCGCGACGGCGCTTCGAAGCACAACTCAAGGCAAGCCCGAGCCTGCGGGGTGTCGTGTCGGAATGGGAAACACGCCTGACACCGATGGCTGCGGCAACACCCGAACTGAAGCCGCCACACCGCGTCTGGCGGCAAATACAGAGGCGAATCCATGGCAATCGGGACCGGGTTCGCGCAATCGACTGGTGGAACAACACGGGGTTCTGGCGGGCGGCGACAGGCCTCGCGACGGTTGCGCTGATTACCATCGGCTTTTTCCTGTCGTTTGCAGTCAATCCTCCCGTCGCCGAAACGACCATGATGGTGGTCGTCATGGATGACATGCACACCCAATCACCCGCCATGACCGTGTCATGGGAGCCGGGAGAGGCAAAGCGAAAGTTGTTGCGGCTGCGTGTGATCGGTCACGCCGAAATGGCGCCGGATACGGCGTGGGAGCTGTGGATGCTGCCGGGCGACGACAAGCCTCCGGTTTCACTCGGCCTGATTACCACGCACGAACTCCAAACCCTGCCCGTGCCCCCGCAACTCGGGGATGCCCTGGACGATGCCTGGGGGTTGGGAATGACGGTAGAACCGGCAGGCGGTTCTCCGGTGGGCAAACCGACCAATCCCATGTTGTACATGGGGCAGTGTGTAAAGACCTGAACTCGCGGAAAGAAAGGCTAGTGGTCAGCGCGGCCGGCGTGGCACACGCCGTCGCGTAATGCGTCGAGGCGCGCACACAGTATTTCGAGACCGTCGAGCATGCGCGGCCCGGATCTGACCAGAAGCTCCGGCGTGATCGAAACGACCGGAACGGGCCGACGTCCCGGCGCTGGCAACAGGCCATCCCAGCGTGCTTGCGCACCTTCCGCGCTACCGGCCGTCACTGACAAGATTGCATCTGCACGGGCCATGAGAACGTCTTCAAGCGGGATTGGCCCGGCGAGGAGCGGGTATGCCGCAAGTGCATTGCGCGCCCCGCAAACCCGCAAGGCGTCACTTAGCGGATGCGATGCACCAACCGTAAAGACCGGTTGGTGCCAGATCTCCACAAACACATCCACGGCACAGGCATTGGCATGTCTTGCCCGTAATTGCGCCAGCGCCTTCTCGAATCGCAGCGCCGCGCGCTCCGCTTCGCCATCGGTTCCGGCAAGGCGGCCGATGACTCTCATGTGACGGGCGATATCGTTCAGGGTGCGCGCCTCCATCACAACGACTGCAACCCCGGACCGCGTCAGGCGGTCCAGATCGGCCGGTTTGTTGCCGCTTCCCCAGGCCAGCACCAGATCCGGCTTCATCCGCAGGATCTGCTCGAAATCCAGCCCTGCGGCATCGCCCACGATGGGCAGCACTGCCGCTTCGGCCGGGTAATCCGTACCACGCACCGAGGCAATCAACCACTGCCCTGCCCCCGCTGCATAGGTCAGTTCCGCCAGGTTGGGAGCAACGGCAATGATGCGGCGAGCCGGCCGATCGATATTCACCCGTTGGTGCGTGTCGTCGATCACCGTAATCTCGGCGCGGCAGATCGCCGTCACACAGAATATCCAGGGAAACAGCACGAACAGCCGCAAGTCAGTCCTGCCAGACCGCACCACAGGCCACCTCAACTGACCTGATCAGCTTTCCAGGTATTGCAGCAAATTGGAACTGGTTGCCCGCAAGCGCTGCGACAAGAGCGTGACGAGCTTGATCAGTATCTTCGATCCCAGTGCAGGTTCTTCGATAATGATCTTCACCATGCTGTCGCGCGACAACACCGCAAATGTCGTCGCCTCGAGGGCGACGCACGTTGCGAAACGCGGCTCACCATCGATCATCGACATTTCCCCGAGCGTGGCCCCGGGGCCGACGACCGTCATTGGGCGACGATCGCCGTGCGAATCCGCCTTGGTAATCTCGACCCGTCCTTCGACGATAAGCAACAGATTGTCATCAACATCGCCTTCCTGAATGATCGTCTGTCCCGCCTCCGCGCGATAGATCTGCATGAATGCGATCAATCGCTCGATGTCCTCGCGCGTGAAATCCGAAAAGAACTTCGAATGTCCGATCATTTCAAAAATCTGTTGCACCATCGTATCGCTGTCGTCGATACGATGGATTGTCTCCAGCAACGTCTTCTGACCTGATTGACTCTGTTCTTCGATCATCTTGATTGCTTGCGGTAAATGGGCCGGGCTGCCGTCATTCGCCATGCACAAGCGTTCTGCAGCCGCAGCCAATTATGCGCGAGCACGCATATGGGGTAAAGACACCTTATTGACGAGCAAGAAACGATCTCGCCGCTTCGGCCCGCTTCAAATAGGCCTCGCGCGCGATCGCGACGTCATCGAGGAAATACGGCAACTCGTCCAGGCGCAGTGCCTGCGCTCCGTCAACCAGCGCCTTGGGCGGATCCGGATGAAAATCGACCAGCACCATATTGGCCCCGGCCACGATCGCCTGCGCCGTCACGTGGAAGGTATCCATGATGCCCTCCGGTGACGCACTGCGCGATCCAACCGAGTGGCTCGGATCGACGCACACCGGCATGCGCGTGAGCCGCTTCACCACCGGCACATGTGCAAAATCGACGAAGTTTCGATGCGGGTCGCCCAGGTTGGTCTTCATGCCACGCAACGCGAAAACAACCTTGCTGTTGCCCTCGCTGGCGAGATACTCCGCCGCATTGATCGACTCGTCGAGCGTAATACCAAACCCCCGCTTGATAAGCACGGGAAATTCCCTCTGTCTGCCCACCGCCTTCAGCAACTCGAAATTCTGGGTGTTACGGGTGCCAATCTGGAACATGACGCCGGTGGGATTTCCGGTCTGCTCCAGCGCCGCGCGAATCTCATCGACCTGCGACTCATGGGTGACCTCCATGGCGATCACCCTGATCGCGTACTTGCCGGCCAGCTCGAAAACCCACGGCAGGCAGCTTTTTCCGTGGCCCTGAAAGGAATACGGGCTGGTTCTTGGCTTGTAGGCCCCCATGCGGGTGCAGACCTGCCCGTTGTCGCGCAGCGCCCGCATCATCTGTTCAACGTGCTCCGGTGTATCCACCGCGCATAATCCGGCAAATACGTGCAACGTATCCTGGCCGAAACGCAATCCCTGATACTCGAAAAATGCCGGGCGATTGTCGTCTTTGTGTCGTCCCAGAACACGGTATTCCTCGGAGACCCGGATCGCCTGCTCCACCAGGGGCAGTGCCCGCATGTCGTCAAGCTGCAGTGCCTTGGTGTCCCCCAACAGATAGATCTCGGTGACGGTCCGCTCGGTGCCCTGAATCTGGTGCACGCGCGACCTGATATTCGGCAGCGCGGCGAGCCGTTCGGTCAGCTCCCGGTACTCGTCGGACTGCAGATCCGCGCCTTCACTCAGTATCAGAATCATTACCAGCCTTCCCTGTTCGTCCAGGCACTTGCCGCCCGTACTGTTGATTATTGTTGTTGACGCGTTCGGCCGTATCAGGCGCCCTATTCACTCTTCGGCGCTGGTGCCACCCACCGTCAGGCCATCAATACGCAACGTTGGTTGACCGACGCCGACCGGGACGCTTTGACCGTCCTTGCCGCAGGTTCCGACGCCCGGGTCCAGTGCCATATCGTTACCGATCATCGACACCCTCGTCAGCACGTCCGGTCCGTTACCGATCAGGGTCGCGCCTTTGACCGGCCGGGTGATCTTACCTTTTTCTATCAGATACGCCTCCGATGCCGAAAACACGAACTTGCCGCTGACGATATCCACCTGGCCGCCACCGAAATTAACCGCGTAAAGACCCTTGTCGACTGACTCGATGATTTCCCCGCTGTCGCGCTGGCCGTTCAGCATGTAAGTGTTCGTCATTCTCGGCATCGGAATGTGGGCGTAGGACTCGCGGCGACCGTTGCCGGTCGGCGCCACTTTCATCAATCGTGCGTTCAGCGTGTCCTGCATGTAGGTGCGCAACACACCGTCTTCAATCAACACGGTGTTATGCGTCTGATTGCCTTCGTCATCCACCGTCAACGAGCCGCGGCGGCCCTCAAGCGTCCCGTCGTCCACCACGGTTACCCCCGGCGCGGCCACCCGCTCGCCGATACGCCCGGTGAACGCCGAGCTACCCTTGCGGTTGAAATCCCCTTCCAGACCGTGGCCGATCGCTTCGTGCAGCAAAACACCCGGCCATCCCGGGCCCAGAATGACGGTCATTGTCCCCGCAGGCGCCGCTGTTGCATCCAGGTTCAGCACGGCCTGGTCGACCGCCTTGCGGGCGTAATCCTCGAGCACGGCGTCAGTGAAGTAATCGTAATCGAAACGTCCGCCGCCGCCGGCAGAACCTTGCTCGCGCCGCCCGGACTGCTCGACGATGACTTGCACCGACAACCTGACCAGCGGGCGTACATCGGCGGCTATTAATCCATCGTTACGGGCAACCAGAATGACGTCGTATTCACCCGCCAGGCTGGCCATCACCTGTGTAACGCGCGGGTCCAGTCCGCGCACCAACCGCTCAAGTTTTTCCAGCAAGGCCACCTTCTGCGTGTCCGACAGGCTGGACAGCGGATCGGTCGGGGAATAGAGGACGCGTGACTGCCCTGACCGCACCAGACCGGCCTCGCCGGCGCTGCCCTGGCGCGCGATCGCGCGGGTTGCCGTGGCGGCCGATTCGAGAGCGTTGAGACTGATATCGTCGGAGTAGGCGAAAGCGGTCTTTTCACCGCTGATCGCCCGCACACCTACGCCCTGGTCGATATTGAAGCTGCCTATTTTCACAATGCCGTCCTCAAGGCTCCAGCCCTCGCTACGGCTGTACTGAAAATACAGGTCGGCGTAGTCCACATCATGGGTCATGATCTGGCCGAAGACGTGCGCCAACCTGCTCTCGTCAAGGCCATTGGGCAACAGCAGCGTATCGCTTGCCGTCGACAAGAGTTGCTCTGTCCGAATTTCAGAAAGTTTTTTCAGCGACACGATTTCTTCCCCATTTTCCTTTTGTCCCGCAGCAGCGCGGCGATACGGATTACCGGCCCGGCACGGACTTTTCAGTAGCCACCGGCGCACGCTCAATGCGCGCTACCTGCGGATCTTGCCAGGTTCCCGTTACACGATAGTCGCGCGATGCCGCCTGCTCAACCGGATCACCGAGCGCCTTCTGGACCAGCAAGGCCGCTACGCCAACCAGTGGATTGACAACGGCGGCCCCGGCCACCGCAGCGGCACTGGTCAGCATTGGTCTCACGTGGACTTCCAGATCCTGTGTTTTCGTCACCAGATTCACCTGACCCTGCATCGTCACGTCGGCAGCGACGCCGTCCATACGGAAATTATCGGTTCGCGCAACGCCATCGGTTACCGTGACATCCGCATCGATCCGGTCAAAGCTGAAGCCGGTCGAGAACACATCCTTGAAGTTGAGCGTGATACGACGCGGCAGCGCCTGCAGGCTGAGAATACCGATGAGTTGCGCCGCGCCAGGATCCACTTGCGCAAACCGGCCGTCTGCCGCTTCCAGTTTCAGCTTGCCGTTCAGCGTCGGCAAATCCGGCTCGAACGGCCCTCCCAACCAACTCACCGGGCCGCTCAACAGCCCGGTGCCGCCAACGACCGTCTCATCATAGCCAAGGCGCTTGAAAAACTTGCCGTTGTCTTTCGACTCAAACCGGACGGTGTACTCGGCATGAGGCCGCCCGGCAATTCGCCATTGCCCCTTGACATCGATCCGGCCATCCGGATTGGCAACGGCAAGGCGGTCCAGGCGCCATCCGTTCTCCATCGGTTCGGCAAGCAACTCAAGCCGCCCGAGTTGTTTGCCTTCGTACTGCAATTCGTCGACGATGACATTCAGCGCCGCCGGTATCCGCTCCGGGCGTTGCTGATGCTTTTCGTTACCCGCCGCGCTGACAGTCGGCGCGTTCGCCTCCAGCACCAGTGACTGGAACCTCGCATTGATACGTTGACCATCCGCGCCCGAGGTACCCACAAGATTGCCCCTTACCTGCGGTCCGTCAAATTCGAGTTGCCAGGAATCCTTGATACGCCTGCCGGCGATGTGCAACTGGCGAAATGATCGCCCTCCGAAAAGGAAACTGCCCACATGCATGTCCAGCACTTTCAGGCGGTCTCCAACAGCGGTCAGGTTACCGGCACGGGTTTCGGCAAAAACCTCTCTCCAGCCGTCATAGTCGAGCGAGGCCAACCGCCCGCGGGCACTGACCCCCTTCTCTTGCGGCAACCGCGCCTGACCGCCAAAGACGACTGCGCCGCGCTCGAGCGCGCCCTCTTTAGCCACGAACCTCGCACTGCCAATATTTTCGATTCGGGCCTCATACTCACTCTGGCCCTGACCTTTCATCCACACATCAGCGCGAATCGGCAAGACGGTGGACTCCAGTTTTCCCAGTGGCGCCGGCAAGCGCGAACCCAACCCGGCAAGTGTCGATTCGACGCGCAGATGCGCGACCGACTGCTCGAAATCCAGGCGCCCCTCCCACTCTGCTTCACCATACAACCGGTTCAAAACGGACAATCCGGAAAACGCCGCCAGCGCGTCGGCTTGCGCCCGTCCGGCCAGGAAGATGTCGCTGACCCCGTTGCGTTTCGCGTCAGTTGCGGACCCGAAACGCACCGATCCGCCAAGCATGTGCGCACGACCGTTACGCAACGCCACGGCGCTCTTGTCGAACTCGATACGCACGGCGTAATCGTTCAATTGCGGCGCCACTGCCGCAACATTGAACTCGGGTCCGGCAATGTCCAGATGCCCATCGACCGCAAGTTCTGAGGGTGCGAAGAAAGGCAGCTCCAGGCGCAGCGCAAGAACGCCGATACCCTGACCGCGCATGTTTGCCGTGACGCCGTTGGTATATCGGTCAACAGGGCTGTTCTCGACAAAGTGCAGGTATTGCTCGACCTCTCCCGCCGCCTTTCCGTCCACCTGCAACCGAACCTCGCCCTTTCCGATATCGAGGATGGAGACCCGCGTTTTGGAAACATCCGCGCCCATAATAGTGGCCTTGCGCGGCTCGATGTCGATGCGGTCCCGGTCGAGGCGGAAATCACCATCAATACCCTCGATCGGCGGCCAGCCATCGCCAATCCGGATGGTCGCTCCACGCACCGACGCATTAATCTCGAAAACGCCGTCGCGCTTGTTGGCGTAAGGGAATTTGTCCAGAGGTCCGGCAAAGTGCAGCTTGACGCTGCCCGACCGCCCGCCGGAAAGTCCTTGCTTGAGCCAGTCGCGCGTGCTCGCGAGCTGGTTCGGAAAGTACCGCCATACATCCTGCACCTCGGCCCGTACCAGTACCGCGCGCAGATTGATGTCTCCAGGTCCTTTCCCCGGGAAAACATAGGTGCCGTTGGCCTTGCCGGCCGCATGTTCGTTGGTGAAGGAAAGGCTGCGCAGGTCCACCCGTAACCGCCCTTCTGCATATCGCCAGCCGGCATCGGCGGTGAGGTAATCGAAGGGGATCGGTTCGGCAAAGAGTTGCGGGTAATTCAGCGCGGCAACACCGGAGTTCAAGGCAAGCGCGCCACCGCCATCGGCAATCAGCACGGAACCGGACAACCCGCTGAAGCCGGGAATGTTGCCGGAGGGATTGGCCGCCAGTTCCCGGAACTGCGCCTCCAGCTTCAGGTCCGGTGCGGCGTCTTGTCCTGCCAGCCAGCTCGCCGTAAGGTCCTCAATCACCCCGGCCGGCTGCAAGCTGACGATCCTTTGCCTTATTTCCGCGCTCACCGGCAGTACCTTGCTCATGCCGGCCAGCGGCGCCAGATCGAGAGAACGGATACGCAGCTCTCTTCTCGATTGCTCTGCGTGGGGGGTCCGGATCGAGATATCGGCCGGGGGCAGTCGCTGGCCATCGGCAGTTTCAAGCGTCAGCCCTGACAGGGTGACCTCGTTGGCTGCACCCTCTTCCTCCCACTGCACCCTCCCTGACAGACTGGCCAGCTCGAACGCATCGAGCCCCGCACCAAGGCGCCCCGCGACGTTCACCAGATTTGCCTCCGCAATCACGCGCCGGACGGAGCGGTTCTCTACGTCTATCCACAGGCGCATCACGCCGAGACCGGAAACGATGTCGGCCGGCAGTGATATCCACTCGCGGGCAAACGCCAGATTCGCGTACTCGAATTCCGCATAAAGCCGGCCCCGCCCCGCGAAATCCTCAATGCTTTCGCCGAAGAACTCGATACTGAGGGAGACACTTGACGCCAACTCCGCCGGTGGCGTCCCGGTGACACCCAGACGGTGGCGAAGTCCGTTGTTTTCGATACGAAGCGCAATGTCGCCGACCTCGAGGGGCGGCGCGGATCGCATCTCGTCGATCCACGTCACTTTCGCACCTCGAACAACGATTGCCTGCTGCGCGAACAACCATTTCATCACCCGCGAGCGGGCACCGGCTTCACGCCGCTGCAAGGCCTCGCCTGCCAGCCAAAGCGTTCCCAGGGAATCGCGGCGTATCTCCAGATGCGATCCTGAAAACTCGATTAACTTGAAAACGATCGTCCCGCTGATCAGCGAGCGCCATGACAACACCGTATCGACGCGATCCAACGCCAGCGTTCGCTGCCCGCCAACTTCATGGACCTGGACATCAAAAAACGTCAAGGCCGGACGCAGCCCGCGCCAATCGCCGGTAATGCGTCCCATCTCCACCGTCTGCCCAATGGCGTGCGACACCGAGCGCACGATCGGCTCCCGGTACTTGTCGATCTGGGGCAACAGGAAGAATCGCAGGCCAATCACCGCTACCAGCCCGACCACACCGGCAACAAGCGCTGTCCAGATTACCAGGCGGTAGGCCCAGTAAGAGCTGTGCTTCAAAACTCTGAAACTGTATCTGAAAGGCACTATGTGTCAGGAGAAAGCTATATGTCGCCGCAAGAAAGCAGGTTCAGTTAAGATGGGGCTGAGCGGGAAAAAATCCCTACCCACGCAATATTAAATTCCGCACGGCGGAAAATGCGAAAGCGTGAACGATGTTTACGTCCGGACTGCCATCAGCCAAAACACCCCTGACGCGGCCCTGCCAAGAGACAGCCACAACCCGAAAAGACAAGATGCGAATGCGGCGATCAGCCCCTCCGGCTCCGCGCTGCAAGAGCCGGACCAACGGCACTGCCGCAAGTCCAGATGCGGGCGACCGCCTGCCGTCAGAAGACCGCTTATTTTAACCCACGATATGCACACACCACCGCCCACGCAGAACCTCATCGAGCATGCAAAAAAACTATCGCGCTATGTCCGCGGCTTGATTGACTCGGGAGCCTGCTCGCCGGACGCGGCGCAGCTGCAATCGCCCTTCACGCAATCCGCAATGCGCGAAGCGCTTGCAGTCGATGCCGGTGACGAAGAGGGTTTCCTGCAAAAACTGCGTAAGCTTCGCCAGAACACGATGCTGCGCATCATCAGCCGGGATCTGGGCCAACTCGCCGACCTTCGCGAAGTGGTCGCGACCGTGACGCTGCTTGCAGAACAAACACTTGCTGCAGCCCTCGATTTTTACCAGGCAACGCTGCGCCAGACCTATGGCGATCCGAGGAATGATGCGGGTGAACGGCAACTGCTTCACATCGTCGCAATGGGAAAACTGGGTGGAGGTGAACTCAACGTTTCTTCCGACATCGATCTGATCTTCGTCTACCCCGAAGAGGGGGAAACCGATGGCAATCGCCGGATAGACAATCACGATTTCTTCACGCGACTGGCACGCAAGATCATCGGCGCCCTTGCCGCGTTCACTGAGGATGGATTCGTCTTCCGGGTCGACACCCGGCTGCGGCCCTATGGCGACAGTGGTCCCCTGGTGGTCAGCTTCGACATGCTGGAAGAGTATTTCTACACCCAGGGCAGGGAATGGGAGCGCTATGCGTGGGTCAAGGCGCGCGCGCTCACAGGGGATCGGGGCGAGGCATTGCTGGCAATCGCGTCTCCCTTCGTCTATCGGCGGCACCTTGACTTCTCGGCGCTGGACAGCCTGCGCAACCTACATCAGCAGATTGCCATCGAGGTACGTCGGCGTGAATCCGGCGACGATATCAAGCTCGGCCCCGGCGGGATTCGCGAAATCGAGTTTGTGATCCAGGTCTTCCAGCTGATTCGCGGCGGCAAGGAGCAGGCACTCAGGGAAAGATCCACACTGGGTGCGCTCGCGCAGCTTGAACTGCGCGGACTGCTCGGCAAGCAAGCCGCCAGCGAATTGCGCGATGCATATGTTTTTCTGCGCAATCTGGAGCACCGCCTTCAATATCTCGACGACCAGCAAACACAGAAACTGCCGAAAACCGCAGAAGACCGGCAGCTGATCGCCGAAGCAATGCTGTTCGCACGTTGGGAAGATCTCACGAAGGCACTTTCGCATCACCGCGTCAACGTGCAGAAGCAGTTCGATGCGATTTTCGCGGAAAGCCAGCAAACGACTCCGACACCCTGCGCCGACATCTGGCGGCGCAAGATCTCTGACACAGAGGCGGTTTCAGAATTGCGCTCGCTCGGGTTCTCTGACCCGCAGACCACGCTCGAGAGACTGGTGCGTTACCGTGAAAGCAGTCGCTTCACGCGCATGGCGGCCTCCGGCCAGGCACGGCTCGAGCGTTTGTTGCCCGAAGTCCTCCAGAGTGCGGCGAGTGAAAACAGGCCGGACGCCACTTTCGACCGGATGCTCGGCATCATCGAATCAATCGGCAGGCGCGAATCCTACCTCGCTCTGCTGCTCGAATACCCGCGAGCACTATCGGCGGTCGCACGTCTTGCCTCAGCCAGCCAGTGGGCAGCGGATTACCTTGCGCGTCAGCCGGTACTCCTCGATGAGCTGATCGCCCCCCAGACACAGAGTCTGCCGGACTGGAAGCGATTGCAGGCCGAACTGCACGCTGAACTGGAAGCCAGTGCCGAGAATCACGAGCAGCAGCTGGACCTGCTGCGCAATTTCAAGCACGCACAAACGTTCCGCCTGCTCGCGCTCGATCTGGCTGGTGGTATTGACCTGGAAACGCTCTCCGATCACCTGTCCGATCTTGCCGTATTACTGCTCGACGAAACACTGCACTTCGTATGGCGCGGGCTGCGCAAACGCCATCGCGACGCACCCCTTTTCGCCATCGTCGGTTACGGCAAGCTCGGCGGCAAGGAGCTGGGCTACGCTTCCGATCTGGACATCATATTTCTGCATGACGACCCGGATGACGAGGCCGCGGAGAACTATGGGCGCCTGGCCCAGCGCATCAACACCTGGCTCACCAGCACCACCGCCGCAGGGGTCTTATATGAGACCGACTTGCGCTTGCGCCCCAACGGTGCGGCCGGGCTGCTTGTCAGCAGCGTCGAGGCGTTTCGCGAGTACCAGTTCGGGCAGGCATGGGTCTGGGAGCATCAGGCGCTGACCAGGGCGCGCGCCGTTTGCGGCGATCCGGACATAAGCGCAGCATTTGAACAGGTGCGCATCGACGTCCTCTGCCGGAAGAGGGACCTTGGCGAATTGCGCCGGGAAGTCATCAGCATGCGCCGAAAAATGCGCGACGCGCACCCGAACCGGAGTGAATTGTTCGATCTCAAACATGACGCGGGCGGCATCGTCGATGTCGAGTTCGTCGTCCAGTACCTGGTACTGGGCTATGCCGCACAACATCCGCGCCTGACCGGCAATATCGGCAACCTCGCTCTTTTGAACCTTGCCGCAGAGCTCGAACTGATCCCGGTGAAACTCGCCCGGCAAGCCGTCGACGCCTACCGGCTGTTTCGCACCCGCCAACACGCACTGCGCCTGCAAGGAGAGCGTTACGCCCGCCTCGCGCACAACGAAGTTGGCGACGGGATTAACGCAGTCCGGGAATTATGGTCCTGGGTATTTGACGACGCGCGCGCCTGAGAGCGCCGCCGATATCCCCGCAAGCAACAACGTAGTCAGAGCCTGCCTTCGAGGCGGTAGACGCTCATCACATCCTTGCCCTTGACCTTGACCTCGCGTTCATCACCAAATTTGTAGCGTTGGCTGATGCGGCGATACGTCGTCTTGTCGACCGTTATGGTTCCGTTCGGCGCTTCTCCCGTGAGCCGGAACGCCACATTGACGGTGTCGCCCCACAGGTCGTAGACGAAACGCTTGGAACCGATAACCCCGGCGACGATGGGGCCCGTGGCGATCCCCACGTGCAACTCCAGGCCATATCGGCGCAAGCCCGGATCGTTACGCGAGATCTCGATCATGTCCAGCGCCATATTCGCGGTTCTGTCGACGTAATCGCTGACATCGCCAACCAGGCCGCCGGCGACCATATAGGCATCACCGATGGTCTTTATCTTGTCCAGAGAGTACTTGTCCACGAGTTCGTCGAAACGGGTAAATACCTCATCCAGGAAAGCCACCACCTGTTTTGGTGTCAGCTCTTCGGCAAGCCGGGTAAAACCGGCAATGTCGGCGAACATCACCGAAACGTCGGGGAAACCGTCCGCGATCGTTCCGGAATTGTGCTTCAGCCGGGTAGCCACATGCTCGGGCAACACGTTATTGAGCAAGCGGTCCGATTTCTGCCGCTCGTCCTCGACCAGCCGGTGTTGGCGCGACAGCTCCGACTGGAAGCTGTCGCGCTGTTGCACAAAGTAGCGCAGCAGCAACCACATCATGGTCGACAGGATGGTGAAGTTGAGCACGAAGAACACGGCAACCGTTCTCATTGGAATGCCGTAGTCCTCGCCGCTCGCCAGATAGTAATCAAAGATGCCCGAAACGACCGTCAGGGTGACGAACGCGAAAAACCACGGGATGGATTCTCTCGGGCCGTAGCAAACCATTGCCCCGATTGGTGCAAGCAACGCCAGCAAGGCGATACCCGAAGAACTCACAAAGCTGCCGATTGCCCACTGGACCACGAAGGGGAAGAACAGAAAAAGTGCCAGTTGCGCAAACCGGAAAAACGCGAAATTCTGCGTCCTCAGGTAAACATAAATGACAATGGCGGACAAAACCTGAAAGCCGAAAGGGATGGTGGTCGGCAATTTCAGGCCCATTGACCAGTAAATCAGCAACCAAACGATCGCAGCCACGTTCATCAGGCCGCTAGCCAGCAGCAGCAGCGTCTTGCGCAGCCGCGTGGTGTCATCGTCGTTTACATCCACCGCGGCACTGGCAAGTTTGCCAATAAACCCTGTAGAAGCGGCGGCGGTGGTCTTGGAGTCACCCATGGGGGTCTTCGGGAATTGTTCGCAACGGACGGTTGATGAGGGAAACTCGCAACTTTCGACGCAACAACCATACCAATTTCCCTCGATCGCCAGTTATCATTACGCTCTTGAGGTTCGGTGCAGTCTACGGCAAACAAGCCTGGCGGAACGATACCGACGCAGTTGCGCTAAACTTGCGCTCTTTTTCTTCTGTGAGGGGTAGCTTTAATGTCGATGGCCGACCTTGACGGCGTCATTTGGTACGACGGGAAAATGGTGCCGTGGCGGGACGCGACCACGCACGTGCTGACCCATTCTCTGCACTACGGCCTGGCCGTTTTCGAGGGCCTGCGGGCATACAAAACGCCCGACGGGCCGGCAATCTTCAGGCTGAAGGAACACATAGACCGCCTGTTCAGTTCCGCGCACATCTACATGATGAAGATTCCCCATGAACGGGATGTCATCCTTCAGGCCTGCCGGGACGTGGTCAAGGGTAACCAGCTGGAGTCATGTTACATCAGGCCGATCGCGTTTTACGGATCGGAAAAGATGGGGGTTTCGCCCAAGGGGGCAAGCGTGCATGTGGCCATCGCGGCATGGCCATGGGGCGCCTACCTTGGCGACGACGGGCTCGAACAGGGCATCCGTGTCAAGACGTCCAGCTATGCCCGGCACCACGTCAACGTGACAATGTGCCGCGCCAAGTATTCCGGCACTTATGCCAATTCGATCCTGGCAAACCGTGAAGCGATCGATCATGGTTACGACGAAGCACTGCTGTTGGACGTGGACGGATTTGTCGCCGAGGGTGCCGGCGAAAACCTGTTCATCGTCAAGAACGGAAAACTGTACGAACCGGAACTCACGTCAGCCCTGATGGGGATCACCCGTAACACGGTCATCACGCTGGCCCGCGAAGCGGGACTGGAAATCGAGGCAAAACGCATTACGAGGGACGACGTATACATCGCCGACGAAGCATTCTTTACCGGCACCGCGGCCGAGGTCACGCCGATACGCGAGCTCGATAACCGGCAAATTGGCAGCGGCAAACGCGGTCCGATCACGGAGAAGCTGCAAGCCATGTTCTTTGACGTCGTCAACGGGCGATCGCCCGCCCACAAGGGCTGGCTGACCCACATCTAGCTGACAGAAATGCCAACGCAGAACAATCGGCCGGCCAATCATTCCGCAACGCCGGATCGCACAGTAGAAATCACCGCGAGTGATCTTCCGTTGCATTGCCCCACTGATGCGCAGATGGTCTGGAATGCGCACCCGCGGGTATTTCTTCCGATAGAACAAAGCGGCGAGGCATTGTGTCCGTATTGTGGAACGCGTTACGTTCTCAAGGGCGGCGCCCGTATTCCCGGCCATTAGCGCCGGGCCGGTCGCCGGCGGCGCAGGCCTAGTGCACTGTACGCAGCCATGACGGGGCACGCGCAAGATCCCGTGCAACGCGCACTGATAGTCGCTCCCTCATGGATCGGCGATGCCATCCTGTCCCAGTCCCTGCTGGCGCCGCTCGCGGCGAAGGGCCCGGCGACCGTAATCGACGTGTTCGGGCCGAAGTGGGTATTGCCCGTCTACCGGCGCATGCCCGAGGTGAACGACACACTCGAGAATCCATTCGCCCATGGGCAACTCGCGCTCGGTCAACGCCGCCAACTTGGCAAGCGCCTGGCCCAGCGCGCTTATTCGCATGCCTACGTCCTGCCGAACTCGCTCAAGAGCGCCCTGGTGCCCTGGTTTGCCGGCATCGCTTCGCGTACCGGCTACACCGGCGAGATGCGCTACGGGCTCCTGACTGACAGGCGAACGCTGGACAAGCAAGAACTGCCATTGATGGCCGAACGCTTTGCCTGGCTTGCACAGCCGCCCGACAGCAAACTTGAGCGCCCGATCACGAAACCGCGCCTGCACGTCGAACCCGGGGAGTTCGCCGGAACCTGCGAGCGTCGCGAACTACCGCTGCCCCGCCGTCTTGCGTGTTTTTGCCCAGGTGCCGAATACGGTCCGGCAAAGCGTTGGCCAACAGCACATTTTGCCGAGCTCGGACGGCAACTGGCCGCCCGCGGGTTTACGGTATGGTTACTCGGATCTGCGGCCGACAAAGCGACCGGCGATGAAATTGTCGAGGCCAGCGGCCACGCGGCGACCAACCTTTGCGGGTTCACCAGCCTGGACGAGGCGATCATACTGCTCTCGGCCGCACAGATCGTTGTCACCAACGACTCGGGGCTGATGCACGTTGCCGCCGCACTCGACCGGCCCACCATCGCGATCTACGGATCAAGCTCACCGGCGTTCACTCCGCCCTTATCTGCCGCGGCGCGGGTGGTTAAAATGGATATCGCATGCAGCCCGTGCTTTGCGCGCAAATGCCCTCTCGGTCATTTCGACTGCATGACCAAACTGCAACCGGCAACGGTGATGGAACATATCGAGGCATTGAATATCAACTCATGATCCTCACTCATTTTGCGACTGCCCTCGAAGCACAAAGTGCGTTCTACAAGGCGTTTCAGAACGCCGACCTCGCCCAGATGATGGCGGTGTGGGCCGAGGAAGAAGACATCGTATGCATTCACCCCGGGGGAACCCGTCACACCGGAATCGCCGAAGTCCGCGAATCATGGCGCCAGATCTTCTCCAGGGGTCCGGAGTTGCGGTTCGAACTGGTGGCAGCGCGGACCATTCCCGGCCGCATGACCTCGATCCACAGCGTGTATGAGCGCATCACAGCCGCCAAAGGTCCGTCGTCTGCAACCTCCGTCGTTGCCACCAACATCTTCGCGTTGTCCGATCATGGCTGGCAAATGCTGGTGCATCACGCCTCACAGGTGCCGGATCATCCACCTGCCCAGGGCGATCCGCCCGCGTTATTGCACTGATGGCGCCGCATCGCCCCTATCGCGCCCCCTGGTGGCTGCCGGGCGGCCACTTGCAAACGATCTACCCGTATCTGTTTCTGCGCTCCCCGGTTCCGGTTTACCGTCGCGAGCGCGTCGAAACGCCAGATGGCGATTTCGTGGATCTCGACTGGCTCGACAGCGGTCGCGATGCACCAACCGTTGTGCTTTTCCACGGACTCGAAGGCTGCTCGCGAAGCCACTACGCACGCAATCTGATGCGCGCTGTCGCCGCGCGGGGCTGGCGTGGCGTGGTCGCGCATTTCCGGGGTTGCGGCGGTGAGCCGAACCGCCTGCCTCGCGCCTACCATTCCGGCGACGCCGATGAAATAGACTGGATGTTGCGCCTGATAAAGGCACGCACGGCGAATTGCCTCTTCGCCGTTGGCGTATCCCTGGGTGGCAATGCCCTGCTCAAATGGCTGTCCCGCGAACGGCAAGCGGCAGCAGCCGTCGTCACAGCTGCAAGCGCGATATCCGCACCGATCGATCTGATGACCGCCGGCCACCGCCTCGGGTCGGGCGTCAACCGCTTCTACGGCCTGCATTTTCTTCGCACACTCAAACCGAAAGCACGCGAAAAGCTTGCCCGCTTCCCCGATCCGCAGCGCCTGCGGCGTGTGCGCACCGCTTACACGCTGCGGGAATTCGACGACGCCTTCACTGCGCCGGTGCATGGCTATCGGGATGTAATCGATTACTGGACCCGGGCCAGCACGCTGGACGAATTGCATCACATCGCCGTTCCCACTTTGCTGGTACACGCGCGCAACGATCCCTTCCTGCCGGGCCGTTATCTGCCAAAAGTGCGGCAAGCGGGTTCGGTGGTCGAATTCGAATTCACCGAACAGGGAGGACATGTCGGCTTTGTGTCCGGCGCGTTTCCGGGTAACCTCTCGTGGCTGCCGCATCGCGTGCTCGAGTTTCTCGCCCGACAACTGCCTGAGGAAAATCAGGCGGACGACGGGAAAGCCGCGCCATCGGTGCCGATGCGCGCATCAGACGAATAGACCAACCACAAAACTGCTTCCGGACTCACGCAATGCTACCTGCAAAACAGATATTCAAGGCTTACGACATCCGCGGCATCGTCGGCGACACGCTCACCACCGAATCCGTCACGCAGATTGGACATGCGATCGGTTCGGAAGCCATCGACCGCGGCCGCGATTCGGTTTGCATCGGCCGTGACGGCCGGCTTTCCGGACCGGAGCTCTCGGGCGCGCTGGCGCGCGGGCTGCAAATGGCCGGCATCAAGGTGATCGACGTCGGCCAGGTCACCACACCCATGCTCTACTTCGCGGCCTATCATTTCGGTACCGGCAGCGGCGTCATGGTGACAGGCAGCCACAATCCGCCGGACTACAACGGGCTGAAGATGATGCTCGCCGGCGACACGCTGTCGGGCGAGCAGATTGCAGGACTCAGAACGCGCATCGAACAAGGCAGGCTGCACAAGGGCGAAGGATCGCTGTCAAAACAGGAAATCAGGGATGCCTACCTGGAGCGGATTACCTCGGACCTCAAGCTTGCCCGCCCGATGCGAATTGCCGTGGACTGCGGAAACGGGGTCGCCGGCGGCATCGCGCCCGATCTTTACCGGCGCCTGGGCTGTGAGGTCGAGGAATTGTTCTGCGAGGTGGACGGAACGTTTCCGAACCATCATCCGGATCCGTCGCAACCGAAAAATCTCACTGACCTGATCCGTGCACTAGGCGGGGGTAACGCCGAAATCGGGCTTGCTTTCGATGGCGATGGCGACCGCCTGGGGGTCGTCACTCGTGAGGGAAAAATCATCTATCCGGACAGGCAATTGATGTTGTTCGCCGCGGACGTACTGTCACGCAACCCCGGTGCCGAGATCCTGTTCGACGTCAAATGCACGGGCAATCTCGCGCCGTGGATCAGCAAGCACGGCGGCAAGCCGACCATGTGGAAGACCGGGCATTCGCTGATCAAGGCACAGATGAAAAAATCCGGAGCCCCGCTCGCCGGAGAAATGAGTGGCCACATGTTTTTTGGTGAGCGCTGGTATGGCTTCGACGACGGCGTATATGCCGGTGCGCGCTTGCTCGAATATCTCAGCAAGCAGAATGACATAAGTGCGGTATTCGATGAACTGCCCGATTCAGTGAACACACCGGAGTTGCAGATCCAACTCGCAGAAGGCGAAAACCAGGCGTTCATTGCGGCATTGCAGGAAACGGCCGACTTTCCGGGCGCAACCAACGTCGTCACGATCGACGGACTGCGAGTCGAATTTCCTGATGGATTCGGGCTGGCGCGGGCATCGAACACAACACCCGTCGTCGTGCTGCGTTTCGAAGGTAACGACGAAGCGGCGATCAAACGTATTCAGGACGCTTTCCGCAAAGCCCTGCACCACGTCAAGCCGGCTGCACAGTTGCCCTTCTAGCCGGCCGGGCAGGACGCGAACACGACGAGCGCGCAGGTCTGCTTCGTCCTGCCCCGTCGCCGCTGACCACAAGTCCCGGAACATCGACCGGAAGCGTGGCATCGCCGGCGGCCCTAGACCTGTGTGGCAGGCAGTCGTTCCTTGACCCACTCCGAAACGCTCGCCAGCGCCTGCGGCAACGCCGACGGTTCGGTTCCACCCGCCTGCGCCATGTCGGGCCGCCCACCGCCTTTGCCGCCTACCTGCCGGGCAACAAAATTCACCAGCTCGCCGGCCTTGACGTCCCCGGTGAGGTCGGGCGTGACACCGGCGATCAGCGTGACCTTGCCTGCCTCGGCACTGCCGAGC
Organism: uncultured beta proteobacterium; assembly: GCA_963792855.1. Lineage (GTDB taxonomy): Bacteria > Pseudomonadota > Gammaproteobacteria > Burkholderiales > Eutrophovitaceae > SG8-40. Next base: position 129,427 of record CAWBXZ010000001.1, on the reverse strand, counting down.
ACGATGACGGCGCTCTTGAGTTTGTCGCGCAGCTTGTCGATGGTTTCACGCAGCGTTTTCGCGTCGGCACCGTCGAGTTTGGTCGCCAGCACCTTGATCGAGCCTACGCTCACCGCCTGCTCCGCCAGATCGTCACCCTGGGAACTGGCGATTCGGGATTTGAGCCGGCCAATTTCCTTTTCGAGGCGCTTCACGTTTTCCAGAACCTGAACCAGGCGGTGCTCAACCTCCTCCGGCCCCGCTCTGAGCGCAGCCGCGATTTCCGCGAACTGGTTTTCGCGCTTCTGTACGTACTCGAGCGCACCCTCCCCGGTGACTGCCTCGACGCGCCGGATTCCGGAAGCCACGCCGGTTTCTAGCGCGATCTTGAAAAATCCGATGTCGCCACTGCGCTCGACATGGGTACCTCCGCACAATTCGGTAGAGAAATCACCCATGCCAATCACGCGCACCTCGTCGCCGTATTTCTCGCCGAACAGCGCCATCGCTCCAGCCCCGATCGCGTCGTCATATCTCATGACCTGCGCTTCGACCGGAACGTTGCGGCGAATTTCTTCGTTTACCAGGGATTCGACGCGCGCGATCTCCTCGGGCGTCATTGGTTTGGGATGCGAAAAGTCGAACCGGGTCTTGTGTTCATCGACCAGCGAACCCCGCTGTTGCACATGCGCCCCCAGCACCTTGCGCAGCGCCGAATGCATCAGGTGGGTGGCGGAATGGTTGAACATCGTCGCGCTGCGCAGGCGCAGGTCCACCTGGGCATTGACAATGTCGCCGACCCGCATTTCGCCCTTGGCGACTTCGCCGTGGTGACCGTATACCTCGGACTGGATCTTCTGGGTATCGGCAACCCTGAAGGTCGCGAAAGGACTGGTGGCCGTTACCAGAACGCCCCTGTCACCGACCTGGCCGCCCGATTCCGCATAAAACGGCGTGCGATCCAGCACGACGATGCCGCGCTCGCCTTTTTCGAGACGATCAACCGACGTGCCCTCGCGATAAAGCGCGACCACGGTGCCCTGCACATTGAGCGATTCGTAACCGTGGAACTCCGTTGCCTGGCCGCTGTACTCGACCCCGCGGGCGCTCTGGAAGCGCGACGCAGCGCGGGCGCGCTCACGCTGTCTTTCCATCGCCGCCTCGAATCCGGCGAAATCGACCTGCACGCCGCGTTCACGCGCGATATCTGCAGTCAGGTCTACCGGGAAGCCGAAGGTGTCGTAGAGACGGAACACCGTTTCGCCGTCGAGCATCCGGTCCTCCCTCAGCAGCGCGCTCTCCAGCACGCCCATGCCTTTTTCAAGGGTTTCGGCAAAACGCTCCTCTTCCTGTTTCAGGGTTTCCGCGACGCGTTTTTGTGCTGCCGGCAGTTCCGGATAGGCTTCGCCCATGATGCCCGATAAATCGGCCACCAGTGAATGAAAGAACGGCTTCCTGCAACCCAGCTTGTATCCATGCCGGATGGCGCGCCGGATGATCCGCCGCAAGACGTAACCGCGCCCCTCGTTTCCGGGAATCACACCATCGGTAATCAGAAAGCTGCAGGCGCGGATGTGATCGGCGATTACCTTCAGGGAATTGTTTTCCAGATCCCTGGTGCCAGTCACACGCGCTGCGGCGCGAATCAGGTCCTGAAACAGGTCGATTTCGTAGTTCGAGTGCACGCCCTGCAACACGGCGGCAACACGTTCCAGCCCCATTCCGGTATCTACCGAGGGCTTCGGCAGAGGATGCAAGGTTCCGTGCTCGTCACGATTGAACTGCATGAACACGAGATTCCATATCTCGATGTAGCGGTCACCGTCGTCATCGTCGCTCCCCGGCGGCCCACCCTCCACGTCCGGACCGTGGTCCCAGAAAATTTCCGAACACGGACCGCACGGCCCGGTATCGCCCATCTGCCAGAAATTGTCGCTCTGGTTCGGGACGCCGCCCGGTTTGTCACCAATGCGCGCAATGCGCTCGGCCGGCACCTTGATGTCGTTGGCCCAGATGTCGTAGGCCTCGTCATCGGTCTCGTACACCGTGATCCACATGCGCTGCGGGTCGAGACCATACTCCTGGGTCAGCAATTGCCAGGCAAAACGTATGGCGTCGCGCTTGAAGTAGTCCCCGAAGCTGAAATTGCCCAGCATTTCAAAAAACGTGTGATGGCGGGCCGTGTAGCCAACATTTTCCAGGTCGTTGTGCTTGCCGCCAGCACGCACGCACCGCTGGGACGTCGTTGCACGCGAATATGGCCGGTGCTCCTGGCCGAGAAACACGTCCTTGAACTGCACCATGCCGGCATTGGTAAACAACAGCGTGGGATCGTTGCCCGGCACGAGCGGACTGGACGCGACGACAGCGTGCCCGTTCTTCTCGAAGAACTTCAGAAACCGATCGCGAATTTCGTTACTTTTCATTTGCATCCACTTGGTTCAGTTGGGCAAGCCGCCCGCGTTGGCCGTCCAGGCCAGGTTTGTCCATGCCGGCAGCGCACTCACTCGTCGCGTCCATCCAGAACATTTCGTATCACATCCGCGGAAAAACCGCGTCCGGCGAGAAAGCGGGTCTGTTTCGCCCGCTCGGCAAGCGATGCCGGCGGTTGGCCGAACTTCTTCTGCCAGACAGCGCGCGCGGCCTCTATTTCACTCTCTGCAAGTGCCTCACGCGCATTGGCCAGCCCTTCCTCCGAAACGCCCTTCTCCTTGAGTTCATGCAATACGCGGGCCGCACCGAAGCGGCGTCGCCGGCTCTGGACCACTGCATCAACGAAACGCCGCTCCGAAAGCCAGCCCTTGTCTTCAAACTCGTCGAGCACGCTTTGCACTTCGGCATCGTCAACATCCGGCGAAGACAAGCGGTCTTGCATCTCACGCCGCGAATACTCGCGACGCGCCAGCATGCGCAAGGCGCGCACCCGCACACTCGCTGGCTCTGCCACGGCCGCCGCTATGCTTCGACGACTTCCTCGGCGAGCGGCCGGATACCCACCGCCTCGCGGATCCGGTTCTCGATTTCCCTCGCCATTTCCGGATGCTCTTTCAGATAATCGCGCACGTTGTCCTTGCCCTGCCCAATACGTTCGCCGTTGTAGCTGTACCAGGCGCCGGCCTTGTCGACGAATTTGTGCGCGACGCCGAGATCGATGATCTCGCCTTCGCGAGAAATACCCTTGCCGTAAAGAATGTCGAATTCGGCCTGTCTGAATGGCGGCGCGACCTTGTTCTTCACCACTTTGGCACGGGTCTCGTTGCCTATGACTTCGTCGCCCTTCTTGATGGCTCCGATGCGGCGAATGTCGATACGCACCGAGGAATAGAATTTCAGCGCATTCCCACCGGTGGTAGTCTCCGGGTTGCCGAACATGACGCCAATTTTCATGCGAATCTGGTTGATGAATATCACCAGCGTGTTGGATCGCTTGATATTCGCAGTGAGCTTGCGCAGTGCCTGCGACATCAACCGCGCCTGCAATCCCATCTGCGGCTCGCCCATCTCGCCTTCGATTTCCGCCTTTGGAGTCAGGGCGGCTACCGAGTCAATCACCACCACTTCCACCGAACTGGACCGCACCAGCATGTCGGCAATCTCGAGAGCCTGCTCGCCGTTGTCGGGCTGGGAGATGAGCAACTCGTCAATGTTCACGCCGAGCTTGGACGCATATTCCGGATCGAGCGCGTGTTCGGCATCGATAAAGGCCGCGGTGCCACCGATCTTCTGCATTTGTGCGATCACTGACAGCGTCAGTGTGGTCTTGCCGGAAGACTCCGGACCGTATATCTCCACCACCCGGCCGCGCGGCAGTCCGCCAATGCCCAGCGCCAGGTCAAGCCCCAGGGAACCCGTCGACACCACTTTCAGATCGGGCGACACTTCCTGCTCGCCGAGGCGCATGATCGAGCCCTTGCCAAACTGCTTCTCGATCTGTGACAGCGCCGCGTCAAGCGCTTTTTGCCGGTTTTCGTCCATAGTGCCAATCTCCCCGATGTCTTTGAAAAATTCCGAAAATTATCGCACATGGCTAGCTCACTACGTGAGCCACCGACGCCTTTAGGCCCGGCGAATTGCCTGCCGGCAGTGCCCGAACGCGCCCGCCTCGCGGTCAGTACGCGACCGCAGGCCGCCGAAAGCCTGTTTATCCGGTTGATCCACTGCGCTTTTCGCTCGATACCGCCGCGCCCGCCCGGCCAGAACCGCCGGCGGGTTCGGGCAAAGTGGCGGTCAGTGACTTTCGAAGGTCAGGGTGACAAGAATGACCCGGTCCCGACCTGCCGTTCGGTGCGATCGCTACGCGATGCGCGGGGTCCCCGCCATTTTGATCAGCGCCTGCAACGCTGCGATCACCGCCTGGCGACGCACGGTATCGCGATCACCGACCAGATGCAGGCAGCTTGCTTGCGTTGCGCTGTCGCGCGCACAAACCGCCAGCCATACCGTCCCGACGGGTTTCCCGGGGGAACCGCCGTCCGGGCCGGCGACCCCGCTCACCGCCACGCTGCAATCGGCGTGCGTGCGCTGCAATACGCCCTGCGCCATTTCCCGCACCGTCAACTCGGATACGGCACCGTGGCGTTCCAGCGTGCCCGGCCGCACTCCGAGCAGTTCCTCTTTGGAACGGTTGGTATAGGTCACGAAACCGCAGTCGAACCACTTCGAACTGCCCGGAACCATCGTGATCGCCTGGGATATCCAGCCACCGGTACACGATTCCGCCGTTGCCAGCACGCGCCCGCTTTGTTTCAGCAGCGCTCCCAGCTGTTCACTGAGCCGGTAGATGTCCTCGTCGATCACCATCTGACGTCCCGTTTCACAGGTTGCGGCGGATAGTCAAACAAAACCCGCCCATTCGTGAATTCTTTGCCAGGCTGCAAGACAGAGCAAGGCATAGAAGGCAGCCACGAGGTCGTCGAGCATGACGCCAAAGCCGTTCTGAATGCCACGATCGAGCTGCCGGATTGGCGGCGGTTTAAGAATGTCGAACAGTCGAAACAACAAGAACGCGAATGCCTGCCACAACGGTTGCGCAGGAATAAAAAACAAAACCAGCATGAAGGCAGCGATTTCATCCCACACCATGCCGCCGTGGTCGTGTACGCCGAGATTTCGTCCAGTGACACCGCAAATCCAGATACCGGCAACGAAACTCAACGCGATGCAGGCAAGCAACGCCTGGTCGGGCAGAATCGCAGCCAGACCGTAATAAAGGGGAAATCCGAGCAGAGTACCCAGTGTGCCCGGAGCAAACGGCACAATCCCGACTCCGAAACCGAACGCGAGAAAATGCGCGGGATTCGAGAAAACGAACGCTAATGTCGGCCGCCTCGCCATGTCAGTCAAAATGGTCGTAGCCACCGGCACCGACGTCAATCACGCCGCCCGAGCCGTCCAGCACCGCAACGCCGGACCCCGGCACCACGACGCCAATGCACGTCAGCGCCAGCCCGAGCTTAGCCGAGACACGGTCAAGTTGTCCGGCAGATTCTGCCGGCGCGGTAAACAGCAACTCGTAATCATCGCCGCCCGCAAGCACCGCGCCGCGCACGCCGTGATCTGCCTTCAGGTGCGTGACGCCGGCGATCGTCGGCACGTCGTCATATCTGATTTCGATCTTCACCCCGGAACGTCGTGCAATGTGTCGCGCATCCGCAACCAGGCCGTCCGACACGTCAATCGCGCTGCTGGCCACGCCTACCAGCGCCTGGCCCAATTCGATGCGCGGGGCGGGCCTGTCGAGCCGCGCCGAACACAGATCGAGGTCCTTGCCTTTGAGCCGCAGTTCACCACGCCTATGCCGCAGAGCCAGCGCCGCACTGCCGATGTGTCCCGACACCCAGACGGCGTCACCCACTCGTGCGCCATCGCGCCGTAACGCCTTGTCCGCCGCAACCTCGCCGGTCGCCGCAACCGTAAGACTCAATGGTCCACGTGTCGTGTCGCCGCCAATCAATGCGACGTCGTGCCGCTCCGCCAGATCATAGAACCCGGCGGCAAAGTCTTCCAGCCACCCTTCATCGACCTCTGGCAGCGTGATCGCAAGCAAAACCCAGCGCGGCCGTGCGCCCATGGCGGCAAGATCAGAGAGATTGACCGCAAGCACCTTGTGCCCGAGCGCACGCGGCTCACAGTCAGGCGAAAAATGAATGCCGCTGACCAGGGTGTCGATCGTCATCGCCAGATCGTGCCCGGCAGCCGGCTCCACCAGCGCCGCGTCATCCCCAACACCCAGCTTCGCCGCCGGCGACGCACGTGAGAAGAAACGGTCGATCAAATCGAACTCTGCACTCATGCCCCGGCCGACTCTTGAGCCCTTCGTGTCAATGGCAATAACGCGCGACCGCTATTTGGACTTCGGCAGGTGCTGCAAGAGGTTAAGGTACTCCTCCTCTTTCATCGTAAAGCTGTGTTCCGCTTTAGGGAACCCGCCACTTTTCACGTCTTCCTGAAAATCCGCCAACGCCTTGCTGATCAGATCCCAGCAGTTGGCATAGCGCTTGACGAATTTTGGCGAAAATCGATCGAACAAGCCGACCATGTCGTGCAGAACAAGATTCTGCCCATCGCAATACGGTCCTGCACCGATGCCAATTGTCGGGATGCGCAACCGTTCGGTAATAAGCTGGGCGACCCGGTCCGGTATCGCCTCGAGCACGATGGCAAAGCATCCGGCCTGTTCCATCGCCATTGCGTCTTTCAGCAACTGCACTCCGGCCACGGCGTCCTTGCCCTGCACCTTGAAGCCGCCGAGCTTGGACATCAGCTGCGGCGTCAACCCGATATGCGCCATCACCGGTATACCCGCGTCCACCACCGCTTTGGCCATCGGCGCAAAATCCTCTCCGCCCTCGAGCTTGACGACATCCGCTCCGCCTTCCTTGATCATGCGCATCGCATTGTTCACCGCGTCCTCTTTCGAGGCGTGATACGCGCCCAGCGGCAAATCGCCCACCAGCAGGGCACGCTTCGCAGCGCGCGAGATCGCCCTGGCGTGGTGAATCATCTCTTCCATGGTGACCGGCACGGTGCTCTCATACCCAAGCGCGGTCATGCCGAGCGAGTCACCGATGAGGATGCAATCGATACCGGCGCGATCTACCAGTTGCGCCGTCGGAAAATCGACCGCTGTGACCTGAAAGACCTTCTCCCCGCGGTCAGCTTTTGCCTGTAAATCGAAAATGGTGAGTTTCTTCACCGGTGCAGCGTCCGCCATTTTTCCTCCCGATTGTTATTTGATTGTCCCGGCCGCAATTCCACCGGCCGCCTGCGAAACCGAACGTCCAATGCCGATCGCGAGCCCCCGCATCCCATGCGGTCCGAACACAGTGAAACGATTACCGGCAAGACGGCGTGAAAGCCCCCGGTACGCGTGTTATCGCGCTGCCCCTGTTCGTTTCAACGCGTCCCCTTCTTGCCTCGCGCTTGCGTTTCCACCCCGCGCAGTTCCACCGCAAGTTTATCCAGAACCCCGTTAACGTACTTGTGACCGTCCGTCCCGCCATACATCTTGGCCAACTCGACCGCCTCATTGATGATCACCGCGTAGGGCGTATCCGGTTGCACGCTCAATTCGCTCGCAGCGATCAGCAACACGGCGTGTTCGATCGGAGAAAGTTGTCCAATCGGACGGTCGAGGAAGGGCCCGATCTTTCTGCGCAAGACGTCAGCATCGGAAACCACATTGCAGACCAGTTCTTCCAGGTAGGCCCGATCCGCCCTGGCATAACCTGCCTCGCCGGCGATCTGCGCAAGCACTGTTTCGGCATCCGACCGGTTCACCAGCCATTGGTAGATCCCTTGCAGCGCCAGTTCGCGAGATACCCTGCGGCTACCCTTCATCGATTGCGTCCATCAGTCTCGCCATTTGCACAGCCACCTGCGCGCAATCGGTCGCCTTTCTCTCAATACGCTGGGTAACCTGTTGCTCCGTGTCGCAGGTGAGTATGCCATTCGCAATTGGCACTCCGGTCTCAAGTTGTACCGCCGTGATACCCGCTGCCGACTCGTTGGAAACGATTTCGAAGTGATAGGTATCGCCACGAATCACCGCGCCAAGTGCGATAAGCGCATCAAAGCGCCCGCTGTCGGCGAAACGCTGCAGTGTAATCGGTGCTTCGAGGGCGCCCGGCACACTGGCGATTGCAATGTTTTCAGCGGAAACGCCCAGCCGCAGCAACTCGTTGTAACAGGCATCGAGCATCGCTTCGCCGATTTCCTGATTGAACTGGCCGACGACGATTCCAATGTTCAGCGCTTTTCCGTCAATGTCTATCGGAAACGCCTGCGCCCCTTCGAAACCTGTCATAGCCTTGCCCCTTGAACGATGTGCCGCTGCGCCGGCCGGCGGCCGGAACAGTATTTACGAGTTACGTATTGTCCAGACTCCGGCCACGCCGCGCCAGCAGTCTGACGGAAAACGCGACAGTATATAGAAGGTCACCGCCTTTCCCGCCCGCAAACTGTTGCATTGCACGGCGCTGCACGAACGGGAAACCGCCGGGACCGAAAGCCATTCACTTTCCCGGGGGCGGGACACCATAAACGCCGCTGCCGTTATGCCGGTGTGGAAACGCGCTGCCTCGCGGCGATCCGGCCGCTTTGAACGGCAACGCTTTCACGCCGCTACCGGCCCGGCTGCATGTATCCGGTGATCTCCAGATCGAATCCCGCCATGCTGGGCATACGCCGCGGCGCCGCGAGCAGACGCATACGCGTCACGCCGACGTCACGCAAAATCTGCGCACCGATACCGTAGTTGCGCAAATCGACTTTTGGCGGCGCCTGCGGCTTGTCATCGAGGTGCGCGAGCAGTTGGTCGCCGTCCTCGGTACGATGGAGCAGAACCAGCACACCACTTCCCGCTTCACTGATCGTCTTCATGGCGTCATTCAGGTTCCAGGAATGCATGCGGCTGGCCGTATCGATGACGTCGGCCACCGACAGCGGTTCATGCACACGCACCAGGATTTCCTCGCCGGGCTGCGGTTCGCCCTTTATCAGGACCAAATGGATATTGCGTGAAATCTTCTCGCGGTAGGCAATGAGTTCAAACTTGCCGAACGCGGTTTCGATCGGGCGCTGCATGGCCCGCTCTACCAACGATTCGGTCCGGCTGCGATGATGTATCAGGTCGGCAATGGTGCCGATCTTGAGATTGTGCTTGCCCCCGAATTCGATGAGATCGGGCAACCGCGCCATTTCGCCATCTTCTCTGAGAATCTCGCAAATGACGGCCGCCGGCTCCATGCCCGCCATCGCCGCCAGGTCACAGCCTGCCTCAGTATGTCCGGCGCGCACCAGCACGCCCCCTTCCTCCGCCATCAGCGGAAAAATATGCCCGGGCTGGACGATGTGGGCGGGCCTGGCGTTCTCGGCGACCGCGGCGCGGATCGTCCTCGCCCGGTCTGCTGCCGAGATGCCAGTGGTCACGCCTTCGGCCGCCTCGATGGAAACGGTGAAATTCGTCCCGAGACGCGACCGGTTGGCGCCCACCATTGGCGGGAGATTGAGTTGCTGGCAACGCGCCGCGGTCAGCGTCAGGCAAATCAGGCCGCGACCGAACCTCGCCATGAAATTGATGTTTTCCGGGCTTGCGAATTCCGCCGCCAGAACCAGATCGCCTTCGTTCTCACGATCTTCCTCATCGACCAGAATGACCATCCGGCCTTCGCGCAAATCGGAAATGATCTCGGGAATGGTACTGATACCGTTGCTCATGATCCGGTCCTCGTATCCCCCAGCATTCTCTCAACGTAACGCGCCACCAGATCAATCTCCAGGTTCACTCGGCTGCCTTTGCGAAGATCACCGAGATTGGTGACCGCCAGCGTATGCGGAATGAGGTTAACCGAAAACGCGCCGCCGTCCACGCCATTTACGGTCAGGCTCACGCCATTGACCGTGACCGAACCCTTGCGCGCGAAAAAACGCCCCAGTGTTTCGGGAAAGCGCAGCCGCATTACACGGTTGCCGTCAGACTCGGTAACCTCATCGACCTCACCAACAGCATCGACATGGCCGCTGACGAGGTGGCCGCCAATACGCGTATCGAGACGCAGCGATTTTTCCAGGTTCACCCGGTCGGCCAGGTGAAAGCCGGTGGTCACATTCAGCGTCTCCGCCGAGACATCGAAGTCGATCGATCGTGTCCCGAGATTCTTCACCGTCAGGCACACCCCGTTGACCGCAATACTGTCTCCAATTGCCACATCGGACAGATCGAGCCCGGCACTTTCGATACGCACCGCAGCGGTATCGCCCGATGGCGAGACCGACGCGACGTTCCCGACTGCTTCTATGATCCCGGTAAACATGTTCCGTTCTTCAGTAGCGCGCGCAATCGTATGTCCGGCCCGATCTGGCGCATCTCGGTGACATTGAGCTCCGGCACTGCGTCCATCGTGGTCAAGCCATCGAGTTCAAACATGCCGCGGCCGCGGGCGCCGAGCAACTTCGGCGCATAGTAGAGCAACAGTTCGTCGACAGCACCGGCCCGCAGCAGCGCGCTGTGCAGATTGATGCCGGCTTCGACCAGGATCTCGTTGAGACCTCGCGATGCCAGATCTGCGACCAGCCGCCGCAAATCGACTTTGCCGTACTGATCAGGCAGAACCAGCACCTCGGCGCCCAAACCGGTGATCTGCGCGATCTTCGACTCGTCACTGTTTGCCGTCGCAACGAGAACGCCACCACCGGCAAAGATCTTCGAACCCGGCGCCAGCCGCAGCCGGCTGTCGACAACGATGCGAAGCGGCTGCCGTGACGTTTGCACTTCGCGCACGGTCAAACGCGGATCGTCATCGGTCAGCGTGCCGATCCCTGTCATGATGGCGCACGAGCGAGCCCGCCAGCGATGCGCGTCGCGACGCGCCGGCGCACTGGTAATCCACTGGCTGGCACCGTTTTCCAACGCCGTTTTGCCATCCAGCCCGGCCGCAATCTTGATCCGCATCCACGGTTTCCCGCGTGTCATGCGTGAAACGTAACCAATATTCAGCTCCCGCGCCTGCGCCTCGAGAATGCCGCACTCGACCGGTATCCCCGCATCGCGCAGACGCTGCACGCCGGCACCGCTGACCAGTGGATTGGGATCGTGCATGGCGACGACAACGCGCCCCACCCGCGCGCCAATCAGGGCATCGGCACATGGTGGCGTGCGTCCGTGATGGCTGCACGGTTCCAGAGTCACGTAGACGGTCGCGTTCCTGGCCAGGCCGCCGGCACAATCGAGCGCGGCCGCCTCGGCATGGGCACTCCCGGCTTTTTCGTGCCAGCCCTCCGCCACCACCCGGCCGTCGCGCACGATGACGCAGCCGACCCGGGGATTAGGCGTGGTGGTGTACATCCCTTTTTCGGCCAGTCGCAACGCCCTGGCCATGAACAGGAAATCGTCGTTCATTGCTTCCTGCGACGCGTTGCGGGTTTCTGCACTTCCTTGATCGCATCGCGGAAGTCGTCCACGTCCTGAAAATCCTTGTACACCGACGCAAACCGGATGTAGGCGACCTTGTCGAGCTTGTACAACTCTTTCATGACCAGTTCCCCGACACGTCGCGACTGCACTTCGCGTTCGCCAAGCGACAGCAAGCGTTGCTTGATGCGCCCGATCGCATCTTCGACGAGGTTGGCAGGCACCGGCCGCCTGTGAAGCGCGCGCAGGAAACCGGTGCGCAGCTTTTCTTCCTTGAACTCTTCCCGGTAGCCGTTGGACTTGACCATCTGGGGCATGCGCAGCTCGACCGTCTCATACGTGGTAAACCGCTTTTCGCATTCGAGACAGCGCCGCCGGCGGCGAATGCTGTCGCCCTCCTCGGACACCCGCGAATCGACAACCTGGGTGTCGGCGCAATTGCAGAATGGACATTTCACAACGGCTTACTCCGGACCATGCTGCCCCGATGCCAGCCACGCAGACATTCCGCTACTCGAACCGGAGACACGTCTGGTGATGACATCGCAACAAGATCATTCCAGGCAGGAACCGCGAGCGCATAACCCGGTGCCGGCAGGCGAGACCCCGCTAACCGTAAACCGGGAACCTGCGACATAATTCACTCACCGCGCCGCGCACCCGCTTCAGATTCGCTTCATCCTGCGGCGCGTCGAGCACGTCCGCTATCAGGCCGCCAAGCTCGCGCGCCTCTTCGTCGCGAAAACCCCGCGTCGTCATGGCCGGTGAGCCAATGCGTATGCCACTGGTGACAAACGGCTTCTCGGGGTCATTCGGGATCGCATTCTTGTTCACCGTGATATGCGCACTTTCGAGAGCGGCCTCAGCAGCCTTGCCGGTGACCCGCTTCGACGTCAGGTCGACGAGAAACATGTGGCACTCCGTGCGCCCGGACACGATGCGCACGCCCCGCTGCTGCAAAGTCTCCGCCATCACTCTCGCATTGACCATCACCTGCTGTTGATAGCCCTTGAAGTCCGGTTGCATCGCTTCCTGAAACGCGACGGCCTTGGCGGCTATGACGTGCATCAGCGGCCCGCCCTGGTTGCCGGGAAAAATTGCCGAGTTGATCGGCTTCTCGAACTCGGCATTGCCGAGAATGATTCCGCCCCTCGGCCCGCGCAACGTCTTGTGCGTGGTGCTGGTGACGAAATCGGCAACGCCGATCGGGCTTGGGTACAGGCCGGTTGCAACCAGTCCGGCGTAATGCGCCATGTCGGCCATCAGGTAGGCGTCCACGCTGTCGGCAACGTCGGCAAAACGCTTCCAGTCGATGGCAAGCGAATAGGCAGATGCGCCGGCGATAATCATTCTCGGACGGTGCTCCTTGGCGAGTCGCTCCACCTCCTCGTAGTCGATCGCTTCGTTCTTGTCCAGGCCATAGCTGACGACGTGAAACAGTTTGCCGCTGAAATTCACCGGCGAGCCGTGTGTCAGGTGACCGCCGTGCGCCAGTGACATACCGAGGATCGTGTCGCCGGGCTGCAGCATCGCCAGATAGACACCGGCGTTGGCCTGGCTTCCCGAATGCGGCTGGACGTTGGCGACATCGGCGCCAAACAACTTCTTTACACGCTCGATCGCGAGGCGTTCGGCAATATCGACGAACTCGCAACCGCCGTAGTAGCGCTTGCCCGGATAGCCCTCGGCGTACTTGTTGGTCAACACCGAACCCTGCGCCTCGAGCACACGCGGGCTGGCGTAGTTCTCGGACGCGATCAGTTCGATATGCTCTTCCTGCCGGGTGCGTTCGGATTCGATCGCTTGCCACAGATCAGGGTCAAAACTCTTGATGGTGTCGTTTGCAGTAAACATGGCTGGCACAGGAGGGAAATGCGCGCAATTCTAGCATCTTGCAGCGCAGCAACCCCGGCAACCGCCACTGCTGCGAAAGCCGGCAGCGGCAAACGAGGAACGCACGTCCTCGCGGGCCGGCGCCACTCAAGAAAATTGTCCTGCCTGCCCGCCGAAACGGCTCAGGAAAGCGTGCCTGAGAGCAAAGGCTCGAGTGTTGGCCAGGCGTAGCGCAATTTCGTGTACGAGCCGCCGTCCGGAGGACGCCACGTACCCTTGCCGGAGCGGACCCCGCCCATCTTCCTGTAGAACCGGATCGCCGGCGTATTGGACTCCAGCACCCACAGGTAAAGTCCGCACGCCGGATAGGCCGCCAGGCTCCAGGCAGCAACCTGCCGCATCAACGCCTTGCCGATACCGTGGCGCTTGTGCTCGGGCGCGACATGAAGATTGTCAAGAAAGCTCCCCCACCTGGCATCCTCGTCGCCATAGGTACAGGCGAACCCGACCACCTGGTCGCCGATTTCAGCCACGCAGATATGCTGATTGGGCGCACACGAACCGAAGCGTTGTTCCCACAGCGCCAGCCGTTCGGAAAAGATCTGCCGGTCAAGATAATCGTCCGTGAGCATGCCGCGATAGGCGATACGCCAGCTCTCGGCATGAAGATTGGCAATGGCAGCAACGTCGTCGATAACGGCCAGTCGCGTTTTCATCATTGGCATCTAATAATGTTTTTCTCCGGGCCCGTATGGCTGACTGCTGCCCGCTACTTTCGCCGCACCCCAGTTCCGCGTCAAGAATGCTGCGCCCCCCACGGACATCCGTGTTACGACTCGACCGGCGTGCCCGGGGTATCCAGGATCAACTGATACAAGGCCAGATCGAGCCAGTGCCCGAACTTGAACCCGGCATGGCGGAGTGTACCGGCGTGTGTGAACCCGAGTTTCTCGTGCAGGCCGATGCTGGCCTCGTTGCCGGCGTCGATCCCGCCCACCATGACGTGATAGTCCTGCCGCCGCGCCGTACTGATCAACGCCTGCATCAGGGTCTGCGCGACGCCGCGCCTGCGAAAATCGGCATCCACATAGACGGAATGCTCGACCGTGTACTTGTAGGCCGAATGCGGCCTGAAAGTACCGTAGCTGGCGAAACCCAGCAAGGCTCCGGACTCTGCCTGCATGCCGAGAACCGGGAAATTTCCTTCTGTCTTGCCGTCGAACCACGCGCCCATGCTCTCTGGCGAGCGCGGCCGGTAATCGTACAGTGCGGTGGTGTTGGCGATCGCATCGTTGAGAAGCCGCAGGATGGCCCCGGAATGCTGTTCCTGCGTGCACTGAACAAGGCGCATCTGTTCTACGGTCACAATGGCTTGCACCCTGATTCTCAGGAACGGGTGTTATCCCGGAATGCATCCAAATGGCGCTGCACGTCGGGCAGCGAGCGAATCATCGCCGCTTCAATCTCGCGCGTCACCTCCTCCATGTGACGGAACACCGCTCCCATCAGCGGGATCGTCAGCATCTTCCAGTAATGAAGTCCCGGGCAATATTCACTGTCAGGACTGCACGCGATGAACGCGTAGGCCTCCGGATTGCGTTTGGAAAAATGCACATCTTCGCGCGGAATACGGGTCAACGCCGCCTTCTGCAACGACTTCAGTTGCTGTTGCGTTTCCTCCGTTTCGTAATCGAAACGATCGGTAAAGGTGTAATAGAACAGCGTGGTCTCGCCGAGGTACCAGTCCATCAGACGCCGTTGCTTGATGCCGCCCTCGGTTTCGAAATGGTCGGCGATCACCGAGGCCTGTTCGCCGCTGAAATTCTCCAGAGTGTATGTTGTCCAGATTTGCGTCAGCCACGCTTCCTCGATGAACCGCTTCTTCAGCACTTCGTCCCCGGCGGCGAGCAGTTCCGCCTTCGCTGCCTGCCATTCCGGCCGGTCCTGCCACCACAATTCGCCGAGCTGTTGCTCCCGTCCCCACTGCACCAACAGTTTGTGTGCCGAACGTACCGCCTGCTGCCGGATCATCAACTCGCCGCCCTTGAGAATGAGCGTGTTGTCGTGGCTGTCAACGACGCGATCCACCGCTTCGCGCGTGTAGCGCTCGCTCTCCTGCTTCTCGGTTTCGGTCTCAGTCCGGGACTCGGCGGCCGCCGGCTGCACCAGCAATAGCAGTACAGGGAAGATCGCGGCCAGGCGCGAGCCATGCAGAATCCATTTCATGCTCGATCCTTGTTCAGAAAGTGATTTGCAAAGGCGGGATTATCCAGCAAACGGGGCAGGCGTGAACCGGTCCGTGGTCAGGCAAAGGCAGACCGCACCCACGCGCCGACGTAATGCGACAGCGCAACCACCAGCAACGCGATCGCGACGTGCTCACCCACCGCCCGCCAGACCGGTGCTTGCTGCGACCGCGCCGTAAAATAACTCATCGCGGTGACGATGCCCAAACCCCATACCACGGCAATCATGACGGCCTGGTCCAGCGGCAGCCACAACAACGGCAGCAGAAATGAAATCGCCACCACGAACTTCGACACAAATGTCCAGAGGGTTGCGGCCCAGATATGTGCGCGCGTCGATTCCGGGTCGGATTCCTGCGCCAGATGGATACCCAGTGCGTCAGACATGGAATCGGAAATCGCGATGACGAGCACACCACCGAAAACCGCCGCAAGCGAGCGCGTGCCCGACTGCAAACCGACCATCAGTCCGAGGGTTGTAATGACCCCCGACGTAGCGCCAAAAAAAAGGCCGGTCCGCATCCCCTTGCCGATCAGCACAGAACCACCCCCTCTGCCGTTGCACCAGTCACCATATTAACCGCCGGCGCGGACTTGCCGCTGCCGGACGCCAGCATTCCCCAGCCGACCGGTCGCGGCGCGACCGCCGTTAACGGATTTGCCCTGGAAAGCGCGCATTGCGCCAGGCGCTGGCACTGCCTCAGGCGTATCGAAACCGCCGCACGGCATCGAGCAGCGTGTCGACATCAGCGTCGGTGTGACTTGCCGAGACCTGCAAGCGGATTTCCTCGTCGCCTTTTGGCACAACCGGATAATTCAAACCGGTGACGAGGACATCATTATCGAAAAGGTGTGTGACCAGCGCCGACGTTTTCGCCGTGTCGCGAACCATGATCGGCACAATGGGATGATCACCCTCGATGGTCTCGTAGCCCAGATTCGCCAAACCTTGTCTGAGTCTATGCGCAAGCCTGCGCAGGTGCGCAAGGCGTGTCCGGCCTTCGGCACTGTCGAGTATCCCGACCGCCGCGAGCGCCGCGGCCGCTTCGGCCGGCGTAATCGGATTGGAGTAGATATACAGCGGCACGGTTTCGCGCAGGTAGGCCACAGTGGTCCCGTCGGCGACGACGTAGCCGCCGTTCACGCCAAACGCTTTGCCCAGAGTGCCGATCAGCAAATCGGCCCGGCCACCCGTTTGTTCCTCGGTGCCGCGGCCGGTCTCACCGAACGCGCCGACACCGTGCGAGTCGTCAACCACAGTCACAATGCCCTCTTCAAAAGCCGCTTCATGAGACGCGCAGATCGCGGCGACGCGTTCGATGTCGGCGCAATCGCCGCGCATGCTGAAAACACCATCGGTCACCACGCAGACCCGCTTTACCTTACCCTTTGCGTTCTCCAGCACACGGGCCAGGGCGCTCATGTCCAGGTGCGGATACACCGCCTTGCCAGCCGGTTGCGCCAGGCGAATCGCGTTGATGATGCAGTTGTGGTTGAGCGCGTCGCTGACAACGAGGGTTTCTGCCGTGATGAACTGCGGCAATACGCCCAGCACCGTTGCGTATGCCGCGCTCATGATCATCGCCGATTCCCGCCCATGGAAGGAAGCAAGTGCGCGCTCCAGCCCGACATGCGGCGAATAGGTGCCGCTGATAAATCGCACAGCGCCGGGGCCGGTGCCGAATTCCTCGACCGCGCCGGCTTCGGCTCCAGTCACCGCCGGATGCAGGCCCAGCCCGAGGTAGGAATTGGAGTTCAGCCGCAGGAATGCCCGTTCGCCATACCCTTCCAGCACGTAGCGCTCACTGAATCCGTCGCGCGCCGGCAACACCGCAGCAATTACCTTTTCGTCACCCTTGGCAACGCCCTTGTTCTTCAGATCATCCACGTGCCGGGCAAACCCGGCGTGCAGTGCGGCAAGGCTCATGTTGTATCAACTCCGTACAGAAATGTGGCCGAGCATATCGTCGACCATCGCATCGAGGTCGTATTGGGGGCACCATCCCCATTCGCTTCGCGCGGCACTGTCATTCATATGCCGCGGCCAGGATTCCGCGATCGCCTGTCTGACCGGATCCACCTCATAGCGAACGGCAAAGTCCGGTATGCGCGTTTGAATGGCAGCTACCAGTTGGGCGGGCGAAAAACTCATCGCCGTGATGTTATAGCCATTGCGATGCGTCAACCGGCTTGCGTCCGCTTCCATCAGGTCGATCGCCGCCTTGATCGCGTCCGGCATGTACATCATGTCCAGCCGCGTATCCCTGTCGAGAAAACAGTCGTATCGCCCGTCCCTGACCGCCGCATGGAAAATATGCACCGCATAGTCGGTCGTACCGCCGGTTGGCGGCGTCTCGTACGAAATCAGCCCCGGGTAACGCACACCGCGTGTATCGACACCGAAGCGCCCGTGGTAGTAATCGCACAGCAATTCGCCGCTGACTTTGGTGATTCCGTACATGGTATTGGGGCGCTGGATCGTATCCTGCGGAGTGTTCTCCTGTGGCGTCGACGGCCCGAAAGCGCCAATCGAACTGGGAAAAAACACCGCACACTCATGCATGCGCGCGACGTCCAGCACGTTCATCAAACCACCCATGTTCACTTCCCATGCGCGTTGCGGTTTTTTCTCGGCATCCGCCGACAGCAATGAGGCGAGATGGAAAATGCAGTCGACGCGATGCTCGGCGACGACTTGCTCCAATTCCGCCCGATGCGTCACATCGGCACGCACAAACGGCCCCTGCTCGCGCATGCTTGCTGGCGGCTCACGACGGTGCCCGGCGGCGATGACGTTTTCGTTGCCGTACCTGGCGCGCAGCGCTGGCGTCAGCCCGGTGCCGATTTGCCCTGTCGCTCCCGTGACGAGAATCTTTCTCATACGAATCTTTCCTGCGTTCGACCGTCGCAAGACTACACTTGCATGCCGCAGAACAGTTGCGCTTGATCAACCCGACCACCGCCAGGCGGAGGGCGCAACGCTCAATCTTCGAGCAGCCGCCGGTAAACTTCCGCATCTGCCGCAGCGAAGCAGCAAAACGTCACTTCACGCAAGCACTCGTGCCGTTGCACCGCGGACCTGACGGCGCGTACCGCCACCTCGGCCGCGAGCTCCGGCGGATAGCCGTAAACACCGGTACTGATACATGGGAAAGCCAGCCGCCCGACGGCGTGCTCTGCCGCCACATCGATGCTGCACCGATAGCAGGACGCCAGCAAATCCGCTTCCCGTTGTCTGCCGCCACGCCAAACCGGCCCCACGGTGTGCACGACGTATCTCGCGCGCAGGCGAAAACCCGGCGTCACTTTCGCCTCACCGACCGCGCAACCGCCAAGGCTGCGGCAGGCCTCAAGAAGCCCGGGGCCGGCGGCACGATGGATCGCCCCGTCGACGCCACCGCCGCCCAACAACGACCGGTTCGCAGCGTTGACGATTGCGTCGACATCCAGCGTCGTAATATCGGCGTGGATTACCCGGAGCGAAGCCGCCATGGAAAAACCAACAGAATGACTGAACCGGAAAATTGTAACCGGGACGATAATGCCGGCCGGCGAATACTGGCCCGGACGGCAAAACAGGAAAGCGCGAAAGAACGGCGAGAGCAGACGAAGCGGCGCACCGACAACGGCCATGGCCGGCCAAGTCAACGCTGTTCCGGGTCAATGGTGCGTGTGCAAGAATGACGCATCTGCATCCATCCATTTCCCAACGGACACGAATGCCCATGACCACCCGCACCGCCTACGGCGATATTCCCCTCCCGACCGGCATTCGATCCCGTTTTGTCGAAAACAACAACGGCCTGACGATGCACGTCCTTGAAGCCGGCCATGAGCGCGGCAATCGCCCTTGTTTGTTGCTGCTCCACGGTTTCCCGGAATTGGCGTATAGCTGGCGCAAGGTGATGCCCGCGCTGGCAGCCGCCGGCTTCCACGTGATCGCCCCCGATCAACGTGGTTACGGGCGCACCACCGGTTGGGACCACAGCTACGACGGCGATATCCGGCCGTTCGGCCTGCTCAACCTCGTGCGCGACACGCTGGGCCTGCTTTCCGCCATGGGCTGCCAGTCGGTTGAAGCCGTGATCGGCCACGACGCAGGATCCGGCGTTGCAGGCTGCAGCGCGCTCATCCGCCCGGACATATTCCGTTCCGTGGTAATGATGAGCGCACCGTTTACCGGCGCACCGAAGTTTTCATTCGCCACCGCCGAAGCAGCTTGCACCAAACCTGCCGAGGCTGGCGACATACACACCGACATGGCGGCTCTGGACCCGCCGCGCAAGCACTACCACTGGTACTACTCGACCCGCGAGGCAAACGACGACATGCGTCGTTGTCCGCAGGGCGTGCACGATTTCATGCGCGCCTACTACCATCACAAGAGTGCAGACTGGAAGCACAACAACCCATTTCCCCTCGGGGGATGGAGTGCAAGCGAACTGGCGAAAATGCCGACCTACTACATCATGCGGCTCGAACAGAACATGGCGGAGACGGTCGCCCCGGAAATGCCCTCACCTGCCGACATCGCCGCCTGCCAATGGCTGCCTGACGAAGAGTTACGCGTCTACAACAACGAGTACGCGCGCAACGGCTTCCAGGGGGGGTTACAGTGGTACCGCTGCATGACGAGCGGACTGAACGCCGCCGAATTGCGCCTGTTTTCCGGCCGATCCATCGACGTACCTTCCTGTTTCATTGCCGGTGAAAAAGACTGGGGGATTTACCAGAAGCCGGGCAGCATGGAAACGATGCAGCACGAAACCTGTACCGCAATGCGCGATATTCATCTCGTCGGAGGTGCGGGTCACTGGGTACAGCAGGAGCAATCCGGAAAAGTCGCAAGTCTGTTGCTGGACTTTCTGGGGCAAGCCAACGCCGGCAGTCAGCCTGGTTGAAACGGCGCCCGTTCGCAACGGCTCCGTTTGTATCCGGACCGGGTTGCTCGGCGCGGGCGCACACCGGTCACGGCTGTTTTTTCTTCCCGTCGACGATTGAAGTGACGGTGCCATCCACACTGATGATCTTTGTGCCGTCCTTGTCCCAGGTCAACACATCCAGCATGCCGCAAGCGGCACCGACTTCTTCCTGCGAGTCCGGATCGTCCCCCACCAGCGCGAGCGCTTCCTGTAGCGACATACCCACTTCGGGACGGCGTGCCGCGCTCAATCCCGCTTCTCCGCTATCTTTCCCAGCGGCGCCGGCCGTGGGTTCGATCACCGACACGGCAGGTGCGGGCTGGTCTGCCGCCTGCGCGATCGCAAACGGGATCGACGAAAACAAGCACCACAACACGGCAAATCCCATTGCGGCTATGGCGGTTTTCGCGTTCGCAATGTCTCGAATCCGGGCGATCATCCCCGCTGGCCAGGCATCACGCACCGGCGTGTTCGTCATCCACAGCACGTCTATCATCTGAGAGCTTCCCGTTAAAGGGCCAATATCATCATGAGACCACGTTAAGATACGCCCGTTCATGCGCATTTGCACTTGAATCGGATTGCTTTTTCGCGCACCTCAGGCTTGCCCGGGAGAAACCCGCATGCGGACGTCTGCGGCGCGCGGGCAGGCATGCACAGACACTTTCCACCATCGGCTTTTACGAGCCCGGAACTTCCGGAATCAGGACAAGGCAATACATGACGCCAACCGTTCGTTACACGATTTTTCCCGCCAGTCCCGAGGCGCATCTTTTCGGGGTCTCCTGCGTCGTTGATACTCCCGATCCGGGCGGCCAGCAGTTCTCAATGCCGGCCTGGATCCCCGGCAGCTACCTGCTGCGCGAGTTCGCTCGCCATGTGGTGCGCATCCGCGCGCGCAGCGGGCGGCACGAAGTACCGGTTACCAAACTGAACAAGAACACATGGGTCGCTGAACCTTGCGCAGGACCGCTGACGATCGAATACGAAGTCTATGCGTTCGACCTGTCGGTGCGGGGCGCTTATCTGGACACCACTCGCGGCTTCTTCAATGGCACTTGTGTGTTCCTGCGCATCCACGGCGCCGAGGAATTGCGCCACCTGGTGGAAATTCAGGCGCCGGCGGGCGCGCGCTACAAGCAACTGGCGCACCGCCACTGCGATGACGCGCAATGGCGCGAAGCCGTACGGTTTTGGCCGATTTTGCGCCGAAAACTACGACGAACTGATCGACCATCCGGTTGAAATGGGTGACTTCTCGCTGGCGACTTTCCGCGCCGCGGGGGTACCGCACGAGTTGATCATCAGCGGCCGTCACGATGCCGACATGAAACGCCTGACAGGAGACCTGAAGCAACTTTGCGAGAAACAGATCGCGTTCTGGGGCGAAGCGCCGATGAAACGCTATGTGTTCCTGACGCTCGCCGTTGGCGAGGGCTACGGCGGACTCGAACATCGGGCCTCCACGTCGCTGATCTGCAGCCGCGACGACTTGCCGCATCGCGGGCTTGCAACGCCCGATGAGCGCTACCGCACTTTTCTCGGACTGTGCTCTCACGAATATTTTCACACCTGGAATGTCAAGCGCATCAAACCCGAGGCGTTCACGCCGTACGACCTCGACCACGAGAACCACACGCGGCTACTGTGGGCCTTCGAAGGCATCACCTCTTATTACGACGACCTGATGCTCGTGCGCTCCGGTCTCATATCACGCGATGCCTATCTCGAAGGGCTTGGCAAGACCATTACACAGGTGCAACGCGGCAACGGCAGACTGAAACAATCGGTCGCCGATTCGAGCTTCGACGCCTGGACCAAGTTCTACCGCCAGGACGAGAACGCGCCAAATGCCATTGTCAGTTACTACGCCAAAGGCAGTTTGATCGCTTTATGCCTCGACCTGCTCATACGCCAGAAGACCGGGGGCCGCCGTTCGCTCGACCACGTGATGCGCATACTGTGGAAGCGATACGGGCGCAGCGGCATTGGCGTTCCGGAAGACGGGATCGAACAGGTTGCGGAGCAAGTCAGTGGCGTCAGGCTCGGCCGCTTCTTTGAATCCGCCGTGCACGGCACCGGCGAACTGCCCCTGTCGCGGGTTTTGCAGCACGTCGGCATCGAACTGAACTGGCGCCACGCCGAGTCGATGACGGATCGTGGCGGCAAGCCAGGATCCAACGCGGCAATGCCTCATGAAGCCGGGCGCACTGACCTCGGCATACGCACGCAAGCCACGGCAGGTGAGGTCAGAATCAGCCATATTCTCGACGGCGGCAGCGCGCAGCACGCTGGCCTGTCGGCCGGCGATGTCATCGTCGCGATCGATGATCTGAGGGTCAACGAAAAAAACCTTGAAAAGCTGCTGTCGAGACGCAGCACCGGACGGCAACTGCGCATCCACGCGTTCCGACGCGACGAATTAATGCAATTCGATGTCGAGGCGCGCGCACCATCGCGCGACACCTGTTTTCTCAGCGTAGCGGACGACAAGGCACCCGCCAAAGAGCGGCGCGCGTGGCTGGGAACGGCCTGAAGCCGGCGTAATGACACCCGCCAGACAGGCGCGGCCGGGCATCAGGAACGGCGCGGTTCGCCCAGACCGATCGGCGCCGGCGTCATCAACACGATATCGGAAAACAACGCGTCAAACTCGTCGCCGAGCCGTTTGCCAAGCAACGGATCGGCATGGGTGGCAAAGGTGTCCCTGACCTGACGCCAGTCTTCTTCGGTCAGTTCTTTCTGGGCGATCGGCAGCACCTGGTTTTCTTCGGCGTCCATATGCCGCCAGTAGAACTCGCTGAAGCGTTTCAGCGCGGCAGCAAATCGGCTCACACCGTCGGGGCGTCCGGCCTCCCAGGTACTCAGGGCAACCGTCAGCATCGCCAGCATCGACTCACCCAGGTCATGCTCTGCCTCCAGTTCGCGGATGATCTCATCCGCCGCACTGCACCGTTGCATCAGCAACGCAAACAGCGACGCGTCCTCGCTCGGGTGATGGCGCCGTTCGGGAAACTCGCGCAGATAATAGAGCATCGCGTGCAGCAATCTGAAATCCGGGTCCTTGCCGGTTTCCCCGGCCTTGCGCACCACGTGGGTCATTGCATCGATGACCGCGGCAAGCGCGCGGTGTTCGGCCTTGATCAGGGATATCGCTTCGTGCTGCATACCAACCTCCTCCTGCAACAATACGGCAGCCGCAAACATGGCCACTGACCCGCACCACCGGCATGCACACCGCCCCTGGCTGCACCGTCCCGCTCAATCACAGCTTCGCCATGCAGGGAACCACGGCAAGTCATCGACCGCCAGCGGGAACCGCCCTCGACAGCCCGAAATCATATTGAACCGACCACCAGGACTTTTCAACGTTGCGGCCATCAGGCGCGACGCCCGGCTCGTGCGAGACAAAATCGACCACCAAAGAGTCCTTCACCGCGAATACCGCGTCCGACTCGAGGTAAGGGTCTCCCCTGACGAACAGGTGCGTTGTCACCGGCTCGAATCCGGGTGCCGACACGATCATGTGCGTATGCGCGGGACGGTAAGGATGCCGCCCCATCTTGAGCAGCATTTTCCCGACCGGACCGTCGACGGGAATCGGATAACTGACCGGCTTGACGGTCCAGAATGCGTAACGGCCTTGCGCATCGCAGTTGATCCGGCCACGCGCACGCGTTTCGTTGCCCGGGCGCTGCACGTCGTACTGCCCTTCGCCATCCGTAGACCAAACGTCCAGTGTTGCGCCCGGAATCGCTTTGCCATCGGTTGCCGTTACCTTGCCCGAGAAAAGAACCGGCTCACCAGGGACTCCCTCGGCAATGTTGGCACCATTTGGCATTTCAGGTGCTCCCTGAACATGGAACGGGCCGAGCACCGTCGACTCGGTCGCGCCGGCCGGCTTTCGATGATTGATCGCATCGACCAGCATTGAAATGCCAAGCGTATCGGACAGCAGTATGAACTCCTGGCGCCTGTCGTCGCATTTCTGTCCGGTTGCGGTCAGGAACCGGATTGCCTCCGCCCACTCCGACTCGGACAACTCCGTCTCTCGTACAAAATCGTGCAGGTGCGTCACGAGGCAGGTCATGATCTGTTTGAAACGCGCGTCGGACGTGCCGTCCAGCCTTGCCAGCACCGCCCGGGTCAAATCCTGTGCTGTTCGGTCCTGCATGAGCCCCCCCTTCCAATCGATTACGCCCCGGTCAGACTCGCTCGATCATTGCGGCGATGCCCTGTCCGACGCCAATACACATCGTCGCCAGCGCATAGCGCCCCTTGCTCTGCTGCAATTCATGTACTGCCGTAGTCACCAGCCTCGCGCCGCTCATGCCGAGCGGATGACCGAGGGCGATGGCGCCGCCATTGGGATTGACTCGAGGATCGTCGTCCTTCACGCCAAGTTCGCGTAACACCGCCAGACCTTGCGCCGCGAACGCTTCGTTCAGTTCGATCACATCAACCGCATCGAGCTTGATGCCCGTCAGCGACAGCAGTTTTCGCGTCGCGGGCACCGGCCCGATACCCATGATGCGCGGCGCGCACCCGGCGGTTGCGACCGCCACCACGCGGGCCATCGGCGTCAGTGCGTGCTGCTTCATCGCTGTTTCACTGGCCAGGACGAGGGCACAGGCGCCGTCGTTGACGCCGGACGCATTGCCCGGCGTGACCGTGCCATCCGCGGTGACCACGCCCTTCAGTCTTGCCAGTTCCTCCATCGAGGTCGCGCGTGGATGCTCGTCGTGCTGGACAATCAGTGGATCGCCTTTGCGTTGCGGCACACTGACCGACACGATCTCCTTCGCCAACCGGCCATTGGCCTGCGCCTGCGCGGCTTTTTGCTGAGAGCGCAGGGCAAAACTATCCTGGTCAGTACGCGAAATACCGTAGTCGGCGGCAACGTTCTCTGCCGTTTCCGGCATCGAATCGGTGCCATACAGGCGCTGCATCAGTGGATTGACAAAGCGCCAGCCGATGGTCGTGTCGTACACCGCATTGCTGCGGGAGAACGCGCTTGCCGCTTTCGGCATCACGAATGGCGCGCGTGACATGCTCTCGACGCCGCCAGCAATCATCAGCTGCGCCTCCCCGGACTTGATGGCGCGCGCAGCAATGCCCACAGCATCCATCCCGGACCCGCACAGACGATTGACCGTGGCCCCGGGAACGGCCTCCGGCAATCCGGCGAGCAGCAGCGCCATCCGCGCAACATTACGATTGTCTTCGCCGGCCTGATTGGCGCAGCCGAAAACGACGTCATCGAGCGCCTCCCAGTCGACCGTCGCGTGGCGATCGCTGAGCGCCTTCAACGGGATGGCTGCCAGATCATCGGTCCGCACCGATGACAGCGCACCGCCGTATCGGCCGATCGGGGTTCGTACTGCTGCACAAATGAATGCCTCTGCCATGTTTGTCCCAAGCCTTCAATTGGTTCCGGGCGGGCGCCTGCCTGTCAAAGCGTCCATGTGCCTATTGTGACAGGCTCGCCCTCTCATGTCGTAGTCGCACCACGCACGGGTGTTGAAAACGCTGCGCCAACGAATCCGCGTCGCATGAGAATGAACGGCGTATCACTGTTCGGGACAGAACACGGTCAGCGGCGCAGAACCCGCACACCGACCTTGTTGACGGTCCCGTTGTCCATCTCGCGCACCACCAGTTCCATTGCACCGAGAAAAACGCGATCGCCGACCACGCAGCGCTTGTGGAACCGGCGATCCAGGAACTCCGCCAGAGTCAGGCCTTTTGCGAGCGGCGGCACACTGGCCCCGTACATGCCTGCAACCTCTTCCATTCGGGCGTCGCCGTTGAGCGTGAAGTCCCCGAAGTAAGCGGCCTGCTCGTGCACTTCCGCGTCATCGACGGGCACCAGCATCTGATCCACCAGATGGGCGTGCTCCTGCGGCGTAATCACGTACAGAAAATCGTTCGCCGCTACCGCGAAATGCGCCAACGCCTCGATTGCCTTTCCCTGGCGAAAGGCAGCCACGATGCGCACGTCCTCGGGCAGCATCAGCTCGCCGATGCGATGGCCCACGGCGGGGCTCTGGGCAGCGATGCGGTAGCCGACGATCATCAGGTCCGAATGCCCCGGCACTTCCAGGCTTTCGGAATAGTAGGGCGCGTGCTCGCGCGGCAGCCGGAGCCGCAGTTTTTCCGCCAGCGGTGCCACCGTCCATCCCTGTATCAGCAACGAGGCGAGGACGACAAAGAACGCGATATTGAAATACAGCTGGCCGCCGGCGATGCCGCCGAGCACCGGAAAGGTCGCCAATACAATCGGCACCGCGCCGCGCAATCCCACCCAGCTGATAAACATCTGCTCGCGCCACGGGAAATAAAACGGCAACAGGCTGACCCACACGGCCAGCGGACGAGCGATGAAAATCAGTACCGCCGCGACCAGCAGTCCCACGTGCCAGGTGGAAAACAGCGCGCTTGGCGTGACCAGCAAACCCAGCATCAGAAACAGGGTGATTTGCGACAGCCAGGCCAGCCCGTCGTGCACCCGGCGAATGTTGTTGGCCGCATGCATTCGGGTATTGCCAAGTACCAGCCCGGCAATGTAGATCGCCAGAAAACCACTCGCTCCCGCCACCGTCGTCAATCCGTAAACAGTCAGTCCGCCGGCCGCGGCGAGCAGTGGATACAAGCCGACAGTCAGATTGACACGCGAGATCAGCCAGGCAAGCGCTCGTCCCCCGCCGAACCCGATCAACGCGCCCAGGCCGAACTGATATACGAAATTGCCGATGACCGAGGCTTCAATCGCGGTAGCGCCAGTCTGCACCGCAGTAACGAATACCAATGTCAAAAAGACGGCCATCGGGTCGTTGCAACCGGATTCGATTTCCAGCGTCGTGCCAACGCGCTGCTTGAGGTGCATTCCGCGCGAATGCAAAAGCGAGAACACCGCTGCGGCATCGGTCGACCCGACGATTGCGCCGATCAACAATCCCTGGCGCCAGTCGAAGTCAAGCAGCCAACTGGCCGCCGCGCCGACAATACCGGCCGTCATTACGACGCCAACAGTTGCGAGCGACAACGCCGGACGCAAACCGACACGCGAACTCTCTGCCCGCGTGCGCATCCCCCCGTCGAAAAGGATGACGGCCAGCGCAATGGTGCCAACCAGATATGCCGCCTCGAAACTGTGGAAACCGATACCACCGGCCCCTTCGACGCCGGCCATCATGCCGATACCGAGAAACACCAGCAACAACGGAGCGCCGGTGCGCTGTGCAACGATGCTGGCGAGGATGCTGAGCATCACCAGCACGGCACCGATCAGTACGGCATGATTTGCGAAATCCACTCTTTACCTGTCAGAAATGGTGCTGGTCCGGTTCGCCGGCAGTGTGTCAGCCCTGGCTGCCAACTTGCCCCGGGCGCCATCGCAGCAGGCGCCTTTCGGCTACGGTGACGATGCGGTCGAGCAACAAGGCGCACACGGTGAGCACCAGCACGCCGGCAAATACGGTATTGATGTCGAACACGCCTTCGGCTTGCAGAATCAGGTAACCCACGCCTCGGGCCGACCCCAGGTATTCACCGATTACCGCGCCGACGAAAGCCATGCCAACGGCGGCATGCAGGCTGGAAAACACCCAGGCGGTCGCGCTCGGAATATAAACGTAGCGCAACAACTGCCTCTTCGAAGCGCCCAGCATTCGTGCATTCGCTACCAGCACGGGGTTCACTTCGCGCACGCCGTGATAGACACTGAAAAACACGATGAAGAAAACCAGTGTCACGCCAAGCAACACCTTGGACCAGATACCGAGGCCGAACCACACCGCAAATATCGGTGCCAGGATAACGCGCGGCATCGAATTGAACGCCTTGATATACGGGTCGAGCAAGATCGACGCGGTTTTCGACAGCGCCAGCCACAGTCCGAAAACCAGGCCAGCGACGGTGCCGATCACAAATGCCAACAGCGTTTCAACCAGCGTCACCGCCAGATGCTTGTAGATCGTGCCGCCGCTGAACCATTCCCAAACACGCTGTAGCACGACCAGCGGTTCGCCGAAGAAAAAGGGCGGAAGAATTTCGGTCCGCGTGAGAAGGTCCCAGATCACAAACAATGTAACCAGCAACAGAACCTGAAACACCGCGATGCGCCGACGCAACATCAAACACCTGCCTTCGCGTGCGTTTTCTGCACTTCCACCTTGAGTGCGTCCCAGATGGTCCTGTGCAACTCAAGAAACTGCGGCGTCATCCGGATCTCGGAAACATCGCGCGGGCGCGGCAAGTGAATCGGAAACTCGCCAATTGGGCGGCTCGCCGGCCCGGCCGACAGCACCACCACCCGGTCCGAAAGCGAAATGGCTTCTTCAAGATCATGCGTAACGAACACCACCGACTTGCGATCCTGCGACCACAAATCGAGCAACTCGTTTTCCATCAGGCTGCGGGTTTGCACATCCAGTGCGGAGAACGGTTCGTCCATCAACAGGATCTTCGGGTTCATGACGAGCGTTTGCGCCAGTGCCACGCGCTTGCGCATGCCGCCCGACAACTCATGCGGGTACTTGTCGCCATGCCCGGCCAGGTGCACCCGCGCCAGCCAGGCATCGGCGCTCTGCCTCGCCTTGTGTTTCTGCTCACCGCGCAATTCGAGCCCGACCATCACGTTCTCGCGCGCAGTGCGCCACGGCAACAGCGCGTCGCTCTGGAACAGGTAGCCGGCGTGTTCGTTGATGCCGTCCAGCAACCGGCCGAAGATCCTGACCGAGCCGGCTGTCGGCGCGAGCAAACCGGCGGCGACATTGAGCAAGGTCGATTTTCCGCAGCCTGTGGGCCCGACCAGCGAGACGAATTCACCTTCGGCTACAACGAGACTGGCTTCGGCCACCGCCGTGTAAGCAGCTCCGTCACGCCCTGGAAAAGTGCAAGCGATGTCGTTCAGTTCAAGCACAGTCTGGGTCATTACCGGTTTATTGTTCGTTTCATCACGCCTGCGGTTTCGGGTGCACTGAAGCTCCACAGAGAGAGCACCCGGCCCGGGTACGGGACTCGCAAGCCGCCGCTCGCGGCGGCTGCCGCCCGCCAGCCTGGCCAACCCGCCGCATTCTACCGTCACAAACGCATGCGCGCCTTCGTTGGGAGGCGCGATACAGGCCGACTTGCCCTCATTTATACTGTGGCTGACTGTTACTCCACGCCGGGCCAGGGTTTGCTTGCCCGCCAGAGCACTCGCCGAAACGGCAGCCACCGGCAAGCCTCACACGAGAGATGGAACAATGACCGAAATGATTCAATACCGCACGCAACGCCGATGAGACTGGGCAACGCAGAGTCCTATCTCGACATCGAAGTGCACGAACCGGTCGCGGCCGACATGCCAGGCGCAGGGGACCTGCGTCTGAGAGTGACGGTTTACGGCGCCGGGTTCACCGGCGACCAGCAGGACGTGTGGGTGCGCGGATCAGCGGCGGAACGGTTTATCGAAGAACTCTACGCGATGGCACGCGGGGAACGTGACGATGCGACACTGGGGAACCCGAGGAGCAACAAGGAACTGGCGCTCAGGGTGAGCCGGCCCATGCGCAGCCACGTCGTCCTTGAAGGCAAACTGAGGCGCACGGGCCCGGGCTCGCCGGCGACGATTTCCTCGTCAGTGGTGTTCTCGATCTACCTGGAAGCGACGAAACTCGACAGCCTTGCCGAAATGTTCGCCGATGCCTGGATCGCGCCGGAAGACAAGACCACCAGGAAGCACTGAGACGATTCCCGCGCAGCAAAGAGCAACAAGTATCCAAGGAGGACGCATGGCCGACAAGCTGGGCACGTACGACTACATTGTGATTGGCGCCGGTTCCGCCGGCTGTGTACTGGCGAACCGGCTCAGCGCCGATCCGAACATTCGTGTGCTGTTGATCGAAGCCGGTGCCGGGGACAACTATTTCTGGATTCCGATTCCCGTCGGCTATCTCTACACCATCAACAATCCACGCACCGACTGGATGTATCGCATCGAACCCGATGACGGGCTGAACGGGCGCAGCATCGGCTATGCGCGCGGCAAGGTCATGGGCGGCTGCACCTCGATCAATGCAATGATTTACATGCGGGGCCAGCGTAGCGACTACCAGAGCTGGGTCGACAGTGGCAACCCCGACTGGGGTTGGGACGACGTGCTGCCCTATTTCACAGGCATGGAAGACTATGTGCACGGCGCCGATGAATTCCACGGCGCCGGCGGTGAACTGCCGGTTCAGGAGCGGCGGGTGAACTGGGAAATACTCGATGCCTGGCGCGACGCTGCGCAGGAATGCGGCATACCCAGGATCGACGAGTTCAATCGCGGAGACAATTTCGGGAACGCCTATTTTCAGATGAATCAACGCAACGGTGTGCGCTGGAATGCGGTGCGCTGCTTCCTGAAACCCGTCAGGCACCGCCAGAATCTCACCATCGTCAATCGCGCCCACGTCGAGCGGCTTCACATTGACACGCGAGACGGCACCAGGCGCGCCACCGGTGTGCAAGTGCGCATCGATGGCGGGCAAAGCGGCGTTTTCAAAGCGTCACGCGAGATCCTGCTTTCCGCAGGCTCGATCGGCTCGCCTCAGATTCTGCAATTATCCGGGATCGGGCCAGGCCCCCTGCTTCACGCTCACGGGATCGATGTCCGTCATGAATTGCCCGGCGTCGGTGAAAACCTGCACGATCATCTGCAAATACGCATGCAGTACAAGGTCAGCAACACCATTACGCTGAACGACCGCGCCGGCACGCTGCTGGGCAAGATGGCCATGGGACTGGAGTACCTGGTATCGCGGACCGGCCCGCTCACCATGCCGCCGTCACAGCTTGGCGCCTTCGCCAAGAGCGACCCGTCGCAACCTTCCGCCAACATCGAATGGCACGTACAGCCGCTGTCGCTCAACAAGTTCGGAGATCCGCTCGACCCGTTCCCGGCCATTACACCGTCGGTGTGCAACCTGCGGCCGACCAGCCGCGGCCATGTCCGGATCAAGAGCCCGGACCCGTACCGGCATCCGCAGATCAAGCTCAACTACCTGTCTACGGACGAGGACAGAAAGGTCGCGGTCGACTCGATCAAGTTTACCCGCCGTATCATGGCGGCAAAGGCGCTCGAGCGGTTCCACCCGGAAGAATTCCTGCCCGGCCCGGAGGTCGCGACCGAAGAGCAACTGATGCGCGCCGCCGGCGATCTCGGCACCACGATCTTTCATCCCGTCGGCACCTGCAAAATGGGAGAAGACGGCATGTCCGTGGTGGACTCGCGTCTTCGCGTGCACGGCATCGCCAATCTTCGCGTCGTCGATGCGTCAGTGATGCCACGCATTACATCGGGCAACACCAATGCCCCGACAATGATGATCGCCGAACGGGCGGCTGAATTTATCCGCGAGGACAATGCGGTTGCCTGACCCGCAGCGCAAGGAGAAAAACGAATGAACGATAATACGGCGCCGGCGACGGCCAGACCTCCCGACTCACTGGTCACGACCACTCATGTCGTATACGGACTGCACGCGCTGAGCGTACTGATCGGGGCCAGCAGCATTGCCACCATCGTCGGCGCATTCATCTTCGGCATCCCGTCGATTGTGGCGGTGATCATCAATTACGCCATGCAGTCGGACGCTCGCGGCACGTTTCTGGAATCCCACTTTCGCTGGCAGATCCGCACTTTCTGGTTTGCTGCCTTATGGGCACTGGTGGCGCTGATGGTCTTCCTTACCATTGTCGGAATTCCATTCGCGTGGGCACTCATCGTCGGCGTCGGCGTGTGGGTCATTTATCGCATCGGCCGCGGATGGCTCGCGCTGGCCAACCGCGAGCCGCTCGTCATCGATCCGCTGTAGCGATTTGTCCGGGCCGGGTACGGGTAACGACCCTGGCACTGCTTAACCTGGCAATTCGTCCTTGAGCCGGCTCAAGAAGGACCTGACGCGTTTGGCATTCTGGCCCAGGTCACTGCGCCCGACCCGCGACTTGGAACGTACGTCAACGCGCGTGCCGTCGTCGGTTTCGGTAATTCTCACCACCATGTCATCCTTGTATCCGTACAACAAGGTCGTGTAGGTGGCTTCTATGTGGAGATCGCCCGCGTTGGCGGCAACGATCTCCATCCCCATGCTGTCGAGTACTTTTTTCGCTGCGGCAAATGTCTCATCCGTGCCAGCATCGAAAACCAGCGGCTGCAAGTCCGGATAGGCCTGCTTTTGCTGGGCCGCCACTTCCGGCCCGTCGTAGGTAACCGGGTGATCTCCCGGTCCGCGCAAGGTGGCCACTGCCATGAACTGCGGCGGATTATCCATGTCGGTCGTGATGTCATGGATATACGGATAGGCATCCAGCGCCTGTTTCCAGCTGAACGGGATATAAATCATGATGCCGCCAATGACCATGCCGAGCACGCTCATCACAACGACGGGGCGCGACTTGCGCGACAAGGCCAGCCCGATCAACGACAGCACGACGGCCGCGGCCGCGGCATAGAACGACCACTTGATCATTTGTATGCCGGTTCGGAAATGCCACAGGTCCAGCCGGTAACCGATCCCGGAAAGCACGGCGGCGAGCACTGCCAGCACCGCGACGACGAGCCCGATGAGCACAATGCGGCGCGCCAGGGGTTTCTCGGCAGAAGCAGTCTGTGTGTTCATGTTTTTCTCCAGTGAACGGACATTGCATTGCAGGACTTCAGGCGGGCATGCCGGCGGCACTTCAATCAGCACCGGACCGCGAAAGCCAGCATCCCGCCAGCGATACCTGCAAACACGGTCCATTCTAATGCCGAAGCAGCAACCTGCAATGCCGCAGCGGTGTTGCTGCCCCATCCCGGGGCATTCACCGCCAATCGTCCTCCCGGCAGAAGCAGGCAGAACCGTCGTAACATGCATCATGCCAGTCATCCATCGCAAGGCGGCCGCAACATGAAACCCGCCTTCTTCGCTCTCGCGGCCGCGGCATTCATCTCCGGGGCCAACCTGCGTTTGTTCGACGCCTTGCTGCCGACCATTGCCGAGGACTTCGCCGTGGCACCGACCGTGGCGTCCATCGTCGTCACCGCGTTCACTCTGGCTTATGGCCTGTTCCAGATCGTCCACGGGCCTTTGGGTGATCGCATCGGACGTTTGCGCACGGTCGCCATCGCCATGTCCATTGCGTGCCTCGGATCTCTCGGTTCGGCTCTCGCCCCTGCGCTACCGGAGCTGACCTTGCTGCGCTTCATCACCGGCATCGGCGCCGCGGGCATCATCCCGGTGTCGATCGCCTGGATCGGCGACCACACCGCCTATGAAGACCGTCAGGCAGTGCTGGGACGTTTCATCGGTTTTATTCTCACGGGACAGATCCTCGGACCCGCTCTCGGCGGCGCGATGGCCGAGTGGCTAAGTTGGCGCGAAGTCTTTTACGTACTGACCGTGGCATTCCTGGCGGTAAGCGTTGCGCTGTTCAGACTCGATCGCCTGGAACGCAAGCGCGAGTCAGACGCAAAGGAGGTATCGCGGGCGACACCACGTCATCAGAACATTTTGCGCACTTACGTCGAAATCCTCCGGGTGCCCTGGGTGCGTACCGTGCTGCTCACCGTATTTATCGAAGGGACGCTGTTCTACGGCACCTTCGCTTATACCGGCGCCTGGCTCAAGGAAAGGTTTGAACTGTCCTATCTTGCTATTGGCGCCATGCTGGCGGGTTTCGGCCTTGGCGGCGTAATCTACAGCGTAATGGTTCGCTGGTTGCTAAGGCGATTGGGAGAATCCGCGTTTGCGGTGGGCGGCGCCCTCATTCTCCTCGTGTTCTACCTGTGTCTGCCGTTCTCGCCCGGGTGGCCGCTCGTCGGGCCGCTGTGCATGGTTGGCGGTTTCGGCTTCTACATGCTTCACAACACCTTGCAGACGAAAGCCACCGAGATGTATCCGCAGGCACGCGGCACAGCCATATCGGCGTTCGCGCTGAGCCTGTTCTGCGGCCAGGCGATAGGCGTCGCACTGTTCGGCCGGGCCATTGCTGCGGTTGGATACACTCCGGCCTTTGTCGTCACCGGACTGGCTTTGCTGCTGCTTGCCGTCTGGTTCGCGAAGCAACTGAAACGTTGAACGCCCGGGGCATTGCCAGCCCCGCCACCACTCTCCTCGGTCAGTTCACCGCCTCGACAATGCGCATGTCACGTTTGGCGGCATTGCCCATGGCTTTCAGCGCTTCCTGGTAACCGGGGCTGTCGTGCGCGGCGATGGCCTGCTCGACGCTGTCGAACTCGATCACCACAGTGCGCTGGTTCAATCCCGCCTCGTAGGTTTTCGCCGGCATGCCGCGCACCAGAAAGCGCCCGCCGCCGGCCTGGATCGCGCGGTGCCGCCAGTTTCGCGTATGCCGCCATTGCATCCGCGTCGCTGATCGAGTGATAGAAAGCAATCCAGTAAGCCTTGGCCATGTCATCTCCTGTTTGTCGGGTTTGAACGCTTGATGATATTCGATATGCGGCAACGGCAAAACCGCTACCCGATACGTCCCCGGGACCATAGCGTCGGATGCGCCGATCCACACCCTTTGTGCATGCGCCTCGATGCCGCGGCGCCCGATGTCATCTAAAAACAGTGTGTTTTCCGCCTGACCGTATCCGGCCGTGGTAACCCTTGACCGGCCAAGCCCGGTGATACCGCAATGGCGCTGCCGAACACAGCTCACATCCTATGGTTTGAGCCCCGCAATCCGACCCCTCCGGATCGCGGCGCCGCATTCGCAACAGCAGACCCCGCTACCCTTTTTGCCAAACGGGCTTCCAGACAGTGACCGTGTTCGCGGGGCAGGTCGAATCGGGTGCGTCCAGGTTGAAAAAACGCTGCAACGGGTCTGCCCGTAACACTTGGGGCAGACCCGATTGTTCGCTGAAAACCCACATGGCCGGGCAAAAATCGCTCTTGCCCTGGGGTGTGCCTGCTTCAGTAACCGGCGGCTGCCAACCAGCCACCAACCTTGCCTTCCCATACCTCGCGCACGACCAGAGTCGGCGCGATGCAGCTTGCCGGCATATTCAGCTTCGCCTTGATCTTGACATCACCGTTCTTGGCC
The DNA here is from genome assembly GCA_963792855.1 of uncultured beta proteobacterium. Classification (GTDB taxonomy): domain Bacteria; phylum Pseudomonadota; class Gammaproteobacteria; order Burkholderiales; family Eutrophovitaceae; genus SG8-40. The sequence goes on along the minus strand of CAWBXZ010000001.1, from coordinate 93,977 downwards.
AGCACCACCCACTCGGTTTGCGCCGCCACCATTCCGCTGCACAATACTGCGCCGACGACGTGACCGACGCCGTCCGGCGTGCCGTTGAACTCGCCGACTGATTCGTCGTTGAGCACAAGTCCCTTGAGGGATATTTTCAGGGTACCGTCCGCATCGACGGATCCTTTTCCGGAAGCCAACTTCCAGATCTTGCCGCAAGACGGAACGTCGCCAATTGCGGTACCGGTCGGGCACGCGCGGAACTCGGCCTCGACCACGTCTTTCGCATAACCGGTCGAAGACAGACCAGCCATACATATCAACACACCCAGGAACGAACGGATAAACGGTTTCATTGTGTTTGTGTCCTTATTGTTAGGAAATTGATCATTGGCTCCAGCCGGCCATCATGACAATTGACTGTTACCGTACGTTACGTTACATACGTATTTGCGCAGTTACTTCACCCGAACGGGTGAGGCAAAGGCGCAGCGCCAGCCCGCCGGATCGCAACGTCCAGAGGCTCCAGCCAAGGAGGTAACGGGTGTGAGGCTGTTGATTGACCAGATTGACCGGACTATCCAGGCGCTTCACGAAGCGGCATTGGATGACGCGTCCTGGCCCAAACCGATCAAGGAACTGGCGCTGCTCACAGGTGCTACGCATGCATCGCTCTACGACACCGACCATTCCAAAAGCGTCGTTTATCGAAAGCATCTGCTGAACGTCAGTGCCGCAGACTCGGCGCTCTACCTCGCGCGCTACGTGGCGATTGATCCGCGCCTGCAACTCAGGACGCTGCCCTCTGCGCAATGGTTTTCGGACCACGACACGTTCGACCCGGCGTTTCGCGACAGCCATCCTTTCTACGTCGAGTATCAGCACCCGCGCGGCGCCGGTGAATCCCTGTTTTCGATTATTACGGTCAGAGGGTTCGCGTATCGCCATATTCAGTCTGACAAGAAGCAACCAGCAGCCAAAAGCCGGCAAAGTGGTGCGAGACGCGCTCGACCGGTTGGTTCCGCACGTTGACCGGGCCATCAGAACTGCCAACCACATTGCGTCGCTGGCCGAAGATGCAAACCTTTCAAAAAGGGTACTCAATCATCTCGAAGAACCGCTGTGTTGTGTCGACGGTCGCGGGCAGATACAACATTGAATACCGCGTTCGCAGGAAAGCTGCGCGAAGGGAGCATCGTCAGAGAATCGCGCGGCAAGCTGCGCTTCGTGGCACCCCACACTCCACGCCGAGGTGATACAGGCGATTGGGGAATGCAGCCAGATTGCACTGGCGACCGCCGGGAGAAGCGCCAAAGCACGGCGCAGTTTTATCGCTCGCGGTGAGAATGGCGCCAGCGCATTCGTGACAGTTGCACCGCTGGCCGGCACACCGGGGCGGTCGTGGCCAGGCAAATCCTGTGTACTGGTGCGCATTGACGAATTCAACCCCCATCCGGAGCCGGAACGCCTGAGGCAGGCACTTGGCATTAGCACTGCGGAAGCGAGGCTGGTATCGGCACTGTGCCATGGCGGATCGCTCGCAACAGTGGCAACGGAAATGCAGATCTCGCTTAACACCGCGAAGACACAACTGGCCTCTGCCTTCGCCAAGACCGGCACCAGCCGCCAAAGCGAACTGATTGCACTGGTATCGGCGCTGCCTCGCTAAGCGCAAACCGGCACCGCGTGATGTCAATCGGCTTCGTCAAACGGGGCGGTTTCCGGTTCATCCGTGTGTAATGTCCCGGTCGCCATCATCTCGCCGCGTGTCGCCGGCGTCTCCAGACTGATGCGGCCAAGCTTGCCGCTGCGGTAATCCGTCAACAGAATAATCGACGCTTTTTCAATATTCAGCCCGCCGCCCCTGACCTGGGCACCACGGCGTTCGGCAATCGCTTCGATCACCCCGGGCGCGTCCAGCCCGGCCACCTCAAACCGGTAGCGCGCCTCCAGCGAGGCCGGATAGCGCTGGAGCAGGATGTCCGCGAGAAACATCGCCACCTCTTCCGGAACGAGGGCGTTGACGCCGATGGCATGGCTCGCCGCCAGCATCATGCCATCGCTCGGGTAGCGAATCTTTGGCCACATCAGCCCTGGCGTGTCGGTAATCGACATCCGCGGACCGAGTTCGAGGCGCTGCTCGGTCTTGGTAATGGCCGGCTCATCACCGACGGCGGCGACGCGTCGCTTGAGCAACGCGTTCATCAACGTCGACTTGCCGACATTGGGGATGCCCATGATCATCATGCGAAGCGGCTTGAAGTTGTCATTGCGGTGCGGCGCAATCTTCTGGCACAGCTTCGGAATGCGCGCCACGTCCGCCGGCTTCTTGCACGATAACGCGACCGCCGTCACGCCCTCTTGCCGGTTATAAAACTCAAGCCATTGTTGCGTCACGCCGGGATCGGCCAGATCCGCCTTGTTCAGAACCTTCAGGCAAGGGCGCTGGCGCTGCTCACGCAAGTCGCGAATCAAGGGATTGCTGCTCGCTTCCGGCAAACGGGCATCGACCACTTCGATCACCACGTCGACCGTTTTCATCGCGCGGGCGGCGTTTTTTCGCGCCTGGTCCATATGACCGGGAAACCACTGAATAGCCATTGTCACCTTTTGGTTGATCGGGAACGCCATTATCCACGCGCATGACCGTTTGCCCCAAATGTCGCAGCCGCCACCGGTTGCGGCCGGTCCGCTGCGCGGTGGACTCCCCGGCAAACCCCTTCCGGAGCGATACCCGCTTCATCCGCGCCTCGCGACGGGAAAAGGCAACCGTGCATCCGGAATCGGACGTTTATGGCTGAAAGACAATCCCGTAACATCGGACCAAGCGTTGACGCTTCTTCCATTACCTCGTTACTGGCATGACCGGCTCCGTTCGCAACCTTGTCGTAGTTCTCGGCGATCAGCTTGACCGCGGCAGCGCGGCGTTCGCCGGTTTCGACGCAACAGCTGACCGGGTGTGGATGGCCGAGGCACGTGAAGAGTCCGAACATGTCTGGTCACACCGGGCGCGGATCACGCTGTTTCTGTCGGCCATGCGCCATTTCAGGCAGGCGCTCGAAGCAGAAGGCCTGCCGCTGACCTATCACGCTCTGTCTCGCCACGCGCATGACTCTCTGAGCCGGGCACTGGCGGCAGATATCGAACGACTCCGCCCCCGGCAAGTTGTGTTGGTGCAGCCCGGCGACTTTCGCGTGCACTCGTCATTAACAGGCGTTGTCAACGCGTCTCCGGCCTCTCTCGACCTTCGTTCCGACAATCACTTTCTGTGTAGTCCGGACACATTCATGGAATGGGCCGGCTCGCGCAAGCAATTGCGACTGGAAAATTTTTATCGCGAGATGCGCAAGCACACCGGCATCCTCATGGAGAAAAACAGGCCTTCCGGCGGTGACTGGAACTTCGACAAGGACAATCGCCAGCGTTTCGGAAAGAACGGACCCGGGTCGCTGCCGCCCTGGCCGTCTTTCCAGCCCGATGCGACGACCAGGGACGTCATTGCCGAGGTTGGCGACGCGTTTCCCAAACACCCGGGTTCGCTCACGAACTTCGATTGGCCTGTTACCCGCGCCGACGCCAGGCTCGCGTTGCAGGATTTCGTCGCGTTTCGGCTGGCGTCATTTGGGCCTTACCAGGACGCAATGTGGACGGATCAACCGTTTCTCTACCACTCGGGACTTGCGGCAGCACTCAATCTGAAGTTGCTGCGCCCGCTTGAAGTCATCGAGGCCGCGATCGAGGCGTTCGAGCGTAAACAGGCGCCGATCAACTCTGTCGAGGGTTTCGTGCGGCAAATCCTCGGCTGGCGCGAGTACGTACGGGGAATCTACTGGCGTGAAATGCCCGATTACCTCACACGGAACGCGTTGGGCGCAAAACAGCCTCTGCCCCAGTTCTACTGGACCGGCGAAACTGACATGGCATGTTTGCGCAACGCGATCGGGCAAACGCTGGATTACGGTTACGCACACCATATTCAGCGTCTTATGGTGACCGGACTGTTTGCACTGTTGCTGGGTGTCGATCCGCAGCGCCTTCACGAGTGGTACCTTGCCGTATACATCGACGCCGTCGAATGGGTCGAAGCACCCAATACCATCGGCATGTCGCAATATGCCGATGGCGGTTTGCTGGCATCGAAACCCTACGTAGCCACGGGCAAATACATCAAGCGCATGAGCAACTACTGCGAAAACTGCCGCTTTGATCCCGATCAGGCCGTTGGCGAGAACGCCTGCCCGTTCACGACGCTGTACTGGGATTTTCTCGAGCGCCACAAGTCACGTTTCGCCAGACACCCTCGCACTGCCTTGCAGTGGAAGAATCTCGAGCGCCTGGGTGCGGATGAGAAACGTGCGATCCGGACACAGTCCGGGCAGATCCGGAAAAGATTCGAATAGAGCCGGCGGACCGGGAAAGCGCGCAGTCCACGGGCAAAGGCCGTGAATTCAACCTGCGGCACTCGATTTCCTGCCGGCCGGACGGTTCATCGCTGGCCGGACGTCCAGACAGGTTTGCGGTTCAAGTGTCGTCAGAGTTGGCGTTCTGCTTTGCGCCGCCCGGCTTGCGCCCAGGCGCGCGCGGCGGCACATGGGCCGACAGCCGGTAGCTCATGCCCTCGATCTTCTTGTCGCCGGAATACCGGGTGACGTGGCAGCAGATAACCTCACCAGCCGCCGAGAGCTCCGCAAGCTGGCGTTGCACCTGAGCATGCGACATTTCGAGGGCTTTGGCGATTTCGGCATCCAGTTGCTCGCCGTTGGCTCTAAGGTATTGAAGAATAGCGGTGTTCATCCGGCACGTTCCTGCGGTTGGTTCATTGGCGAGCCACGAAGTGTGCACGTCCAGCGCAGACGGATCAAGTCCGGCGCCTGCACATTGGCGTATGCCAGCCGCTAGAAAGCGCGCTTTGCACACCGGCGAATCGCTGCAGCGACCTCGGCGCAGACGGCCGCACCCGCCGATTAATCTCACCGATACAGACGCTTAGACGGAATTTCCCGCGCCGCTGGCACGCTGAACGCGATTTGCATCATCAGGCCGGTCGCATCCCGCGAAGGATTTTCGGGAAGCGTCCGGTAAGCGCTTTTTCCCAGGCTCGCGCTGACCGCGAGAACCAGCGCGTCCAGAATGTCATCCGCCGCCACCTGTCTTCGCCGATAGCGCTTCACCGCCTCCGCATATAAGGCGTCGGCCGCCGGGAAAAAACGTCTTAGCAAGGCTATTCGTTCTTCGCGCCCGGCGGCAGTTTTCTTGTTATGCCGCATCGGCGTTGCGCTGTTGAGTGCCCAAAAACACAACTCCGGGTGGCTCTCGTGCAATACCCGGCGCAACGCGATGTTGTTCTGCAACGCATCGTCAACGATCCTGATTTTTGGTGCGATCATCCACGACTGTTTGCTGATGCCGCGACCGGTCTCCCGGCGGTTGATCATCAACGCTTCGTTGAAATCACGGGCGCAAAGGCTCGCACGCGCGGGCGCCGGAAAAACGCTGGAGCCGCGCGGGCGCCCCAACGCACGGCGTGCTCGCTGATCACAAGCGCGTTGCGCCGCCTCCGAATCCGGCAACCCGATGGGAATATCGATGAATGCCACAGCGGCCGTCGACAGGAACCCGGCGATCGCCTCGGCCGCGATCGTCTCGACAAACCAACCCGCACTGGCATCGAGCCCGACGCAAAACCAGCCAGCGGGGCAGCCGTCGATGCCGAGGAAACAGGGCTTGTGCATATCCGTCAAACCGTCTGCCCGTGCGCGCTACGGTCGCCGACAGTTCGTTCGCAAACGGCACACACCGTGACAGTGCTTCGGCTCACGATGGAAAGCCGCTGTTCAACTGCCGGCTCGCTTTGCCAACAAACGGTCCAGCCGATTGGCGAAGAGTTGCCGATCGCTGTTGCTCAGTGGCGCCGGCCCGCCGGTCTGAACCCCGGACGCGCGAAGCTCGTCCATGAAATTACGCATGTCGAGCAACTGGCGCACGTTCTCGCTGGAATATAGCTCACCGCGCGGATTCAACGCGAGGCCGCCACGTGCAACCACTTCGGCTGCCAGCGGGATGTCGGCGGTTACCACCAGATCTCCGAACTGTACCGCGTTGACGATGTAATGATCGGCGACGTCAAATCCGGCGCAAACCTGCACAGCCTTGATATGCATCGACGGTGGCGTGCGCAATGGCTTGTTTGCCACCAGTGTCAACTGGACGCCAACCCGGTTGGCGGCACGAAAGAGGATGTCCTTGATGACGGCCGGGCAGGCGTCGGCATCAACCCAGATGCGCACATGCGCCTCCATCCAATCCTGCCCGCGTGTTCGCAACATGAGGCTTGCCATGCCGGGCGGCACCGGCTGCAGTGGCCGTGAAAATCCCGGTCACTTCCTTACCGCCAATACGCCATCTTCGCGCAAATCGGTTACGAATCCGGCAAGACGCAACCGCCTGGCGACTTCCCTCGGCACGTCGCGGCCGCTGGTCAGTTTGTTTGGTGTTCCGGTGTAATGAAACAACTTTCCCCTTCGCTTGATCACGCGCGCGAGATGCTCGTAGAACACCTGCGAGTACAACTCGCCCGCAATCCCGAATCGCGGCGGATCGTGCAGTATCGCATCGACAGAGTTTCCGGCAAGACGGGTGATCTCGTCGACAATATCGCCCGCGTTCAGGGACAAAGGCCCTCCCGCGACCGGTGACCATGGGTTCACGGCGCGTAACCAGAGCACATCGGGGTTCTTTTCGTACGACAGCACCCGCTTGGCCTGTCCCTGCAAGCACCACGCCGCGAAATAGCCAAGACCACCGCAGGTGTCGAGTATGACTTTGCCGCGCGGTTGAATCAGGCCGACCTTGCGTTCGGCATCGGCATAGGGCGAGACACGCGCGCTCGGCAGCATCTTGATGCCATCGATCTCGAACGTGGGCGGCCCCCATTGTGTCGGAACCAGCTTGACGAGCGACGCGCCATAGCGCGCCACCGGCTCGAAGTTTTCCCCCTGGCGGCAATAGACCGTTCGCGGCTTGCAGCGCTGCATCCAGCCAAAGCGCTTGCCTTGCCAAACCCATCCCGTCTCATCGACAACGACTGTCGTTATCGTGCGCCCGAGGTCCAGCGAACACTCAACGGATGTCGCCCCCTCGCGGACCGCCCCCCGCAAGGCATCATGGACCTTCAACGTCAACAGAGGCCCGGCAGCATCGTTCCCCGTTGGTTCTGATTTGTTCAATCTTCCTGCCCCTGCTTCAATGCGTACCGGCCGCTGCCGGCTGGCTTCGCCGGACAATACCCTCATGGGGGTGCCTTTGTGACTTCCGTATCGGCGGCAACGGCACGACAACGACATCAAAAACAGCGGAAGGCCGGTAAATTACCGATAAAGTTGGCTCGCAGCGCCCCCGTCCCACGTCAATGCGCGTAGCATGCGGCCGACGAGTCATTACGAACAGGCTAACGTACATATCAATGTCCACTACCAACGCAGCACCCGAAATCAGTTTCGCGGACCTGGGACTGCCGGCGCCCTTGCTCAAGGCACTCGATGATGTCGGCTACGAAGCGCCCTCGCCGATTCAGGCGCAAACCATCCCGCCGTTGCTGGAGGGCAAAGACGTGCTCGGTCAGGCCCAGACAGGAACCGGCAAAACTGCGGCGTTCGCACTGCCACTGCTGGCGCGCCTCGACTTGCACAAGCGCGCTCCGCAAGTGCTGGTGCTGGCGCCAACACGAGAACTGGCGATCCAGGTCGCGGAAGCATTCCAGAAGTACGCCGCGCAACTGACAAGGGTTCCACGTGCTGCCCATCTACGGCGGCCAGGACTACCGTCCGCAGTTGCAGGCTCTGCGCCGCGGTGCACACGTCGTCGTCGGGACACCGGGCCGCGTCATCGACCACATCGAACGCCGCACCCTGAAGCTCGATGCGCTGGCATGCATGGTACTCGATGAAGCTGACGAAATGCTGCGCATGGGGTTTATTGACGACGTCGAAAAAATACTGAAGAACACGCCAGCGAATCGCCAGGTGGCGCTGTTCTCCGCGACCATGCCCGCTGCAATCCGCCGGATTGCCCAGACCTATCTGAAGGCACCGGTTGAAATTACCATCCGCAGCAAGACTTCCACCGTGGAAAACACCCGCCAGCGTTACTGGATGGCCAGCGGCGGGGTGAGCAAGCTCGATGCGCTGACCCGCATTCTCGAAGCGGAGTCCTTCGACGCGTTGCTGGTCTTTGTCCGCACCCGGCAGGAAACAGCCGATCTGACAAGCCGGCTTGAAGCGCGCGGCTTCGCGGCCGCCCCCCTGAGCGGCGACATCGACCAGAAAGCGCGCGAGCGCACCGTGAACCGGCTCAAGCGCGGCACGCTCGACATCATCGTTGCAACCGACGTTGCCGCACGAGGACTTGACGTCGACCGGATCAGCCATGTCATCAACTACGACGTGCCCACTGACACCGAATCGTACGTTCACCGCATCGGTCGAACCGGCCGCGCCGGGCGCAGCGGAGAAGCGATCCTGTTCGTGATGCCGCGCGAACGTCGCATGCTCGGAGTGATCGAACGCGCTACCCGGCAGAAGATCGAACCAATGGAATTGCCCAGTATCCAGGCGGTGAACGAACAGCGCCTGACGAAACTCAGGGATCGCATCAGCGAAATCCTGGGCAACGACGAACTGACTGCCGCACTCGAGCCTTTCAGAGGCATGGTCAGACAGTACCAGCACATGGGCCAGACCTCGCCTTTCGACATCGCAGCGGCGCTGGCCTACATCGCCCAGGGTGACGCGCCCCTTCTCACCGATACCACGCCACCGCGCGCGCGGAAAAAGACGGGCGATGAAGACCGCTCATCCGCGAGCAGTGTCCCGTCCCCGCGCAAGAAGGCAACACAACCGGATAGCCCGGGAAAAGACAAACCGCGCGGCGAACGCGGGCGGCAACACTCGAAAACCGCGGGCATGGAACCCTACCGCATAGAAGTCGGAAAACAGCACGGCGTCAAGGCGTCCAACATCGTCGGAGCCATTGCCAATGAAGCGCAACTCGAGAGCCGTTATATCGGTCATATCGACATACGGGAAGATCACAGTATCGTCGAATTGCCTGAAGGCATGCCGAAAGAGACTTTCGAGGACTTGAAAAAAGTGTGGGTCGCCGGCCAGCAGTTGCGCATCAGCAAGGCAAATCGGCAAACCTGAGGGGACACGGGGCTCGCGCCATCGAGCACACCGGGACAGCCTCGATAGCGCCTGCTTTGCCAGGAAAAACGGTGCTGCCGGACCCGTTGGACTACTTCGCTTCCCTGCGATCCGGTTCAAGCTGGTAATACTCGACGGGCTCCGCCGGTTCGTCTGCGGAGGGCGTTGCCCCTGCTCGCGAACCACTCTCCGGTTGCGAAGACTCACCCGATTGCGGGGGCACGGCCTGTTCCGGCAACACCTGCTCAGTCTGCCTGGCGGGTTGCTCACCATCGACAAGATTCGTCAACGTCCGCACCGATTCCGTCTGCTCCCCTCCCGCCTCGCCATTGTCCGGCGCGCCCGCACCCTGCAGAATGCCCCAAAGGTCGACGTCCCGCACATCCGCGCCACGCAGGTCAATTCCGGTCAGGTCGGCATCCGTCAGGTCGACTTCGGTCAGCTCCGCGCCTCTCAAGTCGACCCCGGTCAGATTGGCGTTCCTGAAAGACACGCCTCTGAGGTCGGCGCCACGCAGGTCAACACCGGCCAGGTTAGCCCTCTCGAAATTCGCGCGCCGCAGGTCTGCACCCCTGAGATCGGCCCGCTCCAGATCCGCGTTCTCCAGCTGGGCCAGGCTCAAATCGGCGCCGCGAAGCTGTGCGTCAGCCAACCGCGCGCCCCGCAAGTCCGCGCCACTCAGGTTCGCCCAGTTCAGTATGGCGCGGGTCAATATGGCACGGCCCAGGTGCGCCCTGATCAGCGCAGCCCTGCTGAAGTCCGCCTGATGCAGGATTGCGCCAGTCAGGTCTGCCCAACTCAGGTCGGCCCGGCGTAAACGGGCATCGCGCAAGATACTCCAGCTCAGATTGCTTCCCCTGAGGTCAGCCTCATTCAGATCCGCCTTGTTCAGGATGGCGCCGCAAAGATCGGCGCGGCGCGGATCGTCGAAGCGCTGCTCGGAAAATTTCAATGCGGTCCATTGCCGGTGCACCGCCAATACAGCGTCAAGCTTCTGCCTCGTCGGCACAACGCCATCGAAATCTCCGTTGCAGACTCCGGCGGCACTGACCGGCAACGGGGTCCACAGCACAGCCACGAGGGCCAGCAGCAGGATTGCCATGGCGGCAAGACGCTCGCGACAGAGGTCACGCAATGTTCGAAGACAGGGATTCATCTGGTGCATTACATATAAAAGGCTTACGCGGTTTAATTCGAACGATCAGGGTCGGGCAGCCGACGTCCACAGGGTACCGTGCGCTGCACATCTTGCGGCTGAACCCCCATCCGGTTCTACGAAACGGGTTCGAGCCGGAGCAATCGCGCCCTCCTTCAATGTCGGCGCACCAACAATGTCGCTGCACCAAACGGCCGTCTACGCCTCGCCAACCTGCTTGTCCTCTGGTAACTGCGCCACCAGATCGTTGACCGAGACCTCTTGCAGTGCTGCCGCATGCGCTTCGTCGAATCTGTGAAGCAACTCCCTGACTGGCGCGGCCTCGGGCAGCAGGTCCAGGCTCATGTGCTCATCCTCACCTGCGGCACGCACGGTGTCCAGCAGTTCCTTGGCGCTCACCTCATGCAGATCGCGCAATGGCAACCAGCCCGGAGGCGCATCACCCGTGGCAGCAAGAATGCCGCGCGCCTCCAGTGGCCGCACGACCTCGTCTATTGCGCGCATCGGCATACGCAACTCGCGCGCAAGCGCAGCGGTAGTCCAGGGTGGTTGCCCTTGTACATGACGGCCGCCAATCATCACCATGACCACCAGTGCCAGGTGTTCGCGCATGCGGTTGGACAGGCGCAACTCGCCCGACACCCTCACCAGATACTCAGGGTGTTGCACATAGAAAGCGACGCTGGAGCCGAACAGCAGTATCAGCCAGTTCAGATACAGCCACAACATGAACAGAATCAGGATGGCAAAACCGGAATAGATCGCCGAATAATTGGTGGACGAGGCCGCGAAACGGGCGAAACCCCAGGCCGCAGACTGCCAGACGATGCCGCCAACCACACCTCCGGCAAGAGCGGGTCCGATTCGCACCTTGGTGTTGGGAATAAACGTATAAACAAAGGTAAAGGCGCCTATCACCAGCACGTAAGGCAGCAGACGGCCCACCTGGTAGGCCACCCAGCCGATCGGCTCAAACTGCATGGCGTCTCGAACCACGTCCAGTCCGGCCACCGCCGCGCTGATGCCGATGGCGGAGAACACCAGCAACGGACCGACCAGGAGCGCCGACAAATAACGGCTGAATCGCTCGCCAAACCCCCGGCCGCGATCAACGTGCCAGATGTAGTTGCTCGACTCCTCGACTTTCTGCACCAGAGAGACCGAGGTATACAGAAGCAACGCCAGCCCCACCGAGCCCAGAACCCCGCCATTGATGTTCTCGATGAACTGCATGATGCGCCCGGTAATCTCGATACCATTCTCCCCTAGCGGTTCGAGAAACTTCAACAGCAACGGCCGGATCTGGTTGTAGACACCGAACGCCTTGAGCACCGAAAAACTGATCGCCAGCAAGGGCACAATCGACAACAGCGTCGTGTAGACCAGCCCCATTGCCCGCAAGGTAAGCTGACCTTGCGCGAGATCGCGCGCCAGCACGATCACCAGCCGCATGAAGTGCGCAATGCGTCGCTCGATCTGCGGCCGTGGCGGCACCGGAGTGCGCCAGATAAATTCGTCGAGCGATTCGCGAAACGACAGGACGTTCCAGTTCATGCGGCAAGGGGCTCCATTTTCTTCACTGCCATCGTCGGGATCTGCTTCCGTTTCAATGCATATGCGCAAAGTGGCGGCAACATTTCAATGCCGGTGCGCCTGTGGCACTTTGGACTGACCCTGCCATTGTAGTCTGCGTGCCGCGACCATACACGGTAGCCATGTCCGATGCCCCTTCATTCCCTGATCCGGCAAACCACCCCGCGCTTTGAACGCGGTACCGGCACGGACTCGCCCTGCGTGATGCGGTCCGCGAACGCGCGCTTTCGCGATGTCTAACTGACTTCTCATCAGGCACAATAGGCCATTGTGATCGCAAATCTTCTCCCGCAAGGGTCTGGCTCGGAATATTCCGCATCCGAAATGCAACACTCCATTTTTCTGTTCGTCGTTGTCCTTGCAGTGCTTACCGGTTGCGCGACCCGGCCATTCGTTGCGATACCCGTGGAGCAAGCCGGTTTTATCGAACGGGCGGTGGTACAGACGCAACAAGGCGTTCGTGTCGCGGCTGCCGTACCCGACGCGACGGAAACGCTTGCCCTGACCGGGCTCGATCTTTACCAGCAGGGCATCCAGCCCGTGTGGCTTGAAGTGACCAACCTTGGCGAACGACCGGTGCGAACCGCCGTTCGCAGCATTGACGCGGACTACTTCTCACCAATGGAGGTTGCCTGGAAGTACCGCAAGCGGTTCAACAAACAGGGTCGTGCCGACATGGAACGCTGGTTCTTCGAGAACCAGTTGCCGAGAAGGGTTCCGGCGGGCGAAACACGCTCCGGTTTCGTGTTCACCCATCTGGCCCAGGGCACGAAGGGCTTTAACTTCGATGTCTATTCATCGGAGAGGTCGCACAATTTCACTTTTTTTGTACCCATTCCAGGATTTTTTGCCGACTACATGAGTGTCGACTTTCGGGCACTGTATGAGGAAAGCGACATTGTCCGGGTGAACACAGCCAACCTGCGCGAGACCCTCGAATCGGTTCCCTGTTGCAGCCTGAACGCCAGCGGCGACAGCCTGGGTGATCCGCTGAACGTCGTGATCGTTGGCACTCCGATCGCGGTCCGGCGTTCTCTGCTGCGTGCACAATGGCTGGAGACTGCGGCCAATGCCCCGGAAACCGCCGTGGCACGCACCCATCGGTACCTTGGCCGGCCGCCTGACGGCACATTTTTCAAATCACGGCCCGATGGCAGCGAACGCAAGGAATTGCGATTGTGGCTGGCACCCTTGCTGGTAAATGACACGCAAGTGTGGATCGGGCAGGTGAGTTACGAAATGGCCGGCGCGCTTGGCGTGAAAGCCTTCGAGAACCACCGGATGGACCCCGATATCGACAATGCGCGCGATTTCCTGATGCAAAACTTCTGGTACAGCCAGTCTCTCGCGGCACTGGCCAGCGTCGGCGGTGTGCCGCAGTCCTCGATAACCGCACCGGTACGCAATTTCGAAGGCGCGGAATACTTCACCAACGGCCAGCGCGTGGTTCTGTTCGTTTCCGAAAGCCCGGTGGCGATGGACGAGACGGACGTTCTGCCCTGGAGAGCTGTTATCACGGAATGACGACGCGCCGATGACCCGAACGATCATGATTGCCCTGCCCTTGCGATCGCTGCGCCTGCTCGCGCTGTGGCGCGGCGCGCTGCTCATCGGCGTGTTGTTGTCGCTTGCCGCGCCCGTGTCAGCACAGCAGGATGTCGGACGGGATCGCGGCCATGTGCCGCCGCCCAACGAACGCCTGCACGAAACGTTGATAAAGGATGTGCGCGTCACGACTGCCGTCCCGAGTGCCGCCGAAACCCAAGCCATCTTTGGCGCCGATCTGTACGCCAGCAACATCCAGCCGGTGTGGATACAGGTCGAGAACCTCAGCGAAGCGAACCTGTTTTTCCTTCCGGTCGGGCTCGATCCTGCCTACTTCACGCCGATCGAAACCGGCTATCGTCGGCAAAACCGTATTCTCAATCTCAATTCCAGCGCCAATCGAAATATCTACGACAGCAGCATGCGCCTTCGCGTCGAAGCTGGCGGCGTCAGATCCGGTTACGTATTCAGCCGCGTAGACGAAGGCACGAAGTCCTTCAACGTCGACGTATTCGGCGAAGACGGCCGCCACTACGTCATGACGTTCTTCGTGCCGGTGCCCGGCCTGCGTCTCGATCATTACGACGTCGACTGGGCGAATTTGTACAACGAGGACGAAATACACGAAGTGGACCGCGACGGTCTCATCAAAGCACTCGAGTCGCTGCCATGCTGCACGACCGATGAGAGCGGTGAGGACACTGGCGACCCGCTGAACATTGCGGTTGTCGGCAACCTGAAAGATGTCTATTACGCGTTCATGCGCGCCGGATGGGACGAAACCGAGACAATTTACCGGGCATCGTTGTTAAAGACTCTGGGCTCGGCACTGACAGGCAGCGACTATCGATATTCACCGGTCAGCGCACTCTATGTTTTCGGCCGCGCGCAGGACGCCGCGCTGCAGAAAGCCCGCGCCGACATTCATCAGCGAAATCATCTTCGTTTGTGGATGACGCCAATGCGCTACCAGGGTGTGCCGGTCTGGATTGGCCAGATCAGCCGCGACATCGGCGTGCGGTTCACCTGGAGGACGATCACCACGCACAAAATTGACCCGGACGTGGACGAAACGCGGGAGTATCTCGTTGAAGATCTGGCCTATGCACAATCGCTTGCCGGTCTCGGATATGTTGCGGGCGTCGGCGCGGCACCCTACGACCAGCCACGGGGCAATCTCACCGGCGACCCCTATTTCACCGACGGTTTGCGAGTTGTGCTGTTCTTGTCTGCGCAGCCGGCGGACATCTCCGAAATTCAGATTCTCGACCTGGGCAGCAGACCCGATTGAATCCGGGCCCGGACGTTGTGAGGCCGGACTCGCCGGCCTCCTTTACCGCGCTGCTGCAGGCTCGGCGCCCTCGTTACCGGCACCGGCAACGGCTTTCATCGTCAGCCGCTCTGTCAGGCATTCGCCCGAGCCGACAGCGAACTCACGGCAGATTGCGGGTCTGCGCTGGTAAATTCGACACAGCAACGTGCCCCTGTCGAGCGCGGCGCACCAACCATCCGCAGACCGCGCCATGACCTCTCCACCCCAGCGGTTCGTTTCCACCAGTTGCGCCGGCACATCGTCTTCAGCCATCAGGATGACCTCGAGCCGGCAACAACACGCGCGGCATGAATCACACGCGATGCCCGCGCTGTCGCTAACGGGTTCACCCTGCATTTTCAAAGTATCTGTACGCTCAGGCCGAACGCAACGGGAGCACCAGGGCGTCGCGACTATTGCGTCGCGGTCGAATGCTCGGAAGCCGCCTCGTCGGCCGAATCGGCGTCCGTTTCAAACTCTTCCTCGACAATCCCGGTTTTCGTCAGCAACACCTGCCTCGGCTTGCCGGTCGGATTACGCTTCAGGTAGGTTGCAACGCCTTTGCAAAGCCGCTTGAAACTGACGGCATCATGCCGATCAACCACTTCAAGCGAAAAATTCACACGGTGCGTCACGCGCGGCAGTTCGAGATTGAAATGATGGCATCCCTCTCCGTCCACGTACTTGACCGGAGCCGAGTTGAAATTCTTGCTCAAGGCCTTGCGTATTGCCGTAATCTTTTCGTCCATTGAATATCACCTCTAGTCGGCCGCTTCCGGCGCGAGCTCAACAACTCCGGTCAACGACATCACCGCCAAACTCCATGGCAGGCAGTCTTCCCGGCCGCGCCAGCAACCCGTATGGCGTGAACCATTTGGCCGCGCGGGCCTCGGTATGTTGCAGTGCCCTCCATACTAAGCTCTTTTGCGTTCGTTTGCCCCGTTTTGTTTCGGCCAGCCCCACAGGATTGCACAACAACGTGCGGCGCCACCCTGCCATTACCCAGCCACCGCGTGTGCGCGTACGGTGCAGCGCAATGCCCGTTGAGAATTCCGGGATGGCCGCCGTTCCAACAATTGCGCTGGACCATGTGGTAGGTTAGGCGTTCCACTTCCGAGCGAGGCTGCGTTCCAAGATGCGGGCGAACACCCTGTTGAAAAGTGTTGCTGCAGTGCTCATCCTGCTTGGCGCCGCGATGGCTTTCCTGTTCATGCGGGGCGAACCGGACTCGGCTCCCGACGCGCACGGCAAGGTTATCTGGAAGTACTCGTTGTGGGGGCCGCCGCGCGCGTTTACCTATGGCATCGAGAAAGCGAAAGCGCTGTGGGAAGCGGCAGGCAACGGACGATTCGAACTGGATATCAACTACGGCAGCGCCCTGTCGCCGGAGAAAGAGAATCTTGACAGCATCAAGCTCGGCCTGATCGACGGCGCGCACGTGTGTGTCGGCTACGGGCCAAACAAGACACCTCTGGCGCAGGTACTGGAACTGCCTTTCCTGCTGAGCGACGACATGCGTGTCAATACCGCTGTGACCGATGCAGTCATGCAACACCCCCTGATTACCGAGGAACTGGCCTCACGCTGGAATGCGAAATACCTGATGGTCGCCGCGCTCGGCGTCTATGAGTTCATGGGCAACAAACGGGTTGCCGGTCTGGAAGACTTGAAAGGCACACGCATGCGCATCTCCGGTGCAAATGCCACGGTGCTGGAGAAATTCGGCGCCGTGCCGACGATGGTCACTGCCCCCGAGTCGTACACGGCCCTCGAGCGCGGCACAATCGACCTGACCGGGTTCCCGTGGACCGATTCGTTCGGCGCGTTCCGTCTCTACGAGGTCTCCAGTTACGCAACGCTGGGCATTTCGATGAGCGGGTTTGCCTGCGTCAACCTTGTTTCGCTGGACGCGTGGAACCGTATGCCGGAGGATCTCAAGGCAATGTTGCCGCAGGTGCGCGAACAGGCGACGCTGGCATCCTTCGAAGCCTTCGATGAAGCCGACAGCAAGTGGCTGCCTATCTTCGAGGAAAAGCTGGAGATCGTCCGGTTCCCTCCGCAAGACCGGGCCAGAATGGTCGCTGCCGCCAGGCCGCTATGGACCGAGTGGGCAAAGCAACAGGACAGCAGGGGATTGAAGGGAAGCGAAATCCTGCAGTTCACAATGGAACAGGTTGCGAAATTCAGCGCGCCCCGCTGAACCTGCGCTCATGAGCGAGTTACTTGGCCTGTCCATCGGTGTTGTCGTCGTTGGCGCGCTCGTTGCGCTGGCAGTGCGACCGATCAACCGCATCGCCTGGCGCATCGAGAATGCGCTGAGCCTCGTCTCCGCCACGCTGATTCTGTTCACGATGCTATTGGTTTCCGCCGAAGTCATCAGCCGCAAGTTCTTCAACACTCCGATACCGGGTCAACTGGAGCTGGGAGAATTGCTGATGCCGCCGATTATTTTTCTTGCCATAGCCTATACACAATCCACTGGCGGGCATGTGCGCATGACGATCGTCATAGACCATATGCCGCCAGCCTGGCGCCACGTCACGGAAATCGTCGTAAAGCTGCTCGCCATCGCGGTATACGCAGTACTGTTTTTCTACAGCACGAAATACGCGTACCGAACCTGGCAGTTCCATGACGTCACCATGTCACCGCCGTATTTTCCGATCTGGCCTGCCGCAGCAATGGTACCGATCGGAATTTTTCTGACCACCTTGCGCATCTACCTTGAGGTGCTGCACTTGCTCTTTCCGAAATTGCTCCCGGCAACCGAACCCGGTCTTGCCTCGGCGAGCCGGGCCGAATAGGCAAAAAGGTCAGCCAACATGGATCCGGTTACCGTAGGCATCATCGGCGTCATCGCGGTTTCGCTGCTACTGGTCAGCGGCATGCGTATCGCGTACGCAACAGCGCTGTGCGGCCTTGCGGGATTGTGGGCCCTGCGCGGCTATGAGCCCGCCGCCGGGCTTGCAGGCCTCATGCCCTACTCCGAATCCTCGCATTACTCATTGCTGGTTCTGCCGTTGTTCGTGCTGATGGGCTACCTGGCCCATCACGCGGGCATCACCCGCAATATCTACTGGACGGCGCGCCAATGGCTGGGACAACTGCCGGGGGGACTGGCAATCGCAACGATTTTTGGCTGCGCCGGTTTCGCAGCGGCGTGCGGCGCCTCTACTGCCTCCGCTGCCGTCATGGGACGTGTGTCGCTACCCGAACTCAAACGCTTCGGCTATGACGAGAAAGTCGCCGCGGGTTGTGTTGCCGCGGGCGGAACGCTCGCCACCATGATTCCGCCTTCCGTCATCATGGTGATCTACGGCTTCATCGCCGAGCAATCGATCGGCGCACTGCTGTTGGCGGGCATCCTGCCGGGACTTCTGCAGGCACTCAGCTACTCGGTCATGCTCTATTTGCGCTTTCGCGCAAACCCGGAACTCGGCCCGTCGATACCCGCGGTCAGCTGGCCGGACCGGTTCAGATCCCTGAGCGGCACCTGGGGCATGTTCGTTCTGATTCTCATCGTGCTCGGCGGCATCTACACCGGTTTTGCCACGCCCACCGAAGCGGCGGGCATCGGCGCACTCGGAGCGTTCGTAATGGCCTTGCCGCGCATGCGCCGCGGTGACCTGAAAACAGCCCTGCTGGAAACCGCCCGCACCACTGCAATGATGTTCGCGATCATCGTTGGCGTACTGATCTTCGTGCGCTTTCTGGCCTTCAGCGGCATGCCGGGGGCGCTGGTCGACACGGTGCTGGACCTGGATGTCAATCGTTACGTGATACTGATCGGCATACTCGCCATGTACCTGGTGCTGGGCATGTTTCTCGACGGCATCGGCATGCTGCTGCTCACGATCCCGATCGTATTGCCTGCCGTCACGGCGCTGGGCTTCGATCCGATATTCTTCGGGGTACTGGTGGTGCGAATGGTCGAAATCGGATTGATCACGCCGCCGGTCGGGCTGAATGCGTTCGTTTTGAAAGGCGTTGCGCCGGACATTCCGCTCGGCAACATCTTTCGCGGCTGCGGCTGGTTCGTCGCCGTCGACCTGGTAAACGTGGCGATTCTGCTCGCGTTTCCCGCGATCATACTGTTCATACCGCAATCGATGCTGCAGTAAGCGCTTGCCCGGGAAACGCGAGCGTTCGTCTCAGGCAGAGTCCCGAATGCGCCCGGCGGCATCCAGCCCGCTCTGCAACGCCAGTGCAACACGACCCTTTCCCACCACCGCGTCACCGGCAACATAAAGGCCGGTGGCCTCCATGCTGCGCAACCGATCCGGATCGGCCCGGCCGGTTGGCAGCGAATACTTCCAGCGCTGTGAATCAAACCAGCGAAACGCTGCGCTGCGCCACCCAAAAAACTCTGCGAGGGCGTTACTGACTTCCGGCGCGAGTTCTCCGGCACCATGATGGAACCTTTGGAGCGACCAGCCGGGCTGCATCTGCGCCATCACAACGAGCAGGCCTTCCGGCAACGCGGCCGGGCTTGGCATTCTCGCGACTGACCCAGGCAAACTCGTGCCGCCGGTCGTTGTTGATGAATGCATACGTGTCGCCAGGCCATCGGTTCACAACGCCGTCAAACGCGAACGTGAAACTCCACTGGGACTGATAGGTCGCCGGCGCCAGCGCGCCGGCAGCAAAAGACGCGTCCTCCGGCAGCAATGCAATTGCCTGCGGTGCCGGCAAGGCCAACAGGATCGTGTCGAAAACGCCGCATCCGCGGCTGCCTTCGTCAAACACTTCCCACAACAGTGAGCGCGAATTCCGCTGTATACCGCTGACCCTGGTACCGAACACGATTTCGCACTGCGCTGCTTCGGCCAGCAACTTTCCAAGCGTGTTGATGCCGTGGCGATAGGTCCACTTCGTCTCGCCATTCAGGGATCGATCACCGGCCGATATCGTCCCAAATCGGTCAAACACATCGATATCGCCGGGAATTTCGACCAGATCATCGGACGGCAATTCCGAACGAACCATTTTCGCGATTTCGGGCAAGTCGGTCCGGAAATAATTTGCCCCCGGATCAAGCCGCGCACCATGCCGGGTGCGTGTGGCCGCACGGCCAAACACGCCTTTGCTCTTTTCAAATACCGTCGTTTCGATATCAGCGACGTCACGCAAGCGCCAGGCCGCCGCCAACCCGGCCGGGCCGGCGCCGATAATGGCCAGGCGTTTTCGTCGCGGTGCGGCATTCATGCCGGCTTTGCCCGACGCGCAGATTTCGACGCACGCCGGCAACGTTCGGAACAGAACCGCACTTGCTCCCAGCAACGATGCCATTTCCTGCGATACGTGAACGCGCGCTCGCAGTGATCGCAGTTCTTGCCTGGAAGATCAGACTTCTTGCGCATGGTCTCGTGAAGCGTAACAGGATTCACGTGCCAAAAATCGACGGAACAATGCCAGCCGCCAAACCGCCGTGTCGATTCTGCAGCCATGTCACCGCCCCGCAGCAAGAGGGCAAAGGCCGCATTCAGCGAGCGACGGCACCCTCAGGGGCATGGCGCCACACCCAGGGCGGCATGGGGTCGGCCGCTTGCCACAGGCCACGCTTTTCATTCCTGGCTTCTGACTGACATGCCCGATAAGCGTGTTGCTCGGATGGTGACAATGTGCGCGCGAACATCTCGTATAACCAGGCGTATCCAGCGCACACCTGCGCCAGACCCACATCCACTTCGTATTCCGCTCCAACCCGGACCCGTGCCAGGATGCGCCCGTAATCGTCCCGGCCGTGTGGTGACAGGCGCACAAATTTTCTGTCGACAAGCAGTGCGAGGTGCTGGCGCGCGCGTTCGGCGTAGGGTTGACCGGGACGGCCTCGCCGGCCCTTCTCCGGCGCATCGATGCTGACGATGCGAACCTTGTGAGGGCGTCGGCCGCTGTCCTCGACCACGATCGTGTCACCGTCGGTAACGCGCACGACCCGGCCAGGAAAATCCTGCAGTGCGTGCGCGGACAGAGCCTGCCATGTCAGCACAAGGGCAAGTGCCACGCGAATGGCAGAGAAGCCATCGGGCAAACACCGTCCACGACACCCGGCTGCCTTGAAATTGCTCACTGCCATTTCGACTCGATCACTGGTGATGGCCAGGCCAGCGCGGCAATGGCCCGTTGTCAGGGCAAAAGCCATTTCGTGTCAAGTACCCGCGACGCGCGGGCACCATTTGCGAGCGGACTGCTGCACTCCGGCGCCGGTTCCGATGCGGTGTGATCATACTGGTGTGATGATACTGGTGTGATCATACTAAGCTCTCACGTAAAATTGCGCGCCATGTACCTGAAGGCTCTTTCACATGCAACGCGCATACTGTTGCGCATGCTCGGCTACGGACTCGTCGGCGGATTCATCGCACTTCTCGCCGTATACGTTTATGCGCTCGAGAGCCGGCCGGACCTTTCGATTTGGCACCACGCCGACCTCGACAACGAATTCACGGCCCGCTCCGGGCTTTCCGATTTCAACCAGTATCTTGAACTGGAGAACCGGCTCTTTTCGCAACTGGACGCACTGGTCTATGCCAGAGTTGCGCAAACGACCGGCAGCTCGGTTAACCGCTACAGTCGGGGCAGCCTGTCCGACCCCGGGCGCTGGCCGGTTAACTGGAACCGGACGTTCATTTTGCATCATGACAATCCATCAGCGGCTGTACTGCTGCTGCATGGACTATCAGATTCCCCTTACAGCATGCGCGCATTGGGAGAGCGCCTGCACCAGGCCGGGGCCACAGTACTGGGATTACGCATCCCGGGGCACGGCACCGCACCCTCGGGGCTGGTGGAAACACGCTGGCAGGACATGGCCGCTGCCGTGCGCCTGGCCGCCCGGCACACAGCGAAGACGGCGGGTGACAAGCCGTTTTATCTCGTCGGCTATTCCAATGGCGGTGCACTATCCGTTGAGTATGCCCTTTCGGCACTGGACGACACGTCTCTGCCGAAACCATCCGGCATCGTCCTGCTGTCACCGGAAATCGGCGTCAGCGGCATTGCCGCACTGGCCGTCTGGCAGGCGCGTCTCGGGCACTTGCTCGGGCTCGAGAAGCTCGCCTGGAATGCGGTACTTCCCGAGTACGACCCGTTCAAGTACGGCTCGTTCCCTGTCAATGCCGGCGATCTCGCTTACCGCATCACCGCCCACATACAGGGCCAGCTCACCGCGATGCAAGGCGCGAAAGGCAAGCTTGACAGGCTGCCGCCCATCCTCGCCTTTCAGTCAGGTGCTGACGCCACCGTAACACCGCAGGCATTGGTGGAAAATCTTTTTGACCGCCTGCCCTCCTCTGATCACGAACTCGTGCTCTTCGACATCAATCGCTCGCAAATCGACAAGGCCTTGCTAAGGCATGACCCGAAGACCGTATTCGGGCCATTGCTACGAAGCCGCGCGCGCAGTTACAAGCTGACGGTAGTGACCAACGAAAGCGAAGACAGCCGGCGCGTTGTCGCCAGGAGCTGGTCGGACGGCAAGCCCGCCCCTGCACCGCCTTTATCTGTCAATGAATGGCCGGAGGATGTCTATTCTCTGTCCCATGTTGCCCTGCCCTTTGCGCCCGATGATCCCCTCTACGGCGGACCTGCGGCCACTGCAAGTCCGGGTATCGCATTGGGCAATCTGGCGTTCAGGGGAGAGCGCGGCGTGTTGCGGCTTTCGGGGGACGATCTCTTGCGGCTGCGCTGGAATCCGTTCTTCGACTACCTGCAATCGCGCACGCTGCAATTCATGCGACTGGACCGCCAATAAACGACGCTGGCGACGCCCAATCCCATCGCGCCGCGCAACACTGGCTGCCCGCGACGGGAACCTTCGGGCGCCAACGCGCTTTCAATCCAGACACAGCATGGTGCCACGGCAGTTCCCGGCCCCACAGTGACAAGCATAGGCCTTGCGGAGCTTCTTACCGACTTTACCGTCGACCTGCAGCTGGTAATCGTAATTCAGTTCGTCGCCTTTGCGGATGGTGCGCTTGGCATAGATGAACACCCGGCCGTCTTCTTCTTCAAAGGCCTCACAGTTGGGATCGCAACTGTGATTGATCCAGCGCGCGACGTTTCCATCAATGCTTGCGTCGATCACTTTGCCATTGTCCAGCGAGAAGATAAACGTGTGGTACGGATCGTTCGGGTCGCTCGGCGGCCTGCGACTGGCCTTCTTCCAGCTCGTGCGCTTGCCCTGGTACTCGACAATGCGTGTGCCCTTGCGAATCATTCGCGTGGCAAAGGCGCCGCGACCATGTGTAGGGGAGAATCGGATAAGGAATGCGGGACGGGTTTTCGATACAGCCATGCTGACAGCTACTTGAGTTGATGAACGGGCGCCAATCGGAGTGCGCGGACGCGGCACGCAATTCAATCACGCGCCGAATTGATGGCACTTCTGGCGTCAAGCGGCAAATATTACTACAGGGTCGTGTTCGGATTGTTACGGCCTTGACGCTGCGATGTTGCGCCGTTCGGGAAACAGGCTGGCGTTCGCAGCGCTCCCGCCGCT
Organism: uncultured beta proteobacterium; assembly: GCA_963792855.1. GTDB lineage: Bacteria > Pseudomonadota > Gammaproteobacteria > Burkholderiales > Eutrophovitaceae > SG8-40. Next base: position 70,692 of record CAWBXZ010000001.1, on the reverse strand, counting down.
GCGCGCCGGCGCACGATCGCATCGGCGGATCAATAACCGGTCATTGACCCAAATCACTGTTTTCCTGCCGCACAACGGTGCGATGTCCGGCCATGAAACGACGACCGCACCAGCACCAACGCGGCCAACAACAAGACTGCGCGATCGCCCAATCATGAGCCCTTCCAAAGCTTCTTTGCGTCCCATGCTGTTGTTCAGGCAATTTGCAGCGCCACTGCGCAGCACGGCCGGCTTGCGATTATTAAACTCACGCCCGAAGTGCTTACAGCTTTCCGAATGCCGGGCGGCATTTTTACTCCACAGAAGCGCCGGGCGGGCGTACCTCACTCACTTCGCAAACAACGCGTCGTAAGTTCTTAAGGGAGAGGCATGTTTGTGCCAAAGCGCAAGCTCCGGTACCGGTCGGAGCGCCACGGCAACACGCCAAGGCGTTGACTGGCCGGGAGAAAGAGGTTTAGTGTTTCAGGCAGATCGCAATTTCGCACTCAAGATGAAAACCACGGTCTGATTGCATCAAGGCTACAGGGAGGAAGTCATGAAAGCATACAAGTGCCCGCATTGCGGGCAATCCCACTTCGCGACACTTTGCTCGGACTGCCTGGCCGAAGACGTTCGCATTCAGGAAACCCGGTCAATCTTTCACCTTGGACGCTGCCACCGTTGCGGCCATGTCGACGACGAACCGTGCACGGCACTGGTCGGTTCCGGCGAGATGGTGAGCCGCGCCTGGCAAAGCGGAGGAAGCGCACTCAAGGGCCTGACCCAAAAAGCCACCAGCCTCGCAGCGCGGGCCGCCGACGCGATAAGAGCGCACTCCAGCCGACCTCGCTAGCCCCGAACTTCACCGGGAGCGCCGGCCGGGATGCCTGGGCCGGGTTACGCGATTTTCAGAGCCGCGATCCGCCCCACCCCTCGTCCCGGTCGGCGCACTTTTTTTGCATCTTCCGCAAGGACCTTGCCCTGTTTTGCACACTGGTGCCAGAAGGGCATCAGCCGAACTGACATCCTGGTGGCCCGATAATCGTTCCTGTTGAATTCCGCCGGAAACACGCTGCTGCGCAAGCAACCGCACTACGAAACTTCCCCATCCCGCTACAACACTGGACAGTCACTCCATAGTCAGACCGCGTCCCGCCTGTGGCGCTGCCAGCCGGTGAACGCAACCCGCCGACTTTCTATCTGCTTCCGGTTGCCAGGCAGTGGCAGTTGCGTTAAAAATCGGTCGTCATCCAGTGTCGATGCGATCGTCATAGCGTGAAAGAAAGGTTTCACCTGGCTTCGTATCCAGACATGATGACGTCGACAGAAAGCGCCATTGCAGCAAAATCGCATCGAACGCAAGGTGCGTTGGAGGCAAATGCCCTTGCTAACCGTTTGACGTTTCAATCCTGATTCAACCTACCGGAGGATCACGCCATGGGATACGCAACGAGAAACGCACCACACCCCGGAAAGCCAACGGCATGGCTACTGACAGTGCTCTGGCTGGCATGCCTTTCCACTGCCGCCGCGGCTGACGACCGCGACAATACGGCAGGCTTGTTTGTGCCAAGCAACAGTGCCGCCAAAAACCTGTACGGCGGAATAAGCGTTGGTTTGGGCAACAACGATTATCCGGACTCGAACCAGGATGGGTCGGTTACCGGCATTTCCGACGACACGAGCGACAGCGTCTACAGCTTCTTTGCCGGCTATCAGGTGAACGAGTACTTCGCCGTTGAGGGCGGCTATACAGATTTCGGAGAATCGACTTTTGCCGGCACCTCGTCGGGCGGACCTTCCTGGGAAGCCGGTCAGGTCAGCGCGCTTCATGAATCCGACGGCTGGCAACTGGGCGTACTGGGGCGCTGGCCCATTACGGACCGCTGGTACGCCCTCGGTTACGTTGGCTGGCTATGGTGGGAGTCCACGGAAACGTTTGTGGAAACAAGCGCGACCACAACCGTTTCCGAGTCGGGCAGTGACGCCACTTTCGCGCTGGGGTTCGAATGGGACGCCGGACTGAAAGATCGCATACTGTACCGGTTCATGGGGTCTCATTCCCAGGTTGGAGAGACCGGCTACGATATCAACACGGCCTCCGGAGAAATTGTGTACAGATTTCCGTGAATCCGGACGCACGGAGGGTGTATTTTCCTTGAGGGGCAGGCACGGTAGCGTCGGACTTCGCCCGTTGTCGCACCGCTTGCGCAGTGTCTACAATGGGTGCTGGTCCGGAACTGGCGCTGGTCGCGGCTTGATCTTCAGAGTCCGCCAGAATCCGGAAAACGAATCGTGCAAACCCGCCGGACATTTATTCCAGGAAGGAATCCATTCATGATTACCGAAATCGTCACTTTCAAGCTCCCGGACGGAAGCAAGCGGGAGGATGTCCTGGCCGCTTTCGAGAAGACCGCGTCGGTGTGGGGCCAGAACCCCGACCTGATTCGAAAGAACTATCTGTTCGACGCCAGCAACAACATCGCCGGCGGCGTCTACTTGTGGCGCGAAAAGGCGCATGCGGAGAAGTGGCACGGCGAGGAGTTCCGCGCCCGCGTAAGAAAACTCTACGGCGCCGAGCCGACCAGTCAGTTCTTCGAAACACCGATCGTCGTCGACAATCTGGCGGGGAAAATCACGACCAGCACCGATGAATTGACCGGCGCATAGCCGGCAATCGGCGGTACGATTTGCGTCTCTGGCGGGAGATGCTTTTCGCCCAACAGGACAATCGCATTGGTGCGAATGCCCCTACCGCATGCCAATGTTGCCGATAAATGTAGCCTCGCCACCCGGCGTGGGCCCGCCCTCGCCAACAGACCCGAAAAACCTTACATAAAACAGACGGTTACAAGAGACGGTCTCCACTTCCCCCGAACCGCGCAGGCTATGCGTGCAAGCTGGCACATCCATTGCGACACAGGTTCCCCAGAGAAGGTCAACAGCATTGCCCGCCGATGCCTGACCTCCACTGACCAACGTAAAAAGGGAGTCTGACGAGAAAATGAAACTTCACAATCACAAAATGGCAGTCCTGGCGGCCATAACCGGTTTTGCAATGCTGGTATCCGGCAACGCGCTTGCCGGAAACACCAACACGCTCAAGGTCACCGCAAACATTACCGGGACCTGTAATTTCAGCGCCGCCAACAATGCCGCCGGAAACACAACCATGGATTTCGGCGCTCTGGACCAGGCGACTGGCGGCGACGTCTCGGCGCCAACGGCCAGCCTGCAATACTGGTGCACGAAAGGCGAGGTCGCCACGAACATCAGTGCCGACAATGGCGCGAACACGGTGGGTTGCACAGGAACGCGCTGCCTCTCCAACGGCACCGATCTCATTCCGTACTCACTGGTCATCAGCTTCAACGCAGCAGTCGGCGCTGGCAAGAACAGCCCGATTGATGTCGACTTCGACGGCGACATACTCGACGCCGACTACGTCGACGCATCGGCAGGCGCGTATGAGGACACTGTAACGCTGACCATTACCCCTTGACCGGTCGGCGTACACGCAAGTTCGTGCCCGGCACGGCAGTTCAAACGCCGAAAAAGGCCGCGATTGTTTGCGGCCTTTTTCTTATGGCAATGACGATCTCGACTGGGCCCGTCCACGCGGCCTGCGACTTCCGGCCGCCCTTGAACAACGATGTACCGCTGGGAGCAATTTCCCCGGCGCAAACAGGCAATGTCGTCGCCACGATCAGGCTTCGGTTCCAATGCACGCAAGGTGATCAGCCGGTGTTTTCGCTCGCCGGGGTAAACGATACCGGCCCGGGATTGCATCGCATGCGAAATCTGACCGTAACCACTGCCTACCTGCCTTACCGGGTGACTACCGGCCTCAGACAGAGGCAGATCGACATAACAATCACGGTGTCCGAAGCGGACTACCGTGACGCATGGGTCGGCGCCTACGAAGACACGCTGACCGTGACGGTCTTGCCTTGAACCCAACGATGAGACGCTAAAGATGACAGTAATGCGTTTGCCGCAACACGCGCTGGCGGTTTTGCTGGGCTGCCTCATGACCGGCCTGTCAGTTTCCGCACTGCCGGGAGATTTCTCCGTCTCCCCTATCAGGATATTTCTCGACAAGGACCGAAAGGCAGAAGTCGTGACGGTCAGAAACAACGGCACCGTGCCACTGCAGTTCGAAATCCGTCCCAAGGGCTGGACCCAGGATGTTTCGGGCGAGGACATATATTCCGACACGGAGGAGGTGCTGGTATTTCCAAGGCTGATGACACTCAAGGGGGGCGAGGCGCGCGACATTCGCATCGGCATGAAAATCCCGCCGGGCGCGACCGAGAAAACCTACCGGGTATACATCACTGAACTGCCGCAGACGAACAAGTCGGACGACGCAAACCGTGGCGCCGCCAACGTCGGATTCCTGATCAATTTCGGGGCACCGGTGTTCTTTGCCCCCATCGATCCAGCACCGGCGCTGGGCATTGCACGGCTCGATCTCGCCGATGGCCGCGTAAACGCGACCGTCGACGAACAACGGCAACGTGCACCTTTTCGTCGATGAAATGACCATAGTCGGCTTCGACGCCAGCGGCACCGAGGTCTACCGCGAATCGATCCCGGAGCGATACCTGCTTCCCGGCACCACCAAATCCTACACGCAGGAAATGACTGTGGACGAGTGCCAGGCGGTGGCGGTCGTCGCTTACAGCGTGCGCACCGACAAACTGAGCACCAATGCCAAGAAGGAAGTGGACAGAAATTCCTGCAATCGCACGGAGTCCGAAAACCCGGCAGCTGACAACGCCCGCTAGGCGATTCTTCGCCGCGGCCGTCCTCGGGATCGCCTGCGCGTTGCTCTTGCCCGATGCAAGTCGCGCAGTGGATGAAGTACCCGCAGATCAGCCACCGGCGGACAACCCGCCGACGGGCGAACCGGCCGCGGCCAGTTCACCCGCGTCCGGACCTTCCACGCTCGGTCCTGCCGAGCCGCCCTCCGCTGCCGCGCAGAGTGCGGCTGACGTTGATCCGTTCGTGCCCGCTTCCGATCCCGCGTTGCCGGCAGAACCGGAAATGGAGTTCTTCGCCTCGATTGCCATCAACGGGGAACCAAAGGGCACCTTTCTGGTGGCGAGCTATGCCGACGGCGATTTCGCCGTTCGGCAAGAAGATCTCGTTTCGATTGGCATCGACCATCCCGTTGGTAACCGCGTATCGCTGAACGGTGAAACCTTTGTCCTGCTGTCCACCATGCAGGAGGCGACTTACGCATTCGACGAACGCAGCGTCCATATCGACATTGCGGTCGATCCGTCAATCCTTGCAACCCAGTTCGTGGACGCACGGCGGCGTCGCTCGCAGGCGATAGTCGAGTATCCCGACGATACGAGTGCGTTCCTGAATTACGCTTACAGCGACGACGATGGTGAATTCGGAGGCCGCACCCTGTCGGCCGAGTTCGGCGCCCGCTACGGCAACTTCCTCCTGTTGACCGATGGCTTCCATGAGCAGGTCGGGAACATCGACCGCACAGTGCGCCTGAACAGCAGCCTGATCCATGACAACCGCGAGACGCTGCAGCAAGCGATTCTTGGTGACTTCGTCACCGGCTCGGGCCCGTTGGGCAGCGCCATGAATCTCGGGGGCTTGAGCTTTTCCAAGAACTACCGGATCGACCCTTACTTCATACGCTATCCGTACGCCAACTACACGGGGTTGGCGGGCTCGCCTTCGCAATACGAAGTGCTTGTCAACGGTAACCGCATCAGCACGGGCAAGCTGGAACCCGGACCATACGAGATCACCAACATCCAGGGCCCGCTCGGCATATCCGACGTCGAGGTGGTGGTGCGCGACGCGTTCGGGCGAGAGCAGTACTACACGACTTCGTTCTACTTCACCCAGTCGGCATTGCGCGAAGGACTGAATGAGTACAACTTTGCCGTGGGCGCACAGCGACGGCGGTTCGGTGCCGAAAGCAACGATTACGGCCCGCTCGCCGCAACCGGCTTCTACCGCCATGGCCTTTCCGATTTCCTGACGCTCGGTGCCCGTGCGGAAACGTCTGAAGACGTTTTCAACCTCGGCCCGAACCTCACGATGCTCGCAGGACGATGGGGATTGTTCAACACCACCCTGTCCTACAGCCAGGATTCCGGCAACGATGGCACTGCCGGCGTTTTCGACTACACCATCCAGGCACGCAAGTTCAACGCGAACGCCTACTTACTCGCGCAGTCCCGCGATTACGCGCGCATCGGCACCGACCCCGCACTCAATACCCGCTTCGAGGCGGCCACGTCGTTCTCGACTGGTCCGTTCACGCTGCGTTACCTGACCAGCCGCCGTTACCAGGGTACCGACCGGACTGCCTACGGCGTAACCTATACGCCGCGCCTGCCCAGCCCGCGCTTGTCGCTGACCGCCTCCCTGCGCCGCATCGAGGACGAGGCGCCGCGAACCGAGTTGTACATTGGCCTTAACTACTACTTCAAGGAAGACTACTCGGTAGCGGCAACCGTTCGAACCACGGAAGACGACCACATCACCACCGCGTCGGTGCAAAAAACGACCCCGATCGGTCAGGGATGGGGATTCTCTGCGGCAGCGAGCGAGTTCGAGAACTCGCAAGGCTCAGGGCATTCCGTGCGCCCGTACGTTCAGTACAACGCCAAGTACGCAACAATGATCGCCGACTACCAGAGCGTCACCATTGAGGGCGACACACAGGAGAGCCGGCGGCTCGCGATTCAAGGCAGCGTTTCGACGGTAGGCGGCGAGGTCATGTTTAGCCGCCCCGTCACCGACGCCTTCGCGCTGGTGCAGGTCGACGGTCTGAAAGATATCCGGGTTTACCAGAGCGGCCGGTACGCCGGAAAAACCGATCGCAAGGGTCGCCTGCTGATACCCGCAATGAGTTCGTATGTGCACAACCAGATCTCGGTTGACAGTCGCGACGTGCCGATGAACTTCGAGCTCAACCGCTATACGAAACTGATATCGCCGGCGCTTCGCGGCGGAGCGGTGCTCGACTTCGGTGCCAGGCGGATACAGGCCGTCGCCGGGACGCTGAACATCCGCCGCGACGGACAGACGACCCCGGTGCGCTATGGGGAGATTTCGCTGCTCATCAATGGAGAACAAGTCAGCCACCCGGTCGGGCAAACGGGTGAATTCTTTATCGAGAATCTGGAACCATCGACCTACACCCTGTCCTACCTTGGCGCGACCGGCTCGTGCACCGTGCTGCTCGACATTCCCGCCTCCGACGAGCCGATCACCGAGATGGGCGATCTGTTGTGCGTGGCTGACTAGCTAGGGCCACGCCGGTATTTCACGGGTGCGCGCTTGAAGCGCCACCCCCGGCGATAGCGAGCGGGTTGCAAGGCGGCGCGAAGTGACACCGGTTCCTGCCCGTGCCGTCTCACCCGTCACAACCAGTGGCATATCCCGGGCATCAAGGCCTTGGCGTTTTTCACGGCGCGATATGCAATAGCGCCGCTGATGCACGCGGGTACAAAATCTGCCGTCCTGCCATGGCAGCGTGCGATCGAATCGTCTCCCCGGCCTTGCGCGCACGGCTGCCCGCTACCGCACGCCGACTTGCCGGTCGAGACCGGCATCCACCCGCATCGACGGCCGATATCTGCAACGGACACCTGGCCAGCAGCCTGCCTGCGGCGTCGACTGTAAAGGTCAGATAATCAGGCCATCGCATTGACCATGCTTTTCGAGGAAGGCTTCGGCCTCACGTTATACTTCCCTCGACAGCCGTTCAGCATGGCCCGTTACCCGCAGGCGCGGCGTTTGGCAAGCTTCGCATCTGCTCGTCACCGCCCGGGGTAAACTGCTACAGTTGTCAGGCTTGCCGGGACATTGCGGACCGTGACGGCAGCGGCAGGCACTGTAGCCATTCGCAGAATTCAATTGACTTTCAAGGAACCGCATGCAAGCAGCCGCGAGACCCGCAGACGAAGACACCCGTATCGATACGCTTCAGTCGCTCAAGATACTGGATACCCCTGCAGAAGAGCGCTTCGACCGCCTGACCCGGATTGCCGCGAAGCTGTTCGATGTTCCGGTCGCGCTGGTCGGCCTGGTCGACGAGAATCGCCTGTGGTTCAAGTCGTCCTATGGGCTGGATACGTCCGAGATGCCTCGCGATACATCGTTCTGCGCTCACGCCATCCTGGGTGAAGACATCTTCCTGGTACCTGATACCGCGCGCGACGAACGCTTCAACGATAACCCGGTTGTCATCGCCGGACCGAAAATCCGCTTCTATGCCGGATGCCCGCTCAAGGCGGCCGACGGCAGTGCACTTGGAACACTCAGTCTGATGGACCGCCAGCCGCGCAACTTCACTGAAGCAGACATGGCGTTGCTGCGAGATCTGGCACACATGGCGGAACGGGAACTGGCGGCGGGCGAGATGGCAACCATGGACGAATTGACCATGCTGTCCAACCGGCGCGGTTTTGAAGCGCTCTCAAGCCATGCCCTGGAATTGTCGCGGCGTTTCCAGAAACCCGCTGCCTTGCTGCATTTCAACCTCGACCAGTTCAAGCAGATCAACAACAGTCTTGGCCCTACCGAGGGTGACCGCGCCCTGAAATCGTTTGCCCAGCTGCTCAAGCTGACTTTTCGCGAGTCAGACGTACTTGGCCGGCTTGGCGGCGACGAGTTTGCCGTGCTGATGACCAACGTCAGCAACAGCGAGTTGGAAAATGCGCTGGACCGCTTGCACAGCACCGTGGACAAATACAACAAAGAGGCGAAACGCGGTTACAGCATCGATTTCAGCTTCGGCAAGGTCGGCTTCGATGCGTCCGGGCACGCTGATGTCGGCGACCTGATGGCCCAGGCGGATGCAGAAATGTTCAAACAAAGAAGCGGCAAAGACGCTTGACGAGCATCTCCCACGCGCGATACGGGTACCGGGTCAACACATGACTGCCGGCGTGTCCTTCGCACGCAGTCGCGTGCGCACTTGCACGTGGCGCCGGTTTATCTGCCTGTTTACGAGCACAGAGACGGAACAATCATGAAGCGGTTATCGTTTTTTCAGCGGCGAATCCTGGTCAACGCATTGATTGCGATCGTGGCTGTCCAGGTGACAATGTCCGTTGCATTAGCGCAGTCACAGGAAGTGGTGACGAAGCCGCGCGCCGAAAACACAGACATGGCGCCAGTGATCGTCGACGGCCATACGCTTTTCAAGCTGCGCGGCATTTCGAGTTTCCCGGCAAAGCAACGTGCCGCTATCGTCAGTGACAGGATCAAGGCGATCGCCCGCGACGCTTCTGTGCCGGTGTCGGATCTGCGCATCGTCGAGGAACCGGACCGGGCCAGGATTCTCGTCGGTGAGCAACATATTATTGCGGTTTTCGATGTCGATGCCGAAGCCGAGCAATTGAACAACCGGCAAGTCGTGGCCGAGATACTGCACGACCTCATCGCAAACGCAATCACTCGTTATCGACATGAACGCACATCCCGTTACCTGTTGCCGCAGGGTCTGAATGCCGCCGTCGCACTCAGTGTCCTCGCCGCAGCGGTTTTCGGATTGCGGCGACTGTTTCAATGGATCGACCGGATCCTGGAGCGGCGCCTGCAGACGCGCCTGAAAGAACTCGAAGCGAGGTCTTTCCGGCTGCTGTCGGCAGAAGAGTTGAAGCTTGCCTGGCTTGGCGGCCTCCGGTCTCTGCACTTACTGATCGTTCTGGTGCTTGTATTCATCAGCGTTGAGTATGTCTTGAGCCTGTTTCCCTGGACACGCTGGTTTGCCGTTTCAACCGCAACGTTGCTCCTCAGCCCACTGGCAAGCATGTGGAGCGGCATCGTATCCGCCTTGCCGGGCCTCGTTTTCATCGCGATTCTGTTCCTGGTCGTCCGCTACGTACTGCGTCTGGGGCAGCTCCTGTTCAGCGGCATTGCCTACGGCACGATCAGGCCTGCCGGATTTGAGCAGGAGTGGGCGTGGCCAACTTATCGGCTGGTGCGCATGCTGGTGATCGCGTTTGCGCTCATCATCGCTTATCCGTACATTCCGGGATCGGATTCCGCGGCATTCAAAGGCGTTTCGCTTTTCGCGGGATTGCTGATGTCACTCGGCGCGTCGTCGATCGTGGCAAACAGCCTTGCCGGATACATGCTCATTTACCGGCGCGCCTTCCGTATCGGCGACCGCATCAAGGTCGGTGACGTTGTCGGCGATGTGGTCGAGATGCGCCAACAACTCACGCATCTGCGCACACCCAAAAATGAGGAAGTGACGATTCCCAGCTCCGTCATCTTGAACAGCAATGTCGTCAATTACAGCGCGAGAGCCCGCCAGGGCGGCATCATTCTCCACACTACGGTTGGAATCGGCTACGAAACACCCTGGCGACAAGTCGAGGCAATGCTCATCGAGGCCGCGAAACGGACGGAAGGCCTGCTGCCCGAGCCCCCGCCCTTCGTGTTGCAAACGGCACTGGGTGATTTTTGCGTGACCTACGAAATCAACGCCTATTGCGACCAGCCGCAGCAAATGCAGCAAATTTACACTCGCCTGCACCGCAATGTACTTGACGTATTCAACGAATACGGCGTGCAGATCATGACGCCCAATTACGAAGCCGATTCCGCTCAGCCCAAAGTGGTGCCGCCTGATCAGTGGTACCTCGCACCGGCAGCGCAGCCGGCGGAACAGAAAACCTGAACTGAGCGATGGCGGGCGCGAATGTAACGTCTGCATTCCGTCCGTCCCGTCCGTCACCGTCAGCCCGGCGATTTGCCGCGCTCGCTCCGCCAAGTATTTGCAGCGCCTGAAGGCTCGGCCCGGCAATCAATGCAGACTCGACGATACGGACCGGCCTCCGCACACGTCAGCGCAAACCGTTCATTGCAGATCGATATAGTTCAGGTCCTGCATCTCTTCGATCGCGGTGACCTCGTCTTCGATTTTCGGGTAGATCGTGTAAAGAAAGTGCCCCTCGGTCGTCACGGTAATCCGGACATATTTCTCCTCACCCGCGTCAAGGCGAAGTTTCGTTTTCTCGGCAGTAATGCTGTCGACGACGATTTCGTATTCGTCGGGTACCCGATCCAGAAACAACAAACCGCCGGCGTCCGGCACGCGGATCTCCTCGCCGTTGATGCTGACCGAACCCACGTACAGAAAACTGCGCTGGGGGCGATAGATATAAATTCGGCCCTTCCCGGCCTCGATCTCCGGAATAGCTGACTGCACCTCCCAAAACTCCGGTCCGGAAGCGCACCCGAAAACAGAAACTGCAAACAAGGCCAAAAGCGCGATCCTGAGCGCCATTTTTATCCTCCAGATATCCTGACGCTACCTTACACGACAAATCGTTGTCAGCGGAACCACGGTACGCTGCACACAGGCTGAAACCACCCTCCCCCCGCACACCTGCAACGCGCAACGCCCGCCAATCACGGGGTTGTCATTTCGTCATGGAATGCGCGCCACGCATACGGTGTTCGCCCGCCTCGCTCGCGCGCCGTACCAAGGCTGCCCTTGAAACCACCGGCCGGAAACCAGAGTGACACCGCCGCAGCGGGCACATTGCAAGCACGCGCAAATGTCTTCGGCTGGCAATTGCATCGAGACGGCATTTCCGGACAGCCAGAGAACTGCCTGTTCAGGTTGCGCGAGACGACGGCATGGCGCCGTTTGGCCGAGAGAACTTTTCGAATGGCATTACCGCACAGTTCTGCCGCGTCACGCTTCGCAGCGCCTGAGGCTCGCCATCCGTAATCTGTAACCACTCGCACGGTTAAACGGTTTACGCGAGATGACAACCAACCCGACGCACTTTTCAAGGAGAAACACCATGAACATGATCAAGACTGTTATCGCCGCCGCCGTCCTCGGTTTTTCTTTCAACGCCGTTGCCGCGGTTAACGACATCTCGGACGTGACCCACGGTTCGATCACCAGCAAGCAAAGCCAGGTTGGCGGATCGCAGCCTGCCTGGAGCGACCTGAGCGCGGTGACCCAGAAGGGTGCCTCGAAAGAAGCGAAGCCGTTCGCCAAATCGGCCGGCAACTACCGCTTCAGCGACATCAACTCGGTCACGCACAACTGAGTTGCCGCACCGGTTGACCGGGTCGGTTCGATCCGGTCAACCCGGTCTGATCAGACGATTCTGATCAGCCCGCCTCCTCCCGAACGACCACAGGGGTCATCAGGCACGATCGCCTGATGGCGCCTTCTATTTTATCCACTGCTCGACGCCGATTGCTCCGGCAAACGAGCGAGACCGCTAGCGATACTCCGGATTGGGAAAATCAAACCGGCAGCCCGCGTCCCATTCGGACCGCTGGTTGCCGTGCGCCGGAATACCCCCTGCATCCTTGATCATGCGTGCCATGTGCAGCAGATTCCATGTCATGAACGTCGTATTGCGATTGGTGAAATCGTTTTCGGGACCACCCGAATTCTCGTCCAGGTAGGAAGGTCCCGGACCAGCCTCCCCAAGCCAGCCCGCATCCGCCTGCGGCGGAATCACGTAGCCAAGATGCTGTAACGAATAGAGGATATTCATCGAGCAATGTTTTGCTCCGTCTTCGTTGCCGGTGATCAGGCAGCCACCGACGCGCCCGTAGTACGCGTACTGGCCTTGCCGATTCAATTCTCCGGACGACGCATACAGGCGCTCAATGACCTTGGTGCACACCGATGACTTTTCGCCCAGCCAGATCGGCGACGTAATAACCAGTATCCCGGCATCCATGACTTTCTCGAGAATTCGGGGCCAGCCGTCGTTTTCCCAGCCATGTTTGGTCATGTCGGGCCAGACGCCATACGCGATGTCATGATCTACGGCACGTATGACATCAACGCGCACGCCGTTCTTCTCCAGAATCGCCTTCGAGATATCAATAAGCCCTTGCGTGTGGGAACGCTCCGGCGATCGCTTGAGTGTGCAGTTAATAAAAAGCGCCTTCAGGTCCGAAAAGTCCCACTTGCTGTTAGCGCACATTTCCTCTTGCCGTTTGCTCAGAGATACCATGGAAACACTCCTATCTATACATGGTCTGTCATGGAATTCCATATCATCTTGTGGCCGATTGACTGAAACCCGCATCGGTAATCGATCGCCGCCATACAGGAAAGCGCAAACAGCGGCATAAAGCGGAACGAAACGGCAACGCCACAGAAACCTGCCTCTCATACCCTCAAAGGCTTTGAAGCTCAACCATGTGCCGGCGCAACGCAATTGACTGGCATCGAGCAAACGGGTTCTTCCGTTTCCGTACCCACACGCATGGGATGACCCTCCCCGTCCGGGCATCCCATGCGGCGCGCATAACCTGTTTGGGCGCGCCCGGGTCGCGTCGCGTGTTGTCCACGCAGTCATGACCATGCTATTTGCCGGTTTTTCCGTTTGCGCGCTGTTACCACGCCCTGCCCGGATTCCCCGGTCATCATCACAAAGGAACTCTCTGCAAAATGGACAATCAGAGTGTACTCACGCATGTATGCAGTTTCCCGAAACAACAACAGGAGATCTTGAATGAAGCGGCTTGGCTGTTTGATGGCAAGTGCTGCGGCAATGCTCGCAGTTGCCCCGGCGATGGCAATGGAAGGCATGCCAAAAACGAAAGTGTCGATGGAGACATGTCTGGGCGCCGCGCTGGCAATGCACCCCGGCGAAGTCAAGGAACTTGAAATGACGCTCGAAAACGGCGTGCCTCACTATGAATTTGAAATCATGACTGCCGATGGCCGCGAGACTGAGGTCGAATGCGACGCCATGACGGGAAAGATCGTTGAAGTCGAGTGGGAGAACGACAACATGGACCTCGACGCCTTCCTCGAAAAAGCCGCGGTAACGCCGGCCCAGGCACGCAAGGCTGCTCTGGAAAGGGTCCCGGGTCGCATTGACGGCATGGACCTGGAAACAACGTCTGCAGGCGCGATGTCCTATGAGTTCGAAGTCATTACGCCCGACGGCAAGGAACTGGACGTGGAAGTCGATGCGATGAGCGGGCAGGTCACAGAGATCGAATCGGATATTTACGAAATCGGAGATTGACCCGGGCGTCTCTCATCCGGTAGCAAGGCCTGCAGAAAACGGCGTCAGACCCACAGCCCCGGTCAGCGCGGGACGTGGGCCTGATGCCGCCGGGTAAAACGACACGTCAATAGATCCGGAAACCGCCTGGTCTGAAGCTGCGTTTCTGACGGTGCTGTTCCTCGCAGCCTGTCAGAGGCATGCAACTTCGCCGTTGCTGACCCGCAAACCGGCACGCCCGTACCGTTTCTGAATTCAGTGCCGACGCAAGCTCTTCCGCGCAAGACGGAGGGCGCGCGCCTTTGCTTCAGAGCGTCTCTGAGAGACGACCAACAACTCCAATCGTCGCTCCCGAACGACGCCTTCTTACCAAAGGGCGACGAGATAACGGGGTTAACTCGCTGTTTAAGAAAATTTTCCCCGCGCGGGCATATTAGGTGCAGATAGATCGCACGCGCCGCACGGCGCCAAAGCTTCCGTAAAGAGAATCTGACATAACCAATCCGCCAGCGAGGAGCACGAAAATGAAATACAACAACTCCGGATTCACCCTGCTTGAACTGATGATAGTTGTCGCGATCATCGGCATTCTTTCCTCGGTCTCACTACCGGCCTATCAGAACTACACCGCCCGTGCCAAGATCGGCGAGGTCGTACTCGCACTCAGCTCGTGCCGCACAGCGATTTCCGAAACAGTGCAATCCGCGTCCAGCCTTCCGACGGGCGGTGATTGGGTGTGCGAATCCAAGGCAGGTACCGCGCTGACATCGTTTGTTGAAATACTCGAAACGAGTGATGAGGGCGCGGTACGTGCAGAGATTCGCAACGTCAATTCTCTTGTCGATGGTCAGCACATCATCCTGCGCCCGTGGCCGGACGTTAACCGGTCTGGTCCCGTACAATCCGGGGACGCCATTGCACAATGGGATTGCGGGCCGGCGCCAACCAATACCGAAGACATCCTCTCGATGCTGCCTGGAAGTTGCCGGGCCAATGCAGCCGACCTGGGTACGACCACCGGATGGGCAAGCGCGAGCTAGGCACCGGACTTCGCGAACAGTTCAGGACAACACATCAGACAACCACGGCCCGACACGACGATAAACGCCGCCCGCCTTTGGCGCACCGTTTACCAAGACCCCGGGCCAATCATCATGCTTTGGACGGCAGCAGGAGCCGGCCTGGTTCGTCGCATTAACACCGCACCGAACCAGGCCGTTCACTCCTGAAGCGACCTTGCGGGAAACGCAATGCCCTCCGACCACGTCGCACTCTTGCGGCCCGCCACGCAAGCACCCGATCGGCTGACGATCTCACACAGGCCGGTAACCGACACACGCCACCCATGCTTCGGCGAACATCGCGTGCGGCACGCACGCCCAGTCGCGCAGCGTCTGCGCGTGGGCGCCCCGCCCCGCTCGCTCGAGTTGCGCGCACAACAAATCGGCAATGATGGAAACCGGCTCAAAATTTTCGTAACGTGCGCGCTGCGTCACGTCGGCAAAGCCGGCATCGACCGCGTACTGTGACAGTTTGTGGCCAACGTCGACGTCACCCCCGTTGGCAGTCTGCAGCGCCTTGAACGCATCGATTGCGCGTTCCAGCGCCGGCGATGACGGCCCAACCAGAAATCCGCCCCAATCGGGGGTAACGACACCCATCACACCACCGGGCTTGAGCACCCTGAAAAACTCGCGCATCGCGCGAGACGGCTCGCTCAGGTGCTCGACCAGCGCGTGGGAGAACAAGGCATCGAACCGCGCATCTTCGAACGGCAGTTCATAAGCGCTCGCAGTCCGAAAGCGCGCGTTCGATAACCCGCGCTTCTCGCACGCTTGCGCCGCCAGCGACACCTGTGACTCGCTCAAATCCACACCGGTCACGCTGCCGCTGCCGATGCATTCCGCAATCCCCGCAGTGATGCTGCCTGGCCCGCACCCGACATCGAGCACCTGCATGCCCTCCTTCAGGTGCTCGAGAAAAAAGAGCCATGCGATTGCAGGGTGCGACGCGACACGAAAGCCAGCGCTGATGCATCGTAGCCCAAAGTGTAATGTTCCATTGCTTGCCGCGCCCATCCGTTATTCAAAAAACAGCGGCCTAGTATAGACTCGCCGCTTGTTCCCGCATCCGGCCGTCGTCTCCGGGCTGAACCTCGGTGCTGGCTGTGCGGCGTGGTATTCGCGCAGGCCCGTTACCCTGCGGCCCGCATGTGGCCACGCAGTTTCAGGCATTATGGGCGTTATCTGCGCAAGCCCGGACGCGCGGCGACGCGCCGACCGGTTGCGGCCGAATGGTCAGCCATCTGTCTGTAAATTGCAGACACCATGAAATCCTTGTTGTTGACCGGAGTGGCCAGGCATCAGCGCACAGACAAATCAGCAGTTGATTGGCGCCGTTTGACTTGAATTGATAATGTCTACGCAACATGGTTGAACCAATCCCCCAGAGCCCTTCCCCTCCGGCTCTGCCGCGCCCGCTACGCCGGGTGTTGCGCTGGGCAGCGTGGAGCATCGCTACAGTCCTGTTGTGCGTTGTCGGCGCGATGCTCTACATCACCTTTGTTGGCCTGACCATCGACGCTTCATTCCTGCGCGCCAGCATTGCGCAAACCTTTACCGACAACATCGGCCGGCCAGTGCGTTTCGAGGGTGCAATGGAATTGCGCATTTCGGCCAGGCCAAGACTGCGCGTGGGGGAATTCCGGATCGGCAATGCGCCCGGATTTGGCGGCGGCGATTTCGCCAGCCTCGGTGAGGCACGGCTGGCCCTGGATCTGTGGCCGCTGCTGTTCAAGAAGCAGTTGCACATCGAAGAACTGGCAGGCAGCAACGTACGGTTGCTTCTGCAAGCTGGCGCGGACGGACGCAATAACTGGACATTCAAACTGCCCGAGGGTGGGGCAGTTCAGGAACCGGAATCCACCGCCGGTGCGTCAATCAAACCGGGGCAGATCCTCTCACGACTGAACATACAGGAGGTTTCGCTCAAGGAACTCAACGTCGAGTATATCGATGCAGATGGAATCAGCCGTTTTTTCGACCTGCATACGCTCACTGCCCAATCCTCCGCCGGGTCCCCTTTCAAACTTTCCCTGGCAGGTGCGGTCCAGAAAGAATTTCCCTATCAACTGGATTTCACCGGTGGCACGCTGTCGGATCTGGTGTCGGACGAACCATGGCCATTTTCTTTCACCGTCACCTTTCTGAGTTCCACTCTCGCAGTCAATGGCAGTGCCGGCGCACAAGGGGGCGAGTTCACGTTCGGCCTGGGCACCGAGAACCTGATCGAATTCAGCCGTCTGTTGCAGACCGATCTGCCCGATGTTGGCGCAAGCGGGCTTGCCGCATCGGTGAGCATCACACCCGACCGGATCGCGATCAGGCAACTGGTCGGCGCAATGGGCAGGACGACATTGACCGGGGAACTGGAACTCGACGCCAGCGGATCGAAACCGAGAATCACGGGATCCCTGATTACGCCAACACTGGATCTAAGGCCCTTTCTCAGAGAGGCCCCCGCTAACGGGAACAAGAAAACCCGTAACAAGGTTGCAGAGCCCGATGCCGACGAACGCGCGCCGCCGCGCAATCTTTCCGAACTGTATCGCAGCGTCGCCGGCGCGCAGTTCGATCTCAGGCAACTGAATGCCATCGATGCCGATATCACGCTGGGGGTCGAGAACTGGCTGAGCCTGCCTGGTGACGTAAAGAATGCACGGTTGCAGATCAGGCTGGAAGATGGTGTTTTGCACGCACCACTCACGGCTTCGGCGGCAGGAGTCACGATGGCCGGTGAAGCCATTGTCGATGCCAATGCGCAACCACCGCGATTCAACCTGGCGCTTGGCACCAGCGATTCCGACCTCGGCGATCTCGCCGAGTTGCTGCTCGGCGTGGGCGGCGTCAAAGGGCGGCTGGGGCGGTTCGGGCTCGCGCTTGCCGCACAAGGCGATCAGGGCGCCGAACTGGTCCAGAGCCTCGACGTTCGTCTGGAAGTCGACTCCGGGCGTTTCACCTATGGCAACACCGAAGGGGGCAAGCCGGTGAGATTCTTTCTGGAGAAGCTCGCGGTTCGCCTTCCACCCGGAAAGCCGCTCAACGGCAACATGCAAGGCACGCTCCTTGGCCAGCCTTTTTCCGCCCGGCTGTCTGCCGGCGCGCTCGAACCCATCATGCTCGAAGGCATGACCCCTCTCGACTTCATGCTGCGCTCCGCAGACGTGCGGGCCCGCATCCGGGGCACGATTGAACCGCTTGCCGAGAACCGCGGACCCGCAATCGCGTTCGAGTTCTCCGCGCCGCGCGCCGGCGACATGGCCAGCTGGTTCGGTTTCGAACCCGGCGCGCAAGCGCCCGCAAGGATTTCGGGCAAGGCCAGCCTGCGCGCCTCGCAATGGAGCGTGCGCGATTTTCTGCTCCGCCTCGGCCGCACCGATATTTCGGCCGACCTGTCGCGCACGATGGTCGGCGGGGCCCCCTTGCTGAATCTGCGAATCGATGCCGAACACATCGATGTCGCACAACTCGAAGCAATGATTCCGAAATCGCAAGCGCCAACCAGCCCTGTGCGCAACTCCGAACCCCGGACAGCCGCATTGGACATTCCATTGCTGCCCCAGGACATCGACCTGAGCGATGCCGACGTCGCGGTCAGGATCGCGCAGTTCGACGGCACCGCAATCAAGGTGCGCAACGCGTCATTCGATGGACGTATTCGCGACGGCTACATGCACCCCTCGCCGTTCTCGGTCATGGTCGCGGAAACGGCATTCACCGGGGCAGTGTCGCTGGATCTGCGCGACGAGGAGCCGACTGCAGGATTCTGGCTGTTCGCAAACAATCTCGATGTCGGCAAACTGCTGCGCACACTCGGGGTAGTCCGCGATCTCGAAGCGCACTTCAGTCAGTTCAGCTTCTACGCGATGGCCCGTTCAAGCCGCCTTGGCGACATGCTTTCGCGCTCCGAGTTACTTGGATCGGTCGGCGGCGGGCGCATCGTGCTGCGCGACGCAAACACGCAAGGCGAAGCGCGCATCAGGGTAGACAAGGGAGAATTGCGTGCAGATCCGGGCATGCCACTGGGATTGATTCTTGAGGGCGCGCTGGACGATGAGCCAATCCGTATCTCCTTTGACACGGCGCGCGCAACCGAACTTGTCAACCCGACCCTGCCCCTGTCATTCACCCTCAAAGCCGAGGCTGCCGACACCCAGGTCAAGCTGGGCGGCAGCATCGCCCGGCCCATTGGCAGTGAGGTGGAACTGGCGCTGGATGCAGGAGGCAAGCGCTTCGATAATCTCGACAAGCTGGTCCGTGCCTCGCTGCCACCCTGGGGACCATGGTCCGCCGCCGGCAAATTCCGGATGTCACCACGTGGGTACGAAGTCAATGGCTTGCGCCTGCAGGTCGGTAACAGCGTACTTGACGGCAAAGGGCAACTCGAAACCGAATCCGGCCGCCCGCGCATTACCGTGGCCCTGAATTCACCGGTTGTGCAACTCGACGATTTCAAACTCGGGGACTGGTCGCCGGTGGAGAAGAAACCCGACGAGGCGCCCGGCGAAATCACTGCCGAAGAGGTTCGCCGCAAGGCGGCCCAGGCGAGCGACCAGACGCAAAAACTGCTAAGCCCCGAGATGCTGCGCCGCCAGGACGTGTTCCTGAATGTAGAGGTCGAACAGGTGCTGTCAGGCAAGGACAAACTCGGCGCGGGCAGAATGCAAGCCAGGCTGGAGAACGGTCGCGCCGATATCGGCCCGATTGAAGTGCAGGTGCCGGGCGGCGCGGCGATGCTGCGGCTTGGTTACGAACCGACCGAGCAGGATGTGAACGTCGACCTGCACATCGACGTCGACCGCTTCGATTACGGAGTACTGGCCCGGCGCATACAACCTGATACCGACCTTGGCGGCACGTTCAGCGTAAAGATGGACGTGGATTCACGCGCCCGCTACCTGTCGGACATTCTGCGCCATGGTAACGGCCGCATCGACTTCGCCGTCTGGCCAGAAAACATGAAGTCCGGAATTTTCGACCTTTGGGCAGTCAATGTGCTGGTTGCCCTCTCCAGCGAAGTGGACCCCGACAAGGCATCAAAGATCAATTGCGCAATCGGGCGCTTCGCCCTGAGCGACGGCAAACTCGTCGACAAGACCATCCTTCTGGACACCAGCCGGATGCGGGTGACCGGCACCGGCCGGGTGGATTTCGCGCAAGAGACGCTCGACCTGCGCATGGGCCCCCAGGCCAAGGAAGCGCAGTTTCTCAGCCTTGCGACCCCGGTTCGGGTCAGTGGATCGTTTGATAAATTCAATATCGGCGTTTCCCCCGGGGACGTCTTCGAAACCGTGGCCAGGCTGGCGACATCCATCGTATGGGTGCCGCTACAGAAACTGTCCGGAAAGAAATTGCCTGCCGACGGCGCCGATGTATGTAATGTGCAACTCGAAGCCGCGGCTGCGGCCCCCTGACCGACCGCCTCTGCCTCTCCTGCTTACGGTGGAGGACGACGGCTGCAAGACGAGCGACTAGAATTGAACATCGGCAGGATCCACACCGGCTGGCCGGGATAGCGTGCGATACGTCCGCGGCCGCGTAAGGCATGAACCGGTCCGGTCAAAAGTTTCAGCGGGCAAGTTCATCCTGCGAAATACCTTTGGAACCATTTGAAACCACGGATACGGTATGTTGAATAAATGAACGATCTGACATGGCATGGAACCTTCGCGCTGTATCTCGTGGCTTTCACGTTCATTTCCGCGTTGGGTGTCGTCGGCTGGCAAGCGCTCAACTGGATGAAAACCGATGAATGGCAAACGCTCACCGTGTTGACGGGACTGGGCTCTGTTGGCGTGGAGTGGGCGAAACAGCCGGACAGTTGGCTGGGAATACACAATCTTCTACAGCACGTCCCCCTTTCGGTGGCGGTATTCTGGGCGGGCATGCTGCCCGCGTTATTGTTGATGCTGCTGCATAACTGGACGGTGCAACGCCGCGCGAGCTAGCGCCTGTTAACACATATGTGATAACAGGCCCTCGCATCCACCGGTACCCGCGCTATTCCTTAGTCCGGCACCCGGCCGGGAGCAAGCACCCAGGCCCTCGGGTTATGCTCGAAACCGAGCTTCGGGTAGTAGTCATTGGCCTTGGGCGCGGCCAACAGCACGATCATGCACTCGCGCCCGAGGCGCTGCCGCGTCTCCTCCACCAGTTGCTTGCCGATACCGCGGCGCTGATATGCCGCGTCGACCGCAAGGTCCGCAAGATAGGCGACGTAGGTAAAATCGGTCAGTGAACGCGAGATGCCAACCAGGCGGCTGCCATCCCATGCGGAGATGACGAGATTGGCATGCTTGAGCATGCCCTCGAATATGTCCGGCCGATCAACCGGCCGCCTGTCGGACAGGGTCGATCGCTTGTACAGATCAATCGCCTCCGCGACAGAAATGTCGGCACTGCTGCGGTACTCGATTCCCATCTTCCGTCCCCGGTTGGCATTGAATCCGGATAGTACTTTACCCGCTATGCGCAATGGCACACCAGGGATGCGGACCCCTACCCCGGGAATCTCGGGATCTCATGGCAGCAACGCTGCGTGATATCGATACGCGGGCGGCATGCTGGTGGCATACCGCGGGCAACTCGAACAGGGACGGCGCAAGGGCTGAATTTCGCTTCGCGGCGCCCGGATTTTCCGTTAACGGTTGATGGTCTTTCCGCGGCTGCAAGCCACTTTGACGCAATCAACTCCCGTGCGCGACGGGCACCGAAAGAACGGCTAGAATGCAGCGCAAATGAAACAAGCTCCAGCCTACACACGGCGCAACGCGATGGGCTGGCCGCTCATCGCAGCCATTGTTGCCACCATCGCTGTCGCCGCCGCCGCGCTGCTGTTCACGGAACGCATGCCGCCGCGCACCATCGTCATGGCTACCGGCAGCAAGGGCACGGCTTACTACGCCATCGGCGAGCAATACGCCAGGATCTTTGCCCGTCACGGGGTAAAACTGGAAGTGCTGGCGACCGATGGGTCGGTCGACAACATCAGACTCCTGAATGATTCCGGCTCCGGGGTCAGCGTCGCGCTGGTGCAAAGCGGCACCACGAACGAAACGGAATCACCCGAACTCGCGTCGCTCGGCACGCTTTTCTATGAACCGCTCTGGCTGTTCATGCGGGAACAACCGAAAAACCCGCTGCAACCCTTGCAGCCCGGCATGCGCGTATCGCTGGGCGCGAACGGAAGCGGCACTTACAAACTGACGCGTGAACTGGCAAGCGCTGCCGGGGCCGACTTTGGCAAGTTGAAGCTACACGAGCTGGCTGAAAACGAGGCCGGCGAGGCGTTGATGCGAGGCGAACTCGACTTCGTCGCGATGTCGATGTCTCCGACAGCGTCAATCATCCAGCGACTGTTGCGCGACCCCGAAGTGATTACCCTCGACTGGTCTCGCGCAGACGCTTACGTCGCCTTGCTTCCGTATCTGAGCAAGCGCATCCTTCCGCGCGGGGTCGCAGACCTGGCCAACGATCGTCCAGGCAACGACCTCACCCTGATTGCGACAAAAGCCAGCCTGATCGTGCGCGACGATCTGCATCAGGCCCTGCAGCACTTGCTGCTCCAGGCGGCGGCGGAAATTCACGGCACCCCCGGCATTTTCAATCAGTCGGGCGAGTTTCCCGCGGCCGAGCCGATCGACCTGCCGCTGAGTGACATAGCGCGCGATTACTATCGTAACGGCCAGCCATTTCTGCAACGCTACCTGCCGTTCTGGCTCGCGGCGCTTACCACCCGGATTCTTGTGCTTTTGATCCCGATCGTCGGTGTCGTCTATCCTCTTTTTCGTCTGCTTCCGGCTGTTTACGGCTGGTCGATGCGGCGCCGGATTTTCCGTTTGTACGGGGAACTCAAGTTCCTCGAGGCGGCATTCGCTGCGACGTCGGTCGGTGATCGCGCAAACCTGGTCGAGCGCCTTGGCGAACTGGAGACCCGCGCCAACCGCATCCGCGTACCGATCGCCTTTTCCCACATGCTGTACACGCTGAAACATCATATCGGTCTGGTCAAGCAGCAAGTCACCGGCGAAGCAAGTCGCGGCAGATCCGGCCTTCAGCCAGAGAACATGACCGAGTGATTGCCGTTTGCCAGACCTTCGAGTTCTTTGGGAAGCGTCGGCACATTTGAGCACGCTCGCCTCCGGCCAGCGCAAGGCCATCAATTTCATGGCGTAGCCGCGTTGTTGAGCCGGGATAAATTCAGACAGTAGTTACCTGGTAACGGTTATGACACGCCCATCTTCCCGGGGTGTTTCAACGCGTTTTAACGCGCTGGCATTCCGTTGCGGCACCAGCGCAATCCGGATGATCAACAAGCGACTATTTTTGCCGATTGTGTTCGCGTCGCTTTGCGGCTGCGCATCCACACCGCTCATTCCGTACACCCTCGATGCGCCTGGCATGGTTCTCGTTCCCGCGTCCCTTGCGGGCGTAGAGGACAAGCGAGCGAGATTTCGCAAACTATTCTGCACCGTCCTCGAAGCACGCAAGGACGCGATACCCGACCATCGTCCCTGCGAAGATGCTTTGAGGCTGGTAGGCAGAGAGCCGGTTGCGGCAGACAATCCGGTTCCACTCGGGCCGTCGCCCCGGAGACTCACCGCCCTGATTGTTCCGGGATTCGGATTCGATTGCTTTGAGAAATGGCTGGAACCGCAGAGCACTGTCCCCATGCATCTGCGGCAATTCGGATATGACGTCTCATTCATTCGCGTTGAAGGCCTCTCGAGCACACGCCGCAACGCAGCCCGGATACGCGACTCCCTGATGGCGCTACCCGAAGAAGACACCGAACCACGCCTTGTGCTCGTCGGTTATTCGAAAGGTGCGAACGATGTGCTGGATGCCATCGTTACATATCCCGCAATTCGCAATCGCCTGGCAGCCGTAGTGAGCATCGCTGGCTCCATCGGAGGCTCACCCCTCGCCAACGAGATCGAACAGGAGTTGGCCGAATGGCTACGCCACTTCCCGGGTGCCGAATGCTCCAGAGGCGACCGCGGAGCAATCGCAGCCCTGCGTCCGGAAACGCGCCAGAATTGGCTGGTCAAACATGCCTTGCCGCACGACATTCCCTACTATTCGCTCGTCACCCTGCCCGACGAGAAGCGGATCTCCTGGCTGCTGAGAGGTTCTCACAGAACACTGTCACGCATCGATTCACGCAACGACGGCCAGGTCCTGTTCTATGACCAGATCATTCCCGGAAGCACTCTCGTTGGCTATCTCAATGCCGACCACTGGGCAGTGGCCGTGCCAATCGCGCGTACGCATGGCGCGATCGGCAAACTACTCGTCAATCAAAACGCATTCCCGCGAGAAGCGCTCATGGAAGCACTCATGCGCTTCATTGAAGAGGACCTCAACGAGCGCCAGTCACAGACAATGCGATAGGAACAGGGTTGTTCAAAGAGGCCTCGTTCTATTTGATCACTCCTCCGCCCCACTAGGCCGGCCGGCGCAACACACGTCCGTGTCGGATCGGCAACACCTCGTTGTCGCGCACCGCAACACGTCCATTCACAAACACCTGCCGGATGCCGACCGGGTACTGGTTCGGATTCTGAAAAGTCCCCTTGTCGATCACGGTCGCTGCGTCGAACAACACCAGATCCGCGAAAGCACCTTCGTTCACCACACCCCGGTCACGCAATCCGAACTTGCGCGCGGGAAATCCACACATCCGGTAAATCGCTGTGGACAGATCAAACAAGGCGAGGTCGCGCGCATAATGGCCAAGCACCCGCGCGAAACTGTTGTACAAACGCGGATGCGGCTTGCCCTCGAGAGTCGGAATGCCATCGGAACCGATCATCGTCGACGGATGCCGCAGCACCCGCTGCACATCTTCTTCGCTCATCATGTGCAGGATCACCGTCGTCCCTTGTGCCTGTTCGGCAACAAACTCTGCGACTGCGCGCGGCGTTTGATCGTACCGGGAGCCCAGATCCGCAATCGAGTGCCCCTCCCACTCGGGATGCCCCGGCGCTGAGGCTATCACCACATCGGCGGGTGGCACCCTGCTCATCCTGTTCGGCCGACTTGCATCGGTGAACGCGCCGTTTTCCAGTACGGTTTGCAACGATGTGCTGCCCGCCGTGTAAGGATACTGGTCGGCGTGAACGTTTTCGCCACGAAGCTGTGCTTCTTCGATCAGTTTCAGCGACTCGTTGACCAGACCCCAGCTTTCGCGTCCGGAGGCCTTATGGTGTGAGATCTGCACTGCGGCACCGCCTCGGGAACCGATTTCGATCGCTTCCGCGACCGATTCGCGCAGGCCCAGTCCCTCATCGCGCATATGCGTGACATACAACGCGCCGCTACCGCGCATGGCCGAAACCAGTTCGATCAGTTCATCCGTTCCCGCGTAACGGCCGGGATCGTAGATCAGGCCGGTGGACATTCCGAACACGCCGGCGTCCAGCGCTTCCTGCAGGTGCTGCTTGAGCGCCAGCATCTCGCGATCGGTCAGGCTGCGATCGGCACTGCCGGCTGCAGCCTTGCGAAGCGTTCCATGCCCGGCAAGCACTCCGATGTTCACCCCCGGCGTGATCGACTCCAGCGCTGCGGCGTATCCGGCATGTCCCTCATAAGGGGTAATCGCCGGACCAGGCGTCAGCCGCGCGAGCATGTCAACAGCGGCCGCAAACGGCGCCGCACCGAATCCGCAATTCCCGACAATGCATGTCGTCACACCGCCTCGCGATTTGAAACCCATATCGGGGTGATGCAAAACGGCAAAATCGTCGTGCGTGTGTACGTCTATGAAACCGGGCGACAGCGCCAGCCCGGACGCGTCGATTTGCAACGGCGCGCTGCAACCATCGAGACTGCCAATGCGGGCAATGCGATCGTGCTCGATCGCGACATCCGCATGCACCGGAGCACTGCCCTCTCCGTCGTAGACCTGTGCGTTACGGATCAATACGTCGTAAGACCTGTTCATATGCCGCCACCTTTGTACGAATCGGACAGTTCGGCTGACATGGATAACCGGATTGCGAACCGGCCCATTCCGGGTACGCCCGAATTACCGGCTGCGTTCAGCGGCAATTTGCCAGTTGCTGAAATGGCGCACGGTGTCCATTTTGTCCTGTGCGGATAAGAATGAACACGGTGCCTGCAGCAAGACATGACATCGCTCACTTCGGTTGTGCAGCGGAACCTGACCGGCGCCTGGCCATGCGCTCGCGAACGAGTTCGACGATCATTGGAATCACGGTTAGCCCGCCCAATACCAGTGCCGACACGACAATCCGGCCGGTTTCGCCCGTGGCCATCTCCGAACCAAAATGCGCGAGCAAGAAACTGATGGGGGCAACACCGGCGAGTGTGGCAATGGCAAAGCGCCATGCCGAGATTACGGTCAGTCCCGCCGCGTAGCTCACCATATCGAATGACATGAACGGCAGCGCGCGGCTGACGAAGACAATCAGCATCAGTGCGTTCTGCGACCCCAGCATTCCGGCCGCGAGCCGGCCGCCAAACCAGCGCTGCACCGTGTCGTGACCAACGAGGCGCGCAATGCCAAAGGCCGCCAGTGCACCGGCTTCGGCACCCAGCAATACGTAAAGCGTTCCCCACCCGTGTCCATACGCGGCGCCGGCGCCCAGAGCGATCGGAGCGCTCGGAATGGGGCTGATCAATATCGCGGACATCATCAGGAAGATGATGATCAATGGTCCCCATGCACCAAGTCGAACCACCTCGTCGTGAATAGCGCCCTCGTTCGTGATGACGGCCAGCCCGCCGCTCGCATGCAGCCACGCGTAAATCGCAGCGAGCGCGCCAACCGCAAGCACTCCGAGCACCCATTTTCGTTTCACAGTCAAAGCCATCGTCTCAGAACCATGTCAGGCGTGTACCGGAAAAGCGCCGTCGCGCCATGACATCGGCCGGATTCCTCCGCCACGACCGGGTGCAGCACGCGGCGCCGCGCCCTTCGCGCCCCGGACCCGTGCGGCTTTCCGTCGCATGCGTACAAAGTGTACGCTTAACGCCGTGAATCGGCATTCGGCGTGCGCCGGGTTGGTTTGCGCAAGGCTTTCCCGGCAAGCGCTCACCTGCGAGCAACTTTTGAAGCGAGACATCCATATGCGATCCGACCCCTACGAACTTTCCAGCACCAACGCCGTTCCCTGGCATCCGAGCCAACGCTACCCGGACCCGGCAGTGCAGATACTCGACCAGAGTTTCGACAGATACCGCGTGAAACAGGCCTCGGTAGAGCGGATCGCACACGGCTTTCGCTGGTGCGAAGGACCGGTGTGGTTCGGCGACGGGCGCTATCTTCTGTGGAGCGACATCCCGAACAACCGCATGCTCAAATGGGAGGAACAAACCGGCGCAGTCAGCGTGTTCCGGCAACCCTCCGGTTTCGCCAACGGCAACACGCGCGACCGCCACGGCCGGCTCGTCACCTGCGAGCATGGCGCTCGCCGCGTCACGCGCACCGAATACGACGGCACCGTCAGTGTCATTGCCGATCGTTTTGACGGCAAGCGGCTTAACTCACCGAACGATGTGGTGGTGAAGTCGGATGGCTCGATCTGGTTCACCGACCCGCCTTTCGGGCTGCTCGGCAACTACGAAGGTCATGTCGCAAAACAGGAACTGCCGATGAATGTTTACCGCGTTGACGGCGCCACCGGTGAAATGTCCGTTGTCGAATCCGAAGTGAATCGACCGAACGGATTATGTTTTTCACCGGATGAATCGATCCTCTACCTTGTGGAATCCGGAAGCTCGCCCAGAAACATATACGCTTACGACCTCACCGACCACGGCACGAGGCTCGCAAACAAGCGCAAGTTTCTCGATGCCGGTGCCGGAACACCGGACGGCATGCGTTGCGACATCGACGGCAATATCTGGTTTGGATGGGGCATGGGCAGCGCAGAACTCGACGGCGTGCTCGTCTACAACCCGGACGCGAAACTGATCGGCCGCATCCTGCTGCCCGAACGCTGCGCCAATCTCTGTTTCGGCGGCACCCAGCGCAACCGCCTGTTCATGGCGGCGAGCAAGAGTGTTTACGCGCTGTACGTCAACACCCAGGGCGCAGCCGGCGGTTGACGCGGCGATTCCAGTCACAGTAACGCGAAGCTGAACATCATTCCGGCTAATGAAAGGCCGGCGATGAATCAGTGCGTCATGATCCGACCGTTCTGGTCGGCGCTGCGGTTACCGCTCGCGGGGCCGCCAGGCATGGCTGATTTCGAGCGGGTGTTCCGCACCCGCGCGTGCCAGCCCGAGTTCGAACAGGCGCAAACGAATCAGCGCCAGATGTTCGCGACCCCAGAACAACTCGCCGTCCAGCACGAACGTAGGCACTCCGAACACGCCTGCCTGCTCCGCCTCGGCACGAATGTCGTCGTGCAACTTGCGGCCTTCTCCGTCAGCCCAGGCCGCGAAACCGGCAGTATCGGCACCTGCCGCGTTGAGCACACCCTCGATAACGCTGCAATCCTCAATGTCGAGCGCGCGTTGCCAGAAGCGCTCGTAGACAATATCGTTATAGGAGGCTGTTGAAAAGCGTCGCGAGCGGCCTTCAGCCGGGTGCGCCCGGAGCGCAGGAACCGGAGTGTACACGGGCAGTACATGAGGATTCCGAGCACCGCGCAAGCCCGGATCAAGGCCGCGCAGTAGCTTTTCAACAGCCTGCTAGACGCGCAAGTTGCCGTGTCTTTTCGCCCACAACATCCCGATGGCAGACAACGACGAATCCCAGATCTTCTGCGGCCCGCGAATCGTCAGCCCGCGCAGGTTGGCGTAACGGCGCACGTCCATGTACGAATACTTCACGCGCCGCCACTGATGCGCCGTTCGGTTCTGGGCAATCACGGTGCCGTCATCTCCGACTTCGGCACTGCCAAGAAAATCGGGAATGTCCAGGGTATACGGCAACCAGTCCAGCGCGACATCGAAGTCGCGCTCCAGGTCCCACGCCGGCGCGACGGCCAGATAGGCATATGGGCTTTTGTGATCAATAAACAGCTTGATACTCTTCGTGGTCATTTTGCGTATCCCGCGCTGCTTCGCTGTTTCTCGTACCGCTTCGCTGATTCTCGTCCCGCTTCGCTGGTGTGATGAACCCGGGAGCCGGATAGCATCGCCAACGGCCCGATACGATCTTCCCGACCATACTACCGTACCGGTTTGCAATCAGCGGGCTGCCGGCAACCTGCGTGATATCCTTTTTCCAGTAACACGGAGTCACGGTGACGGAACCGGGCACGGGATCATGCAGAGGTCAAAACAGTTCAGACGCGCATGCAGCCTGCCCGGTCACTCTGCATCCGGCTACTCACACCTTTGCTGGGCGAAGTCGAGGCCGTGTCCCCGTGAACCGTAAATTCTTTCAGGACTCAGGATTCAACCATGCCGATAATCTCCAACAGTTTTGATCCGCAGTCGGTCGAATGGCGGCGCGTGACCGACCCGGGCAACAAGGACTTCAAGGTCGATTTCGAATACAGCCTGCTGGGTTACGACCTGGCCAGCGGACGGCTGGATATGCTACTGCGGTACGGAAAGCAAACCGGGCACTGCCGCCGCCACCGCCATGTCGCCGCCACCGCCACGCTTGTTCTGGAAGGCGAGCAGTTTCTGGAAGAAATGCAGCCCGACGGCACGATCAGATCGGTGCATCGCACCAGGGGCGACTACGCCCTTGCACCCGCCGACGCCCTCCCCCATGACGAGCACGGCGGCGAAAACGGCGGCACCGTCCTGCTGTCGATGACAGCAAGGAACGGCATTCTTTTCGAATACTTTGATGAGAAGATGAAACGCCTGGGCAGCGTGTCCATCGAGGAATTCGTCGCAAGCTGGAAAGACGGCGCGATCTACGGGAAGTTCTCTGGCGCCAACGCGCTGAGCGCAAACTGACAACCCCGTATTCAAACCGGTCAGGCCACCTCTTGCAGAAACTGCAGTACGGCCACTTCATCGAGCCGCAAAGCCGGTTTTGCCCGTTTGCGTCGCGCGCGCGCCACGCCCGCGTCCGCGCGCCGCGATGTAACGGACCCGGACTTCACGGTGGGCGTTGCGAACCGCAGCGATTGCGGTGCGGCCACGCAGAGTGGTGACGCGGCAGTCATCCCCTGCATATATGCACTGAGCAATGCTGGATGAACGTAATACTTGCGGCATACGGTGCGGGTATTTCCAAGGCGCTCGGCTACCGCGTCGATCGCCCGGTTGATATTCCGCGTCGCTTCACGCTGGGTCATTGCCGGTCCGGTTGCGCGCAGGGCCAGAGCCGCAAGAATGGTTCCGCCCCAGGTGCGAAAATCCTTCGCACTGACGTCTCGCCCGCTCGCATCACGCAAGTACTCGTTGACGTCGTCTGACGTAATGCTCTGCCGCTTGCCGCCGCCATTGACATATTTGAACAACTCCACTCCCGGCAAATCCTGGCAACGCTGCACGATCCGCGCAATACGCCGGTCCGTGACCGAAAATGCCTGTTGCACGCCGCTCTTTCCGCGGAAGGTGAAGTGCAGCCTTGATCCGTCGACTGCAACATGTTTCTTGCGCAGCGTGGTCAACCCGTACGAGCGATTGCCCTTCGCGTATTCGTCATTACCCACACGGATCAGTGATTTGTCCAGCAAGCGCACGGTAGCAGCAAGAATCTGACGCCGGCTCAATTCGGGCGCGCCGAGGTCGCGTTCGACGCGCGCGCGAATCGCCGGCAACACCTCGCTGAACTCAAGCATCCGGCGAAACTTCGAATGGTCGCGTGCTTCACGGTAGAGGTTGTGGTAGCGATACTGTTTGCGGCCGCGGGCATCGCGGGCCGTTGCCTGTATGTGCCCCTTGGGGTCGATGCAGATCCAGACGTCGGTCCATGCCGGCGGAATGGCCAGCGAATTGATGCGACTGCGTTCCTGCGGATCGGTAATGCGAGAGCCATCCGGTCTGTAGAAAGCCCAGCCCTTGCCACAACGGCGGCGCGTAATACCCGGCACCCCATCGGTTACGTAGTTCAGCCCGTTACGGCTGGCGGTCTCGCGCAGCTCGATGATACGAGGCGTATCCATCAAATCCATAAGAAATCAACGGCGCTTGGCCATATTTCATTGGTTTCGGGCTTGTCAAGCAAAATGGCGGCCCGCGATCGAATCGCGATGCGCTGCATCAATCCCGTTACCGGGGTCGAACCTCGCGCTTCCGGGCAGTCGATGGCATGCCAACCGGTACACATTGCCCCGGACGCAAGAGTTCAGGACAAGTACAGCGCCATCCACGGGAGGGCCTGCTCGCACCAGCCACGCCGCTTCCGGCACGCGCCGCCGGCGCATGGTTGAGGCTGGTTACCGGTCGCCGAATGTACGCAAGTCGCGCTTTTTCGTCATAAAAGGATAGCCCTGCTTCGCTTCTTTACGCCGATATCCCGCCGAAAAGCCGACAGGCCGACACCGCGCAAAGCCTTCTTCAACGAGTCGCAAAGTCCTGCAAACGCGTCGACGCCGGTCGGTCTCACACCCGCCCCACGGAAATGCTCGTGCCGTCCATTGCCTTGAGATGTGGGTACCCCCTGCCGTACTGCACCCGTCACCCAAAGGACGCAAAGGGCCATCAGGCGTCTATGCCTGATGGCCCCTGCGCATGCGGGAGAGTGTCAGGTTGGTCAGAACGATCCGGTCTGACCAACCAACCGGTCTGCCTAGTTGTGCGTGACCGAGTTGATGTCGCTGAAGCGGTAGTTGCCGGCCGATTTGGCGAACGGCTTCGCTTCCTTCGAGGCACCCTTCTGGGTCACCGCGCTCAGGTCGCTCCAGGCCGGCTGCGATCCGCCAACCTGGCTTTGCTTGCTGGTGATCGAACCGTGGGTCACGTCCGAGATGTCGTTAACCGCGGCAACGGCGTTGAAAGAAAAACCGAGGACGGCGGCGGCGATAACAGTCTTGATCATGTTCATGGTGTTTCTCCTTGAAAAGTGCGTCGGGTTGGTTGTCATCTCGCGTAAACCGTTTAACCGTGCGAGTGGTTACAGATTACGGATGGCGAGCCTCAGGCGCTGCGAAGCGTGACGCGGCAGAACTGTGCGGAAATACCGGTCGCGGCAACCGAAACCGATCGCGTTGATTGTCGCCATGGGTCAAATCACGGACGCCTTCGGTCAAGCATGGCCCCGAACGCGAATCCATACTGCAATCACCCTAACGGCAACACGGAGGTGAGAATGAATCGCTGGACAGGAGAAGCGGATACGCGCACAGGCACAAACGTGAGCGACAAGCCCGATGAGGCCCGGGAAAGATCACTTGTCAGGCAGCAACATGAGGCGGATGCACTGTACGGTCTGCATAACTACGTGGTTCTGGATAGCTTGTTAAAGCGTCACCTTCATCTGGACAAAGGCTTCGACCTTTAAGGTTTTCATCGCCCGGGTGCCTTCCCTCCCTTTGGCCCCGGGTGCTTTTTCTCAGCCCTGCGTTTCTCAGTGCGACTGCAATAGAATCCATCGCGCACGCATCGGAAAAAGACCGAGGCAGTGCCCCGTGCATACCGCGAACATCCATGCCGGCACGCCGGGGCGTTCCCCTGCCCGCAGAACTGCGCCGAGAACCCCAATCCGGTCGAGCGGCAGCGTAAGCACGTAAACTACGCGTATTACGCTCAGAACAAACGGCAACCATGACCGACAAATCCACCTACACGCCTCCGGCCGTCTGGACCTGGGACGCGCCCAGCGGCGGCAAGTTTGAGAAAATCAACCGCCCGGTGGCAGGGGCGACCCATGAACAGCCCCTGCCCCGCGGCAAGCATCCCTTGCAGCTTTATTCGCTGGCGACGCCCAATGGCGTGAAAGTCACGGTGCTGCTCGAGGAATTGCTCGCGATCGGCAAGCGGGGTGCAGAGTACGACGCATTTCTTGTCGACATCAACAAAGGCGAGCAGTTTGGCAGCGGCTTTACCGAGCTGAATCCGAATTCCAAGATTCCGGCGCTGCTGGATGTGAGCACTGATCCGCCTACCCGCGTATTCGAATCCGGCGCCATACTTGTCTATCTCGCAGAAAAATTTGACGCATTTCTGCCACGCGAACCATCGGCGCGCGCCGAATGCATGTCGTGGCTGTTCTGGCAAGTTGGCAGTGCGCCCTATCTCGGCGGCGGCTTTGGCCATTTTTACGCCTACGCGCCGGAAAAACTCGAATACCCCATCAATCGATACGCGATGGAAGTCAAGCGGCAACTCGACGTCCTCGATCGGAATCTGGCAACGCGCAGATACTTGTGCGGTGACGACTACAACATCGCAGACATGGCCAACTTTGCCTGGTACGGCACGCTGGTGCTGGGACGGCTGTACGGCGCCAAAGAGTTCCTCGACGTGGCGTCTTACACGAACGTGGTCAGGTGGGCAGAGGAAATCATGCAGCGTCCCGCGGTTCAGCGCGGCCGGCGAGTGAACAGAAAATGGGGACCTGAAGAGGAACGGGTGCCCGAACGGCACGATGCCAGCGACCTCGACTAGCAGTGACTCACCGCACCTGGCGCTGCGCCGAAAAGCAGCTCGCAATCAAAACCATCGGAAATGGAAATGACCGCTGATTTTTCCTATGACCCCGTAACCGCTCTGGATGAGTCCGCGGCCACCGGGAGAACGGCCGAAATCTTCGCTGATATTCGCGAAACGATGGGCATTCCGTTGATCACGTCGATCTGGCGCGGCCTCGCCGGTATGGGCGATAGCCTGGAAACCGTCTGGGCCGCAGCGAAACCGATTTATCTGAGCGGGCACACGGAGCCGGCACTCGATCGTATCGTCAGACAAAGCGGGTTGCCGATGCCACAGCCGCTCGCGCTCTCCGGGTTCGCGCACAATGGCATCGACAACACGCAACTGGAATCGATCCGCACCGTCGTCGATGCCTATAACCGCTCCAACGGATTGAACATGGTGGCGCTCGCGGCACTAACCGCACCGGCATCGGGCAACAAAGAGGCGGTCTGCCGTCGCACGCTACCGACATGGGGTCCGCTCCCATCGCTGCTCGCTCGCGAAGCAATCGCCCCGGACACCTGGGATCTGATCCGGCACGTCAATGCCTTCGGCGCTTCCGGCATCGATGCCCATGTCGCAACCCTGTGGAGGCATCTCGGTCACTGGCCGCACTTCCTCTCGCTCGTGCATTCGGCATTTGCACCCGCGCACACCGACGGTTCGATTGCGCAGGCCGCCGGCCGGATGGTCACATTGGCGCAGCAGGAAGGTTCCAGCCTCGCGGCCTGGCGAAATAACAATGTCGTGCTGCCTGATCAGGCGCGTCGAACGCTGACCAGCTATGTCACCAGCCCTGCCCAGGTCGCACGTATGGTCACAATCGGTTACGCGCTGGCGAACTGGTTGCCACGCAACGGGCAATCGTAGAGCGCTGTTTCTGCAGCGCGCGAATCAGGAAAGCTCTGGCGCTGCCACATCCCTGCCAACGGCGCCAACGTGTGGCGCTGCACAGGGCGCGCTTGAGGCACTCAACTTGCTTCTAGCACTTCCCGCACACCATCGAAAACTCGCACGGGTACCCCATTGCTGCGCTGGGAACAGGCTTTAGCCCGCCTTCTGCATGTGTTACGGCTGGACGACATCAAGCGAAAAATCCTGGTGTTCGCCCTGATCGCCACATTGATTCCGTCACTGTCGATGGGATGGCTATCCTACGTGCAGAACTCCCGCGTGATGACCGAGAAGGTCAGCGAAGAGCTTCGCGTGGCCAGTTCGCAAGCATCACGTGAGCTGGACATCTGGATCAAACAACGCGTCTACGAACTGCGGGTCTTTTCCAGTTCCTACGAGGTCTCCGAGAATCTGCAGAAGAACCGTGGAGGGCGTGTCAATCCCGACGCGCAGCAACGCCTCAATGCCTACATCAGGTCGGTCAGCGAACGGTTTCGCGACTACGAAGAACTATTGGTGATCAACGCCGATGGCCAGATCGTCACCAGCAGTGCCGAACATGCCGGAGCAGCCAGTCTGCCCGGGAACTGGCTGCTGCGGGCACGCGCTGGTGATTCAATCATGGGCGACGCCTACCGGGATGATGCATCCGGGCGGTCGGTGGTAAGGATCGCTGTACCGGTCAAATCCGCCGACGACCAGCTGCTTGGTTTGCTGGCAACCACGCTGAATTTCGCAGCGGTCGAGGAGATCATGCGCAAGCTGACACCCCGCGAGACGGTGCAAATGTACCTGATCGACGCCGACGGGCAGGTCATCACCAGTTCGAACCGCGCATCCTCGGACTTGAAACACGCTCGCGTTCCTGAATCGGTCACGCAACACCTGTTTGGCGAAGCTTCGGCCGAGCCGGCATCATCGGCAATGGAATACAGGAATTTCGAACAGCAAAAAGTGCTGGGCAGCATTGCGCTGTCCTCCCAGCAGGAATGGGGCGTGCTGACCGAGATTACCGAAGCCGATGCCTATGCACAGACCATCAGGATTCGAAACCTGACTCTGTTGATCACCGCTGCCGTCTTGCTCGTCATCGGCCTGAGCGCATATCTTCTCGGCGTGACGATTGTAAGACCGCTCCACAGACTGACCCGCGGTGCAAGTGAAGTGGCGAATGGAAACCTCAGTGTCGAAGTCCCGCACGTTGGCGGTGGTGAGGTCGGCTATCTGACCGAGGTATTCAACTACATGGTCAGCAAGCTGCGCGAAGATCAGGAGGAGCTGGCGGCTGTCAACGAAACCCTGACGAAGACCAACAAGGAACTGCAGGAAATCTCGATTACCGACAGTCTGACCGGGCTCTACAACCGTCGATACATGATGGAGGCGCTCACCAATGAGGTGTCCCGCGCCTCACGGATGGAACACCAGTTCGCCGTGCTGATGATCGATATCGACCACTTCAAGCGCTACAACGACACCTATGGTCACCTGGCGGGAGACGACCTGCTGATGCAGGCTGCGGGTCTGTTCAGGGAATCGATTCGCGAGATGGACCTTGCCGCGCGTTACGGCGGCGAGGAATTCCTGATCATTCTCCCGGAACACGGGGCCGACGCAGCCATGAACGTCGCGGAGCGAATCCGCAGCCGCGTCGCCACGACGACAAGCGACACGGACAAAACCGAAGTGCCGATCACGGTCAGCATCGGCGTTGCTGTGTTTCCTGACAACGGCGCGACTCCGGTAGCGCTGATAGAAAGCGCAGACGCCGCCCTTTACCGGGGAAAGGAGAGCGGGCGCAACCGGGTCATGCTGGCCGACGCAAAACCACGGCCCGCTGCCAAAGGCAAGTCTTCGCCAGTGAAGCGCGCTGGCAACTCCTAGCCCGGGTGGCCCAGGTTCTTGTAGTACACCCAGCCGCCCACGCCCTTCGAAGTTTTCACGCGCACCCACTGGCCTTTATAGGAGTATGCGACCAGGTCGGCACCCGCCGCCAATGACGCGACGACACCGGATCGATCTCCGGGACCTTGCCGTACGTCGCCATCACCCAGCAACACCAGCGGTAGCGGCAGGGCAAACGGCTTCTCGCCCGCCACCATCGAATGCGTTCCCTGATTGACTGAGCGCGCCTCGGCGCTCTTGATCACGTTCTTGGCCTGGCCGGTCAGATACAGTGCGCCGCCGTAATTGCCCTGCTCAAACTCGCGCGCGCTGAGTGCACTCAGTTCCCGTGCCTTGCCAACCCCCGGATCCGCCTTCAACGCCTCGCCTTGTGACACCAGTGCCTGAATGGCAATCTCGGCCTCGGCCAGATCCGATGCGGCCTCGGCTTTGCTTTCCATGCTGCGCAATTTCGCTTTCGTGCGTACAACTTCCAGAATCGCCTCGCCAAGCTGATCGTTAAGCCTGGCAAGCTGGGCTTTCTTCTCCAGTAATTGCAGGTACAGCTCCGCATCGCCCTCTTTATTCTTCTGAGCCGTCGCGGATTGCTGCTCGCGCAAGACCCGTTCAAGCTCCTTCTCCCGCCGCTCCAGCGCAGCGCTTTGCCCGTTGGCCGTAGCAAGCTGCTGCTCCAGCGACCTGCGCTTCGCCTCCTCGGCGGCAAGCAGTGTTTCGAGTTCGCCCTGGAGCGACGTCAGGTTGATGATCCGCTTCAGCAATTCTTGTTGTTTGACCAGAAGTTCGTCCTGGCGCACCTGAAGCGCCTGCCATTTCTGGCGGTCAGCCTCCAGTTCGTCATTCGACACCAGGGAATGACCGGCACAGCCTGACAGCATCAGCAGAATGACCGATAACCACAATGCCGTGCGGCCGGCGCTGGTGGGCACAAAAGGCGGGATCAATCCTGGCATGTCGATACGTCTCTCCGGTTTACTGACGCGAAACGCCGGTGATCTGAGCGCACCACGCTCACGTCAGGGCGCGTAGTCGACTGACCTTCTTGATTTTTTGCGGCCCCGCCTTTCCCGGCATAAGCAACCGGGACGCAACTTTCAGGCCCGTATCCGATCGCGCACGCTGGTGCCAGGCAACGCCTTGCCTTTTCGGTGCGGCTGATAGGTCCTTGTTTTTGAGGGGATGCTTTGCCCATAGCCTGGTTTGACGGCAAACGAGATGCCAAACAGAAAGCGCATGGGCTGCGTGCCGCGACCTAAAAAAGAGGCCATCAGGCGATCGTGCCTGATGACCCCTGTGGCCGTTCGGGAGGAGGCGGGCTGATCAGAATCGTCTGATCAGGACGGGTTGACCGGATCGAACCGACCCGGTCAACCGGGGCGGGCAACTCAGTTGTGCGTGACCGAGTTGATGTCGCTGAAGCGGTAGTTGCCGGCCGATTTGGCGAACGGCTTCGCTTCCTTCGAGGCACCCTTCTGGGTCACCGCGCTCAGGTCGCTCCAGGCAGGCTGCGATCCGCCAACCTGGCTTTGCTTGCTGGTGATCGAACCGTGGGTCACGTCCGAGATGTCGTTAACCGCGGCAACGGCGTTGAAAGAAAAACCGAGGACGGCGGCGGCGATAACAGTCTTGATCATGTTCATGGTGTTTCTCCTTGAAAAGTGCGTCGGGTTGGTTGTCATCTCGCGTAAACCGTTTAACCGTGCGAGTGGTTACAGATTACGGATGTGCGAGCCGCAGGCGCTGCGAAGCGTGACGCGGCAGAACTGTGCGGTAATGCCATTTCGAGTTGCGAAGGTGCCGGGAAATCGCCCGGCACCTCGATGCCCGCCCGCTTTCCCGGCGGCGATGACGCACGCATCGCGTCGCATTTGATGCGGATCAAAGTGCGTGCACAACCGCAGGCCTAGCTTGTTTCACTGGTTTCCGGGTAACTTACTTCAGGGGGTTGTCATGAAACACTCGCAAGCCATCACCGCCGCGACGCTCGCCTTTGGACTGGCATGGTGTAGCTGGACCATGGCGTCGGATCTCGCCGACGGTAGAGAACTCTATATTTCCCAGTGCAAGCTCTGCCACGGCAGCCTTGAGGAAACGGCGGGGCAACGCCAGCCGTCTCCACCAATTCAACTGGCAATGCTGGAAAGCGTCATCGTCCAGGGATCGGCCCACGACGCGCGCATCGCCTTTGCCCCGCCCTTCGGACCCAACCTGCGGGGTGTCGTTGGACGTCCGGCAGGCAGCGTTGAAGGATTTACCTACTCCAAGACAATGTTGAAGACGCTCAAGGGCATGGAGTGGACCGAGGCCGCCCTCAACGTCTGGATCACGAATCCGCAGGCATGGGTCCCGGGCGTGTACATGTACTACAAGCAGCCGGATCCCGAAATCCGCCGCAAGATCATTCTCTATCTGAAGTCGAACCCTTGAACAAGGGGAGAGCCTGCCGGCGTCGCCCGGCTGCACGCCCTGAAAGCGCACGACCGGTCATCCGGCAGACGCGGCAATTCGCGTAAGGCGCGGCAGGCTTCGCTTGGGCGAAAGCCCGCGCATCAACGGGATTAGCAGGCTGTTGAAAAACGTCGCGAGCGGCCTTCAGCCGGGTGCGCACTGTTTGGAAAGAACCGGAGCGCAGGAACCGGAGTGTACACGGGCAGTACATGAGGATTCCGAGCACCGGTTTCGATCAATTCGGGAGCAAGCCCGGATCAAGGCCGCGCAGTAGCTTTTCAACAACCTGTTAGTCGTCCAGGTCTTTCCAGTCGACCGCCCTGCCCTTTCTGTCGAGCGCTTGTATCGGCTGCCAGCCTTCCCCGGTCAGGCGCCAGGTTTCTCCGCTTTCCTGATTCAGCAATATCGGCTGGGACATCCCGGCATGGGACACGATCGCGAACCGGTTCGCGTCCTCTGCCTCGACGTCGACATCACTGCATCCCGCAAGAACAAAACTCCCGAACAACAACGCAAGCGCAATCGCGACCTTGCTTTTCATGATGCTTTCCTTCCTTATGACCGAATCCCGGTCGTCATACCAGCCAAACCGGAAACGTACCCGGTAAGATTCCGTACACTCCTCCGCTGACCGTATATCAGGCAACGCTGCCCAACATACGTACTTCGCGCTGCGGGAACGGGATACTGATTGCCTTGCTGCGAAATGCTTCGACGATCGCTCTGTTCAGCTCGCTTGGAATCAACGGGAAGTTTTCCACGTCCACCCAGGGTTTCACCGAGATATTGATCGATGAATCCGCCAGTGTACTGACCTGAATCAGCGGCACCGGTTCCTGCAATACCCTCGGGTTCGCCCTTAACACTTCGTCTATGACGGCAAGCGCTGCACTCAAATCCGTATCGTACGCAACGCCAACGACGACGTTGAGTTGCCTGATGCGGCCGTAATTGTGGAGTATCTCGCCGACGATCATGCGATTCGGAATCACCACGCGCGACAAATCCGGATGGCTGAGCACGGTGCTGAACAATGAAATCGATGCGACCTCGCCCTCTTCTTCGAGTATCGAGATATATTCGCCAACGCGAAATGGCCGCGTCAGGATAATCGTCAGACCCGCCATGAGATTGCCCAGCACCCCTTGCATTGCCAACGCAATACCGGCACCGACGACACCGATACCGGCAATCAGAGGGACCAGTTGGACGCCCAGATTCTGCAACGCCATGATCGCAAACAGGCCGACCACCAACCCCTGGACGATACGGCAGAGAAGCTGCTGCACCGGCGGCTCCAGTTCGAGCTTCTGCAACAAGCCCTCGACCATTTTGCCCGCCCACCGTCCCGCCAGCACGCCACACGCCATGATGATGATCGCCACCAGCACCTTCGGGCCGTATGTGACCGCGGACTCGATGGCGAGATCCTGAATCTTGTCCAGCGTTTCCAGTTGCTCGTTTAGCGTTTCGTCCAGTTTGTCGTCCATTACTGTCTCCGGTAGGGTCGCCCGATAATCCTGAAGGATCGCATGTTTTGGGGGCGAGAGTCATGGCAATGCCATCGATCGCAACGGGCGTTCAACACGCATCCCGGTCGCCACCGGCGCCGGTGGCGCGACGCAACCGCCCCCGCGA
The DNA here is from genome assembly GCA_963792855.1 of uncultured beta proteobacterium. Taxonomy (GTDB): domain Bacteria; phylum Pseudomonadota; class Gammaproteobacteria; order Burkholderiales; family Eutrophovitaceae; genus SG8-40. Next base: position 30,257 of record CAWBXZ010000001.1, on the reverse strand, counting down.
TACCGCCCGCTCGGGAGCCCGGCCGCGCAACTGCGACTGTCCGTATGACAAATACTGCAACGCTGGTCTACACTGGATCACGGAACCCAACAGGACAGACAAGATGTCGGACACGATTCAGGCCGAGCTCGGCTTCCTGGTGCCATCCAGAGAAAAACCGGTCTATTTTGCATCGCAAGGCGGCGCCGAAGCCGAGTTGAATATTGCGGCAAAGATTGCCCCGCGGATGGTCAGCATTTCCGACGCCCGCGAGATAAACCCCGCCCCCACCCTCGACAAGCAGGGTTTTGCACTGGTCGCGCATGCTTCATCCGTGACCGACTTCTATGACGATGACCAGATCCGCGACATTTACGAACAGGAGATCGTCACACTGGTACAGGAGGCCACCGGCGCCTCGCGTGTTGTCGTGTTCGACCATACCCGGCGCTCCGACGCAACGGGCATACGCGGCACGCGCAACTCGCGCGAGCCGTCCGCAGTCGTTCACAACGACTACACCGACGCATCTGCCGGACAACGGCTTCGCGACATACTGGGTGACGAAGCAGACGAGCGCCTGCAGCACCGCTTCGCCATTATCAATGTCTGGCGTTCTGTCGCCGGCCCCGTGATGACAACGCCGCTGGCATTGTGCGACGCGACAAGCGCGCTTGAAAGCGACCTCATTGCCACGGAACGCCGTGCGAAAGACCGGATCGGCGAACTGCAACTCGTGACCTACAATCCCGGCCAGCGCTGGTATTGGTTTTCCGGGCTGACGAACAGGGAAGCCATACTCCTCAAGACCTATGATTCCGATCGCACCGGACGGGCCCGAAGGTCAATTCACACGGCTTTCGCCAACCCTGCCGCGCCCCCGGGCGCACAGCCGCGCGAAAGCATCGAGACGCGCACGCTCGTGTTCTTTGACTAGGGCGTGTTAACGCAAATTTGCGTCGACGCGCCAGTGGCCGCTTGGTCCACGGCTGCGGCGCTCACTTCACGCGTGCCGTCCGCTCTTCGATCCGCACCTTCTGCCCCGGTGTGGGCATTTCGGATCCATCCTTGCGCACAGTTTTGTAAACCGCGGGGCTGGTCAGTTCGAGCAGTTCAAGGTCTTCCGAATAATCCAGCAACTCATGCAGCTTGTTACCGGGAACGGTAACCGCATCGCCTTGCTCATAGCGCACCTCGCCTTCCTCGACGTAAGCAAAGCGAACCCAGCCCTTGAGCACCAGCAGGAACTGAAGGTCAATATGATGCCGGTGCATGCCGTTATGCCCACCGTCGAGATGTTTGGCCTTGATGATGTGTGCATGAAAGTCACCATGCGTTGCATCCGCCAGGCCCAGGTCCCGGTAAACGAACTCCTCCCGCAGGCCATCGGTCTCGAACTCCGCTCCGCTGGAACGGCTTACAACGAACCGGTAATCCTGTGACTGTCCGGCAGGGGCCGGCTTGACATTGCTTTTCATGGGATCCTCCGAATTGTCAGTGTCGCGGATGCATCGACTCCGGGCAGGAAAACAATCAACCGCGGTTCTTTCATCGTCGATTAATTGAATTGATCAAACACAGCCCGAGCCTGTTTCCTGTACTCCGCATACAGCCGCGTCACGCATTGTGCACGCTTTGCTCGGCGCGGTGTTGCGTTTGCCCGCCGCAGTCACAAATGTCCCGTATCCGCTTCGCCTCGGGCCGCATCGTTCATCACGGTTACGATGACACGCCGGTCGCGCCGCGGCCCGTCGAACTCGCAGAAGAACACGCCTTGCCATCGCGACAGCCCGAGCGTGCCGTCAATCACGGGAATCGTTTCGGACGGACCGATCAGACCGGCCTTGACGTGCGCGTCGCCGTTATTGTCCTGTTGATCGTGCAACCAGACGCCGGGCGGAATCAGTTCGCGCAGGAAGTTGATTACATCGCTCGGTACGCTCGCATCCCAGTTTTCCTGGATCATCACAGCGGCCGTCGCACCATGCGCATAGACCGCACACAGCCCGTCCGTCACACCGCTGCTCTCGACGATGCGGCGCACACGGTCGGTGATGTCAACCAGTTCTTCACGTTTGCCGGTAGTCAGGTCTATGTTTGCACGCATGGTCCGGAAATCCGTAACGCAACGCCAATTGTAAAACGCAGACGCGGCAACGTCCCGGACACGTCTTGCCCGACCAGGCACGAGGCCGCATGACGCAGGCCTGAACGAAGACAGGCAGGCCGTTTTCCGGTACGTGCTGCATTGCGTATTACCAGATTTGCGCGAAGCGCTTGCCGCCAGACGATGGCCGGGCGCCATTCGGTTCCGTATGCCACGGCTTGCGTTCCGCTACCTTGCCGCCTGCGCAATCAGCGGCCCGGACTTGCCAGATGCATGCGCAAGCGTTATACGGGTGATACATCATGTCGACGTAGCGCACATTCTTGCCATGAGCATCCAATTCACTCGCCTGAAATTTATTGCCCTGACGGTAATCGCGCTGACGGCGCTGGCCACGCCGGCCATGGCTCAGGAAGTGCCCGCCATCGGTGATAAATGGGCACGCTGCGCCAAGACACCAGCCGAAGTATTTCGCCAGGTCGCGCCCAGCGTCGTGCAGGTATTCTCTTTCGGCATCAACCCTTATCGGGTGATCGGCCGGGTCGACTCAAAGACCGGCTCCGGCATATTTCTCGGAGACGACCTGATCGTGACCAACTTCCACGTCGTCCTCGACGCGACCGCGCTTGCGGTCGGTATCGAAGGGATTGTTTTCGAGGCCGAGCTCGTGGGACGTGACCCCGTATTCGATATCGCCGTCTTGCGCGCCCCGGGCCTGTCCGCATACACCGATCCCCTTCCTTTCGCACCCGGTGACGAAGTGGTCATTGGTCAGCCCGCCCATGTCATCGGCTACCCGCTGGGAATCGGCAAATCCATCAGCACGGGCATCGTATCCGGCGTAGGCCGTGTGCTGCCGCTCAACACGTCGAGTTGGCTATCGCCGTTTATCCAGACCGACGCGCCGGTCAGCGGGGGAAATTCCGGCGGCGCGCTGGTTGACGATTGCGGTTACCTCATCGGCCTCGTGACGCTGCGCAGCGGAAGTCCCGAGGCCGAGAATGTCGGCTTCGCGATCCCGGTCGCGACACTGCGCCGGGAGTTGCGGGAACTGATCGAGACCGGCAAGGTGGTACGGCCCTGGCACGGGCTGTATGGCCAGATGGTGACACCGATCATCCTCCGGCTACTCGGCGCGCCACCGATGGCGGCCCTTTTCACCCGCGGTTTCCTGGTCGAGACCGTCGAGCCCGGCAGTGCCGCCGACAAGGCCGGCATCCGCGGCGGGACGCTTCCGGTGATGTGGGGAATGCAGGAAATGATTCTGGGCGGTGACATCATCACCCAGGTGAACGGCACAAAGGTCGAGTCGCTTGAAGATGCCCGCATCGTGGTGCAGGAATTGGCGATCGGCGAGACGGTAACCGTAAAGCTGCTGAGGGACGGTAACGAAATCGAGGTTTCCGCCGTCATCGAGGAGCGGCCGATTCTGGATCGTGATCTGGAAGCCTACCGCGTCAGGTGAGAAACGCCGGATGGCGCGTCATCGGTCGCCGGCACCGCCGCAACCGAAACGGACGTCGATCCTCTTGTCATTCTCTTCCGGGGACTGCCGCATGGTCCGCGCGGCGCTGACTCCCTGTGCTAAGGGACTTGCAGGCTGAACGCCCGGCCGCTTGTTGACGGCCGTTCCTGACCTGGCGGGCGAGGCAGACCAAAACAGTCCAGAATTGAATCTGTCCACGGAAAATTTGACCGGGAGAACAGTCAAATGCCTGCGCAGATTCCACAACGCGCCAGCGCGGTGATCATTGGCGGCGGCGTCATTGGCGCCAGCGTCGCCTATCACCTCGCCAAACTCGGGTGGAGCGATGTTGTCCTGCTGGAGCGCAACCAGTTCACCTGCGGCACCACCTGGCATGCGGCGGGACTGGTCGGAACCATGCGCGCCAACGAGACCGCACGCACGCCTGTGCGAGTACTCCATGGCATTGCTGGGTGAACTCGAGGCCGAAACCGGGCAATCGACCGGATTCAAACAGGTCGGCTCCGTGACCGTTGCGCACAGCGCCGCGCGTTTCGAAGAACTGAAACGTGTCGCCGCAATGAATAATGCATTCGGGGTGACGCAGGTAGACATCATTACGCCGAGCCGAAATCAAGGCACTCTACCCTTTCGTCGAAACCGGAGACCTTCTCGGCGGCAGCTGGGTGGAACAGGACGGGACTGCAAGCCCGGTTGACGTCACCCAGGCTTTCATCAAGGGTGCGCGCGGGCGTGGTGCGTTGTGCCTCGAAGGGGTTCGCGTCACCGGCATCGAGCGCGCCAACGGCCGTGTCACCGGCGTCACCACCACACAGGGCGGAATCCGTACGGACTTCGTCGTCAACTGCGGCGGCTTGTGGGGACGCGAGATTGGCCGCATGGCGGGTGTCAACGTACCGCTGCATGCCTGCGAGCACTACTACGCGCACACCGAAAAACTCGACGGCCTGCCCGCAAACCTTCCGGTGCTGCGCGACCACGACAACTGCGCCTACTACCGCGAGGATGCCGGCAGCCTGCTGGTCGGCGCCTTCGAGCCCAATGCCGTGCCATGGGGACAGGACGGCATCCCGCTGGATTTCGCTTTCGAGGAACTCGAAGGACACCCGGACGAACAGTTCATGCCGGTGCTCGAAAAAGCGCTGCAGCGCGTGCCGATGCTGGCCAGCGCTGGATGGCGGAGTTTTTTCTGCGGACCGGAAAGCTTCACACCCGACGACCAGTTTCATATTGGCGAAGCACCCGAACTGAAAGGCTTCTTTGTGGCCTGCGGCCTGAACTCGGTCGGCATCCAGACCTCGGGCGGGCTTGGCCGGGCGCTGGCCGACTGGATGCACACGGGCAAGGCGCCGATGGATCTGTGGGGTAATGACATCCGCCGCATGTTTCCATTTCAGTCGACGCAGCAATACATCCAGAATCGTGTCACCGAAACCCTGGGCTTGCTCTACGACAATCATTATCCGTACAGGCAAATGCGGACCTCGCGCAACCTGCGGCTCTCGCCGCTGCACCAGCGCCTGGCCGAACACAACGCCTGTTTCGGAGAGGCGGCCGGCTGGGAGCGCCCTAACTGGTTTGCACCGGCAGGCGTCAAACCCGAATACCAATACAGCTTCGGCAAACAGAACTGGTTCGAATACAGTGCCGCGGAACACAGAGCCGCGCGCGAAGAGGTCGCGCTGTTCGACCAGAGTTCTTTTTCCAAGTACCTCGTGCAAGGCAGGGACGCGGTCAAACTCCTGCAACGGATATCGAGCGCCAACGTCGACGTCGAACCCGGACGCATGGTCTACACACACTGGTTGAACGATCACGGCGGCATCGAGGCGGACCTGACCGTCACCCGCCTTGCCGAAGACGAGTTCTGGGTCCTCAGCGGGGCCACGCAAACGATCAAGGACCTGCACTGGCTGAAATCGCATATCACCGAAGGCGAGTTCTGCTGCGTCACCGACATCACCAACGCCTGGGCCATGCTCGGCGTCATGGGTCCGGGCAGCCGTGACTTGCTGGCGCAAACCCTGAACCACGACATGCGCAACGAATCGTTTCCGTACGGATCGTTCCAACCGGTTGAACTGGGCATGGCTCGCGCCTATGCCGGGCGCGTGTCCTATGTCGGCGAACTCGGCTGGGAGCTATATGTGCCGGTCGATCAGGCTCGGCATGGTTTCGATTATCTGTGGGACAAGGGCCAAAGCCACGGACTCACCCTCGCGGGCATGCACGCGCTGAACTCCTGCCGGCTGGAGAAAAAGTTCGTCCACTACGGCCACGACGTTGCCGGGCACGACACCCCGCTCGAATGCGGCATGGGATTTGTCTGCAACTTCGAAAAAGCGATTCCGTTCATCGGGCGCGATGCGATCCTGCGGCAAAAGGAGAATCGCACGTTCATGAACAAACGTCTGGTGCAGTTTCTCCTGCAAGATCCGGAACAAACGCTCTACCACCACGAACCCATCGTGCGTGACGGCAAGACCGTCGGACATCTGACGTCGGGCGATTACGGCCATACCCTCGGTGGTGCCGTCGGGCTCGGTTACGTTCAGACAGAAGACGAAATCACGCAGGACTACATCGACTCGGGCCGGTTCGAGATCGACGTCGCCGGCGATCGCATTCCGGCAAAGGCTGCACTGCGTGCCATGTACGATCCACGCGCCACGCGCATGCGTGGATGAACAGAAAAAAAGCCGTCCGGCAGGATCGCTGCCGGACGGCTCCCGTGCGCGGATGATCTGGTCAGACCATTCCGATCAGATCAGCCGGATGTGGAACTCAGTTATGCGTGACCGAAGAAATGTCACCAAAGCGGTAGTTGCCGGCAGATTTCGCGAAAGGCTTGACCTCACCGCGCGGCAAACCTGCGTTGCGATCGCTCCAGCGTGCCTCGGAAACCTGACCGATTTTCTGCTCCTGGCCGCCTTTCGCGCCATGCGTAACGTTTGACAGATCGCTCACGGCTGCAAACGCATTCAAAGACAGACCAAACAGAGCGGCAACGATTGTGGTTTTAACGAGTTTCATGATGGGTTCTCCTGATAAAAGTGAATGGGTAAGTGGGTAGTCATCTCGCTTGAAACATTGACCGTGCGAGTGAGGACAGATTACGGATACGGCGCAAACCGGTCTGCGAACGGTGCTGCAGAGAAGATGTGCGGTATTACCTGAATGGCATACCGAACGTATGGGGCATTCGGCAATGCGCTGGCGCCTGGATCCTCGCCGCGACAATCCGCCGCGCAAGTTGATCTGGCGAGAAAGGACGTGCCATAGATTGCAGGCGAAAAACGGAAACGCAAAACACAGAACCCGGCTCCCGCGTGATCCGGCAGAGGAGAGTTGCGGCTAGTCGAACAGCATCGCCTTGAACTGGTCCAGTGCCTGGTTCGCTGCGCGGCGTGTGACGACGTAGCGCGCGTGGTCGCCGTTGCCCGCGGTCTGCGAAAGTTCGATGCCCCAGAGTCCGGCCACCTGGTTGGGCAACATCGAGTAGCGTATGTCGGTGACACGGTTGCGATGGCCCGGATCGAGGGCGACATAGCCATTGGAAAACCAGCGGAAGCGTTCTATGTCCCGTGCTTGCTGTGATTGATGATCAAGCCAGGGGAAGTCTCGCTCGACATTCAGTTTGCGCACAGAGTCGCCGGGATAGAATTTGCCATCGGCCAGCACCCGCACTGCATCGACGTAATAGTCATCGTCGTATTCATAGACGATTTTCCACAGAACCAGATTGGCGAAAGTCGGCTTGGCCTCCAGATGCACCGGTTGGTGGCCGCGAGAACGGGCCATTTGCCATCCCAACTCTTCCGCACGGTCCCGCTGCACCAGTCCGATCAGCGGGTAAGCGATTGCCCAGACGAGTGCGAGACGGGCCGGCACCGCATTGCGCCTGACGACCGAGACCAGAACCAGCAGCAGTACAGGCACGGTGAATAACGGGTCGATGACCGACACCGCATTCCACGCGAAGCGCGCATCACTGAACGGCCAAAGCAACTGCGTGCCATAGGTAGTGCAGGCATCCAGTAGCGCGTGGGTCGCATATCCCAGGGTGCAATACAGGACACTGCGTCGCAGCGACAAACCACGGCGCTTGCCAAACAACTGGTGCAGCAGCCAGCCGCAGAGAAATCCGCCGACGGGGATAAAGGCCAGGGCGTGGGTAAACTGGCGATGGAATTCGAGGAACAGCAACGGGTCGGTGTTCGAGCGGATCAACACATCGAGATCGGGCGCCATCCCCGCCAGAAACCCGAACAGCGCCGCGATTCGTGTGTGTTCCGGCGGAGCCACCGATTTTGGTGCAGCGGCACCCAGCACACCCTGACTCAGCGGATCCAATTAAAACTCCATTCGCCCGCTACGGGGCGGCTTCACGCATAACACTTTCGTTGCCCCGGAACCGAAACCCGTTCACTGCGGAACTACATTAGCCATCGCGTAACGCCGTCGATGCATCGTTTCAGCTGATGGCCTGTTCCCTCTCCCTTGCCCCGGTCGTTTGTTCACCCGGAGTTCGGAAGAACGTATCACATGCGCATACGAAAATCGTTCTTGCCACTGCGGTCGACACCGCGCATCAGGTACAGGGTGCGGTCGCGATGGTTGTAGACGAGACTCTTTTCCCTGGTCTGCCGGTCGGCGAGGTCCCGGTCGAAAACCGATGTCGTAGGCATGTAGCGCAACGTCATGCCTCGCCGGGATTTGGGCGAGTTATTCGCCTCCGAACCATGGACCAGAAAGACATCATGCAGTGACATCTGGCCCGCTTTGAGCTCCAGATGAAAAGCCTTGTCCTCGTCATACTCGTCCGGGGAAATTTCCTGATTCAACGTCAGGCCCTGCGCCGGGTTGACCTTGTGTGCGCGCAGTTCGCGCCGCTTGTGCGATCCCGGCATGTAGTTGAGGCAACCGTTTTCAACGGTGGCATCATCGATCGCCATCCATACCGTACATGTGGCGACCGGCCGGATGGGCCAGTACTCGCCATCCTGGTGCCAGGGCGTCTTGAAACCGTTCAAGGCCGGTTTGGCGAAAAAACTCGAATTCCAGAGCGCGAAATCGGGGCCGATGAGCTGCTCGACCATATCGAGAATTTCCGGGTCCCGTGCGTAGTTCAGAAACGCGAGATCCCAGGCGAGCAACTGCGGGCAGTAATCACGGAACTCGGGATGACGGCGCAGCAGCCGGTCGTGATCCTCCCGAATCGCCGACAGCGTTTCTTCCGACAGCCGATAATCCGGAATGACGAAACCGTTCTCATGATAATGGGCGACCTGCGCTTCACTCAGCATGTGTGACCTCTGTCGATGTTTGTGTTTGCACGCTCGCCTGGCGACACCTGAAACGCCCTGAAATCCCGCCGGATTGCGTTTGCGGAAAACCCGCTTGCGCCCGATAGGCCGGTGGCTGCCACGCCAGCCGAACAACTCGGAAGAAGAAGTATAAACGCCGCCCTTGTCGTTCCACCAGCCGGTTGTTGGCGAAGAAGCCCCGGAATGCCCTGACCTGCAGCGCGGGCGGGTCCGGTGCCTTGAAAGTTGCAACAAGGCGTGGCGTCAAGCCTCCCGGAAAGCGGCGGCGAAGCGATTCTGGCACCCCGCCAACGAAAAAGGGCCGGATGGTTCCGGCCCTGTCTGTCACCAGGAATATCGCACCAGCGCCGGGAACAACACCCGGCGGCGCTTCAATGCCCTACGCCATGCACGTTTCTGTTGCCATGCACATTTCGATTGCCATGCGCACCGTTATGCGACGTACCGTATCCGGTGACGCCGCCATCAGCCCAAAAACGATGCCAGCATGACCTGCAGCGGAATGGGCGCTTTTCGGTCCAGCCCATCGTCGCGAGCTTTTCCCACCACCGCCGGTAGGAACGCCGCGCATGTTCGGATCCGCACTTGGGGCACTGCATTGCTCTTTACCTTATACCTCGCGTGATTGCGTCAAACACCGTTTTTCGTGTTCGCGTGGATCTGCTCGAAACCATAGGGGAAGGCCGCCTGCTCGCGGCTACCACACTCGCAGCGATCACACGTCCTTTGTCCATTATCAGTATTGCAATAATCCTGCCACTGGGCCCGCGGCCGGGGACCGGGCATTTCCTGTGTTTTGCAACATTCTGACGGTGAGCGGGTGTCCCTTGTGAAAGCCGGTTTTGCCGAAGCCATGGACAGAATCGCCGGCTTCTCGTCACGCGAGAATTTTCGACGCTGCGCGCACTTCTCCCGACACTCGATGCGCAAGGGCAAAACGGTGATCGGCCCGGGAGAACCGGGCAGAACTTCAGATCACGCAGGTAACAGCCCCGGTTCACACCTTGACTGCGCTGCCCGCCGCAACGGTTGTTTGCCGCCGCTTCCAGTGAACGACCGGATGTCGTCGCGGACCTCCCCCTCGCGCCGCGGGAACATCCGGCCAAACGTTGCTGTCCTAGAATAGTTATCGTTTTCCATCGGGAGATTCGCCGTGCGTACCGCGTTCCTGTTCTTCGCACTTGTATTGTTGACCGCCTGCAATGCAGAAAACGTCGCCAGCGCACGTGCGCCGTTCACTGCGACGGAGGTCGCATCCTTCGACGAGCCATGGGCGATGCGCTTCCTGCCCGACGGCCGGATGCTGGTGACCGAGAAAGAAGGCCGCCTGTACATCGTTTCCCGGGATGGCAACAAGTCAGAGCCGGTGCCCGGCGTGCCAGAGGTCGACTACGGCGGTCAGGGCGGATTCGGTGATATCGCATTACACCCCGGCTTCGCCTCTAACGGTGTCGTCTATATCAGCTTCGCTGAAGCCGGCAGCGGCAACGTGCGCGGTGCCGCCGTCGCGCGAGCGAAACTCATCCTGAGTGACGACGGCGGCGGTCGGCTCGAGAACGTCGAAATCATCTGGCGCCAGGTCTCCAAGGTGACAGGCCGGGGACACTATGGCCACCGCATCGCCTTTTCGCCGGACGGCTACCTCTACATTTCTTCAGGCGAGCGTCAGAAATTCGATCCGTCCCAGGACATGAAGCAGAACCTCGGGAAGATCGTACGGCTGAATGACGATGGCTCTGTCCCTGCGGATAACCCGTTTGCAAACCAGGGCGGAGTCACCGCGCAGATCTGGTCACTGGGCCACCGGAATCCGCTGGGCCTTGCGTTTGATGCAAACGGCCAGTTGTGGAACGTCGAAATGGGCCCGCGGGGTGGCGACGAGTTGAATCGCGTCATTCGCGGCGCCAACTATGGGTACCCGATCGTTTCGAATGGCGATCATTATGGCGGAAGCGACATACCCGACCACGATACGCGTCCGGAATTCGAAGCGCCGAAAGTCTGGTGGTCACCCGTGATTTCTCCCGGCGACCTGATGTTCTATTCGGGTGATCTGTTTCCGCAATGGAAAGGCAGTGCATTCATCGCCGGCTTGTCTGCAAGAGGCCTGATACGCGTCGGGTTTGAAGGCGATGCGGCCTATGAGGCGGAGCGCTTCGACATGAACGAGCGAATTCGTGCCGTCAGGCAGGGGCCGGACGGCGCAATCTGGCTGCTCGAGGACGGAAGCGGCGGCCGGCTGCTCAGGTTGACGCCTGAGAATCGCTGAGAATATCCGGGGCTGCGCTGCCCGCGTTTATCGACCGCTCAGGGATGCGGCCCCCACGGCGCGGCAGTCAGCAGCTTCACCTCCTGCGTTTGCACCAGCGGCCGGAATTTGGCCGCAAATCCCTCGATGAACGGTGCGTAGGCAAACAGCTTCGCCCAGTGCGCGCGGCGGTCGGCATCGTCGTCGAATTTCCACATATGAACCAGCTGATTGATCATGCCCGTATCCGCCTGGAAGTAGCCCACCAGCTTCTTGTCGAAACCGCCTTTGTTCAGGGCCGGATAACCGATCTCGGAATACAGCTTGACCGCCTCGCCCATCTTTCCGACGTGCAGGTTATAGGTACGCAGTTCATAGATCGCCATTGAGCGTTTCTCCTCTTTCGATTGATTGTTGAAGGCACAGCCAGGCGAGCGATACTACACCGGCACCGGCTATCGCACGTTTGCGTCATGTGGGCCACAGGCCGGGAGAGATACAACTGGCGCTCTTCAGCACCAGCCACGCCGGCTACTGATGCAGCACCCCGTGCAGGGACCGGGCATTTTTCAGTGCGCTACGTCGTCGATTCATTCGGAACCGATTTCAGCGCCGCGTGCAGTTCGCGCACCCGCGCCCTGATACGGGTACCCGACACATCCATCTCCTCACGCTCCGGCTGCGTCAATGGGTCGGCGATGGCCGCGGCAAAGCTTGCACGCGCCTTGCACCTCGCCCACCAGCCAAGCACACCCGGACGGCTGCCGATCCAGATATCGAGCAAGTTCAGGTAGTCGAGGCGGGCGACGTACGGAATGAGACTGATCTCGGCGAGGCTGAACGCGTCTCCGATCAACCACTTTCCGCCTTTTCCGAGTGTGTCATCGATCGAATCGAACACCCGCTCGAACGCAGCGATCGCCCAGCGCACGTAAGGTGACTCCACGCCGAGTTCGTAGGCAGAAACAATACGGTCACGGCGCCCCGGGTCTCCGACATTGCAAAAACGCGCCCCCCTCTCCTTGTCAGACATGCCCTTCAGACGATCACGAAACATCGCCGAAAAACTGATCGCTGAAACGCCTTCCTGCAGTCCTTCGTCCACAACCTTGCTCCAGAGCCGCATGCGAGCGCGCCGGTGCACGTCCGCCGGCATCAGACGCGGCTCGGGAAACACTTCGTCGATGTACTCATTAATCAGTGTTGCTTCCACGATTGGCTGCCCGGCATGCACCAGCACCGGCACCAGCCCCTTCGGATTGAGCTTGAGATATTCCGGGTCGTACTGCGCGCTGCGAAACAGATCGACGTGCCGCGACTCCCACTTGAGCCCCTTCTCGCAAAGCGCCAGCCGAACCCTTTGACAGGCAACGGAATTACCGTACTCGTAAAGTATCAACACCTGAATCGACCTCTTGTGAATCCAAAACCGTGCTTCTCAAACACGACAGCGTCAATAAAGACGCCCACCGCCTGCGCGACCGACTCTTCGACCGCCACATTGCTGGCGCACCCGCCAGCGCCATTCACTGCCTCTGTGCCGTGATCGTTGTGGCTTCGTTTTGTTCGCTGCGAGATAATGAACCATTAGCAGCTTAAGTGAAAACTACAGCTTCGAGTTGTTTTGGTCGCAGTGTTGACGAGGCCATAAGTTGAGATGGAACACCTCCATATCGCGGTAGCGGGCCTGACGGCCGTCATTTTCTTTGTATTCGGTCTGGAACATTTCTCCAGGGAGATCCAGAGGCTATCGGGCGAGCGCTTTCGAAAAACCATCAGCCGCGTAACCACGATCCCGATCGTCGGTGTGATGATCGGCGCACTGGTCACCGCGATCATCCAGTCCAGTTCCGCGACATCGGTAATCACAATCAGCCTGGTCAATGCCGGGGTTCTGTCATTCAAGAACAGCGTCGGAATCATTTTTGGTTCCAATATCGGCACCACCATCACCGCGCAGCTGGTGGCTTTCAAGCTGACGGCGTTTGCGCCGGCCTTCATTATCCTCGGATTCGGCCTGTCATTGATCCGGACCCGCTACTCGGTGTTCGGCAAGGCGATTTTCTACTTCGGTTTTGTGTTCTTCAGTCTGAACCTGATTTCTTCCTCGCTGCAGCCGCTGCAGAACAATGCGTCATTGATCGAGTTCCTGACGCAACCGCAAAATCCACTCTATGCCATCCTGTTTGGCTGTTTTTTTACCGCCGTCGTCCAATCGAGCTCCGTCACAACCGGGTTGGCCATCATCTTCACACAGCAAGGCCTGCTGGGACTGGAGAATGCCGTTCCGCTGATCATGGGGGCCAACATCGGAACCACCGTGACGGCAATGATCGCGATATTCAACATGGATGCGGCCGCCAAGAAAACCGCCTTGAGCCATCTGTTTTTCAATGTCGGCGGCGTATTGATTTTCTTGCCGGTCTTGCTTTTGTTCGGCGACAAGCTTTCCGAACTCACCATGGACCCGGCCATTGCGCTGGCAAATATTCACCTGATCTTCAATGTCGCAACCAGCATTATCTTTATTCTACTGATCGGGCCCTTCACGCGGCTCATCGACATGTTGCTTGGCGAAGGAAAAATGGACTTCGAAAGACTTCCGTTACCTACCCTTGACAAGGATATCGAGTTCGATGCGATCAAGTCCGAACTGGCACGCCAGTCAGACAACCTGCTGGCATTCCTCCAGGAAACCTACGGTTTCGTCACCCTGAGCATCGAAACGAACTACCAAAGCATCTTCGATGCCGCGGGAAAACGTATCGAATACATCGATTTCCTCAAAAAAGAATACATGGGATATTTCTCAAAAGTCGTCACCCAGGTGCACGAGGAGGAACATTCGAGAGAACTCATCCAGATCATCAATCAGTACGATTACCTGTTTCAGATTCACGACTCCATCAATGATCTGTTCAATACCAAGAAGGTAATATCGGAACACTATATCGAACTGAAAAGCGACATCCTGTTGCTGATCAGGGATCTGTCGAGCCAGACGCTTTCAATGTTCGACGACCTCCGAAAAGGCACCAGCCGGGAAGCGATGCAGGAAATCAAGCAGTCCGCAAAGGAGTTGCAGACACACCTCGACGAGGCACACAAGAAACTGCTCACGCTGATGTCGGACCCCACGAGACGCGACGCGGGCGCCATGACGAATGTCTTCACCTACTCGCAGCGCCTGAAGGACAAGTTGTTCAACTATGCCAACATCCGGGTTGGTGCCGCGTGAGCGTCCCGGATTTCCGCTGACCTCTCCTGGCATGCGGTACAGCTGATGCAATGCCCGCAACCCGTCACGCCCCGCCAATACGCTACCGCAGTTTCGCGTTGCCGCTGTCAAGGCCAGTACTGCGGATACTCCGTCAACTCATACTCAAACAGCTTGTATTTCGATTGCAGGAACGCGACCAGATCGGTTAGTTGCGTCACCGTCATAACGTCATTGTAGTTCACCATTTTCGACTGACCGTCAAACGACACCTCGTCCACCGGGTAGCCCTTCGCGAGCCGGTGCGAAGGGTTGATGATGGATGTCACCAGTTCGCCGTAGGTCTCGATTCGCGTCACTTCGCCGCCCAACATGATCGACAGTTCCGGTGCTGCGCCCTGGTCGGCCGACTGATCGATACCGCTGATGTTGTGGCATGCGTTGCAATAGAACTTGACGTAGTTTGCCTTGCCCGCCTGCGGGTCGCCCTCCGGCAATGTGAACCCCTTGCCCGACTCTGGCGAAGTCGCGCAGCCGAACGTCACCGCCATTGTTGCGGCCATCAACAGGTAGAAAATTGACTTTGGCATCGCTCTCCCTTTCTTTGACACGGATTGCCGGCCCCGGAACATGAAATGCACGCGCCTGCGCATGGAATGACACCAACCTTCTTCTCTAATGTCGGCATCCGGCTACACACTGCCTCTTTCATCAAGGTAACCTCACGAGAAGCATCCGGTTTTGACGCGCATCAACATTGGCCTCACCCGGCCCTGACTGCAAGCAGATGCAGGACCCGGCCGTGCGTGACCGCCGCCAGCATGGGCAACAGGGAACCGGGGGACAACCGTGTGCACCCGGCCGGCAGGCCGCGAGTGACGGCCCGACGCCCGGGTGCCAGCGCAACAGCGTTACGCGCCACGCCAGCTGCAGCTTTGGAACGGCTCAGCCGTACGTATGAAAACCCCGCCCTGTCTTGCGGCCGAGATAGCCGGCCTCGACCATTTCAACGAGCAAGGGCGCAGGCCGGTACTTCGGGTCCTTGAACCCTTCGAACAGCACCTGCATCACTGCCAGCTGTACGTCCAGGCCAATCAGATCGCACAGTGCCAGCGGCCCGATCGGATGGTTGCACCCGAGCCGCATGGCGTCATCAATCTCCTGCGCACCGGCGAGGCCTTCACCGAACGCGAAGATCGCTTCATTGATCATCGGGCACAGCAGGCGATTGACGACAAACCCGGGCGAATTGCGCACTGGTACGGGCGTCTTTCCCAAAGCCCTGGAAATCGCCTCGACCGAGTGGTAGGTGTCATCCGAAGTCTGCAGCCCCCGGATCAGCTCGATCAGCTGCATGACAGGCACCGGGTTGAAAAAATGCATGCCGATGACCCGGTCTGGCCGCTTCGTCGCCGCCGCGAGTTTGGTGATGGAGATAGACGAGGTGTTCGAAGCTATGATGGCGTCCGCTTTCGCGGCAGCATCCAGCTTGCCGAAGATTTCGAGCTTCAGCGGCAGGTTCTCGGTCGCGGCTTCTACAACCAGATCACTGTTGCCGATGGCGCCCAGCTCGGTCGTTGTCGTGATTTTCCCCAACGCGGCGTTGCGGGCATCGTCGGACATCTTCTCTTTCTTGACGAGGCGCTCCAGACTGCCGCTGATGTTTTTCATGGCGCGGTCGAGCTGCGCCTGGGCGATATCCGTCAGCGTGACGGGAAAGCCCGCCACCGCACACGCCTGCGCAATCCCGTTACCCATGGTGCCGGCGCCGACAACGCCGATGGATCTGATCTGCATTTCTTTCTTCCTTGATAGAAATTTCCGTGAAAGCGGATTCTACCCGGTGCCGTCGATGGTGGCCGCTCGCCGCGCTGGCGAAAACGTTCCGCCGCTATTTCATGGACAATACCGCCTTCGATATCGGCAACAAGACGCAAGGGAGCCCGAAAGATGAGTTTGGCCAAAATTCAGGACGTAAAAACCACCCAGGTATTGGCACCCATTCGCCGACCGCTGCGCAATGCGTCGGGATTTATCCCGAGCTTTCCGGTCGTGCTCATCGATCTCGTGCGCGACGACGGCGTGGTCGGGCGGGCCTACACGCAAATCTACTTTTCCGAACTGCTCCCCGCGCTGGAAGGATCCATCCAGTCGCTGGCCACGCTCATCAAGGGCATGCCGGCCTCGCCGCGCGACGTGTACGACTTCCTGATGCGCCGGATGCGTCTGTGGGGCGTGAAGAACACGTTCTGTACTGCCATGGGTGGCCTGGACATGGCGCTGTGGGACGCTTACGCGCGCGGACGCAACGAACCCCTGTATGCCACGCTAGGCGCGCAGCCTCGTGCACTCAAGCCTTACTACAGCGTGGGCCTGTACGACGAACACAGTGTCGTCGAAGTCGCAGAGGAAGCCGTTGCCGAAAACTACCCCGGCCTCAAGATCAAGGCCGGATTCCCGACGCTCGCAGAAGACCTTGCCGCGGTGCGTGCGGCCAAACGCGTACTCGGCGAACGCGCGCTGATGATTGACTACAACCAGTCGCTGACCGTCGCCGAGGCGATGATCCGCTGCAAGGCGCTCGACGATGAAGGGCTCGCCTGGATCGAGGAGCCGATCATTGCCGATGATTACGAAGGCAATGCCAAACTCGCCGACGCGATCACCACACCGATTCAGATCGGCGAGAACTTCAATGGCCCGGAAGACATGCACACTGCGATGAAGGCCAAGGCGATGGACTACGTGATGATCGACCCGCAGTTCATCCGCGGTGTCACGGGATGGATGGAAACCGCCGCACTGGCGCGCATGGGCGGCTATGAAATGTCATCGCACACCTTCGTCGAAGCCAGCAGTCATTTACTTTGCGCGACGCCGACGGCCGACTGGCTGGAGCACATGGACGTCATCGGCCAGCTGCTCGTCGAACCCTACCCGCTCGCCGACGGCATGCTCACGCCCGCCCGACCGCCCCGGCCTCGGAATGGAATGGAATGAGGAAATGGTGAACAAGTACCGGGTAAAGGGCACGAAATAGCAGCGCAATAGAATGGTTGTTCGTCAATGCCTCACAAAGGGATCTCTCAGGTGAGAACGGACGGCCCCGTACTGATTCTGCAACTGCGCCCGGAAGACGCGACCTCCGACAGCGAATACGCCTGCTTTCTCAAGCATGGTGAATTGCGGGCCGGAGACGCGCACAGAATACGCATCGAGAAGAGCGGCATTCCTGACAAGCTCAACCTTGATGACTATTCCGCGATCATTGTCGGCGGCAGCCCGTTCGATATCAGCACGCCCGAAGACAGCAAATCGCAGATCCAGAAAAAGATCGAGGCCGATTTCAACCGGCTGCTCGATCAGGTGGTCTCCCGCGACATTCCTTTTCTGGGCGCCTGCTCCGGCAACGGGCTGCTCGGCAACTACCTCGGCACACGCATTTCCTCGAAGTATCGCGAGGCCGTCGGCTGTGTGACACTCGACATTACCGGGGAAGGACGGCAGGACCCGTTACTCGCGGGCTTCCCCGAACAAATCGATGTACTGCTCGGTCACAAGGAAGCGGTCGACACAACGCCCGATGGCGCAGTTCTGCTCATGACCGGCGGCGTTTGCCCGGTACAGATGTTTCGCGTCGGAAAAAACGTCTATGCCACCCAGTTCCATCCCGAAGCCGACGCCGCCGAGTTCGCCTTGCGAATCGACGTCTATCGGGATCATGGCTATTTTCAGCCGCACGAAGCCGACGAATTGAAGAAAAAAGTCAGCGAGAAGCCCACCCCGTATGCCCGCGAGATACTCAGACGCTTCGTGCAAAGCTACCGTTACCCGAACAACCAATCGTTAACGCCGAATCCTTCTTTGCAATCCGTAAGCTATCGGTAAGCAGTCCCCGGATAACCTCCATCGTGCGCTTTATGCGCATTGCGGTGTCCGCGCTCCATCAGGGCCGCGGATATCGAACCAAAACATCTGAGGAGACTGCTATGAAGCGTGGATTCAAGACATTCCATACCCGTATCGCAGCTGCTGTGGTGCTGGCCTGCGGCACATCGTTGGCCCAGGCCGACAACTGCTCGGGCACCGACGTACTTGTCTGGCAGAGCGTCGAGACGACCGAACTGGGCCCCAACCATTCGATCACCCTCCTGAAGGGATACAGCATCCTCATCAGCCCCGACTCGATCTATCACAACAACAGTGGAGAATGCTCCGGAACCGTCCTTGCGACACCGGACGGAAAAGTCCAGTCAATGGGCTACTGTGCGCGCCGCGACAAGGACGGTGATACCTCCAGCATCTCCTTCCATCAGGCGCCCGGAGCGAGCAAAGGCGTGTGGAAATCCACCGGCGGCACCGGCAAATTTGCCGGCAAGAACAATTCCGGCTGGTACCAGGACGACCTGGCCGACGGCATGATGGCCACCGCTGTGTGGGGCGGGACCTGCCAGTAGAAGTTCTCCGACGGTAACGTTCTCCGGGCCGCGCACAGCGGCCCGTTTCTTTTGCCTTGCGGTGTTTGTGATGTCGTGACTCGCCGAGTTGCCCCCCCTTCGCAATCACTTGTACAGATTGCGCTGGTTATTGCCTGTGCAGCGATCGCGCCCACAGACACACTGCCATGGTGACCATCGGTCCGTAGCGTTTATGATATCGAGCGACCATTCGCCCCGATCTCCTTGCCAGGACCGTGGCATGACACCCATCGGGCTCGACCCTGTTTCAACGCGCAATTCGGAGGAAAACATGCCAGACGCATTTACCGGTGGCTGCGCCTGCGGTGATATTCAATACTCCTGTTCCGGCCCACCGCGCTACATGGGAAATTGCCACTGCCGCGATTGTCAACGGGCCACCGGCAGCGCGTACTTCCCGGCGGTGCTGGTGAAGGATAGCGAGTTCAACTTGCTGCACGGCGAGCCGCGCTGGCACGAAACCACGTCGGACCGAGGGCACACCATGCAACGAGGGTTCTGTCCCGCTTGCGGATCGCCGCTATTTCTGAAAAACGGCGCGAACACGGGCGTTACCGTACTCTACGCTGGCAGCCTGGATGACCCGAGTTGGTACAAACCCAGCCGCGATATTTTTGTGAAGAGCGCACAACCGTGGGACCTGATGCACGGCGATCTGCCAAAGTTCGATGCCATGCCTCAGTCAGGAAGCACCAAGTCATAAGGTAGCAAGTCGTGAAGTCGATGGCTCGTTGAACCATCTGCGACACGCGCTCACGGCCACATCAGCCCATCCCCGAAGCAGCCGCAGCACCTCAAACGGCAGGCGAATCCAGGTTTCAAACCCTGTCGTCTCCGCACGACATCCAAACCCGGTCCGGATGGTACGCAGTTCGCTTATACCCAGGTAGTTCGAGCGATTCGTGGCCGGTTTCCGGGCTTTGCGGCGCATTGGGAACCGTCCCTCGCGCACCGCAACGGCGAAAAATCGTCAACTGCGGCGACCCGCTCTACCCGGCCCAATGACTGGTGCGATCACGGAGGATGATTGTGTTTGGAAATGAGCACTTCAGCGAAATCCTGATAACGTTTGCCGTTTCGGTCTTTATCCTCGCGGCATGCGTTGGCATCGCCCTTGGCGTCGGATTGAATGTCAGCAGCGCGCGCACGCTGCGCTTTCTCAAGGCCACCAACCGTCGGGTTTCCGTTCGCAAGCAGATCAACCGGATGGAAACGCCGCGCGATATTGACAAGGCCATTTTCAAGCGGCGCCGATCCTCCGCATCGCTCTTCATCGTTGGCGGTGCCTACACCGTCTTCATGATGCTGTTCGTGATCGATCTTCCCTATGTCGTTTTTGCGCTGAGCGCATATGCCCACCCGGTGATCGTCGAGATACTGGTCGAGAGCCTGAGATGGCTGTTGCTTTTGAGTGGTCTGCTGGCACTTTTCGTCGGTGTCATGATGCTCGTTTCCGCCGACACATTAGAGAAGTTAAGGGTCAGACTGGACCGCTGGTACGACACCGGCAATTTCACAAAGTCCGCGGGCGAGATGCATATGACGCTGGACAATCTGACCGAGGCCCACCCCCGGGTCACCGGCCTGGTGCTGGCATGCCTCTCCGGGTTCGCGCTGGTTGCAGCGGTCATCGTCTGGGTAAACAGCTAACGCACTCGGCGACATTCCCTCGCCGGCGCTTGCCCCGGCACCGGACCCTTCGGCAGCCGCCTCGGCACAACATCTCGACGCAACACGCGGAAGCCGTTGACTGCGCAACCCCGGACATCAGCGGACGAGGTCTGGCTGGGCCAGTACGCGTTTAACGCCAATTTCCATACGTCACAGCGATGCGGCAGGCGCCCGATGGGACGTGGCATCAGCAACGAAAGTCAGCCGGTATCGGCTTGCAGGCATTCCGTCTCCCGCCCCCGCACAACGCGCTTGCCCGCCATCGGCCCGCGCGTTTCGGTGACCACGGTGCGCTGTCCTTCCTCATGGTGTTCACCGTCATAAAAATAGATCACCACCCAGTCATCTGTCCTGCCCAGCTCGTGCGCACGCCGGGTGTTGGAAAACAGCGCCGTGAAATGTCGTCGGGTAACGTTTCGTCGGCATCCAGGTAAAAGAATCCGTTGATGGGGGTGAATTTACCCGAACACGCCTTGAGAGCTTCCTGACCGACCATTCCACCGAGCGCGGCGCACATCGGGCTTAGGACCGCCCGGCTCCCGGATGCCAAGTGAAGCAGGACGCGTTCGGCGACGGCATTGCTGTTGCCATCGGCCGAGAATACCTTGTTGTCGACGTCCATTTGCTTGGCAAGTTCCAAAACAGCGTTTGCAGCTTCCTTATCGCCCGGTGCCGGTAGTAACGATTCTCCGCCACCGCCGCCATCGGACGACGACTGCTGCTGGGATACGTACGACATCAAGGCTTGGAAACCTAAATGCAACATCGGTGGACGATCGAACTTGGCAAAGTCCGACATCACGAAATCGCCAGGTTCCTTCAATTTTTGTTCGTACGTTCCGAATTTGATCTTGACGGGTTGCTTGACCTGCGTAATGTACCCCTGCTGATTAACGATCTCGTGTTCTTTGTTGTTATCGTTATCGCCTTTGTTGTTATCGACGACAGGAACTTTCGGTAATTCGAACGTGTACGGACCGGTCACGAGGACTTCGTACTCGGTCCCCTGTTCGATCCACGGACATCCCTGCAACCGCGCAAAAGTGACTCGGTCGCCGGTTTCGAGACCGTGTCTGCCCTGATCTTCTAAAACTTTCACGCACAAGACGGGTGGATTTTGTTCCTGCAAAACGACGCTGGCATCCGCAGTCGTCAGCGTCTGTTCGTCACGTGCCACGCCGCGACTGAAGCGATTCGACGAGGTTATCGCGAGAATATCGCCGCCGAGCGCCGCCATCTGAGCGTCGATCGCCTGGCGTGCGCCGGTGCCCAGTGCAACCATCGTGATCACGGCGGCCACGCCGATCACGATCCCCAGCATCGTCAGTGTTGCGCGGAACAGGTTGCCGCGAATGGACTGCAAAGCAATGAGAAAAGTCTCGCCGATGAGCATGCCAGGTCCTCAGCTGATACCGGGAACGCTGCCGACGCGGCGCTCGATAAATTGCTGCAACTGCTGCTGGGTTTCGAACAGGTGCGCACTGGGCAGCAACAGCACCTGGTCAGCCTCGTCAAGGCCGGAGACGATTTCGACCCGGTCGAGGTCGGTCAATCCGGTGGTGACGTTGGCGATGCGGGTCGCACCGCTGGCATCCTTGACGACGACCCAGAAGTCGCCGCCAAAGCGATAGTCGGGTTTGGCCGACGGTTTGCCGCGGCCCGGAGCTCGATTGCCGGTACCCGCGGCGGGCGTTTTCCTGGTGCCGGACGTATTGCTGGCGATGGCGTTGCGAATGTCTGCCTCGCTGATGCCGAGGATGCTTGCGGTTGACGCGATATCCCGTGTGGTGCGCAACGCCATGACCGGCAGCGAGAGCACATCGGTACGCTCGGCCACCGAAATCTCGACTTCGGCATTCATGCCCGGTAACAACAGGCCGTTCTCGTTCTGAATCGCTATCAGCACGGCAAACATCGTGACGTTCTGTTCCACGACCGCCTGCGGTTCGATCTTGATCACTTCGCCATGGAATGGTTGCCGCGGGTACGCCGCGACCGTAACGCTGGCAGGCATGCCCGGCTGCACCTTGCCAATATCGGTTTCGTCCACGAGTGCGCGGATCTGCACGGCGCTAAGGTCCGCCATTTTGAGCAATACCGTGCCACCGGCAAAATCCTGCGTCGGTGATGAAATGACCTGTCCTTTCTCCACGGGTTTGGCGATGATCGTGCCGGCGACCGGCGCGCGTATTTCCGTGTCATCGACCGCGATGCGCGCATTTTCGACCTCGACCTCGGCGCTAACGACCTGCGCCTCGGCGTTGGCAAGTTCGAGCGCCGCCTGTTCGTGCTCGATCTCTGTCAGCGTGCCGCGTTTGACCAGCGCGTCCGCACGCTGCATCTGCGCGGCCGAAATCTGGCGCCGCGACAACGCGGCTTTCAGCTCCGCTTCCGCCTGCGCGAAGCGGTTACGGACCGTCCGTGGGTCGATGCGTGCCAGCAGCGCTCCCGCCTCGACGTAGTCACCTGTCTCGACCAGCAGTTCGAGAACTTCACCCGATGCCTTGGACTTGACCTCGACCGTCGCCAGCGGTTCCACGATACCTGACGAACCGACCGATACGCTGATCGATGCACGCTCCACAGTGGCAGTGGCATAGGTCGGTGCGGATACCTTGTCGTCCGCGCAGGCGGCGAGTATGACCGCCACTGACAGCAGGTAAACCTTGTTCATGCATTGTCTCCGGACGCTGCGTCACTGATGATCATGCCATCGTTAAGGCGAATCACGCGCAGTGCATGCGCCGCGATATCGTGCTCATGGGTCACGATTATGATGGTATTGCCAGCGGCGTGCAGGCTGTCAAACAGGCCCATGATTTCCTGGCTGGTCGTCGAGTCCAGGTTGCCAGTAGGTTCGTCCGCCAGCAGGATGCTCGGTGCGGTGACCAGCGCCCTGGCGATCGCCACTCGTTGCCGCTGGCCGCCGGACATTTCGGCTGGCCGATGCAGCATGCGGTCGGCAAGCCCGACCGTCGCGAGGCGCGTGGCTGGCCCTTGCCTGGCGCTCCTTGCGCCGGACGCCCGCGTAAATCAACGGAATTTCAACATTGTGCAGCGCGTTCATCCGCGCGAGCAGGTTGAAGGTCTGAAAGATGAAGCCGATTTCGCGATTGCGTGCGGCCGCGAGTTGCCTGTCATTCATCGCAGATACGAGCCGCCCGTTGAGCCAGTATTGGCCCGCCGTCGGCGAGTCCAGGCAGCCGATGACGTTCATCATCGTGGACTTCCCGGAACCCGATGCTCCCATGATCGCCGTGTATTCGTTGCGCGCGATCGTGAGGTCGAGGTTACGCAGCGCATATATAGTTTCGCCGCCCATGCGGTAGACACGCTGGACGCCTTCGAGACGGATAACAGCCGGTGACTGCGGACTTGCGGTAGGTGACCCATGCATCCGGCCGATTATAGAGAGATCGGGAGCAACCGTAAGCCGCGGTTTGTTACTATTTAGCGCCTACCCGGCAGAGCACGATCATGACGTTAATCGGGCGCGCGACAGTCGCTGCCACACTCGTTTCGCTTACGGCGCTGTTGCTGGCGGCCGCGTATGCGGACGCGCCCCGTAATCGATCCGGCCGACGATGCTGCCAACTTCGGCCCGATTGACAACATCATGTTCTGGAGCACGCCGCAGAAGGTGGCCGGCTTCAGAAACATGCCGCGGCTGACACCGACGCGGTCGATCGCGGCCGGCGCGGACCCCTATCCATTGCCGTACAAGCTTGCCGACCTGTCCGAATTTTCATTCACCTTCGAAGGCACCGAGGTGTCGCTGGACGACTACGTGCGGCACAACAATGTTGCAGGCCTGCTGATCGTCAAGGATGGTTTTATCGTCTACGAACGCTACGAGCTCGGCAATTCGGCTACGAGCCGCTGGATGTCGTGGTCGGTCGCAAAGTCGGTCACCTCGCTGTTGGTCGGTGCCGCCATTCGCGACGGCTACATCGAGAGCGTAAATGAAAAGGTCAGCGACTATTTGCCGCGCCTCAGGAATTCGGCGTACGACGCGGTGTCGATTCGCGAGCTGCTGCAGACGGCATCGGGTGTGGCCTGGAACGAGGACTATGCGGACCCGGCGTCGGACATCAATACGATCGAATGGGACACACTGAGCGTCTACGATCAGCTGCGGCCAAAATCCCGGGTGGCCGCCGCGGGCGAGGTCTTCAGCTACAACACGGCGGAGACCAACCTGGTCGGAACGCTGCTGCGCGCCGCGATTGGCAACAACCTGTCGACCTACCTGGGCAACAAGATCTGGCAGCCGTTCGGCATGGAGTTTGACGCCAGCTGGAATCTCACGGAGCCGGGCGGCGGCGAATTCGGCGGCAGCAGCCTCAACGCCACGCTCAGGGATTATGCGCGGATCGGCCTGTTTGCCCTGCACAATGGCCAGCTGCGCGACGGCACCCGGGTATTGCCGGACAACTGGATGGCGGAGTCGACCACACCGTCGGCCGCCATGGCCGGATACGGCTACCTCTGGTGGCTCAGGGGCAACTCGGCGTTCGCCGCGTCAGGAATCTTCGGCCAGGCCATTCACATCGATCCCGTGCATGACCTGATCATCGCGCAGCACGCAGCGCGCGAAGCGGCGAGCGCGCCGGGCGACTGGGCTATGCAGCTGGCACTGTTTCAGGCGCTCGGCGACCGGTTTGCCGACTAGCGATACGGCTCAGTCCGTGGCGGGCCGGGTACCGCGAAAATAAGCTTGCTGCATTTCGCCATTGCCGACGACGATTGCCAGCATGCGCCAGTTTTCGACGAAGTAGTCGGCGTCCGCCTGGCCCAGCCGTTCAACCATGCGCGGGTATAACTCGCCGCGCATGAGGTCGTATTCGCGGCGTGCCTCGGCGCGATACCAGTCCGATGCATCCTCGGCACTGACGTCGACAAAACCTGCGTCAACCAGCTGTTGCGCATAGTCCTGCAATGTGTCGAGCCCGTAAGTTATGCCTTCGAGCTTGAACCAGTAGCGCATGTCATCCGAGTAGTCGCCCGCCGATTTCAACCAATCGTAGCAGCGCAGCTGCCCACCCGGCCGCAGTATGCGCAGGCATTCACCGAGGATATCGCTCTTGTCGGCAATTTGCGTAAAGGCGCCGGAACTGACGACGATGTCGAACGTACGGTCGGCAAACGGCAGCGGGCCGGCCTCCACGATTTCAAAGCTGCATTGTTTTTCGAGGCCGTGCCGCACGGCAGCGCGCCGCGCGCGCTCGACCAGTGGCGCTTCGAGATCGATACCAACCACCTCGGCCCCGTGGCTTCGCGCCATCTCGAACGCCGGACCACCGATGCCGCAGCCAATATCCAGAATTCGCTTGCCGCGGGCGTCAATCCCGTCGAGCAAATTGGCGATATTGCCGGGCCCGCCTGGCGCCATGTAGCCGTCACCCCAGATCAGCTCGAGCATCGTGACCAGGTTGTCGTGGTATTCGTTGATGTGACTCATACTTTTGGCTCCGGCCGGGGACAATGCAGCGGCAGTTCAGCGTCTTGGCCAGTGATGATAACAACCCGGCCGGAAATGCCAATGTCGGCAACCACCGACCGCAAAGAGCAGAACTGCGTCACCTTTTTGCGCAAGCGGATATGGCACAAAGGGGGTCCACCCAATCGCTGGAGCGGGTCATGCAGAAATTTCTGATCCTGGCCGTATTGACTCTGCCGCTGTTGTGCCTGGCAGACACCGTCGTACCGGTCGCCGACGTACAGACATACGTCAATATACGGCGCACACCGGCAGCCGGGGCAGAAGTGGTTGGTCGCCTCGAGCAAGGATCTTCCCTGCCGTTCGTGGCCACCGCGGATGGCTGGAACGAAGTGCAACTGGCAGGCGGTGAGTCCGGCTTTATCAGCACTGAATGGACGGTTGTCGTCGCTGCTGTGGCGCCCGAATCCGCGCCCGAACCCGCGCCCGAGCCGGAATCCGTAGCTGAGCCGGAACCCGCACCCGCGCCGGCATCGCTGGCGGTGCCGGACGAGATCGACGTGGCCGCGGTGGATACGGCCACGATCACGGCCGAGCCGGTTCCTGCTCCGGATGACGATGTCACCCCCGACCCCGCCGCGGCAGCCGCAGTCGTTGCCGCCGTGCCCGGTGCCATGGGCCCGCCAGGCCCTCCCGGACCGCCCGGACCGCCGGGTCCAGCGGGAGTCGCCGGGCCGCCAGGCCCACCCGGAGCAGACGGCGCCGGCGCGATCAAGGGGGACCCGTGGCTACCTCGTCAGATTCAAGGACGAGACCACGGGTGCCGCGTCGCAGATGTATGACGACGGCAACCAGGTCGGTATCGGCACGACAGAGCCGAAGCAACGCCTCGAAGTCAACGGCAGCATCCAGATTCACGATCGTAACAGCGGCGTCGCCGGACTGATGATTACGCAGTCGTCCGGCGACACCGGCTACATCATGCACAATCGTGCGAGTACGCTGACGATCGGCGCGGGGTCGGTGGATCGCATTACCATCAGCAACGACGGTAACGTCGGCATCGGCGTCTCGCGACCGGCGCATCCATTGCAAATGGCGAGCGGCGCCTACGTAACCGCAGGCGGCGTGTGGACCAACAGTTCGTCCCGCGCGATGAAGGAAAACATCAATGCACTGACGCTCGAGGAGGCGCTGGACGCGCTGGTCAGGCTGGAGCCCGTGCACTTCAACTACATCAACGATGCGGCCGAAGCGCAGCTCGGTTTCATTGCCGAAGATGTGCCGGACCTGGTGGCCAGCAGCGATCGGCAGCGGCCTCAGTCCGATGGACATCGTCGCCGTGCTGACGCGCGTCGTGCAGGCGCAGCAGCGGCAAATCGAGGCCCTGCAGGAGCGCCTTGACGCGCCGCAATAGTTGCCGGATTTGTGACGCCAATCAAGCCAATTGTGGGCTCGCACGCCCACAATTAGCGTGTATTGGAGTGCCTATGAAAAAACTGCTTGCAAGCTTCGTTTCGCTTTTCGTCCTGAGTCCGGCGGCGCATGCCGATATCTGGAAATGGGTCGATCCGCTCGGCAATACGCACTTCGTGGATACCATGACGACCGATCTACACGTGGGTGGATGAGTTTGGCAAGCTGCATTACGCCGATCACCCGGACATGAGAACGCGGTATCGGTGCAGCTCGTGTGGCACTCGACCGGCAGCCTTGCGGACGACCGAAGGCGACGACGGGGAAGCGACCGACTCCGGCTACGCCTATCCGGGTGAAACGGCCGAACAACGTGCCGAGCGCGAACGCGCCGAAGCCTATTATTGCAGCGCGCGCAACGGAAATCTACGAGTCCTACCTGAATGCGCCGCAACTCTACAAGACCAACGAGAAAGGCGAACGCGAGTACCTGAGCAAAGCGGACGCCGCGAAAACCATCGCCGAAACGCGCGCCAAGAAAGACGAGCTGTGTAAGTAGAGCAGCGCTGCAACCGCAGTTCTGCCAGGCTGGTCCCGGCTAGCGGTTATCAGCCCGCATTGCCGAATCCGGCAAACATCCCGTGCTGCAGAAAATAGGTCGTATTGCGGATTACGATTCACTTTCGGTGATGAAGTGATGTGAATTGTCGACGACCATGAAGTCGTCCATGCCGTCGATACGCGTGCTGGCGACCGAAACTTTGCCGTCGTTCGGTTCCGGCAACATGGCGGACATGACGAAATTGACAGATCCTGTGCCGGCAATGACGCCAAGCTCGAAATCTACCGGCCCAAGCCGCGTCGGAATACTGTCCGGATCGGTGCCCAGCTGCAAACCGGCTTCACCGGCAAAAAGTTCCGTGGTCGGCCAGTCACGCGTGATGTCGATGACTTCACTGCCGTGATTCGGCGGCGCCAGCATGACGACCCTGCCAAGTTCGGGTATCGGCGACTTTTTCTGCGCATAGCGCAACAGGATGCCGCCGATTGAATGCGTCACGAAATGGATGCGCACCGCGCCGGCCCTGCGACACTCGGCCAGCCCGGTGTCGACGGCCATCGGCGCCAGCACTTCGATCGATCCGGCCTGCGACGGGTAGTCCACGTTCACGGTCGAGAAGCCGGCCTCGCGCAAGGCCTCGGCCATAGGCTGCATGGCACGCCAACTGCGATTCAGTCCGTGTATCAGTACCACGCAGTCGACCGCACCCGGCGCCGCGGCAAACGCGGTCCGCGGTGTCGTTACGCACGCTTCCAGGGAAACCAGCAACAACGTCACCAGCGCGGCCAGTCCACTTATGACTCGGGGTTGCATAGCGCGCATTTTGCCAAAAATCCTGGCCGCGTGAAAACCGAAATTGACACTAAAGGTGCCGCAAAGTTCGTACACAGGCTGACTAAAAGCTGCGTTTCGATTCTAGCAGTATCTGCACATCGTCTATCGACGAGTCGCCGTCGAGCGGAAATGCGATGTCGAGATGCAGCACCTTGCTGAAACCGGTGCGTGTCGGCGCGAACCGCAAGCCGAAGCCGACATCTCGCAGCCAGCCCTGATTCGGCGCATTGACCGGGTTTTCTCCCCAGACCCGGCCCACGTCGGCGAACACCGCGCCGCCCACGCGGAACAGCCGGAACGGGTACCAATCCGAGAACAGGCGCTGTTCCAGGGTCGCCAACAGCTTCGAATCGCCGCCCTGATACCGCAGCGGATAGCCGCGCAGGCCGGTGTCGCCGCCGAGTTCCACGACATTGTCGAGATCCAGCGCATGACCTGCGACTGCTTCGATCGTCGCAAAGAACATGCGCTTGTCGGACTGGTGCCGATAGTAGCGAGCGCCAATGTTCAGCAGCACATTAGCTGGACTTGCCGCCCTCGACGCGGCCATCCGCCGTCAGCGACGTGAGCAGTGCGCTGGAATCGAGCGAGCCGAAGCCGCGGCTGTAGCTGCCGATGTAAACCAGCGCATCGCGGTCGGCGCCAAAGCTGTCGGCCGCAAAGCCGAGCCTGACGGAGAAACGTTGACCCATGTAAAAGTCTTCGGTACGTCCGATCTGTTCCTTGTTGCTCGTCGTTTCGAACTGATCCTCGATCAGGTCGATGCCGATAAACGGATAGCTCAGTTTGCGATTTTCCGGCACGAGCGCTGGCAACGTGCCGTCTGTGACGGCGGCTGAATTGATTGTCGTCAAATACGAAGCCGGCCTGGTAACGTCGCACCCAGCCATTCCGCAGGCCCTTGGACCAGCCGCCGAATACCGAGTACAGCTGGCGATCATGCTGGTACTCGGCGGTCTCCTCGCCCAGCGAATAAATGGCCGTGCGGCGGTCGTCGTCGAAGATGCTGCCGCCGAGCGACCAGCGCGTATCGAGCGATGACACATTGGTTCTTGGATGTACTCATTATCCTATTGATGTAATTCAAGAAGTTATCGGCCACAATGTTAAGTTAATTGATTCTGGCATAGCAACCGCAGAAGTTGTTAAGAATGAAATTCATAAATTGAAACTGGAAACAACCCACAGAGATCATCCGAATCTTGATTTGTTTGTAAGTGATATTCCCACCAAATTTCAAGAAGTTTGCGGAACTATTTCTTGGCAGACAAGTTAAGGTTTGTGTAGAAGGTTTATTTGGAAGAGATGGTGATTTGAATTCCCTTTTTTTGTTTTTGACTGCAGGTCAGCGATTAAAATGAACATATTTATAAAAAACCTTTTAAGTTTTGTCATAACTTCGAGTATTACTCTTGCGCAAGAAACTGCTGATAGTCTCAGCATTCACTTCCAATCAACCCAATTAAATAAACATTTCTTGTATTCACTTGAT